>JAGHSF010000010.1 GCA_018065985.1 Candidatus Cryptobacteroides choladohippi
TTTTTATAAAGCATTTTTAATAGTTTTTGTGGCTATGGGCAATGGCGTCTTTGTCGATTTTTTGGAAAGCGTCAAGTGCTATTTGTACAGCTCAACCATTCGAGCAGTTTGCCCCTTGATCTCCTCCACCAGCCACTCCGGTTCCAGAACCTGAATATTCGGACCCTTGGCCAGCAGTGCAGGATAGAAGTCTGCAGATATGCGGAAATGGTATTCGAAGTCGGTGTAGCCGTCGTCTGATGCAAGTTCGGTTTGGGAACTGTGCAGCGGAAGATCACGGAGGTAATATGGTTCACTGCCGTATGCTCTGATGACAATGCGTTCGAGCTTCGCGTCCGGCTTGGTGACAATGCCATAACTCTCGGCAAAGAAAGCATGAGCATCAAAATCTGGGTCTATTTCAAAGCTTTGGTTAGTGAGTTCAATAGACTGTATGCGATCAAATGAGATGACATAGAGTGTTCCGCGCTGAAGGTGCTTTACAAGTCCATACCAGCGGCAATTAAAGAGCTTGATACAGTATGGATCAACGATTCGGTCAGAGACTTCATCTGCACCATATCGACGATACCGGACTCTGATGCGATGGCCGGACTTCATGGCATCGATGAAAATGCCGAGCTCAGAGCCACTGGATGGGACCGATTCCAGCAGAATCCTGTCATGAACGCCGACGGACTCACTGAGAAGTGTGCTGACACCGAGAGTCGATAGCATCCAATTCTGGATGGAGTCATTGAGCAGTTCATGGTCATTGACTATGCTGTATTTGTAGTCGTTGTGGACATCGCATTCGATGACGATACCGAACATGTCTTGAATTGCCTCTTTGTGGCGCACAAACGTGCTGCGTGAGAGATGGTGACCATCTGACAGTGTTGTCTGGAGCCATCGCTGGTTAAGATCATCGAGGGTGATGCCTCCGGAGCGTCGGATAGTGGTCACGAGCCAGAGGTATTGCTGGAAGATTTTGTGGGGATGCATGAAGGATTGTTGGTTGATTACTATACACAAATTTACAAAAGTGACGGATTTTGAAGGATATTGAAGGCACTCTCAAAAAAATACGTAAATTTGTGATGAGTTTCTACGGAGACTCAAAGACATAGATTTTTAGGTATTTCCTATTTGCAGTAGTTCACCGAATCTCGCCAGGACTCAGGTCAACAAAATTTATCTACAGTGCATATGGGGACCACACTCATACGGTTAGTATGGGCGTTGATCTCTGCACTCAGTAGATATGTTTCTGGCGAGGCATGGTGAAAGGCGTAGAGGGAGTCCTTACTAACCTTTTTTTCATACATTAAACGACATTACCTAGCACAACAGCCAGATGACAATAGAAAAACTCGACAAACAGCTTCAGAAGGTGTTCGATACCGATGTAGACGACAAGTTCATAGAATTCTGCAACAAGTTCATACCACAATATCCAGTAGCCCCAGAATATGCTGATGCCATGAGCCAATATCTCGAAAGGTGTCAGGATGCGATTGTGACGTTCTGCGGAGGATATAAAGATAAACTTGGACCGATCGTTGACTATGCTAATCAGATGAAGAAAAGAGAAGTCGAGTCCGGTCGCTGGATAGACGACGAACCCCGGATGTCTTTAGCATCTATTCACATTGCAAGGTGCGCAAGTGATACTATGAGTGATGGCGGTATGCCACTGGACAACACCAATAACCTGATGCTGTGCATAGGGCTGTTCACATACGCGACTATTGCCTGTAATGATTGTTTCAAAGCGGAGGATTTCAGGTATATTTTCTGTCGTGCATGGTGGGTTTACTTTGGGAAGTTCCTCAGTGAACCTGTTGAGATTATCATTAGTGATGGCGATATGCTGTCGTAGTCTCGACCATTTCTTCTCATAACATATTACTCCGGAGTGCTGCCAGGCAGGCAGCGGCCGGCGGGAGGAGGCCCTTTGGGCTGAGGCCCCCGCACCGCCGGACCGCAAGCGCCGCGTGCGCTTATGCGCGGCGCTGGTGCCTCTAATCTGGAGAGCCGCTGGCTGGCGTATTTGCCAGCGGCGGGGTTTATCGGTTCAAATACTCAATGATTCCTTCTACATGAAGGTCAACGATGGCCTGCTTTCCTGCGCCACTCTCGAGGAACTTAAGATCATCTTCATTGGTGAAGAACAGATTCTCGGTCAGTACTGCAGGTGAGATAGTGTGCTTGAGGATGTAGAAGCCTTCCTCATAATCGATATCCCCGTCGGCGAAATCTCCACGCACGGCCTTTGACCCGAGATATTTCATGGCAGCTTTGGCCAGATCATCAGCGAGAAGGTCTGCTCTGGTTTGTCCTTTGGAGGTATAGATACTCCAGCCCCTTGCTTTGGTCCATTCACGGCCATTTCCGAAGGCGTTGGCATGGATGCTGACCAAGATTACATTTTGTTTGCCGAGCGCCTGAGAATAGGCATTTGCGCGTCTGCATCGTTCCGCAAGCGGTACATCGTCGTCCTCCTCTACGAGAAGTTCGGCATCATAGCCTCGATCACGAAGGTCGGCTACGATACGATTCGCAATTTCACGGTTGAATTTGAATTCGAGAAAGCGTCCGTCCGGACTGCGTTTGCCAGGTGTGTTCTCACCATGGCCATTGTCAATTAAGATTTTCATAGTAGGTGTAGTTTGATGGTTTTTACTACAGCCCTACGATTCCGGATGCAAAGTTACGACATTGCTACATTATTCGCCAAACATTGCTACAGCTCCAGAATAAATTGCTACCTTTGCATAGAACACATGTCCATAGAAACATCGTGTTTAAATTACCTACGGGCTTCAGGAGGCACTTTTGCACTTGAAGCCCATTTTATTTGTAGCAATGTTGTAGCAATGTCTAGAAACGAGAAATGCCCCTGGAGTGCGTCCAGAGGCATTTCTTGAGGTGCGTAGCGGAATCGAACCACTGTGACAGGTTTTGCAGACCTGCGCCTAGCCACTCGGCCAACGCACCGTCGGGAATGCAAAGATACTCCAAAAATCTTAAATTCCAAAAATGTTTGCAAGTAATAACAAAGGCCGACCAAACGGTCGGCCTCCTGAAATGTTCAGCTTGGTATGGGATTAGAATCTCCAGCCCACTGCTGCATATGCTGCGTTTGACTTGCAGTTGAAGTCCTTGTCCTTGCTGAGGTTGATGAATCCGTTCTGCAGACCGATTCCGAAGGTGAGGTGCTTCTTGAGGGTGATCACGATCTCTGAATCAAAGCCGAAGTCGAACTTCTTCATTCCCTGAGGTCCGTCGAAAGGACTGGTCTCGACTTTTGCCACTGTGGTCTTTCCGCCAACTGCGTATCCTGCATAGAAACCTACATAGGGGGTGATCATCAGGTCTCCGAAGTTGAGGTTGTAGTATGCGTGGAAGGGGATGTCGAGGTTGCTGATGCTCATCTTGGAATTGATGTCCTTGTTTGTGATCTTGTGCATGCGGAACTCGAAACCTGCGTCGAAACCGCCCTCTCCGAATGCGCCGAACTCATACATGACCTTGAGTTCGGGAGTCACATTCGCGGTGTGGTCGCTGTTGATTGAGACTTTGTAGTTGCCGATGCCTGCACCAGCCTCGATACGGAGCTGTGCCTTTGCGCTGAAGGCTGATGCAGCGATCAGCGCGATGATTGTAAGAACTTTTTTCATAATATTACTTTATACTGTTGATTACACTTGTGTTTGCCTCATTGATGACCTTGAAGTCGAACTTCTCGACCTTGCGGTCATAGGTCATGAGACCGTTGAGTTCGCCTTCGCAGTCTGTGGTCTGTGTATATACCGCTGCAGAGCATCCGGTCTTGATGAAGGTCTTCAGGAGTTCTGCATACTCCACGTAGTTGTTCTGAGCCTCCTCGGCTTCCTTGAGACCGCCGTAACCCCAGCCGTTGTTCTCGTTCCATGTGTGGCCGGGAACAGCACGTCCGATTCCGCCGTATTCACCAAGAACCATGACGAACTTGGACTCGAAGGCGTTCATTGCGGGCTGCGGGTAGTGGTGGACGTCGATGATGTCGCCTGCAAAGAAGTAGTTGCCGCCGGATGACTCGTTCACGAGTCGGGTAGGGTCCTGCTCCCTTGTGAACTCCACAACCTTCCTGGTGTCGAACTGGCCCCATGCCTCGTTGAAGGGTACCCATACCACGATGCTGGGGAAGTGCTTGAACTGGTTTATGATCTCTGCCCATTCGCGGTAGAAGTTGTCTTTCCACTGCTTGGGTATATTGGCCTCGGTGGCGCCGATGAAGCTGTCGCTTGTCCAGTGATGCTGCTGATGCTTCACTACCTCCTCGCTGCGGCCCGTATCTTCGGCGCTGGCGCCGTCGGCAATTGCAGGCATGTCCTGCCATACCACGATTCCGAGCACGTCGCACCAGTAGTACCAGCGTGAGGGCTCGACCTTGGTGTGCTTGCGTATCATGTTGAAGCCCATTTCCTTGGTCTTCTCGATATCGAAGCGGAGAGCTTCGTCGCAAGGTGCCGTGTAGAGGCCGTCAGGCCACCAGCCCTGGTCGAGGGGGCCCATCTGGAACATCACCTCGTTGTTGAGGGCGATGCGCTTGTATCCGTTTATGTTCTTGCTGTCGCGCTTGACCGAGATCTTGCGGCATGCGGTGTATCCGTCAACTGCGTCGATGACCTTGCCGGCACGCTCGATGCTTGCGCTGAGCTTGTACAGGAAGGGGGAGTCGGGGCTCCAGAGTTTCATGTCGGCAACAGGGAGGGTCACCTCTGTGCCCTCAGCCTCGGCAACGACCTTGCTGCCGTCGATGAGCCTGACGCTGATCTTGTCGCCTGTCTTAAGGGCTTCAGAGGCCACTTTGACGCTTACTGTCTTGCTGTCGATGTCGGATGTTGCGTATACGTCTGTGATGTGGGTGCTCTGTACAGGCTCCATCCACACTGTCTGCCAGATTCCGCTGACGGGAGTGTACCAGATGCTGCGAGGGTTGGTCCACTGCTTGCCGCGGGGCTGATATGCGTGGTCGGTGGCATCCATCACCTTCACGCGGAGGGTCTGCTTGCCCGACTTTCTGAGGTAGGGGGTGATGTCGAATGAGAACTCTGCGTATCCGCCCTGGTGCATTCCGGCCTTCTGGCCGTTCACCCAGACTTCAGCCTGCCAGTCCACAGCCTCGAAGTGCAGGATTACGTTCCTGCCCTTCCAGTTTGAAGGGATGCTGAAGGTCCTCTCGTACCAGAGAGCCTGGTTGTCGGCAAGGCTGCGTCCTACGCCGGAAAGCGATGATTCGACTGCGAACGGAACCAGAATCTGGCCCTCGGCTGTGAAGCAGTCCGCTTCAGCGGGGGTGATGGCATAGTTCCACAGTCCGTTGAGGTTCATCCATTCGCTGCGGACCATCTGCGGACGGGGATATTCGGCCCATACGTTTGAGGGGTCGATCTTCTCTGCCCATGAGGTCTTGATCTTGTCGCCGGCAGGAGCCCAGGCAGGTGCCTTTGATGCTGCAGATGCGTTGGCTGCAAGTGCAAGCAGCAGCAGTGTTGTGGTGATTGTCTTTCTCATGTCTATTTGCTTTGTGTGAATTTCGGTATGATGTGCTGTGCCGCCACAGAACTTATGTATTCCTTCAGTTTTTCGCCCTTGAGTATCTCGACCTCCTCACACAGGCCAAGCACGAAGCGGCCTGCGCCCTGGACCTTGGCCATGCCGGTCTCAAGTATCCAGAATCCGTCATCCTGGCGTATGTCCTTTTCGGCCAGGGGATGCTCCTCGATGAGAAGGTTCTTTGCCAGGCCGGACATCCTGAGGATGATTGTCTCTATGGGCTCGCCCGACATTCCGAACACGTCGGACGGCTCTTCATAGTGCCTGTCTTCCGCGGTCCAGGGGTCGTTCAGCAGAACGGTTTCGCCTATGCGGCTCACTTTGAATACCTTGTTTCTGTCGTCCTCGAGGTCGAAGGCCCATACGCCTATGAAGTTCGACGTGAAGGAGAACGGCTCCACGAGCCTGTCCCGGACCTGGCGCGAGTGCCCTGATTCGTAGTTCCTGAGTATGGTTTTCTTCTTGTATCTTATGGCCTTGGAGAGGTTGTCGATGTTCAGGGCGTTGCTCTGGTTGTCGACGAAGTTGCGGACCGAGGTTGAGTCGTAGATGGACGACAGCTTGCGGTGCAGGCCTGCCTTCAGGGAATTGGTCTGGTCAAGGTGCTCGATGAGGCTGTTCACCAGATAGGCTTCTTCCTTCGAGAAATAGATCAGGTTCTCAAGATTGCTGCAGTGTGGCGACATCTGCGCGATCTTGAATACGCCGCTGTCCTTCTTCTCGACGACGAAGCCTGCGTCCTTGAATGTCTCGACGTATCTGTAGAACGTCCTGCGGGACATCTCAAGGGTGCTGCACAGTTCCGCGATCCTGTAGTCCCGCGGACCTGACATCAGCTGGATCAGCCTGAGAAACCTCTCGACCTTGGCCTGTTCCGTCATCGGCTAAAGCTGCTTGAGGATCACGTTCCTGAACTGGATGGGACCACCCTCGCTCTGGAGTGCGATGTGGCCGCCGTTGGCCATGTCCCTGCATTCGTTGATGAACACGCCGTTGACGTAGGTGCTGATGTCGCCGTCTACTACGGTTATGACTGCCTTGTTCCACTCGCCGGGTTCCTTCTCGGCGGAGTCTGCCATGCGTTCCTTGCGGCCGATCTTGCCTTCAGGTGCCTCCACGCCTTCGATCTTCGACCCTCCGAGGGCAAGGAACTGCCCTGCGTTGCCTGCCTGCAGCTGATGCTCCACGCAGTTGGGGAAAGGATTGGTGAGAGCCTTTATGTTAAGGAACACACCGCTGTTGGTGGGCTCTGCGGGCCAGCGCCATTCCACGCTGAGCTCGTAGTTCTCATACTCTTCAAGGGTGTACATGTATCCGAAGGGCTGGCCAGCGATCTCGATCACGCCGTCCTTGACCGAGAAAACGTCGGCAGCGGGAACTGCCGGGTCTGCAAGCACGAAATCCCAGCCTGTGAGGTCGGTGCCGTTGAAGAGCTGGATGCCGTCATCTGTGCCGGCTGCCGGCTTGAAGTTCCTTTCTATCACAAGACGGATGATCTCGTCTCCCATGTAGGCGGGATCTCCTGCGTAATCGATCATGACACCTCCGAGAGGGCTGTTTCCCTTGTCTTCCGAAAGCCACTTGCAGACTTCGGGAGCCACAGCCTCGGCAAACTCGTGAGGGCGGGGAAGGCCGTCTCTGTTGAAATAGCCTGAAACGTGGTTGACGCCCCAGCATTCGCCCATGGCGCTTTTCCTTGCGAACTCTGCTGCATGCTTTGCGAACGATGCAGCCTTGCCTGTGCCGCAGGTGCCGTCATCATCCCAGCCGTAGTCGTCCTGGATGAAGATGCCTGCAGACTGTGTTCCGTCGGGGCTGACAATCGAGCACATGCCGTCCCAGCCTGTTGTATGGGCACCGCACCAGATGCGGCTGCCATAATCGTTGCGGTTGATCAGCAGAACTTTGCCTCTCATGTCGCCGACGCTCATGCCTGCCTTGAACGATTCCATGACCACACCCTGTGCGGCATATTTCCTCTCAAGGTTGCAGAGGCTGTCCTGAGCTGCGGCAAGCACTTCGGGGGTGAAGTCGTTGTTCTCGATCCTGAAGACGATAATTGCAAACTCGGAAGGATTCTCGCGTACCTTGCCGGTGATTGCGGCAAGCGCTTCATCGGCAGAGACACCTGTGTTTGTGGTGCTGTGCATGATCATCATCCTGCTGAGGTCGTCGCCGTCGAATCCCGGGCGTATGTCGAAGAACCTGATGCCCTTGTCGAACTGCTCGGCCAGGGTGTAGCTCTGGGTGCAGTGCGCAAGATGCTGGACTGTGCCCTCCGGAATGCCGGAAGTGGCTGCGTCGTGGGCTCCGGGGAGTGACAGCTGCCATGCGGGGGTCTCGTCGGGAATGTCCGACATCCATGATTCAGGTTTGATGCTGTTGCTGCAGGCCGTGAGACC
Source organism: Candidatus Cryptobacteroides choladohippi (assembly GCA_018065985.1). Taxonomy (GTDB): domain Bacteria; phylum Bacteroidota; class Bacteroidia; order Bacteroidales; family UBA932; genus Cryptobacteroides; species Cryptobacteroides choladohippi. The sequence goes on from JAGHSF010000010.1 coordinate 7,986, forward strand.
GGCCACTGCGCAGATTATCGAAATCAGTACTGTATTTTTCATAATTACAAAGTTAGCATAAATCTTTGAAACAAAGTTGCATGTGTTTATCTTTGCGCAGAATCTTTATCATTATGAATACTACAGCAAAAACATTGACTATTCTTGCCCTCGCGATGTGCGCATCCTGCAGGAACGGCTCGACTCCCGTCTATCCGGACAACGTGAACACCATCATGGTGGAAGCCACCGACACCGACGAGCAGGTGCTTGCCAGGGTGGTGGACTGCAAACCCTCTGCACGCCAGCAGCTTGCGATGGACGATGAGTTCATTGCATTCGTCCATTTCGGCCCCAATACCTTCACGGCGCGCGAGTGGGGAACAGGAACCGAAGACCCTGCCGTGTTCAACCCCACCGGCCTCGATACCGACCAGTGGTGCCGCGTCATGAAGGACGCCGGCATGAAAAAGGTTGTCCTTACAGTCAAGCATCATGACGGATACGTCATCTACCAGACCAGGTACACAACGCACGGCATAATGTCGTCTCCATTCATGGACGGCAAGGGCGACGTGCTCCGCTCGCTCAGCGAATCCTGCGCGAAGTACGGCCTCAAGCTCGGAATCTATCTTTCGCCTGCCGACCTCTGGCAGATGGAGGACGGCAACCTCTACGGCAACGAGAGCCCCATCACCATGCGCACCATCCCCAAGCAGGTAGAGGGCCGTCCGTTCGCTGACAAGAGGACCTTCCAGTTCGAGTGCGACGACTACAACGAGTACTACATGAGCCAGCTTTTCGAGCTGCTTACCGAATACGGCCCCATCCACGAGATATGGCTTGACGGCGCACACCCCAAGCACAAGGGCAATCAGCAGTACAACTATACGGCATGGCGTGAGATCATCCGCACCCTAGCACCCGACGCAGTAGTATTCGGCCGCGAAGACATACGCTGGGTGGGCAACGAAGGCGGCGACGTGCGTTCTTCCGAGTGGAATGTAATCCCTTACACCGGTGACAACCCCGACACCATGGTCCGCTACTACGACATGACCGACAAGGACCTTGCCACAACAAATGCCCTTCTCTCGGCTCCCAGGCCATACTGGCTGCACTATCAGCCGGCAGAGACCGACACCTCCATCCGCGAGGGTTGGTTCTGGCGCGACGAGGACCAGGGCGTCCGCAGTGCCGACAACGTATTCGACATCTATGAGCGCTCGGTCGGCGGCAACACCATCTTCATCCTGAACCTCCCTCCCAACAGGGACGGCAGGCTGGGCGACCGCGACGTGGCTTCTCTTGAGGAGACGGGCCGCCGCATCCATGCAACCTACGACGTCAATCTGCTCTCCAGGGTCATCACTCCCGTCGAGGTCGGAGACGGCCTTGTCGTGAAGATGAAGAAGCCCGGCTGCATCAACCGTGTCATGCTCTGCGAGCCCGTCGGAATCAGCGGAGAGCGCATCGCGAAGTGCGCGGTAGATGTTTGGGATGGAAATGACTGGAAGGAGGTGGCACAGGCCGGGAACGTCGGCCACAAGCGCATCCTCCGCTTTGCCACCGTCAGCACCGACAAGATCCGTGTCCGTGTGCTCGAGAGCCGCGCAACCCCGGTTCTCAGCAATGTGAGCGGCCACTTCTACGCCGAGAAGCCTTTCGCTGTGAAAATGGTCCAGAAGCGTGACGGTCTTGTATATATCGCTCCCGACTCCGGCGACTTCGGCTGGAATATGAATGCCGGCGAGAATGCTCTTGCAAACCTCAACCTTGGCAGCAGGATCCACTTCACGACCGACGGCACCGACCCTGACGCATCCTCTCCCGTGTACACTGAGCCGTTTGCATTCGAGAACGGAACCGTTAAGGCTGTTTCAGAGACTGGCGGCAAACTTGGCGAGGTGTGCTCATTCCAGGCCGGGCATTCCATGGCAGACTGGAAGATAGACATCAAGCCCTATGTGACCGACATAGACTTCGGCAGGGAGATAGAATTCTCGAAGCTTGTGTTCGTGCCCAATACCAACAACTATCACGGAGATTATGTGAGCAAGGCTGTAACCAGCATCAGCCTTGACGGAAAGAAGTGGGTGAAGGTGGCTGAGAACGAGTTCGGCAACATCATCAACAATCCCATTCCCAGGGACATAGCCACTCTTGATGAGCCTGCCAAGGCGCGCTACATCAGGATGGAAGTGCTTGAACTTGTTGGTGACGGCGACGGTTTCCAGAGCGTCGACTCCGAGATACACGCATATTGAAAACAATAAGGACCTTCTCTGACTATATTGCCACTGTCATTCCCGGCAAGGTCAGGAAGATATCGGTGAATGCAGGCCTCGGCTGCCCCAACCGTGATGGTACGGTGGGCAGCGGAGGCTGCATCTTCTGTAACAACGATGCCTTCTGCCCCCGCTATACCCGCGGACTGCAGGGCATCACTCAACAGATAGAGGAGGGGATACGCTTCACCGCCAACAAGGGCAGGGCTGATGCCTTTCTCGTATATTTCCAGTCCTACAGCAATACCTACGGCCCAACCGGGAAATTGGTCCGCCTTTATGAGGAGGCGCTGGCTGTCCCCGGTGTTGCCGGCCTTGTGATTGCCACCCGGCCCGACTGTCTCGCACCGGACCTGCTGGACTATTTCGAGCGGCGCTTCGGCCGTCTCGCCCCTGCGGGACATCCTTTCCTTCTTGTGGAACTTGGCATGGAATCCACTCTGGACAGGACCCTTGAGTTCATCAACCGCGGTCACGACCATGCCTGCTCCGTGACTGCCGCAAATGCCCTTTCGGAACGCGGCATAGCCGTGGGGGCACATCTTATCCTGGGTCTTCCCGGCGAAAGCGAGTCCGACTGGATCGGACACGCGCACCGCATCTCCTCGATGCCTGTTACCACGCTCAAGCTGCATCAGCTGCAGGTGATCAGAGGAACCGCGCTCGAACGCATGTATGCAGAGGATCCCGGCATCGTGTCCCTGCCCACGGCAGAAGAATATGCCGCCTCTGTACGCCGCTTTGTCGCAGCTCTCAGAGACGGCATCTATCTTGACCGTTTTGTGTCGGAGACTCCCAGAGATATGGTCGTTGCACCGTCCTGGGGCCTCAAGCCTTCAGAGTTTCAGAAGCTTCTTTAAATCCCTATTTCTTCTTGTTCTTCCAGAGCTTGGTCATGTCCTCGAGGGTCTTGCCCTTGGTCTCGGGAACCATCTTGGCCACGAATATGGCTGCGATGATGCAGAACAGTGCATACAGGCCGTAGGTGAATGCGTGGCCGAAAGAGTCACCCATTGCACCGAGCTTCATGTTGTACATGGGCACAAAGGTCGATGACACCAGGAAGTTGAATACCCACTGGAATGCAACCGCGATGGCAACTGCACCGCCGCGTATCGTGTTGGGGAATATCTCGGATATGAGCACCCAGCAGATAGGGCCCCAGCTGAACATGAATGAAGCGCTGTAGATCATGATGCTGACAACTGCGAATGCGGGCGGCAGTCCGCCTGCAACACTGTTGATTGCCACGCCGAGTGCGCCGACTCCCATTCCGACAGAACCCCAGAAGAGAAGAGGCTTGCGGCCGAACTTCTCGACCGTGAAGATTGCCACGCAGGTGAATGCTATGTTCACGATGCCCATGAGCACAGTCTGTACCATGGGGTTCTCCATACCCATTGAGGAGAAGATGCGGGGTGCATAATAAAGTACGGCGTTGATTCCGACGACCTGCTGGAATACGCTCAGCATGATGCCCACGAATATGCAAACCCAACCGTAGGTGAAGAGTTTCTCCTTCTTCTCGCTGACGGTTTCCTTGATCTGGGCAAGGATTTCCGCAGCCTTGCTTTCGCCGTTGATCTTGGAGAGAACCTTGATTGCCTTGTCGTCCTGGCCGGACATTGCAAGGTAGCGGGGAGTCTCGGGAACAAGAAGGATGAGCAGTGTGAAAAGGCCTGCGGGAACGCACTCGGTCACGAACATGACGCGCCAGCCCAAGGTCTGGTACCAGGTGGGGTCGACGTTGTTGATGAGTGTGCTTATGGGGTTGTGGTGTCCCTTCATGATGATGAAGTTGACGAAGTAGACCACGAGCTGTCCGAATATGATAGCGAACTGGTTCCAGCTGACGAGAGTGCCTCGCTTGTCGGCCGGTGCCACCTCTGCGATGTACATGGGGCAGAGAGCCGATGCCATGCCTACGCCGATTCCTCCGAGAACACGGTAGAAGTTGAATGCGATGAGAAGACCCAGGGTAGGGGTTGAGCTGTCGATGCTGGTGATGAAGAAGGGGAACTCGGGATAGTATGATCCCGCAGCGCTGAGGAAGAAGCAGAAGCCTGCGATGAAGAGGCTTTTCTTGCGTCCCAGCTTCCCTGCGAAGAGTCCTGAGATGGCGCTTCCGATGACGCAGCCGAGCAGCGCGCTGGAAGAGGTGATTCCGTGAAGGAAGTCGGTGTAGGTGAAGTCTGTGGCGCTCCTGAAGAACATCTGCAGACCGCCCTCTGCTCCGGAGATGACGGCTGTGTCATAACCGAAGAGCAGACCTCCGATTACGGCAACAAGTACGATGCCGAACAGGTAGGTTTTGGAACCGTTTTGTGAATATGACATAATTGTGTGTGATTAGAATTTCAATGCTTGATCTTTGCCAGTGCTTCCGAGAGTTCGGGAGAATTGGCCGTTATGAAGTCGGCCCTCAGGGCAATCATGTCATTGACGCCCTTGGTGTCGTTGACAGTCCAGACGTTGACAACCATCCCAAGTGCGTGGGCTTCCGCCACCCATTCGGGATGCTCGCGGAATACTGATATGTGGTAATCTATTCCGTTGATTCCCATTGACTTGAGTTCGGCAGGGGAGACTTCTCCGCCCAGGTATTCGACCATCATGCCGGGTTTCCTGCGTGCCACTTCCCGGCAGGCTCCCAGCGAGAATGATATGAAGTCGGTGCGCACGCAAAGACCGCGGTCCTCGAGCTTCTGGATGAGCAGGGGGATAGCCCTGGACTCATAGTCCGGATCGCCCTCGCTCTTGAGCTCGAATACCAGATGCAGTTCCGGGTACCCGCAGAATATGTCGAGGTACTCGTCGAGCGTGGCTATGGTTTCGCCGTTGTCAAGGGTAAGGTCCTTTATTGCGGAGTAGGGGTTCTCGGAAATCCTTATTCCGTGAAAGTCGAAGTCGTGGTTGATCACAAGCTCGCCGTCTGCCGTAAGGTTGACGTCGAACTCGCTGCCGTAGAATCCGTGCTCTCCTGCCTGGCGCAGCGACTCACGGGAATTCTGAGCGCTGCCTTCGATGTCCCAGTATCCGCGGTGGGCGACTGTCCGGGTCCCATGGGGCTTTGCGCACGCCTTGAGATGCTCGGTGCAGGAAACGAGCTTGTCGGTATTGATGTAGTCGAAACCGAGCTCGATGAACTTGTCCCAGGCCTTCTGTGTGTCCGGAGCCTCCCAGAAGCGTATGGGCTTGCCGAGCGCGTGGGCTTTCTCCACAGCTTCCTTCAGGTGCTGCTCATCCCCGGCGCTCAACTCCGACTTTCCGTCCCAGCTTGACCAGTTGCGGAAATACTCGCTGAACATCGCCACCCTCTCGAGCTGGGAAGCTGTATATTCGTTGCTGAGATTGCTGTCAAACAGGAGGTATGCGGGATATCTGTCAAAATCTTCGGGGGCAGGCGTGTTGCCCGAAATGACAACCTGGCATGCATGAGGGTTGACCTTGGGGTCGAAGACGTCGGGATACCTTCCGAGTTTCCGGCAGAGTGCCTTGAGGAAGGTGTCGGTGTCGCCGGACTTGACGTCTATCAGCAGTTGGAGAGGGCGGTTCTCGTCATCGTTCCATGCATGACCTCCGTTGTATCTGATGACCTGTACGATGGGGTCGAGGTACCAGACGTCGAAAATCTGGTTGTAGCAGAAGTCGTCGGTTCCGTGACCTATCAGGAACTTGGAGCCGCCCACATGGAACATGTCGCATTCGACGGAATTCGCCTTGACGGCGTATGCCAGCCAGAACGGTGCCTGCTGGGCGTAGTCGTTATGCGAGTGTATGAGCACAGGGTACTGTGCGTAGGCGCTCAAACTGAGCGCAAGGGTCAGCATCAATGCAAGTCTTTTCATATATATATTGAAAATGGGTCGTAAATTTAGTGATAATTGTTGACTCTGAGTGTGCTTTCTTTCAAAATGGCAGGCTTAGCGTCTTGAAAAAGCCGATTCCGCCTGATCGGGCATGAGCTCCTCGAAGAAGAATTCTGCCATCCTGCTCTTGATGAAACTCTGGTTGTCGTTCGGAGTCTTCTCCTTGCCTGTGGTGTTGAGTGCGTGCCCCTCGCCCTCGAAAGTGTACAGCCTGCTCCTTAGGCCGCATGCGCGTGCCGTGCTGTCGATGCAGAATGACCCGTAGACCTTGTCTGAGAACAGGCGCGAAATTCTCTCGGGGGAGTTGGCTACAAGATGGCCTGCGGCGTATGGGACCATGCCGTCGGCATCGCCGTGGAAGGAGACTATGTCCGTCTTGCCGTTGCTGATGATGGCGGTGTTTCTTACGGCGCCCCACATGTTGGCGATGGCCTTGATATGGAAGCTGGCCTTTATGTCGTTGCCGCTGCCGTTGATAGCACCCAGGTCGCTGCCGTTGAAGGGGCCCTTGCCGCCGTAGCTGCTCTCGAGCCTGTCATCCTCGGTCATGAATGCGAGATTGAGGGCTGTGATGCTGCCTGCGCTCGATCCGGCCAGGAAGAGTTCCCCGGTGTTGATGCCGTATTCGTCCGCATGGCTCACAAGGAAGCGCATCGCGGCGTGTGCATCCTGCAGCGCAACGTACTCCGCTCTCTCGATCTCTGCCTTGCCGAGATGGAATCCCATCCTGTAATTGATGCTGGCGGTCACGTAGCCCATTGCGGCAAAGTGCCTGCAGAAGTCGATGTATGCGGGTTCCTGCTTGTCGCCAAAGTAGAATGCTCCGCCGTGCATGAAAAGAATCAGAGGCCTGGGACCTTCCAGCCCTTCCGGCTGATAGAGGTCCAGCTTGAGGTCAAGATCCTGCTGCCTGAAGCTCTTCACATAGCCTTGGGTGAAAGCCTTGCCGACCTCGGCTTCGACTCCGGAAATGCTTGTCCAGTAACCCATGGCATTGCCGTAGATGATGTCTTCGGTGACCTTGACCTCGCAGAACGGAACCCTGAACATCGAGGTGTCGGCGGACGGTAAATCAGGCGCCGCGTATTTCCCGAGGGGAATTTCGTCTTGGTTCAGGCTGAAGGTCCGGCCGTTGACAGCCAGAGTGATCACCTGACCGTTGAACTCTGCGGGAATCATCATCATGCAGATGGTTGCTATATGCAGGAAATGCTTGTGTCTTGAGTCCATATTTGAAAAACAGTGTAAAAGTATGAATTAAATATTTGTTAACAAAACCGGACCAGCATCGTCTTATTGTCGGAATGGCATTCCCGAGTGTCCCGCATCGTATGGCAACAGAGCCTTATTGTCCGAGATTTACACCGGGTTGTCCATGTTTTACGAAGTGGATTGTATATTTGTAGAGAAATGAAGAGATTATTGACAGTTGTTCTGCTGCTTGCCGTCTGCATTACGGGATTCGCCGGAGGCAGGGCGGACAGGTCAGGCCGGGCGGTGCCGAAGGAGAAGCTTCTGCGGCTCATTGCCGACTATCGGCACAGTGACGGATTCGATGTTGTGAACATCGGGGGCCTTGGCACCTCTCTGGCGCGTTCGGTTGCAAAGATTGCCGTCAGGGTCGATGGCGACAGCGATGCCGCAAAGTTGCTCAGGGTGGCCGACGGCATCAGAAGGTTCTGCGTTGTCGATTACGAAGACTGCGCGCCACGGGTCAGGGATTCCTTCAATTCCAAGCTGTCCAGGATCCTGTCGCGGTATGAACTTCTTGTGGAAGTCAAGGATACGGATGACAATGTCCGCATGTATGGCGTTGTCAACGAGGATGCATCCAAAATCCAGGATTTTGTGATATTCGTGCCGAACGATTGTGCCCTTGTCTGTCTTTTCGGCAGCATTCCGATGGATGCCGTGGGCAAGATAATGGAAGAGATCAGGTAAGATGACAAAAGCGGAGTTCATACAGAGCTATCTGCCCCTTCAGGAGGGCCTCTACAGGGTGGCGTTCTACATCCTGGAGTCAGAGGCCGACGCCGAGGATGCGGTGCAGGATTTGTATGTGAAGCTCTGGAACTCCCTCGACTCTCTCGACACGGTGAGAAATCCGAAGTCCTATTGCGTCACGCTGATGAGGAACCTGTGCCTCGACCGCATGCGCAAGGCATCCTGCCGGCATGCTGGATCGGAATTGCGGGACGCGCCTTCAGAGAGTGAGGATGCCCTTTCCGCAATGGACTCGAAGGAAAGCCTGCAAAGGGTCATCTCCGCTATGGGGCATCTTCCCGAAAAGCAGCGCAAGGTGCTGCAGATGAAAGTGTTTGAGGATCTGACGTATGAGCAGATCGAGGAACGGACAGGGATAGGATATCTTACTTTGAGAGTCTATCTCAGCCAGGCCAGAAGAAAACTCAGGAATGTGTTATGAAAAGCATTGAAGAAATCCAGAACATGAGCCTCGAATCTCTTGAGGAGATTGCAGACGGCGCAAGCGTGAAGGCCCCCGTGACCCTGGACGGAAAAGTCAGGTCCGCAATGACTGCAGAATCCGTCAGGAATGGGATGGGAAACAGCCGGGGAATCCTCTGTGCCGCAGCCGGAGTGCTTGCGGCAGCGGCTGCCAGCGTAGCTGTGGTCCTCTCTTTGCCACCGCAGCCCAAGGATACCTTCACCGATCCCGCCCAGGCATATGCTGAACTGGAGAAGACATTCAGCTACATTTCCTCGAAGGTGGACATGGGCCTTTCAATCGTCGAAGAGGCCGTGCCTGCCATGGAAATGACATCGAACATAATTGACAAGATCAACAAGTAATGCACAAGGATATGAAAAAGATCATCATACTCGCAGCCGCCATGCTGCTTTCAGCCTCTGCGCTCGCCCAGGACGGGAAGAGCATCTATCAGAAGTATTCGGACAGCAAGGGAGTAAGTTCCGTCTATGTCTCTCCCGCCATGTTCAGGCTAATGAAAAGGATTCCCGACATCGACATGGGCAAGGGGGATGTGAATCTTTCGCCCATCATCAGGAGTCTTGACGGCCTGTATATCATCAATGCCGAGGACTCCGGCATAGGGGAGGCCTTGCGGAAGGATGTCGAGAAGTTCGTCAGCAAAGGCGAATACGAACTCCTTCTGGAGGCAAAGGACAACGGCGACAAGGTCGAGATATACACCGTAGGCAATTCCAAGGTGATCACGTCGTTCGTCCTGCTTGCACTCGAGCCCGGAGAGAGTACGTTCATCTGCTTCACCGGCCAGATCCCCAGGGAAGAACTCGAGAAGACGATCGGTGCTGCTGCCGGGATGATGGACTAGGTGCGCCGGACTTGCATAGCGCCCAAAAAAAGACTATCTTCGCGCCATAATTATAGAATTATGGCAAAAGTCAAGATCAGCACCGCACTAGGTGACATCACTGTACGTCTGTACGACGAGACTCCCGCACACAGGGACAACTTCATAAAACTTGCAAAGGAAGGGTTCTATAACGGTACCCTCTTCCATAGAGTCATAAAGGATTTCATGATCCAGGGCGGCGACCCGGAGAGCAAAGGTGCTCCTGCGGGCCGCCAGCTTGGTTCCGGAGATGCAGGCTACACTCTCCCCGCCGAGTTCAATCCCGACCTTTTCCACAAGAGGGGGGCACTCAGCGCCGCCCGCCTTGGCGATAATGTTAACCCCGAGCGCCGCAGCAGCGGCTGCCAGTTCTACATCGTCTGGGGCAAGACCTACACTCAGGGGCAGGTTGGCCAGCTCGAGAGGCAGGCACTCATGCAGGCCGAGCAGGAGGTCTTCGACGGCCTCGTGAAGGAACATCGCGACGAGATCATGGAACTGCGCCGCAATCGCGACCGTGCAGGTCTCCAGGCACTCCAGGACGATCTTGTCGAGGAGACTCAGGCACTGGTGAAGGAGAAAGGCCTTGGCAAACTCAGCGATGCCAGGAAGGAAGCCTACACCACCGTGGGCGGAACGCCTTTCCTCGACGGTCAGTATACTGTCTTCGGCGAGGTCGAGAGCGGTCTCGATCTTGTGGGTCAGATCCAGGAATGCGCCACCGACGCCAATGACAGGCCTCTCGAGGATATTGCCATGACCGTCACAGTCATAGAAGAATAAGAAAAGAACATATACAATCATGGAACTCAGCGCAAAATACAACCCCTCGGAAGTCGAGGACAAATGGTACGCCTATTGGCTGAAGAACAAGTTTTTCCATTCCGAGCCCGATGCTCGCGAACCCTATACCATCGTCATTCCGCCCCCCAATGTGACGGGAATACTCCATATGGGCCATGTGCTCAACAACACCCTCAATGACGTGCTCATCCGCAAGGCCCGCATGGACGGCAAGAACGCCTGCTGGGTTCCCGGAACCGACCATGCATCCATTGCGACCGAGAACAAGGTCGTTGCAAAGCTCAAGGGCATGGGAATCAGCAAGGACGACCTCACCCGTGAGGAATTCCTCAAATATGCCTGGGAGTGGAAGGAGGAGCATGGCGGAATCATTCTCCAGCAGCTCCGCAAGCTCGGTGCATCCTGTGACTGGGACCGCACCCGCTTCACGATGGAACCTGAACTCACCGATGCAGTGATCAACACCTTCGTGTATTTCTACAAGAAGGGCTGGATCTACCGCGGTGTGCGCATGGTCAACTGGGACCCCGAGGGACATACCGCCGTCAGTGACGACGAGGTCATCCACCGCGACACCCAGAGCCACTTCTACCACATGCGCTACTTCATCTCCGACGGCAACGGCAATCCCACCGACAAGTACATAGTGGTTGCAACCACCCGTCCCGAGACCATCATGGCCGATGCCGCCGTCTGCGTCAATCCCGCTGATGAGCGCCACAAGTGGCTGCATGGCAAGAAGGTTATCATCCCCTTGATCAACAAGGAGATACCTATCATCGAGGACAGCTATGTCGAGATGGGCTTCGGAACCGGATGCCTCAAGGTGACCCCGGCACACGACGTCAACGACTACGAGATCGGCCTTCGCCACAATCTTCCCGTCCTCAATATCATCGACGATCACGGCCGCCTCACCGAGGATGCCCAGATTCTCGTGGGCGAGGACCGCTTCGTGGCACGCGAGAAGATTGCGAAGATGCTCCAGGAGGCAGGCAACATCGAGAAGATCGAGGACTATGTATCTCCTATCGGATATTCCGAGCGTACCAATGCTGTCATAGAGCCAAGGCTCAGCGCACAGTGGTTCCTCAAGATGGACGAGCTCTCCGGACGCGCACTCGCAAGCGTGGAGGACGGCTTCATCAAGTTCATCCCCGACAAGTACCGCAATACCTACCGCCACTGGATGGAGAATGCACACGACTGGTGCATCAGCCGCCAGCTCTGGTGGGGCCAGCGTATCCCCGCATACTATCTGCCGGACGGCAGCTATGTTGTGGAAAGCACACCTGAGAAGGCTCTCGAGGCTGCACGTAAGATCAATCCTGCGATTACGGCAGAGGACCTTCACCAGGACGAAGACGTGCTCGACACCTGGTTCAGCAGCTGGCTCTGGCCTATCAGTGTCTTCGACCCTCAGATGCCCGGACAGCCTGAGCACAAGCCCAACAGGGATCTCAGCTACTACTATCCGACCAACGACCTCGTGACCGGACCGGACATCATCTTCTTCTGGGTTGCACGAATGATCATGGCAGGTGGCGAATTCATGAACGACGTCCCCTTCCGCAACGTATATTTCACAGGTATCGTGCGCGACAAGCTCGGCCGCAAGATGAGCAAGACACTCGGCAACTCGCCCAACCCTCTCGACCTCATCGGGAAGTATGGCGCCGATGCAGTCCGTCTTGGCATGCTTCTGTGCTCAAGCGCAGGCTCCGACATCCTCTACGATGAGAGCCAGATCGAGCAGGGACGCAACTTCTGCGGCAAGATCTGGAATTCATGGCGCCTTGTCAGCGGCTGGAAGGTCGATGCCGACGCAGCCCAGCCCGCAGCTGCCGCCCAGGCCGTGAAGTGGTTCGACAACCTTCTTTCACGCACCATCGAGACAGTCGAGGACCACTACGGCAAGTTCCGTATCTCCGATGCCCTCATGGCAACATACAAGCTCTTCTGGGACGATTACTGCAGCTGGTATCTCGAGCTCGTGAAGCCCGCTTACGGCGAGGCCATCGACGGCGCGACCTACAAGGCGACGGTAGGCTTCTTCGAGAAGCTCCTCAAGCTCATACATCCCATCATGCCTTTCATCACCGAGGAACTCTGGCAGGCCATGGCAGAGCGCAAGGACGGCGAGACCATCATGTTCCAGAGCACACCCAAGGCAGGGGAGTACGACAATGAGTACCTTGCCCAGTTCGAGCTTGCACAGCAGATCATAGTAGGTGTGCGCGGTGTCCGCGCCCAGAAGCAGATCAGCCCCCGCGAGGCCCTCAGCCTCAGCATCGACGGTGAACTGCTTGCCGACCTTCTGCCCGTCATCACCAAGTCGGCCAATATCAGCGGATTCGTCCAGAACGCCGAGGGCCCTGCAGTGAACTTCATCGTCGGCACCATCAAGGTAAGCGTTCCTCTTGCAGGATTCGTGAATACAGACGAGGAGAAGGCGAAGATTCTTGCCGAGCTCGAGCATCAGCGCAAGTTCCTTGCAGGAGTGCGCGGCAAGCTTGGCAATGCAAACTTCGTGGCACACGCACCCGAAAGCGTTGTTGCCGTGGAGCGCAAGAAGGAAAGCGACGCACTGGCCCGTATCGAGGCCCTGGAGGCGTCATTGGCAGCATTGCAGTAGATGATATCGATTGAGGATGTAACTGTTGCCTACGGAGGCTTTGTGCTTCTCGACGGCATCAATTTCCACATAAGCGAACAGGACAAGATCGGCCTCGTTGGAAAGAACGGGGCCGGCAAGTCCACGATTCTCAAGATGATATGCGGCCTGCAGAATCCAAGCAGCGGCCGCATCGACAAGCCCAGGGACATCAGCATAGGCTATCTGCCCCAGATAATGGAGCACAATAGGGGTCGCACCGTCATGGAGGAGGCCCTGACCGCCTTCGAGGAAAGCCGTGCCCTGGAGCGTGAGATGGAACGTGTGCAGGCAGAGGTTGCCGAGCGTACCGACTATGAATCGGAGTCATACGCCGAACTCATCCAGCACATGAGCAACCTCAGCGACCGGTTGGCGATAAGCCACAGCGAACCGCCTGAGGTGCAGGCACGAAGGACCCTTCTTGGTCTTGGTTTCCGCGACGACGAACTCTCGCGCAACACCGAAACCTTCAGCCAGGGATGGAACATGCGCATCGAGCTTGCCAAGATCCTTCTGCGTCAGCCGCAGGTGCTTCTCCTCGACGAGCCCACCAACCACCTCGATATCGAGAGCATCGAATGGCTTGAGGGATATCTCGCCACAAGGCGCTGTTCCATAGTACTTGTGAGCCACGACCGCAAGTTCCTCGACAATGTGACCAACCGCACCGTCGAGGTCATGCTGGGCCGCATACACGACTACAAGGTCCCGTATTCCCAGTACCTCGAACTCCGGAAGGAACGCATTGCGCAGCAGACGGCAGCCTATGAGAATCAGCAGAAGATGATTCAGAAGACTGAGGAGTTCATTGCGGCCTTCCGTTACAAGCCCACAAAGAGCAACCAGGTACAGAGCCGCATCAAGGCCCTGGAGAAACTCGACCGACTGGAGATAGACGAGACCGACAACGTCACACTGACGGTCAAGTTTCCGCCTGCTCCCCGTTCGGGCGATGTGGTTTTCAAAGGCAGCGACCTGACTGTAGGCTATCCGCAGAAAGTCGTGTTCCGTCATGCGGATATCGAGATCAAGCGTGGAGAGAAGGTGGCCCTTGTCGGTCGCAACGGTGAAGGCAAGACCACTCTGATGCGTGTGATAGCCGGCGAGCTCCAGCCATTTGAAGGTGAGGCAAAGGTCGGCCATAATGTGTCGATGGGCTATTATGCCCAGAACCAGGAGGATGTGCTTGACAAGAAGGAGACGGTGTTCTCCACCCTCGACCGCATAGCTGTCGGCGACGTGCGCACAAGGCTGCGCGATATACTTGCCCAGTTCCTTTTCCGCGGTGAGGATATCGACAAGCGTGTGAGTGTCCTGAGCGGCGGCGAGCGGGCTCGCCTCGGAATGGCGAGGCTCATGCTTCAGGAGCATAATCTTCTGGCACTCGACGAGCCCACCAACCATATGGACATCAAGAGCAAGGACATACTCAAGCAGGCGCTGAAGGCCTTTGACGGAACCTTGATCGTGGTGTCCCACGACCGCGATTTCCTTGACGGACTTGTCGACAAGATATACGAGTTCAAGGACGGCCGCGTGCGCGAGCACCTTGGCGGTGTGGCGGAGTTTCTGTCTGCGCGCAGGCTTGAGAACCTTCAGGAACTCGAGCGAAGTGCCGCGCAGGCCACCGTACAGGCTGCAAAACCCGCTGAAACCCAGCAGAAGATGTCCTACGCCGAGTCCCGAGAAAAGACAAAGGAGGACCGCAGGAAGAAGAGCCGCATCTCTTTCCTCGAACACGAGATAGAGAAGCAGGAGGCCCGTATGAAGGCCATAGAGAAGATACTTGAAGCTCCCGGTGAGGGAGACGACATAATGGAACTCACACGTGAGTACCTTGAATGCAAGCGGGACCTCGATGCCAAGACTGACGAGTGGGGCTCGCTCATAGATTAAGAACAGATGACAATACTCGATGCTCATTGCGACGCTCCGTCGCAGATGCTTCGTCACCGTGATTACACGATAGACAATCCCGGCGTACAGGTTGATTTCCCGAAGCTGGCCAGAGGCGGCGTGGACGCCTCGTTCTTTGCACTCTACATCCCTGCCGACATGGGAGAGGACCAGGCCCGCAACCACGCCTATGCGATGCTTGAGGAACTGGAGATTCAGATGGCCAGAGCCACTGACAAGGTGGCGTTTGCCCGTACTGCCGCCGACGTCGCAGCCAACAAGGAAAAGGGCCTTGTATCCATAATGCTCGGTCTTGAGAATGCTTCCCCGATAGGTCACGACATAGCCGTGCTGGAGGATCTTGCCGCCAGGGGCGTACGCTATGTCACGCTTACCCACAGCGAGGACAACCAGATATGCGACAGCTGCACCGGCAGAGGCAAGTGGGGAGGGCTCAGCCCGTTCGGGCGTGACCTGGTCAAGGAGATGAACCGCCTGGGCGTGCTTGTTGACGTTGCCCACTGTGCCGACAGTACCGTACGCGAAGTGCTCGAGGTCAGCGAGAGCCCGGTGGTCTGCACCCACGGCTGCTGCAGGGCGCTGCACAATCATCCCCGCAATCTCCCTGACGATCTCCTGAAGGCCATAGCATTCCGTGGGGGAGTGGTGGGAATGAGCATATATCCCGACTTCCTTACCGATTTGCCCAATCCCGGGGTTGGCAAGGTTGTGGACCATATAGAGCACGCCATAGACGTGTGCGGAATCGATCACGTGGGGCTGGGTACCGACTATGACGGCATAGACTATACTGCGTCAGGGCTTGAGGATGTCTCTAAGTTCCAGATCATACTCGACGTGCTGCATGGCCGCGGATATACCCAGAATGAGGTCGACAAGGTGGCCGGCCAGAATTTTTTGAATCTTCTTTGATGAAGGGCGTGCAATTTCAAAATGAAATGCTATTTTTGCTGTCACATAAACAACAATTAACACTATTACATTATGGCAGAAGAATTTGATAATCTCAACCAGCAGAATGCAGAGGCCCAGGAGGCCAAGGCAGAGACCCTGAAGGAAAAGGCCGAAGAGTTCAAGGAGGCCGCAAAGGAAAAGGCTGAGGAAACCAAGGCCAAGGCTGAGGAGACTTTCGAGAAGGTCAAGGCAGACATGGACGATCTCACCGGCGAAATGGATCCCGAGGACATAAACAGGAACAAAGTGTTTGCGGTGCTTTCATACATCGGCATACTTGTGCTCATTCCCATCTTCTGTGCAAAAGAGTCCAGGTACGCAAGGTTCCATGCAAACCAGGGACTCGTGCTTTTCCTTGCCGAACTTGTTTGCGGCGCTGTTGCCAAGATCCTTCTCAGACCTTGGGCCGAGGGACTGGTCAGCCTTGTATTCTTTGCCCTCGCCATCATGGGAATCGTATATTCCGTTCAGGGCAAGGCAAAGGAACTTCCCGTTCTCGGAAACATCAAGCTTTTGAAATAATTGCCACGCAGATTTATCTTCGTGATTGTATGCCTTGGGCTTTTGCAGAATGCAGCAGCCCAGGGCATTGACATCAGGCTCGATACCCGCTATAGCATCAATGCCGTCAAGGATGGAGGCTATGGCTTTCATGGCGACTATTTCAATCTTAGAATCGACGGTACTCTGAGCGAGAATCTCCGGTACTCCTTTCATCAGCGTCTGAACAAACCCATCTATTCCACCGACCTCTTCAATGCCACCGACTGGGCGTATCTGCTTTACCGCAAAGGCAACTGGGGAGTGCAGGCCGGAAAGATGCAGCTTGAATACGGCGGCTTCGAGTACGACGAAGCCCCCATCAATGTATATTTCGGTTCTGAGTATTACTACAACTACAACGGAGGATTCCAGTTCGGCATAAGTGCCTTGTATTATCTCGGAGAATCCAGCCGTATCATATTCCAGCTGGGCCAGAGTGCCTATACCGAGCGTTTCAACGACCGGCTGCTGTCCTATAACCTCTGCGCAAAGGGCTCGGCTGGTTTCTATTCATGGAAACATTCCCTCAACCTCTTCGATCTTCCGCAGGGCGGGCAGCAGGGAAACATAGTGCTGGGCAACTGCTTTACAGCAGGACCTGCAAGACTTGAACTCGACTTTCTGCAGAGAGGGGGAATGAAAAGCTTCAAATTCTTTGACGACTGTTCCGTCGTTGCCAATCTTGTCGTGTCTCCCACCGACTGGATGAACGTCATGGCCAAGATGGCATACGACTGCAACTTCAGCCAGTCAGACCCCCTGATTCCGGTTTCCGGCGAATACTGGACCTATGGTGGCGGCTTCGAATTCTTTCCGAAGCAGGGCAGCAGGGAAATTCGCGTGCACGCGCTATACTATTACTTCCATGCGCCCTCGGTTAGCATGGGCCTCACATGGAAGATACATCTCCTGCGGCGGTAGGTCATGCTGCTCTCTCTTCTAGCTGAGGAAACTCAGCAGTATGCCCGCGGCAACAGCGGAACCGATGACGCCGGCAACATTCGGTGCCATGGCGTGCATCAGCAGATGATTGCCGGGATCTGCTTCGAGGCCTACGGTCTCCGATACCCTTGCTGAGTCGGGCACTGCCGATACTCCGGCGTTTCCGATGAGCGGATTGATCTTGTTCTCAGGCTTGCAGAACAGGTTCATGAACTTGGTGAAAAGTACACCGCTGGCCGTTGCTACTATGAAACTGATGATTCCCAGCACGAAGATCATGATGCTGCGGGGGCTGACGAATACGTCGGCCTGGGTGCTTGCACCTACCGTGAATCCGATGAGGGTGGTGACCACGTCTATCATCGGGCCGGCCGCAGTGCTGGCCAGTCGCTTTGTGACACCGGATTCCTTGAGAAGATTGCCGAAGAACAGCATTCCAAGCAGCGGAAGGCCTGACGGAACGATGAATGCCGTGCAGATGAATCCGGCGATAGGGAAGATGATCTTTTCCCTGCGGCTCACCTCGCGGGGCTTGCGCATGCGTATGAGGCGTTCCTTCCTGGTTGTGAGAAGCAGCATGATTGGCTTCTGGATCACGGGCACCAGGGCCATGTACGAGTAAGCGCATACTGCGATTGCACCCATGAGTTCGGGGGCAAGCTTGGAACTCAGGAAAATGGCCGTAGGGCCGTCTGCGCCGCCGATTATGCCTATGGCACCGGCCTCGTTGGGGAGGAATCCCATCTGGAGCGAGAGCAGGTAGGCACCGAAGATTCCGACCTGTGCGGCGGCTCCGATGAGTATCAGCCGTGGCTGGCTGATAAGGGAACTGAAATCTGTCATGGCACCGATACCCAGGAATATCAGAGGCGGGTACCATCCCTGCCTGACTCCCTGATACAGGATGTTCAGCACCGAGTTCTCCTCGTATATGCTGATCTGCAGACCCGTCATGACGGGAATGTTGCCGACGATGATGCCGAATCCGATCGGAACCAGAAGCAGCGGCTCCCACTTCTTGACTATTCCAAGAGAGATGAAACCTATGCCTATGGCAATCATCACCAGATGCTGCCAGGTGCAGTTCGCGAATCCCGTGTACTGCCAGAACTGCTGGAGGCTGTCTATGATGTTTCCCATTATCCTATTGATGCTATCTTGGCGCCCTCAAGCACCGAGTCGCCCTTGTGTACGAACAATTCCTTGACGATGCCGTCCATTTCGCAGAGAATCTCGTTCTCCATCTTCATGGCTTCAAGTACAGCCAGTTTCTGGCCGCGATGGACATGCTGTCCCTCACGCACGCACATGTCGATTATCACTCCCGGCAGGGGAGCCTTGACCACCTTGGAAACCATGTCGCCCACAGCTTTTGTCACTACCGGCGCCGTCTGCGCCGTGACGCTCTCGGCCACAGTCTCTGCAGGCCTGTTCTCCAGCTCGACCTGGTAATCCTTGCCGTTTACGGTCACGCTTGCCATACTGCCTTCGATGCCGTTAACAGAAACGTCAAATGATTTGCCGTTGATTTTGAACTTGTATGCTTTCATCTGTTTGTCTTTCTGAGAGTCAATGATTTGTCGGTCCATCCGGATTGCTGCCTGGGGCGAATCGTGATGATACCCGACTCTTTGTCATGAGTCTCGCCGCAGAGGTAGAGGTGCAGGGCGAGAGCAATGGCCGCCTCGGTCTCGCTGTCGGCCGTCTTCCCCTTCACGGGTTTTGCCTTGCGTCTGAACTTGCCGCTCAGTATAGCCCCGGAAAGTGAATAGAAGCAGAACAGAAGCAGCAGGCAGCCGAATACTACCATGATGCTTATCAAGGTCAGAGTCCATCCATGAGGGTCCTGGGAGAGCATCCTGGCCGCCCCGCCGGTTGTAGTGAGCAGAGTCATCATAGCGGCAGATTGTCGTGTTTCTTTGCAGGGAGTTCCTCCCTCTTGCCGTCAAGAACGGTGAGCGCCCTTATTATGCGGAAGCGGGTGTTCCGTGGCTCTATGACATCTTCTATGTAGCCCTTCTGGGCAGCCTGATAGGGGTTGCAGAAGAGTTCTTCGTATTCTGCCTTCCTGGCCTCGGCAATTGCAGCCTGCCGCTCCGGGTCGCTCTCTGCCTTTATTTCCTTGCCGTAAAGCACGCCTACTGCGCCTTCTGCACCCATCACCGCAATGCTGGCGCTGGGCCAGGCATAATTGATGTCGCCCCGCAACTGCTTGCAGCTCATCACTATGTGGGCTCCGCCGTAGCTCTTGCGAAGTGTCACAGTAACCTTCGGTACGGTTGCCTCGCCGTAGGCATACAGCAGCTTCGCGCCATTTGTGATGACGGCGCCATACTCCTGCTGCGTGCCGCAGAGGAATCCCGGAACATCCACAAGGGTGACCAGCGGGATGTTGAAAGCGTCGCAGAAGCGCACGAACCTGGCGGCCTTGCGGCTGGCATTGATGTCCAGCACTCCGGCAAGCACCGCAGGCTGGTTTGCAACCACTCCCACGCTGCGTCCGCCCATGTGAGCGAATCCGACGATGATGTTCTTTGCAAAGTCCTGGTGGATCTCAAGCATCTCTCCGTCGTCAACGATGCTTTCTATGACCTTGCGCATGTCGTAGGCCTTGTTCGGACTGTCGGGTATTATCTCGTCAAGTGCGTCGTCGGCGCGGTTCACGGGGTCGGCGGTGGGCCGCTCCGGAGCCGTTTCGAGATTGTTCTGCGGTATGAATCCGAGCAGCTTCCTTATGGTGGAGATGGCATCCTGCTCGCTGTCTGCGGCAAAGTGTGCCACGCCGCTCTTCCTTGCATGTATGCTGGCTCCGCCGAGTTCCTCCTGGGTGACTTCCTCTCCCGTTACGCTCTTGACCACTCCCGGACCTGTCAGGAACATGTAGGATGTGTCCTTGACCATAAGGGTGAAATCGGTAAGCGCGGGGGAGTAAACCGCTCCGCCTGCGCACGGTCCCATTATGGCGCTTATCTGCGGCACGACGCCGCTGGAGAGGATGTTGCGCTCGAAGATCTCTCCGTATCCGGCAAGAGAGTCGATGCCTTCCTGGATACGGGCTCCGCCGGAGTCGTTCAGACCTATGCAGGGCGCGCCCACTTTCATGGCCATGTCCATGACCTTGCAGATCTTCTCGCTCATCGTCTTGCTCAGCGACCCTCCGCTTACGGTGAAGTCCTGGGCGTACACGAAAACGAGCCTTCCGCCTATTGTTCCCTGGCCTGTGACCACACCGTCACCATCGAAGTGGGTGGCGTCCATGCCGAAGTTCGTGCATCTGTGGTGGACGAAGGTGTCGAATTCCTCGAAGCTGCCCTCGTCGAGCAGCAGGGCGAGTCTCTCGCGTGCCGTCAGCTTGCCTTTCTGATGCTGGGCGTCGATGCGCTTGCGGCCACCGCCCAATGCGGCGGCTTCGCGGCGTCGTACGAGTTTCTCTATCTTTTCTGACTGTATGCTCATAGGCTGTCTGTTTACTGGTGTGCGGGGCGAAGGAGGTCGAGTACAACCTTCACCGGATTGAATGTCTCGGCGGGAACTTCCACAAAGAGGGTGTTCCAGTCAGACATCGAGCCATTCCAGAGTCCGGGAAGCTCCAAAGCCTTGAGCTCGCGTCCCTGATAGCTCTTGGAACTGATGAGGCCCGTCTCCTCGTCAACGTGCTCGAGAAGGTTGAATTTCTCGCCGTTGAAGTCTCTCAGGCAGCAGACAAGGTCCACGGGATTGAAATGGGTGGCACCCTTGAGTGCGGCAACCGCCTTGGGGTCGTCGGGGTTGATCTGCGCCCCTTCGAGTATCTGCAGCGATGTGCTGCCATCCTTGGCCCTGATGATGAACGGGCCGCCTCCGGGTTCGCCCTCGTTCCTTACCATGCCGCAAACGCGAATCGGACGGTTCAGCTTTTCCATCAGCTTCTCGGCCCTGTCGCGGCAGTCCTTCGGCTGGGCGATGCGGACGCACAGCTTCTTCTCGAGGAAGTCCTCTATCCTGTTGCAGAGGTCCTGGCATTCCTCGGTAGCATACGGGTCGTCCTGAACCATGTTGTTGGCAGGCAGGTAGCAGAAGTCGGCTACGTGCATGCGGACGGCTGTAAGCTGCTCCATCTCGCAGATGAATCCGAAGATCGTGTCCCTGAGTTCCAGCGCCATGCCCATGAGCACCTTCTTCCAGAACCAGGTTGTCGGCTGCATGCGTTCCACGCATACGTTGTCGATGTTCTTGATGCTTACAAGCTCGGCGTCCAGGCTGTTCAGGTTGTAGATGAGCGCTCCATGCCCTGCAGGGCGGAAGAGTATGCTGCCGTCTTCCTTCACGAAGGGCTTCCCTTCGGCATCCACTGCAACAGTGTTGGTCTCGGGATCCTGATATGTGAAGGTGACGTTGTACTTCACGCCATAACGTGCCTCGTATCTATCCTTGATTTCTGCAAGTGCCTCCTCGAACAGAGCCTTGTGCTCGGGAGAGATGGTTATCACCAGATTCACGCTGCCGTCGGCGTTGCGCATATAGGCCTGACCCTCCACAAAATGCTCTGCGAGGGCGGTGCGCACCTCATCGGGATAACGGTGGAACTTGAGTACGCCCTTGGGCTTTGCCCCATAGTTCAGGCCTTCTTCGGTAAGCAGTTTCCTTGCGGTTTCCCGGGGCATGAACGGTGCCTTGCCGAAAGTTTCCGGAGTGTAGAAGGCGAATCTTTCAAGATTCTGTGCCAGCTTCATGCTGGATGCATTGTCTTCTCCTATTCCTGCAAAGATGTCCTTGAACATCCTGGATGCAGCGCCGGAGGCGGGCACGAACTTGCATTTGCCGTTCACCTCGGCTCCGTCGAAATAGTCTGCTGCCTCTTTCTGCTGATTTTCATCAAGCACGCATATACCGTTGCCGGCAGTGGCGGGCGCCACAATGTCCAGCCATGGAAAACCTTTTCTGAAACGCTCCACCTGAGCGTTGATCCTGTTCTTGTCCATATCTAGTCTATATAGAATTCTCGTCTGAATTGGTAGTTCTCCCTCAGGTACTCGAACGTGTCGGGGTTGCTGCGGAAGAGGAAATCGTCGCTGAATATCGGGTAGTTGTACTGCATTATTGCGGCAACCTCGCCCTGGGTTTTGCCCCTGAGGTCAAGCTTCACGGCCTCCAGCTCCTTCACGCTTGCTGGCGGGAAGAAGTCGAAAAGAGGGGTGAAGCCGAAGAATCTTGCCACTGACCTTACGGCCATCATGCAGCCTATCTGCTTGCCCTGATAGGAATATCCTGCTATGTGGGGAGTGGCAACCGCCACCTTCTCCATCAGCTCGCGGTTCACTTTCGGCTCGCCGTTCCAGGTGTCGATGATCACAGGTCCGAGATGGGGGATTGCATCAAGCAGGTCTTCATCAACCACAAGCTCTCCGCGAGCGGCATTGACGAAGATCGCACCCTGCCTCATCTTCGAGAAGAAGCTGGAGTCGGCCATGTGCCGTGTGCTGTCGTCAAGGGGAACATGCAGGGTCACGATGTCGGAGTTCTCGAGCAGATATTCGAGTGCGCAGAAGTGTGCCGGACCTTCCTTCTGTGCCCTCGGAGGGTCGCAGAGAAGGACCTTGAAGCCCAGCTGGCGCGCCATCGCCTCCACGCGGCTTCCCACGCTTCCGACGCCCACGATACCTATGGTGGAACCGGTCAGAGGCATGCTGTTCCTTGCCGCAGCGCCGTATATGGCACTGAACACGTAGTTCATCACACCGCCAGCATTGCATCCGGCGGCGTTTCGCACGAAGATGCTGTGCTGCTCGCACCACGGAAGGTCGATGTGGTCGGTTCCTATCGTGGCCGTTGCTATCATCTTGACCGAAGTGCCTTCCAGCAGTTCTGCGTTGCATCTTGTGCGTGTACGCGTCACCAGGGCATCGGCATCCATGACGTCGTTGCGGTTGATCTCGCTGCCTTCCTTGTAGACGACTTCGTCGACGTATGGCTCGAACACACCTTCGATGAAGGGGACCGCCTTGTCTATCACTATCTTCATTTCAATCTGAGTTCTTTGACATAACCGACCAGTGGCTCGTCCTGGCTGAAGAGCTCGTCGCCGGCAAGTATTGCGTTTATCTTTTCCAGCAGGAACTGCCGCTGAATGTTCAGCTGACCGCGTATCACACTGGAATTCAATGTTATGTACAATATCCCATCGCGGTACCACCGCCTTATCGTATATGCTGCTGCACCGGAGGCCTGGTCCCAGGCGGCGAACACTCTCTGGGTGTTCAGTCCCGGAGTCAGGTGGTAGGCCTTCAGATAGGCCCTGAGCGCGTCGCCCACGGGCTGCGCGGTCTTTCGTTCAATCTTACTCATCTATGCGTCTGAAGACGCCTCCTTCCGTCTCGAAATATGTTCTGTCGGCGGTTATTGCGTCGACTGTCTGGCGTATTCTCACCTTGTTCGAGTCAGTCAGGAAGATCTGCCCGAAATCGGTGCCGGAAACCATCTGCAGCAGGTTGGACACGCGAATGGTGTCCAGCTTGTCGAAAAGGTCGTCGAGCAGCAGTATGGGCGCGTAGCCGTATGACTGCTTCATCAGTTCGTACTGGGCGAACTTGAGTGCCACCAGGAACGATTTCTGCTGGCCCTGGGAGCCACAGCGCCTTATCGGATGGCCGTCCATGGTGAAGATGAAATCGTCGCGCTGAACGCCGCTTGCCGTGTATTTCAGGGCGATGTCGCGTTCGCGTCCGGCTTTGAGCAGTTCCTCGAGAGAAGCCTTGTGAAGGTCGGAACGGTACTCTATGCCAACGCTTTCCCTGCCGCCTGATATCTGTGCGTAGTACTCGTTGACCACAGGTGCCAGAGCCTTGCTGAACCCGTCGCGCCTGCGGAATACTGGATCCGCAAAACGGGCGAGCTGGATGTCGAAGGTGGCAAGCAGCCCGTCGTCGGTGATGCCTGACTTCAGGAGCTTGTTGCGCTGCTGGAGCACACGGTTGTACTGCTGCAGCGCCGAGAGGTACTCTGCGTCCATCTGCGACAGCACCACGTTCACGAAGCGGCGGCGCTCCTCGCCCGATTCGCTCACCATGGCGGTGTCGGCAGGGGAGACCATGACTATGGGCAGGACGCCGATGTGGTCGCTCACGCGCGCGTATGCCTTGTCGTCCTTGCGCACCTTCTTGGCATCTGCGCTGGCCTGGACGCTGAAACGTGTTGTCATGCCGCCAGGCATGTCGTACAGGCCGCTGACTGCAAACGACCTGGAACCGTGTCTGTAGAGGTACTGGTCGCTTGCCGCAAGGGCACTCTTGGTCATGCTGAGGTACCATATGGCATCCAGCAGATTTGTCTTTCCCTCGCCGTTGCCACCGCTGATGCAGTTGACATTCGGGGAAAATTCCAGTTCCTGCAGTTCGATGTTGCGGAAGTCCTGTACAACTATCTTCCTTAAAGTTGGCATACTGCAAATTTAGTAATTTTTACTAAAGCCGCCAATTCCTTTGAGGGATATTGCAATCTTGAACATTTTTAAGTATTTTTGTGGGCTCAAAACGATTAAATAAATATTTATAATATGGCAAAACTTAATGAAAATGAGAAAGCTGCAGTAAGCCAGGAGGCTCTTCAGCAGTCTGTATCAAGCAAGACCGACGAGTTCTTCAAAGAGAACGGAAAACTCCTCTGGGGCATTGTCATCGCAGTAGCGGTCATCGCTCTCGCAATCCTCGGATATCAGAAATTCATCTATCAGCCCAAATGCGCTGAGGCAATGCAGCAGACTTATCCTGCTGAGATGAACTTCCAGGCTGGTGAGTATGAGCTCGCACTCAACGGTGACGGCAACGTCCTCGGTTTTGCAGAGATCATCAAGGAGTATGGCAACAAGGCCGGCAATGCAGTCTATATGTATGCAGGTGTCTGTGAGTACCAGCTCGGCAACTTCCAGGATGCAATCGACTACCTCGGCAAGTACAGCGGAAAGGAGCCTATCCTCGCAGCCCGTGCAGAGGCTTGCAAGGGTGACGCATATGTAGGACTCGGCAACTATGAGCAGGCAATCAAGTGCTTCGAGGCTGCAGCTGCAAAGGCTGACAACATCTTCGCAGCCGCTTATATCTTCAAAGCAGGCATCGCATACGAGGAACTCGGCAACAAGGCTGAGGCTCTCCGCTGCTACAAGGAGATCGAGGACAAGTATCCTCAGAGCATCGAGGCTTACGATATCGCAAAATATATCTCTAGAGTAGAGGAATAATATGGGAAGAGCATTCGAATTCCGCAAGGAGCGCAAGATGAAGCGCTGGGGTCACATGGCCCGCACATTCACCAAACTTGGAAAGGAAATCACTATCGCAGTCAAGATAGGTGGTCCCGATGTAACCGGTAACCCCCGTCTCCGTGCACTTATGGCTGAGGCCCGTGCAGAGCAGATGCCCAAGGAGAACATCGAGCGCGCCATCAAGAAGGCTACCGAGAGCAAGCAGGGTGACTTCAAGGAGGTCATCTTCGAGGGCTTCGGTCCCTTCGGCATCGCATATCTCGTCGAGACTGCTACCGATAACAATACCCGTACGGTTGCCAATGTCCGCTCATACTTCAACAAGTGCGGCGGTTCCCTTGGCACCTCTGGTTCTGTTTCCTTCATGTTCGACCGCAAGTGCACCTTCCGCATCAAAGAGAAGGAGGGCGTGGATCTTGAGGAGCTCGAGCTTGAGATGATCGACTACGGTGTAGAGGAACTGTATGAGCAGATCGAGGTTGACAAGGACGACAACGAGACAAAGGTAATCGTGATCTATGGCGAGTACACCGCATACGGACAGATCCAGAAGTACATCGAGGAGAACAGCTACGAGCTCATCTCCGGTGGATTCGAACAGATTCCTAACGTTGACCTCAAGGACGTTACAGAGGAGCAGCGTGCTACCCTCGACAAGCTCACCAACATGCTTCTGGATGATGAAGACGTTACCAACGTCTATACCACCCTCAAGCCCGCAGAAGAGTAGTTTTTAGACTCAATATTCTGAAGGGCTCGCAACGCTGTATGCGAGCCCTTTTTTTCATTTAACCGCAAAGTAGTAGTCTATGTTTGTTAAAATCGCCCTCCTGGTGCTCTTCTTCGCTGTAATGACAGCGGTCGGAATCTTCTGCCGCAAGAGTGCCACCAGCGTCCAGGGATTCGTCCTGGGCGGCCGCAATGTTGGATCATGGCTTACGGCCTTTGCCTTTGGAACGTCATATTTCTCTGCCGTCATCTTTGTAGGATATGCCGGCCAGTTCGGATGGAAATACGGTCTTGCCGCCACGTGGATAGGACTAGGCAACGCACTTCTCGGGTCTCTGCTCGCATGGCGCGTGCTTGGCCGTCGCACAAGGCTCATGACGCAGCATCTCCAGAGCGCCACCATGCCTGACTTCTTCGGCCGCCGATACGGCTCGGAGGCGTTGAAGGTAGCTGCGTCGGCTATTGTGTTCGTGTTCCTCATTCCGTACACCGCATCGTTGTTCAACGGCCTCTCGCGCCTGTTCGAGATGGCCTTCGGCATCGACTACGCCTGGTGCGTGCTGGGCATGGCCGTGCTCACCGGAATATACGTGCTGGTGGGCGGCTACATGGCCACGGCGGTCAACGACTTCATACAGGGCATCGTCATGCTCTTTGGCATCTGCGCCGTGGTCGTTACCGTGCTTGGCAGCAACGGCGGATTCATGAAGGCCGTTGAGACCCTTTCGGCAGTGAGCTCCGAATCCGCTCCCGCTCTGTCTGGCGCCTTTGTGTCGTTCTTCGGGCCTCAGCCTCTGTACCTTCTCGGCGTGGTGCTCCTGACCTCGCTTGGTACCTGGGGACTTCCGCAGATGGTCGGGAAGTTCTATGCCATCAGAGATGAGAACGCCATCCGCAAAGGCACCGTTATCTCGACTCTGTTCGCCTTTGTCGTGGCCGGAGGTTGCTACTTCCTCGGCGGCTTCGGACGCCTGTACGCCGGCTCCATCGAGTACACCGCCGCTGGCACTCCCGCTTTCGACAGCATCGTTCCCACCATGCTCCAGACCCTGCCCGACATCATGATTGCCGTGGTGATGATCCTGGTGCTGTCGGCATCGATGAGCACACTTTCCTCTCTGGTTCTGACATCGGGTTCGACCCTCACGCTCGACATCATTGCACCCGCTGTGCGTGCGCTCAGGGCACGTGGTTCAAGGCGCGGAATAGCCACTGTGGGTGCAGAAGGTTCCGGGAATGGTTGCGGGACTGCGGATTCTGGAACTTGTCAGGACAGAGACGAAATGTGTATGAGCGAGCGTAGCAAACTGCTGTGTATCAGACTGCTGGTGCTGTTTTTTATTGCAGTCTCGTCAGTGCTGGCAATAGTGCAGGCAAAGAGCTCGGTGACCTTCATCGCTCAGCTCATGGGAATATCCTGGGGCGCACTCGCCGGCGCGTTCCTCGCCCCGTTCCTGTACGGACTCTACTGGAAGCGTACCAGCAAGGCTGCGGTGTGGGCCAGCTTCGTTGCCGGCATTGCCGTCATGAGTGGCTGCATGTACTGCACCTTCACCGGCAGAGTGTTCCTTAGCCCCTTCTTCACATCGCCCATCAACGCCGGTGTGCTTGCAATGCTCCTCGACCTCGTCCTCGTGCCGCTGGTGAGCCTCCTCAGTCTCCTCCGCACCGACGCCCGTATCAACGCCAGCATCGACGCCATGTTCCGCTGCTACGATCGTACCGTCAACGTCCGCGCAATTTCATCCCTTGAAGATGAAGACTGATAGAGGTGAATGAGGTTCATATCATTAAAAAAAAGAAGCCGCGGAATCCCGCGGCCTCCCAAAAGTATATAACTTGAAAAATTACTCTGAGGTGTAGTTGTCGAAATAACCCTGAACCAGGACGATGGGTGTACCCTTGTCGCCGGATCCGGAGGTAAGGTCGCAGAGCGATCCGATAAGGTCGGTGAGCTGGCGGGGAGTGGTGCCCTCGGAAGCCATCTTGCCCTTGAGGTTTGCGTCCTTTGCCTTGATGCTCTCGCTGATGGCAGCCTTGAGCTCTTCTCCTGACAGATTAGCGAAGTCGTTGTCTGCCAGATACTTGAGCTTGAGCTCGTTGGGCGTTCCGTGAAGGCCCTCGGTAAATGCGGGGGACACAACAGGGTCGGCAAGCTCCCAAATCTTTCCCTGAGGATCTTTGAAGGCGCCGTCGCCGTAGATCATGACTTCTACGTGCTTGCCGGTAGCCTCGAGGATGTTCTTCTGTATATCCTCGACGAGTCCCTGGCATTTGTGGGGGAAGAGTTTCACACTGTCTTCGGTTGCCTTGTTGGAGCCGAGCAGTCCGTAGCTCTCGTTGAAGCCGCTGCCGTTGACTGAAGCGGTGAGGATGTCGTCAAGTCCGAGCACGACGCGTGCGCCAGCCTCGCGGAGGATCCTCTTGGTGCGCTTGCGTGTGTGGATGTCGCAGTTTATGACTGCGTCGGTGTACTGGAGTATGGTCTTGGGTCTGTTTGCGAAGATGATCTCGACCTCGGCACCGCACTCGCGGATCAGGTCTCCGTAATACTGCACATAGTCGACTCCTGTGAACTCGTGTTTCTCGTAGCCGAAGAGCTCGCGGTACTTTTCGAGCGTGAGGACGTCAGAGTAGGGGTTTACGCCGGCCTCATCGATCTTGTCCATGCTGATGAGTGCATTGCCGACCTCGTCAGAGGGATAGCTGAGCATGAGGACCACCTTCTTGCATCCCTGTGCGATACCGCGCAGACAGATTGCAAAGCGGTTGCGTGAAAGGATGGGGAACATGACGCCCACGGTGCCGCCGCCTGTCTTGGTGCGCACGTCTTCGGCTATTGCTGACACTGAAGCGTAGTTGCCCTGTGATCTGGCAACTACCGATTCGGTGACGGCGATCACGTCACGGTCTCTGAGCGCAAAACCCTCGTCGGCTGCTGCGGCGAGTACGCTGGATGTTACGATTTCTGCAAGATTGTCACCCTCGCGGATAATGGGGCAACGGATGCCACGGGATATTGTCCCGACCAGTCTCTGATGTTCTTTCATATTTGTAGGTGTCTTATTTGCTTTCAGACATACAAATATACGCAAAATTGGCCGATATATATTGTTACTTTCGCGATTTTTTATCTATATTTGTGAATAGAGCAAAGTGGTTTTTTGACCAGTTCCAATGGGGCTGGCCATGCCGAAGGCGTCCGTGATTATGATGACTGGTGAAGAGAGCAATGAGGACGTCCACTCGCAGGATCAACCTATTCCAAATATCAATTATGTTAAAACTGAGAACTAAACTTAATCGCTACATCACCGATTATCTCGATCCCAAGATAATCATGTTGATGGATCTTGGACTGTCCGTACTGGCCTCATTCTTCGTGGTATTCCTTGTGAACTACGTTACCATGTACGGCCCTGAACAACTCTATGGAAGCCGAACGTTTGCAATTCTCTATCTGCTGTCTGCCTTTTTCGGGACGCTTGCAGCCTGCGTGGCTGTCAGAGCCTACAAACTCGTAATAAGGCGCTTCTCGCTCAGGGATATTGCAAAGCTTACACTGGCCGTGCTTATCAAAGGCGCTCTGATGCTGGTTGCGGTTACGATTCGTTTCGGGTACATCAGAGGATGCATGACTGTTGTATTGGCTGACTTGCTGATTACGATAATCATGCTTGTCGGCATCAGAATGGCAATGGTGGGTCTGTATGACCTGCTCAAGCTCAAGACCAATCAGATACTTGACCGTCAGCGCGTGCTGGTGTTCGGCACCTCCGACAAGTCTGCAGCGGCTGCCACACGTCTGGAGAACTCGCCTCACTATGACATTGTTGGCTACCTGGTCAGTGGCGACGTCATGAAGGGCTACACACTCATGAACAAGAGTGTATACAGTTTGAATGACTTCGACAGGTTCAAGAGACTCTGTGACAAGCTTTCCGTCCGTCACATCCTTTTTGCCAACGAGAAGGAAGCTCTTGTTAACCGGGACCTTGTGGACTTCTGCGTGCGCAACGGTATCAAGACGCTGGTTGCCCCTACCATCGATGAGGTGGCATCCGGCAAAATGATGAAGCATCTGGTCCGTGAGGTCAAGATCGAGGACCTTCTTGGGCGAGACGAGATAAAACTTGACATGAATGCCATCACGGCCAACTTCAAGGACAAGGTTGTCATGGTTACAGGTGCTGCCGGCAGCATCGGATCGGAACTCTGCAGACAGCTTGCAACATTTGGCGTGAAGAGGCTTGTACTGTTTGACAACGCCGAGACTCCCATGCACAACATCCGTCTCGAACTTGAGGAACGGTATCCGGATCTGGACTTCGTACCTGTGATCGGTGATGTAAGGCAGTTGCCCCGCCTCGACTTTGCATTCCGCCACTATGATCCTCAGATCGTATTCCATGCAGCCGCCTACAAGCATGTGCCCCTGATGGAGGAAAATCCCTGCGAGGCCGTTCTTGTGAATGTATATGGAAGCCATAACGTTGCCGACAAGTGCCTTGAGTACGGAGTCGAGATGATGGTCATGGTAAGTACCGACAAGGCAGTGAACCCTACCAACATCATGGGTTGTACAAAACGTCTGGCCGAAATCTATGTCCAGAGCCTCGGTCTGGCTGTCGAGCAGGGCAAACAACAGGGCAGAACCAAGTTCGTGACCACGCGGTTCGGCAATGTGCTGGGCAGTAACGGCAGCGTCATCCCACGCTTCCGCGAACAGATAGAGAAGGGCGGCCCCGTGACGGTGACCCATCCCGACATCACCCGCTTCTTCATGACCATACCCGAGGCCTGCCGCCTTGTGATGGAGGCTGCTACAATGAGCACCGGAAACCAGATCTTTGTCTTCGACATGGGCGAGTCAGTGAAGATAGACGACCTTGCAAAACGTATGATAGAACTTGCGGGCCTTCGCCTTGGCCAGGACATAGAAATCGAGTATACCGGACTCCGCCCTGGTGAGAAACTGTATGAGGAAGTGCTTTCGAATGCCGAGAACACAATCCCCACCAGCCACGAACGCATCCGCATCGCAAAGGTTCGTGAATACTTGTATGAAAATGCGGCTGAAGCTGTCGACAAACTGACGAAACTTGCTTTCCAGGTCGAGATACCGGAGATGGTCAAGTATATGAAGGAAATCGTTCCCGAGTTCAAGAGCAGGAACAGCAAGTACGAGGTATATGACAAATGACGCGGCAATCCGCGTGAAAATGCAAGACACACATGAAAGGAATTGTATTGGCCGGCGGCTCCGGCACCAGACTGTATCCTATCACCAAAGGGATAAGCAAGCAGCTGATGCCCATCTATGACAAACCTATGGTGTATTATCCCATAAGTGTACTCATGCTGGCCGGAATCAGGGACATCCTGATCATTTCCACGCCATATGACCTTCCCGGGTTCAAGCGTCTCCTGGGTGACGGATCCGACTATGGCGTACACTTCGAATATGCCGAACAGCCGAGTCCCGACGGCCTTGCGCAGGCATTCACCATTGGCAAGGACTTCATCGGAGATGATTCCGCCTGCCTTGTGCTCGGAGACAACATCTTCCACGGCGCGGGATTCGTGCCCATGCTCAAGGAAGCGGTGCGCGCTGCCGAAGAGGATGGAAAGGCAACCGTTTTCGGCTATCGTGTCAGTGACCCGGAGCGTTATGGCGTAGCCGAGTTCGACAGCGACGGCAATTGCCTGTCCATCGAGGAAAAACCCGCAAAGCCCAAGAGTAACTATGCTGTGGTCGGTCTCTACTTCTATCCGAACAAGGTCGTGGATGTGGCCGGCAGCATCAAGCCCTCGGCACGCGGGGAATATGAGATAACCACTGTGAACCAGAAGTTCCTCGAAGACGGGGAACTGAAGGTGCAGACCCTTGGACGCGGCTTTGCCTGGCTCGATACCGGTACCCACGATTCGCTCAGCGAGGCATCCACATACATCGAAGTCCTGGAGAAGCGTCAGGGCCTGAAGATTGCCTGCCTCGAGGCCATTGCCTACCGTTGCGGCTGGATTGATGAGGAGAGGATGCGTGAACTTGCCAGGCCCATGCTGAAGAACCACTACGGGCAGTACCTGCTGAAAGTGATCGACGAGGTCAGGGAAAGCGGAAAATCGAATCTTGACTGAGATGACCATACTTGTTACAGGTGCGAACGGCCAGCTGGGCAGCGAGATGCGCATTGTTGCGCGTGAATCCGCCCACAGGTACATCTTTACCGATGTCAATCAGGTTGAAGGGCTCGAGACAGAGTTCCTCGACATCACCGACCTCAGCTCTGTCCGCAAGATGGTTGCCGCAAATGATGTCAGGGTCATAGTCAACTGCGCGGCATGGACAAATGTCGATGCCTGCGAGACAGACGGTGACCTGGCCGCCCTTGCCGGGAAACTCAATGCAGAGGCCCCGAAGAATCTTGCCGCAGCCATGAAGGAGGTTGGAGGGACACTATTCCACATCTCCACCGACTATGTATTCGGGCAGGAGCCATACAATACCCCATGCAGTCCCGACCGGAAGGGCACCCCGACAGGAGTCTATGGTGCTACAAAGCTCCATGGAGAGCAGAACATCATCGGCAGCGGTTGCGAATACATCATCCTGCGCACTTCCTGGCTGTACAGCGAATTCGGCAGGAACTTCTGCAAGACCATGCTCGATCTGACCGCCAACAGGCCACAGCTCAATGTCGTCTTCGACCAGTGCGGCACACCTACATACGCCTATGATCTTGCTGCAGCAATCTTCGACATCATCGAGAACGGGAAGTACCGGGGCAATACCGGCATCTATCACTACAGTAACGAGGGTGTCACCAGCTGGTACGACTTCACCCGCATGATAGCCCGCATTGCCGGGCATTCCGGATGCGATATCCAGCCCTGCCATTCCGATGAATTCCCTTCACCGGTGAAACGCCCTGCATACAGCGTGCTTGACAAGACGAGCTTCAAGAAGACCTTTGGCATCTCTGTGCCTTATTGGGTGGACAGCCTTGAACGCTGTATTGCAAACCTTATGAATCAATAGAATATGGAAGTTGTACAGACCGCCATCGAAGGCGTTTGCATCATAGAGCCCAAGGTGTTCAAAGATTCCCGGGGCTATTTCTTCGAGAGCTTTTCTCTGAGGGAATTCGAGCAGAAGGTCCGCCCGATAAACTTCGTGCAGGACAATGAAAGCATGAGCAGCTTCGGCGTGATGCGCGGACTGCATTTCCAGTGCCCGCCCTATGCTCAGAGCAAGCTCGTGCGCTGTGTGAAGGGTGCTGTTCTCGATGTTGTGGTTGACATACGCAAAGGCTCACCGACATATGGCCAGCATGTGGCAGTTGAACTTAGCGAAGAGAACAAGCGCCAGCTCTTTATTCCCAGAGGCTTTGCCCACGGCTTTTCGGTGCTTTCGGAAACAGCTGTGTTCCAGTACAAGTGTGACAATTTCTATGCTCCACAGGCCGATGGCGGCATCTCCATACTGGACGGGACGCTCGGCATAGATTGGAGAATACCTCAGGACAAGGCAGTGCTGAGCGATAAAGACCTCTGCCGCCCGCTACTGAAGGACTTTGACTCTCCGTTCAGCATGGACATGAACCTATATCCCGAATTCGATCGAAAGTGAATATGAGAAGAACCATATTGATAACCGGCGGAGCCGGATTCATCGGGAGCCATGTTGTCAGGCTCTTTGTCAACAAATATCCCGAATACAGAATCATCAACCTCGACAAACTGACGTATGCGGGCAATCTCGCCAATCTCAAGGATGTGGAGGACAAGCCCAATTACAGGTTTGTGAAGATGGATATCTGCGACTTCGAGGGAGTGCTCGCTCTCATGCGCGAGGAACATGTCGACGGCATTATCCATCTTGCAGCCGAGAGTCATGTGGACCGCAGCATCAAGGACCCCTTCACCTTCGCGCAGACGAACGTGATGGGAACGCTGAGCCTCCTGCAGGCTGCAAAGATCTACTGGGAAGAAACCGGCGGCTGGAATGCGGTAAGCGAGAAGGGGACTCCCTCTGACGAGCATTTCACCCAAATCTTTTGCGAGGAAGGGGGAGTCCCCGAATCGCAACCTGCACGGCCCCGCAGGCTGTTCTACCATATAAGCACCGACGAAGTGTACGGCGCGCTGCAGATGACAGAGCCGCAGGGCATAGAGCCTCCATTCACAACAAAGGCCAGCTCCGGCCAGCACCATCTTGCATATGGCAGGGATTTCTTCTACGAGACCACAAAGTACAACCCCCACAGCCCATACAGTGCAGCCAAGGCCAGCTCTGACCATTTCGTGCGCGCCTACCATGATACCTATGGCATGCCCACGATTGTGACAAATTGCAGCAACAATTATGGTCCGTATCAGTTCCCTGAGAAACTTATCCCTCTGTTTATCAATAATATCCGCCACCGTAAGCCGCTGCCTGTATATGGCAGGGGCGAGAATGTGCGCGACTGGTTGTATGTGGAGGACCACGCGAGGGCCATCGATGCCATCTTCCATAACGGCAAGGTGGCCGAGACCTACAACATAGGCGGCTTCAACGAGTGGAAGAACATAGATATCATCAAGACTATAATAGCTACGGTCGACAGGCTGCTCGGCCGCCCGGAGGGGGCGGATCTGGACCTCATAACCTATGTAACAGACCGCCCGGGACATGATGCGCGCTACGCAATCGATTCCTCGAAGCTTCAGAAGGAACTTGGCTGGGAGCCCAGCCTGCAGTTCGAGGAAGGGATAGAGAAGACCGTCCGCTGGTACCTCGACAACCAGGACTGGATGGACAATGTCACCAGCGGTGATTACCAGAAATATTACGATTCGATGTATAAAGGTCGATAAATTTATAGACACAGATATGAAAGTTATGAAATTCGGAGGTACCTCAGTCGGTACCCCTCAGAGAATCAAGAATGTTGCTGAACTTGTTGTCAAATCAGGAAAGGGCAACGTGGTGGTGCTCTCTGCAATGTCAGGAACCACCAATACGCTGGTTGAAATAGCCGGCTACCTGTACAACCATAACGCCGACGGCGCAAAGGACACCCTGGGACGTCTGGAACAGAAGTACGCCAAGGTAATAGATGCCCTGTACGCCACTGACGAGTACAAAGCAAAGGCAAACGGATACATAAATGAGATATTCAGATATCTCGGTACATTCCACAAGCAGCTCTTTACCGCCAAGGAGGAGAAGATAATCCTTGCCCAGGGAGAACTTATCTCCACTCATCTCATGACATACTATCTGCAGGAGCAGGGTGTGAATGTGACCCTCATCCCGGCATTGGAGTTCATGAAGACTGACATGCTCGGTGAACCTGATCAGGATTACATCAGGGAACATCTTATGCCTCTGCTCACGAGTGAGGAGTGCATATACATAACCCAGGGCTTCATCTGCATGAACGCTCACGAGGAGGTTGACAATCTTCAGAGAGGAGGTTCCGACTACACTGCATCTCTTGTCGGAGCGGCACTGCAGGCCGAGGAGATACAGATATGGACCGATATCGACGGCATGCACAACAACGATCCCAGGATAGTGGACAATACGACCGCTGTGCGTCATCTGCACTTCGAGGAGGCAGCCGAGCTTGGATATTTCGGCGCAAAGATTCTGCACCCGACATGCATCCAGCCCGCCAAATACGCCAATGTCCCTGTTCGTCTGCTGAATACCATGCAGCCGGACGCACCTGGAACCATCATCAACAACGTTGCGGAGCATGGCACAATCAAGGCGGTTGCAGCCAAGGACAACATCACTGCAATCAAGATAAAGAGCTCCCGCATGCTTCTGGCTCATGGATTCCTGCGCAAGGTTTTCGAGATATTCGAGAGCTATCAGACATCCATCGACATGATATGCACCTCGGAAGTGGGTGTGTCGATGTCAATAGACAATACAAGACATCTCAATGAGATCATCCACGACCTCAAGAAGTACGGTACGGTGACTGTCGACCTCGACATGTGCATCATCTGTGTTGTGGGCGACATGGATTGGGAGAATGTAGGCTTCGAGTCAAGGGTGCTGTCGGCAATGAAAGACATTCCTGTCAGGATGGTATCCTTCGGTGGAAGCAACTACAACATCTCCATGTTGGTCAAGGAAGAAGACAAGAATCGCGCTCTCAAGGCTCTGAGCGCTGGAATTTTCGACTAGAAGATGCTGAAAGGAAACTTTCCCATAGAGCAGTTTGTCACTCAAAGGACTCCATTTTACTACTACGACATGGAGCTCCTCGGACAGACTCTGCGAACGATCAGGCAGGAGATGAGCCTCATGCCCGACTGCGAGATGCACTATGCTGTCAAGGCCAATTTCAACCCTCGGATACTGAGGGCGATTGCCGCTGCCGGCTTTGGTGCCGACTGCGTGAGCGGAGGCGAGATCAAGGCCGCTCTTGCAGCTGGCTTCCCTTCTGGGAAGATAGTGTTTGCCGGTGTCGGCAAGAGCGATGAAGAGATAGTCCTTGGCCTTGAAAAGGGAATCTCTCGCTTCAACGTGGAGTCTGCTGCTGAATTGGAGGTGATCAACGCTTTCGCGGCCGCAAGGGGAGTGAAAGCTCCCGTGAGCATCAGGGTCAACCCTGACATAGGAGCGCACACGCACGCCAATATCACCACCGGCCTTGCCGAGAACAAGTTCGGAATCAATCTCGAGCAGCTTGATGAGATTATGGAGCTGGTTCTCAGCCTGCCTGCAATCGAATACAAGGGCCTGCATTTCCATATCGGCTCGCAGATTACGGACATGTCTGACTTCGTTGCCCTCTGCAACAGAATCAACAATATTCAGGATGACTTCGAACACAAGGGGGTCCCTGTAGGCGACATCAACGTCGGCGGTGGTCTCGGAATCAATTACGAGCATCCCAACCACCTGCCATTGGCGGATTTCCACTCGTACTTCGAAACTTTCAGGCGTCACCTGGTGCGCCGTCATGGCCAGACCCTGCATTTCGAGCTGGGCCGGTCCATCGTAGCCCCATGCGGCAGTCTTATCTGCAAGGTGCTGTATGTCAAGGAAGGCACGCACAAACGTTTTGCCATTGTGGATGGCAGCATGACCGAACTGCTGCGCCCCGCACTCTACCATGCCTACCATAGGATCGAGCACCTCGGCAGCCCGCTGGACAGCGCATCAGCTGTGAAGCAGCCGGGGGACGTTACGGGGGCAGAGCCCCTGTCAAAAGTCTCAGAGCAGCCGGAGCTGCTCTATGACGTCGTGGGGCCCGTGTGCGAGAGCTCTGACGTGTTTGCCAAGGCCGTCAGTCTGCCACAGTGCCGCCGTGGTGATTATGTTGCCATACGCAGTGCCGGTGCATACGGCGAATCGATGTCATCGGGTTACAACTGCCATGAGCTTCCTGGAAGCTTCTTCGACGGTGAACCGAATGTGTGACAAGAAGACAATAACCTATATTTTTTGAACCATATGAGAGATTTCAAAGACATCAGGATCGCCGTGGCCGGAACCGGTTACGTCGGTCTGAGCATAGCGACCCTGCTCAGCCAGCACCACCAGGTGACGGCAGTGGATGTGGTCCCGGAAAAGGTTGACAAGATCAACAGGCGTATCTCGCCCATTCAGGACGAGTACATCGAGAAGTTCTTTGCCGAGAAGGATCTTATGCTCACTGCCACCCTTGACGGGGCGGCTGCATACAGGGATGCTGACTTTGTTGTGATTGCGGCTCCCACCAACTATGATCCGCAGAAGAACTTTTTCGATACTTCCCATGTTGAAGAGGTGATCGACCTTGTGCTGAGCGTCAACCCTGACGCGGTGATGGTCATCAAGTCTACCATCCCCGTGGGATATACCCGCAGCCTTTACGTCAAGTATGCCCTTCAGTTCCTGTACAAGCCCGAACTCAAAGGCAGGAAGTTCAACCTTCTGTTCTCTCCCGAGTTCCTGCGCGAGAGCAAGGCTCTATACGACAATCTCTATCCGTCCAGAATCATCGTTGGATATCCCAAACTGATAAACATCGACGAGAAGACCTTCAATGAAGAGAACGCTGCCATTACTGCGATAGGCAGTCCCGAGGCAGGGCAGTATGCGCGCATCTTTGCCGCGCTGCTTCAGGAAGGCGCGCTCAAGCCGGATATCGACACCTTGTTCATGGGCGTGAAGGAGGCTGAGGCCGTGAAGCTCTTCGCGAATACCTACCTTGCCCTGCGCGTCAGCTATTTCAACGAACTCGACACCTACGCAGAGGTCAAGGGCCTTGACACCAAGGCGATAATAGACGGCATCGGCCTGGACCCCAGAATCGGCAACCACTACAACAACCCCAGCTTTGGCTATGGCGGATACTGTCTTCCCAAGGACACGAAGCAGCTGCTGGCCAATTTCCAGGATGTGCCGGAGAACATGATTACCGCCATTGTGGAGAGCAACCGCACCCGCAAGGACTACATAGCTGACCAGGTGCTACGCAAGGCCGGCTACTACAGCAGCAACTCGCAGTGGGATGCTCAGGCCGAGCGTCAGGTCACGATCGGCGTGTACCGCCTCACGATGAAGTCCAACTCCGACAATTTCCGCCAGAGCAGCATCCAGGGCGTGATGAAGCGCATCAAGGCAAAGGGCGCACAGGTGATTATCTATGAGCCTACGCTACAGGATGGAGAGCAGTTCTTCGGAAGCAAGGTCGTCAATGATCTTGAGCAGTTCAAGAAACTCAGCGACGCCATCATTGCCAACAGGTACGATGTGTGTCTGGATGATGTTGTTGATAAGGTTTACACCAGAGACCTTTTCAGAAGAGACTAGTCAGTCAAGTATTGTTCATTCATGAACAAGGCCACCGGATTCTGTCCGGTGGCCTTGTTTCAATATTCGGATGGATGTCTATTTGATCTGTACGATTGCCACGCTGCCGGGCTGTGACGTTACATTCTGGGCTGCTGAGGGTTTGCCGTCGACGATGCGGTCAGCGGCGATGCCTGCAGATGTCAGGATGTCGCGCACGGCATTCTCCCTCTTTTCTGCGATGCCTGCATCGGCGTTTTCAGTGAACTTGTCGCCGTATGCAAGAATCTCTACCACGGCGCCGGGGTTGCTGAGGAGGTAGGGGACAAGCCCGAGAATCTTGGTCTTGGATGTTTTGCCGATGTTGGCCTCACCCTTGACGAAGGGTACGCTGACTGAGGATGGCTTGCCGGTCTGGTACTCGACGTATGCGTTCTGGGTTGCCTCGTCCTCGAACATCTGGCTTGCCGCCTGCTTGGCAGCCTCCTGCCTCATCTTCCCGGCAGCTACCTGCTCTGCAACTTCACGCTGTGCGGCTGCCTTTGCGGCCTGTCTTGCGGCACGTGCCTGGGAGGCATTGTACTCCACGATACCGGCCAGTTTCTTTTTCTTTTCCTCTATGCTGTTTGCTTTGGATTTGCCGGCACCGAAAGCAAATACAAGACCGGCCTGGAATGAAGGTCTGCCTTTGCCTGCGCAGCAGAGATACTCGTAGGTGCCCTGAGCAAACACACCGATGAAGTGCGTGAACTGGTATTCAATACCGGCACCGGCACCAGGTGCAAAGTCCGCCTTGTTTGGCCAAGTCTTGTGGAACTCACCCTTTGCGCGTACGAAAGGATATACATAGAGTCCTGCGAAGATGTTCTGCATATATTGGAAACCAGCCGCTGTGGAAACGGAGAAATTGCTGGTGATCTGGTCGGCGCTCAGTTCGAGCCTTGCCCTGAAATAGCTGTTGCGAGGCAGGAATGCAGGCGCGAAATTATAGTCGCCGAACCCAAACAGATAATTTGCAAGGTAGTCTGAACCATGTCCGTATCCGGCGCCGAAACTTATGGTATGGGCGTAACCGACAGGTTGGAATTCCTGGGCGGACGCTGTGAATGCGGACGCAGCGAAGACGGCTGCAAGTGCTGAAAGAATGATTTTTTTCATAATGTTATCCGTGTATGTTTTCAAAGGTATAAAAATTCCGTCGAAATACAGCCAAAATTGTTCGTGCATTCCTTCTTGTATGCCTTTGACGTACTTCCTCTTTCAAATTTGGATTATTTTTCGTAAAATTACATGATTTTAATGTTTGCATATCATGAAACTTTCAGACCGTTTGTTGTCGCTGTCGCCGTCCGCCACCTTTGCCATGTCGGCAAAAAGCGCAGAGCTCAAGGCACAGGGAATCGACGTAATCAACATGTCAGTAGGTGAACCGGACTTCGATACGCCCGAATTCATCAAAGACGCCGCCAAGGAATCCATAGACAGAAACATCACAAGGTATTCGCCTGTCCCGGGCTATGCCGATCTCAAGCAGTCCATCTGCAACAAGCTCAGCAGCGAGAATGGCCTTGATTTCAAACCTTCTCAGATTGTAGTGTCCAACGGTGCCAAGCAAAGCATCACAAATGCTGTCATGGCGCTTGTCAACCCCGGAGACGAAGTCATCATCCCCGCTCCGTTCTGGGTCAGCTATCCGCAGATGGTCAAGCTCGCAGGAGGCGTTCCCGTACATGTGACCGCCGGAATCGAGAATGACTTCAAGATTACACCCGAGCAGCTCGAATCCGCCATCACGCCCCGCACAAGGCTGCTGATCCTTTGCTCGCCCTGCAATCCCACCGGCTCCGTGTACTCGCACGAAGAACTGGAGGCTCTTGCGGAGGTGCTCCTCAGGCACGAAGACGTGCTGGTGATCTCAGACGAGATCTACGAGCACCTGAACTATATCGGCAGTCATGCCTCTCTGGCATCGGTTCCCGGAATGAAGGAACGCACCGTGCTGGTGAACGGAGTGTCAAAGGCATATGCGATGACAGGCTGGCGTATTGGCTTCATCGCTGCACCCGAGTGGATTGCGAAGGGCTGTTCTCTTCTTCAGGGTCAGTACACCAGCGGTCCCTGCTCCATAAGCCAGAAGGCTGCCCAGGCAGCATGGGACGGTGATCAGACCTGTGTGGAGACCATGCGGCAGGCATTCGAGCGCCGTCGCGACCTGATAGTCCGCCTTGCACGTGAGATCCCCGGCTTGGAAGTGAATGTTCCCCAGGGCGCGTTCTATCTGTTCCCCAAGTGTTCCGGCTGCTTCGGAAAGACCGTCTGCCCCTCAACTGACGGTGCAGACTCATGGGCAAGCCGCGTCATTGAGAACTCTACGGACTTTGCAATGTTCCTCCTTGAAGATGCGCACGTCGCCACTGTGGGCGGCGATGCCTTCGGCGGCCCCGAGTGCTTCAGGATGTCATTCGCATTGTCTGACAAGCTGATAGAGGAGGCTATGCACCGCATCAGGAATTCGGTTGCAAAACTGCGCTAGCTGGATATTGACATGATCATCGATACCAGGTTGTTCGACATGCTTTCGGCTCAGGCGGCTTCATCGCCGAGGCTGCGCATGAACTATGACCTTCGCACTACGCCGGCGGATGGGTCCCAGCGCATGTTGAATGCGCTTGAACCCGGAACCTGTGTGCCAATCCACCGACACCGGACCACCAGTGAAGTGGTTGTCATGCTGCGCGGGCGGGCGGTTCAGTATTTCTACGACGATGCCGGTGAGGTGACCCAAGCCGTTCTCATGGTTCCGGCTGGCAGCCTTGCGGATGACGTTCCGTCCGATGCCGGTTCGTGCATTTGCGGCGGCAGGG
This sequence comes from Candidatus Cryptobacteroides choladohippi, assembly GCA_018065985.1. Classification (GTDB taxonomy): domain Bacteria; phylum Bacteroidota; class Bacteroidia; order Bacteroidales; family UBA932; genus Cryptobacteroides; species Cryptobacteroides choladohippi. The sequence goes on from JAGHSF010000010.1 coordinate 49,889, forward strand.
CTCCGAGTGCTGTGTGTTCCGCTGTCACCGTCGAACCAGGTCGCTGGCATCGGATTGATCCGCTCGAGAGCGGTACGGTGATCTTCGAGTGCAAGGACGGCGCGTTTGTGCCCCTTTCCCAGGATGATATACTTGAACAGAACGAATAGGCATTACTCAGCGGACCATCATAGTATGGCCCGCTTTTTTGACTTTATTGTATTATTTTCATAAATTTGACGAATGATATTGATTACCGCATCTTTATAGCATAAAAACAATTATAACACTTATTATCAACAACAAAATGAAAAACAACAATGTAATTGCGTATTCGGCTCCAGAGATGGAGATCGTTGCGTTATCACAGGAAGGTGTGATTTGTTACAGTTTCGGTGATGCCGGAAGACCTGGCGCTCCTTTGTTTGACAATAATGATGAGGGAGAGTATTAGTATGAAAAAGATTATCACTACTGTTGCATTGATTGCAATGTCAATCATGTCCCTGGTTTCTTGTCAGAAGGGGATTGAGGCTACCAAGGGTGTTGGTACACACAAAGTTCACTTTACAGTTGATCTCGCTGAGGCAACGAAGACAGTTCTTGATGGAAAGACTGTAAACTGGGTTGACAACGCAGATGCTGCCCTTTTCCATGTTTTCGAGAATGGAGTAGAAGCCGCTCCAGGAAATCTAGAAGTTGTTTTCGAAGATGGTATCGCTGATGTCATTGCTGAATTCGAGGATACTGAGGCTACAGAGTGCACTTACACTGCTTTTGTTGCCTCTCATAATTCAAACAACAATCCTTGTGTTCCCAGAGAGCAGACTGCAACGGCAACCTCTTACGATCCTTCAGCAGACTTGCTCATTGCCGAGCCTGTGGTTTTCTCAAATAACCAGAATTCTACCGTTGACATAAAGTTCCGTTTTGCACGTCTCGTTTCAATCAACAAGATGACTCTCAAGGGCATCTTAGCAGGTGAGAAGATCAGCAAGGTTGTACTTAATGGCTCAAGGGCGCTTGTCGGTTCATACGATCCTAAGAAAGACTACGCATACACTGGCACAGACAAGCTTTTGACTATCAACACAACAAGCGACGTTGTTTACTTTGTAACTTCAGCAGTTACTGACGTGACTCCTACAATTGAAGTCACAACTGACAAGGCCGTTTATACCAAGACATTTGCAAAGCCTATCGATTTCGTGGCAAATGAACTTCATTCTTTCACTGTCACATTCTCGGAAAAAGACAGAAAGACTGCTGAAACTTCTTATAAACTCGTAACGAGCGTATCTGAACTTGCAGAAGGTGATATCGTCGTACTTGGTTGTGCAGCAAAAAGTACGGCAGCCGGCATAATGGGCACAACTGCTTACCTGTCTGCTGTTGATGCAACAATCACTGACGGAATCCTGAAGAGTGCAGCCGCTGTTGAGATTACTCTTGGCAAAGATGGTAACAATTGGACATTGACTTCCTCAGAGGGAGTGATTGGCGCTACAGCCGCTAAGAAGCTTGCAATCGGAAAGGGAACAAAGACCTGGACTATCGCCATCGCAGATGGTGCAGCAACTGTTGCTTCTACCAATTCTTCTTATGGCCGTTTCCTCTATAATGTCAATAGCCCCAGGTTCCTTAACTATACATCGGACATTTCAGTGTCAATGCTTCTTCCTGAATTGTACAAGAAGAACAACTGACCAACATCCGGCGGCGGCGCCGGGGGCGATGAACCCACAGTAACAACCGTCGGAGCTTCAGGTATCTCGCAGACAGGGGCGACCCTGTCTGCCTCTTACACAGGAGCATCCGAAATACCTGCAGAAGTCAGGTTCGAATACGGTACAAGCAGCAGCAACCTGAGCGCTACGGCTTACTATAACGACGGCGGTTTGTCTTATCCGTCTGGCAGTTACAGTGTTGCAGTCGCCAGCCTCAATCCGGGCACGACTTATTACTACCGTGCGGTAATTCAGCATGGCACCAAAGACTACTACGGCGAGGTCATGTCATTCCAGACTCAGTCGGCACAGCAGCCCAGCGATGTGCCCGGCTGGCTCGAACTTCCCTATGTGACCACAGGTGCTGACTTCCATGTCGGCTACCTTGGCAGCGGCAGCACCCGAAACTACAGCTATCTGTACGACAAGGCCAACTACACCGCGCTTTGGTCTGCATACCCGCTCACAGGCGAGACAGGCTCTTCAAAGTCGACTTCCTGGAGCTACAATCCCGACATTCCCATGGATTGCCAGATTGATGTGAAGAACAGCAGCTATGGTACCAACTACGGCAGCACTGCCTATAACCGCGGCCATCAGGTGCCGGCAGGTGACAGGACTCAGAATTCCACTGTTCGCAGTCAGGTTTACTATCTGACCAATCAGACACCCCAGCTGGAGGCATTCAACGGGAATATCTGGGCGAGCCTTGAGAATGCCGTACGCGGACAGGCGACTCAGACCGACACGCTGTATGTGGTCACGGGTGCAAGCTTCCGCAAAGTCGGTGGTAACGAGACCATCAAGCACCTTACCGGCAATGGCGTGACTCCCGCGAGCATCCCCGTTCCCAATTACTATTGGAAGGTCCTGCTCAAGGTCAAGCGCAACTCTGCCAAGCAGGTAACCTCGGCTTCGGCCATAGGCTTCTGGTTCGAGCACAAGACCTACGCAAACGGCAGTTCATACACCGACTACGCAGTCAGCGTCGATCAGATAGAGTCCTTCACAGGCTTTGACTTCTTTGCGAACCTCCCCGAAAGCTGCGAGGCCTCCTGCGAGACCAACAGCAGCTGGACGAGTTTCACAAACTTCTAGAGTATCATAGACTTTTGCAACAGGGTGCGCCTTGTGACGCAAATCTGCGAGCGCTGGCACAAACCGCAAATCAAATAACCTCGGCCATTTTCGGCCGAGGTTCATTATATTCATGCAAACAGACAGCAGAGTGCTGCCAAAGCGGATTCGGGTTCGAGACGAGGCCCGTAGTGGCCGTCGCAGAATCCCGTAGCGTGGCAGCACTCTGCTGTCTGTTTATTTCACCTTCGAATCGCAGTAGGCGCACCTCACACCTGAATCGGTTGTGTGGAAGATGCGCTTGATGTTCTCATTGTTGCAGATGCATTTGGGATTGTGGCAGCTTCGTGCGGAATCCTCGAAGAATTCGGGGTGTTCGGGCATTCCGTGTGAAGGGTCGTTCTTCCACTGTATCAGGCTGTATATCAGTGCCATGCGGACGAACTTGCCGTTCTCGACCTGTCTGAAGTACGCGGCACGCGGGTCGTCGTCGACTTCGGGCTTGATCTCATTGACGCGGGGCAGGGGATGCAGCACGGCCATCTTCTCCTTTGCAAGGGCCATCTTCTCTTTGTCGAGCACGAAACTGTCCTTTACATGCTCGAATTCATCCAGGTCAAGGAAACGTTCCTGCTGCACGCGTGTCATGTAAAGCACGTCGAGCTCGGGCATCACCTCTTCTATGGTGTGGACCTCGCGGTAGTTGACGCCCTGCTTGTCGCATACGTCGCTCTTGATGTAATCGGGCAGACGGAGTTCGTCGGGTGCTATAAGTATTACTTTCACGCCGTTGTAGCGCGAGAGCGCCTTGATCAGTGAATGCACGGTACGGCCGAACTTCAGGTCGCCGCAGAATCCTATGGTGATGCCGTCGATGTGGCCGAGCTCCCTCTTTATGGTAAGGAGGTCGGTCAGGGTCTGTGTGGGATGGGCGTGCGATCCGTCGCCGGCATTGATGATAGGCACCTTCGAAACAGTTGAAGCGATGTAGGGTGCGCCTTCGAGCGGGTGACGCATGGCTATCACATCCACGAAGTTGCCCACTACGCGGACGGTGTCTTCAACGGTCTCGCCCTTGCTCACCGACGTATTCTTGGCGTCGGAGAATCCAAGCACGTTGCCGCCCAGCTCCATCATTGCGGCGGTGAAGCTCAGGCGCGTGCGGGTGCTGGGTTCGTAAAAGAGGGTTCCCAGCTTGTGGTAGCGCAGACTGTCGCGGTATTTCTCGCGGTTGGCTATGATGTCCTCGCCCAGGGCGATGATCTGGTCGGTCTCCTGTTTGGTGAGGTCGGTAGGGTCGATTAGGTGTTTCATGCTGATTTTATCGAATCCAACTTTCATCTGAGGGATTGCTGCGGAACTGGAGTATGCGCTCCTTCCATCCTGCAGTGATGTATCCCATTTCAACTGCTACATCCACGAGGGTGTCGAGGTTTGAAAGAGAGTAGTTGACCACACCTGCAGCTGCAAGGCGGTCGATGCCCTTCTGCATGCCGTAGGTGAAGATGCTGACGATTCCGAGAACCTCTGCACCTGCTTCGCGGAGAGCCTCCACAACGTCGATGGCGCTGCCTCCTGTAGAGATGAGGTCCTCGATCACTACCACCTTTGCACCGGGTTCGAGGCGTCCCTCGATACGGTTGTTGCGGCCGTGTGACTTGGCTTCGCCGCGCACATAGCCCATGGGCATTCCAAGGATGTGTGCTGCGATGGCGGCATGGGCGATTCCGGCAGTGCTGGTACCCATGAGCACTTCAGCCTCGGGGAATTTTGCCTTTACAGTATCGGCGATTGACTGTTCTACGACCACGCGTGCCTCGGGGGAGGTGAGGATGAGTCGGTTGTCACAGTAAATAGGGCTCTTGATGCCGCTTGCCCATGTGAACGGCTCCTCCGGGCGGAGGAAAACTGCCTTGATGCTCAGCAGCTGCTTTGCAATTGTCTTCTCCATGGTATGTCTTGTTTAAATGTATTCTTCAACACATCTGTTGTATGCTGCAACGGGGTCTTCTGCAGCGGTGATGGGGCGGCCGACGACTATGTAGTCGGAGCCAATCTCCTTTGCGCGTGCGGGTGTGGTGATTCGAACCTGGTCGTCCTTGGCCGCATCGGCGAAGCGGATGCCCGGGGTAACGGCGATGAAGCCGTCACCGCATTTCTGCTTGACGACCGAGGCCTCGAGAGGGGAGCAGACGACTCCGTCAAGTCCTGCCTCCTTGGCATTGGCTGCATAATGTGCGATGGTGTCGGCGATGGAAGCATTGATGAGCAGTTCCTTCTGCATGCGCTCCTCGCTGGTGGATGTGAGCTGTGTCACCGCAATCAGGATGGGCCTTGTGCCATCGGTGCGGGTGAGCCCTTCGAGTGCGGCCTTCATCATCTCGATTGTGCCGGCGGCATGAAGGTTGGTCATATCTACGTCGAGGTTGCTGAGCACCCTCATTGTCTTCTTGACTGTATTGGGAATGTCATGCAACTTGAGATCGAGGAAGATCTTGTGTCCGCGTCGCTTGATCTCGCGTACGATTTCGGGACCTGCAGCGTAGTACAGTTCCATTCCAATCTTCACGAAGGGTTTGCGCTCGCACCCGGCGAATCTGTCGAGGAAGGCAAGAACCTCCTCTGCGCTGCTGAAGTCGCAGGCTACTATTACATCTCTCATATTATGCCAATTATTTCGGTTAGACTGTCAATTCCGAGTTCTTCCATCACGGCTGGAAGCGACTCTGCTATCTCTTTGCAGACGAACGGGTTGCGGAGGTTTTCGGCTCCTACCTGCACTGCTGTTGCGCCGGCCATCATCATCTCTATCACGTCCTCGGCGCAGCTGACGCCGCCGCAGCCCATCACGGGAATGCTGCATGCGTGGGCCACCTGGTTCACCATCCTCAATGCAACGGGGAACACCGCGCGTCCGCTGAATCCGCCGTATCTGTTGGCAAGCACGGGTTTGCGGCGCCTGATGTCTATGCGCATTCCCAGTATCGTGTTGATGAGGGTGAGACCGTCGGCTCCTGCATCCTCGCAGGCCCTGGCAATCTCGGTGATGTCGGTAACGTTGGGGCTGAGTTTGATGAACACCGGCTTGCGGCACACATCCTTCACGGCCCGGGTCACTTCGGCAGCTGCCTTGGCAGAGGTGCCGAATGCCAGTCCGCCGCCATGAACGTTGGGGCAGGAGATGTTGACTTCGAGAATATCGGTCTGGGGCGCGGCGTCTGCCTTTGCGCAGCACTCCACGTATTCATCGATGGAGAATCCGCTGATATTGGCTATGACTGCACCATTGAAGTGCTTCCTGACCGAAGGGAGCTTCTGCTCCACGAAAGCCTGTATGCCGGGGTTCTGAAGGCCCACTGAGTTGATCATTCCGCATGGTGTCTCTGCTATTCTTGGGCATTCGTTGCCATAGCGGGCATCTCTGGTGGTACCCTTCAGGGAAATTCCTCCGAGTATGTTCAAGTCGTAACTGTCGGCCATCTCGACGCCGAAGCCGAAGGTGCCGCTTGCGGGAACAACAGGATTTTTGAGGCTTACGCCACAGAGCTTGACTTCAGTGTTTACCATATGATTTCCTCCTTGCTGAATACGGGACCGTCGGCGCAGATGCGTCGCGGGCCGTCGGTTGTATGGCAGGTGCAGCCGTAGCATATTCCGCAGCCGCAGCCCATCCTTTCCTCAAGGCTGGCCTCTCCATTGCCCTCCAGGGCTTCACAGACCGCCTTCATCATGACTTTGGGACCGCAGGTGTAGAAATGGTCATATTCCGGTTTCTCGAGCGATATTGCGTCTGTCACCAGACCTTTCACGCCGCGGCTTCCATCCATGGTCGCAACAATCACATGGGCCCCGAGTGTGCGGTATTCATCTTCGAGCACAATCTCGCTCTCCTTGTTGAAACCGAGTACCACGGTGACCTTCCGGCCGAGCCTGACAAGTTCCTTGACGAGCGAGAAGGCCGGGCTGGCGCCCACACCGCCGCAGACCACGAGCGCCGCATCCTTTGTGAGACCGGCATCGAATCCGTTGCCGAGCCCGGTAAGGATGTCGAGCTTTGTGCCGGGCTGCATGCTGCTCATCTCATCGGTACCCTGGCCCACGACCTTGTAGATGATGTCGAAGCCTTGCGCGTCCCAGCAGGTCGCTGCGATCGGTCGGCGAAGGAACCTCCCGGCTATGGCTATGTCGACGAACTGTCCGCCGCGCTCAAGCCCGGAAGTGTCCCCGAGCAGGCGCATGCGCCAGGTCTTGTCTGCCACGCATGCGTTGCTCTCGATTGTATATATACTCTGTTTCATCGTTTGTCCTTGCAGCAGGGAGTGTAGCACTCCCGATGAACGTCCAGCTGTGCTGGACCCCACCATTCCGCTTCGCTACATGGTCCCCCCTCTTATGTTGCCGAGGTCGTGAGGGTGTTCACAGCAAGCATTTTTATGCTTGCGACCCGGGCAGAAGGGCTTTAGCCCGCCGGGATGGCACAGTTCCCTGGGAGTGCTACACTCCCTGCTGCAAACTGTTAATGGTTATATTCTTCGTCGATTGTAGAGATACCGAGGGTGATCTCCTCCAGGACGTCAAGCAGAACGCGCACGGTCTCCAGAGATGTGAAGATGGTTACATTGTTCTCCACCGCTGCGCGGCGTATGCCGTAGCCGTCAAGACGGGTGCTGTGCTGGTTGATGTCGATAGTGTTGATCACGTAGCTTACGTGGCCCTGACGCAGTGCGTTGCAGATGTCGTCGGAACCGTCGCTGAGCTTCTTGAGTGTCCTGGTGCGTATGCCGTTCTGCTTGAGGAAGTCGGCTGTGCCCTGGGTTGCCTCGATGTTGAAGCCGAGGTTGTAGAAGCGGCGGATCAAAGGCAGGGCCTCGGCCTTGTCCTTGTTGGCGATTGTGGCGAACACGGTACCATAGTTGACCACATGCACGCCTGATGCCTGCAGCGACTTGTAGAGTGCGCGGTTGAGTGAATCATCGTATCCGATTGCCTCTCCGGTAGACTTCATCTCAGGTGAGAGGTAGGTGTCGATGCCCTTGAGCTTGCCGAATGAGAAAGCGGGGGTCTTGACGTAATGGCGGTGACGCTCGGGATAGTAGGTCTCGGTGATTCCGAGTTCCGGCAGAGTCTTGCCGAGCATCACGAGGGTGGCAATCTTTGCCATGGGGATGCCTGTCGACTTTGACAGGAAGGGCACTGTGCGGGATGAGCGGGGATTCACCTCGATTACATATACGTCATCGTTCTTGTCAACGATATACTGTATGTTGTAGAGGCCGACGATGCCGATCTCGAGACCGAGTTTGACTGTGTAGTCGATTATCTGGTCCTTGACCTTCTGGCTGAGCGAGAAGGAAGGATATACGGAGATGGAGTCACCTGAGTGGATACCGGTACGCTCCACATGCTCCATGATGCCGGGGATGAATACATTCTTGCCGTCGCAGATTGCATCGACCTCGGATTCCTTTCCCATGATGTACTTGTCGACGAGTACGGGAGACTTCTCATTGATCTCCACTGCGTTGTGCAGATAGTGGCGGAGAGCCTCCTCGTTGCCGACGATCATCATTGCGCGGCCGCCGAGCACGAATGAGGGACGCACGAGCACAGGGTATCCGATCTCTTCGGCTGCCTTGACTCCTTCCTCCACATCGGTCACTGCCTTTGCCTTGGGCTGGGGGATTCCGGTCTTGCGCATGATGGCCTCGAAGAGCTTGCGGTCCTCTGCGTTGTCGATGGCGTCGATCTGGGTGCCGATGATGGGCACTCCGAACTCGGCCACGGGGCCTGCCAGGTTGATGGCTGTCTGGCCGCCAAGGGTCACTATCACGCCCTCGGGCTTCTCAAGGTCGATGACGTTCATCACATCCTCGACGGTGAGGGGCTCGAAGTAGAGCTTGTCTGAAATCGTATAGTCGGTGGAGACTGTCTCGGGGTTGTTGTTGATGATGATGGCCTCGTAGCCTGCTTCCCTGATCGCCCAGATTGCATGTACGGTAGAGTAGTCGAACTCCACACCCTGGCCGATTCTGATCGGGCCTGCGCCCAGCACGAGAATCTTCTTGCGGTCTGATACTGCAGACTCGTTCTCCTGACCGTAGGTCGAGTAGAAGTAGGGCACATCGGCGTCATGCTCTGCAGCGCAGCTGTCGATGAACTTGTATACGGGGCGTATGTCGTTCTGCCAGCGGAACTCTATCATCTCCTTCTCGCTGCGTCCCCAGAGCTGGCCGATGAACTTGTCGCTGAAACCGTAGTTCTTGGCCTGTCTGAGCACATCGGCGTCCAGGGGATGCTCCTTGAGAGTCTTCTCCATCCTGACGATGTTGGCGATCTTCTCGAGGAAGAGCATGTCGATCTTGGTGCAGTCGTAGATGAGACGCACGTCGACACCGTTGCGAATGAGCTGGGCGATGGCGAGGATGTGGTCGTCGGGGAACTTCACTATGTAGTTGAAGAGCTCCTCGTCAGTCATGAGCTCGAACTTCTTCTTCCAGATGTGGCAGCAGCCGATCTCGAGCGAACGGATGGCCTTGAGGAAACTTTCCTCGAAGTTGCGTCCGATGCTCATCACCTCACCTGTGGCCTTCATCTGCGTGCCGAGCACGTTGCTTGCCTCACTGAACTTGTCGAAGGGGAAGCGGGGTACCTTGGCAACGATGTAGTCGATGGTCGGCTCGCAGCATGCGGGAGCGCCGGCCACGGTGATCTCGTCGAGGGTGAGACCGACAGCGATCTTTGCGGTGACGCGTGCGATGGGGAATCCGCTGGCCTTCGAAGCAAGGGCGGAAGACCTTGACACACGGGGGTTGACCTCGATTATGTAGTAGTTGAATGAAAGCGGGTCAAGTGCGAACTGCACATTGCAGCCACCCTCGATCTTGAGGGCGCGGATAAGCTTGAGGGCGCTCTCGCGCAGAATCTCGTACTCCTTGTCGGCAAGAGTCTGGGCAGGTGCGACAACAATCGAATCTCCGGTGTGGATGCCCACAGGGTCGACGTTCTCCATCGAGCAGATGGTGATGGCGGTGTCGTTGCTGTCCCGCATGACCTCGAACTCTATCTCCTTGTAACCCTTGACGCTCTTCTCGATGAGCACCTGATGTACGGGAGAGAGAGCGAGTGCGCTGCGCATCATCTCTGTAAGTTCTTCCTCGTTGTCGGCAAATCCGCCGCCTGTTCCTCCAAGTGTGAAGGCAGGCCTGAGCACTACAGGGTAGCCGATCTCTCTGGCAGCCTTCTGGGCCTCCTCGATGCTGTAGGTGATCTCGGAAGGGATCACCGGCTCGCCAAGGCTGATGCACATTTCCTTGAAGAGTTCGCGGTCTTCAGCCTGCTCGATGCTGTGGAAGGAGGTTCCGAGAATCTCCACATGGCATTCGTCGAGCACACCCTTGCGGGCGAGCTTGACTGCAAGATTGAGTCCTGTCTGTCCGCCGAGGCCCGGCACGATTGCGTCAGGACGCTCGTAGCGTATGATCTTTGCAACGTATTCAAGGTCGAGAGGTTCCATGTAAACCTTGTCGGCGATATGGGTGTCGGTCATGATCGTTGCAGGGTTCGAGTTCACAAGGACAACCTCGTATCCCTCTTCCTTGAGGGCAAGGCAGGCCTGTGTTCCTGCATAGTCGAATTCGGCAGCCTGGCCGATCACGATCGGGCCGGAGCCGATCACCATCACTTTCTTGATATCTGTTCTTCTGGGCATGGCTTAGTCCTCCATATCTTTAATGAATTTGTCAAAGAAGTCACTTTCCTCGGGGCCGGGACAGCCCTCGGGATAGAACTGGACTGCACTTACCTTGTCGGCAGGGCAGGCAATTCCCTCGATGCAGCCGTCAGCCACGTCGCGATAGGTCACGCTGAGACCGGTACCTTCGATCGAGATCGGGTCGATTGCAAAGTTGTGGTTGTGCTCGGCAGAGATGATGCGGCCTGTCTCCATATTGCGGACGGGATGTCCGCCGTGGTGGCCGCTTGCCATCCTGTATGTCTTGGCACCATAGCTGAGCGCTATGATCTGCTGTCCGAGGCAGATGCCGTATATGGGCAGTTTGCCACGAAGTTCCTTGACAAGCTCGATGATGCCGGGAAGTTCCTCGGGTGCTCCGGGGCCGTTTGAGATCAGGATGCCGTCCGGATTGAAGGCCATGATCTCCTGAACGGTGGAGTCAAAGGGTACAACAGTCACGTTGCAGCCGCGCTTGTTGAGTGCGGAAACGATGCTGTGCTTCATTCCACAGTCGATAATAACCACGTCGTAGTTGTGGTGGGCGGTGCGTGAGAACCATCTCTTGCTGCAACTTACCTCGGGTACCACATTTGTGCGGACAGGAGAGAGGGAGATGAGCCTGAGCGCATCTGAAAGTGCCATGCTCTCGTCCACAATGGCTGCGCGTACGGCGCCTTTGCCGCGGATCAGCCTTGTGACCATGCGGGTGTCGAGGCCTGTCAGGCAGGGAACGCCCCTTTCCTCAAGCTCTTCGGAAAGAGTCTTTGTGAAACGGAAGTTGGATGGTGTCTCGCAGCATTCGCCGACCACCAGACCTGCTACTCCGGTTGCCCGGGATTCGAAATCCTCGGCTGTGATGCCGTACTGGCCGATGAGGGGGTAGGTCATGACTACGATCTGCCCTGCATAAGCCGGGTCGGAAATGATCTCCTGGTATCCTACCACTGAGGTGTTGAAAACTATCTCCCCGACTGCAGGTGACTGCGCACCCACGCAGAGGCCGCAGAATTCCTGCCCGTTCTCGAGGACGAGCTTCATTTTCTTGTTGTTTGTCATATCAGATTGTAAATTGTTTTTCCGTTGTGTATTGTCTGCACGCAGCGTCCTTTGACCTCCCATCCGTCGAATGGGGTGCTGTGGCCGTGACCGGGGAACCCGGCAGAATCGATGACATAGGGGGTCTCGAGGTCGAAGATTGCGCAGTCGCCATCTCCTGAAGGCAGATTGAAACGTCTTCTCGGTGCGGTGCTCATGAGGTCCACAAGCTTGTCGAGCGTGATTATTCCCTTGCACACCAGCCCTGTATAGAGCAGCGGGAATGCAACGGGAAGTCCGACGATACCCATTGCACTGTGCTCAAGGCCGCGGGATTTCTCCTCTGCAGTATGCGGGGCATGGTCGGTGGCTATCATGTCGATGGTGCCGTCCAGCAGGCCTTCGATGAGGGCGTCCCTGTCTTCGGCGGAGCGCAGGGGAGGGTTCATCTTGAACCGGCCGTCTTCCTGAAGGTCGGCATCGGTGAGAAGAAGGTAGTGCGGTGCTGTCTCGCAGCTTACGTTCACGCCTCGTGCCTTGGCCTTTCTGATCAGATCGACGCTCTCCTTTGTGGAGATGTGGCATACATGATATGCGCATCCGGTGCGCTCGGCGAGTTCGAGGTCTCGTGCTATCTGCCCCCATTCGCTTTCGGAGCAGATGCCTTTATGCCCGTGCTCGCGCGCATATGCGCATTCATTGATATAGCCGCCACGCAGGAGTCTGTTGTCTTCGCAGTGCGCGGCGATGATTACGCCAAGCGATGCGGCCTGACGCATTGCGGCAAGCATGACCGCATCGTCCTGCACGCCGGAACCGTCGTCGGAGAAGGCGGCAACCATTCCCTTCAAGGCAGCCATGTCGACCGGGTCGGTCCCTTTGCGTCCCATTGTAATGGTGGCGTAGGGGAGGACGTCTATGATTGCATCCCTGCGTATTATGCTGAGCTGTTCTTCGAGTGTCTCGGGCGAGTCGGGCGCAGGATTGAGGTTCGGCATGGTGCAGACGCAGGTATAGCCACCTGCGGCAGCTGCCTGGCAGCCTCCAAGTATTGTCTCCTTGTGCACAAAGCCAGGCTCGCGGAAGTGGACGTGCACATCGGCGAGCGCGGGACATCTGAAGTACTTGAGGTCTTGCATATTTAAAAAAAAGACGACTCCCTGAGCCGTCAAATACTAACAATAAAAAATAGAAACGCCAGTCCCGAACTGCATCTCCGGAGAGAAAAGCGATATTCTGCCTGGCTGATTCATATGTAATCTTAAATTTCTGCAAAGATATAAATTTTTGTCAGATTGTTCAAAATGACGCTTGCAATATTTTCAAAATTGACGATTCGGTAGTAAATTTGTACCGTAATTTAAATCTCAATATATATGGAACTCCTTTACACAGGCAAAACCAAAAATGTCTACGCTCTCGAAAGCGGCAACTATCTTCTTAAGTTCAAGGACGATTGCACCGGCAAGGACGGTGTGTTCGATCCTGGTGAGAACTCTGTAGGACTTACGATCGAAGGTGTCGGCGACGTCAACCTCCGCATGTCCATCTACTTCTTCGAAAAAATCAACGCTGCCGGAATCAGGACTCATTACGTAAGTGCTGATCTTGCAAACACCACAATGGAGGTTCTTCCCGCCAAGGTATTCGGCAAGGGCCTCGAGGTGATCTGCCGCAACAAGGCTGTGGGCAGTTTCTACCGCCGTTATGGTGAGTATATCGAATCAGGTGCAGACCTCCCTTCTTATGTAGAGACCACATTCAAGAACGACGCAAAAGGAGATCCCCTCGTTACCAAGGACGCACTCGTATGCCTCGGTGTCATGACCGCAGAGCAGTACGACGCCATCAAGGCCCAGACACAGCAGATCACCAAGATCGTTGCCGACGACCTCGCCCAGAAGGGCCTCGTGCTCTACGACATCAAGTTCGAGTTCGGATATGACGCCAACGGAAATGTGATGCTCATCGACGAGATCGCCTCGGGCAACATGCGCGTATACAAGGATGGCGAGTACATCGATCCGATGACCCTCTCGAAACTCTTCTTCAATCAGCAGTAAGCGCTTATGAAGATTGGTATCATAATGGGGTCGACAAGTGACTTGGAAGTCATGTCGGCTGCCTTCGGCGTTCTCGAAAGTTTCGGAGTAGAATACGAAAAGAGAGTCATCAGCGCCCACCGCGCTCCCTATCTTTTGGCTGAATATGCGTCTAGCGCACGTGAGCGTGGCCTTGCAGCCATAATCGCAGGCGCAGGCGGTGCCGCCCACCTTGCCGGTGTCACGGCAGCATATACAACTCTTCCCGTGATTGGCGTTCCAATCAACGGCAAGGCTTTCGGTGGAATGGACGCACTTCTTGCAACCGTGCAGATGCCTTCCGGCATTCCAGTCGCCACTGTGGCGGTCAACGGAGCAAAGAACGCGGCCCTTCTTGCCGTATCGATACTGGCGGTGACCGACAAGTCTCTTGAGCAGAAGCTTGCAGCCTTCCGTGCAGCTCAGACAGAAAAGATCGAAAACACGCAAATCTAATCGCGATGAACAATACAACCCGAATTTTTGTTGAGAAAAATCGCGGATTCCGGGTAGAGGCGGAAAGCTTGCGCAGCGAGCTTTCCGAGAACCTCTCGTTGGATATCCGAAACCTCAGGCTCCTGAATGTTTACGACCTGGCAGGATTCAGCACCGACCTGCTTGACAAATGTAAGTACGCCGTGTTCGGTGAAACCGTGACCGATACGGTTTACGACGAATTCCCCCTCGAGGGCAGGAAATACCTTGCGGTGGAATACATACCCGGTCAGTTCGACCAGCGCGCTTCGTCTGCGGTAGACTGCGTGCATCTGATAGACCCCAACGCAGACGTTCAGATCCGCTCTTCAAGGCTTCTTGTCTTTGATGACGACATGTCGGATGCTGCCCTTGCGGCCATCCGGCATTATTATATAAATACGGTGGAGTCCCGTCAGAAGGACCTCTCGAAGCTCAGCCTCTCAGACAAGGCGGACGTCAAGCCCCTTGCCGACTTGAGCGGCTTCACCGCTATGCCCGAGTCTGAATTCCCTGCATTCTGCAAACAGTGGGGCCTTGCTATGAACAGCGACGACCTCCGCGAAGTGGTGAACTACTTCAAGGAAGAGAAGCGCGATCCCACTGAGACGGAGCTTCGCATCCTCGACACTTACTGGAGCGACCATTGCCGTCACACCACCTTCACCACTGAGCTTACCAGCATCAGCATTGACGATTCCTTCCTCAAGGAAGAGCTCGAGTCTGAACTCGGCGAATTCCACGCCATCCGCAAGGAACTCGGCCGCGAGGGCAAGAGCCTCTGCCTTATGGAGCTCGCAACCATTGGTGCCAGGTGCCTTCGCAAGCGCGGCCTGCTTGACGACATGGAAGTGAGCGAGGAGAACAACGCCTGCAGCATCTACATCGACGTCGACGTCGACGGGCAGCAGGAGAAGTGGCTCCTCCAGTTCAAGAACGAGACACACAACCATCCTACAGAGATAGAACCCTTCGGTGGCGCGGCAACCTGCCTTGGCGGTGCAATCCGCGACCCTCTTTCCGGCAGGTCATACATCTATCAGGCAATGCGTGTGACCGGCGCTGCCGACATCTGCAAGCCAGTGTCGGAGACTATCCCCGGCAAGCTGCCTCAGAAGGTCATCTCCCGCAAGGCTGCGGCCGGATACTCCAGCTACGGCAACCAGATTGGCCTTGCCACCACCCACGTCCGGGAGATCTACCACCCGGGCTATGTCGCAAAGCGGCTTGAGGTCGGTGCCGTGGTCGGTGCCGTGAAGGCTGAGAACGTCAGACGCGAGAGCCCTGCTGCAGGTGATGTTATCCTGCTCCTTGGCGGCCGCACCGGACGTGACGGAATCGGCGGTGCCACAGGCTCTTCAAAGGAGCACACCGAGGCTTCTCTCGAAACCTGCGGAAGCGAAGTGCAGAAGGGTAACGCACCTGAGGAGCGCAAGCTCCAGAGGCTCTTCCGCCGTCCGGAGGTGACGCGCCTCATCAAGAAGTCCAACGACTTTGGCGCAGGTGGAGTGAGCGTGGCAATCGGCGAACTTGCCGATGGCCTCGACATCTACCTCGACCGCGTTCCCACCAAATACAGTGGCCTGAACTCCACAGAGCTTGCAATCAGCGAGTCTCAGGAACGAATGGCAGTGGTAGTTGAAGCAAAGGACCGCGCAGAATTCGAACAGTACTGCGCCAGCGAGAACGTCGAGGTGACCCATGTTGCCGACGTGACCGACACGGCGCGCATGCGCATGTTCAACGCCGGAGTCAAGGTCTGCGACCTCACCCGCGCATTCATCGACAGCGCAGGCGCGAAGCACTATGGCAAGGCCTGCATCGCCGCAGTCGAAGATATAGACCCTTTCAACCGTGAACCTGAAGGAGAGACAACTGCCGACAAGTTCTGCAGCGTGCTGTCGTCTGAGAACGTAGCTTCACAGAAGGGCCTCATAGAGATGTTCGATTCTACCATCGGACGCTCGACCGTGCTCATGCCCTTCGGTGGAATGACACAGAACACCGAGACTCAGGTCTCAGTGCAGAAGCTCCCCACCGACGGCTTTACCGATACCGCCAGCATGATGGCGTTCGGATACAACCCCGAGCTCAGCAGCTGGAGTCCCTATCACGGAGCAGCCTATGCAGTTGTAGAAGCCTGTGCCAAGGTTGTCGCCGCTGGCGGTGACTGGTCAGGAATGCGCTTCAGCTACCAGGAGTACTTCGAGCGCATGACACATGATCCCCACAGCTGGGGCAAGCCCCTCAGCTCACTTCTGGGTGCCCTGAAGATGCAGATAGCTCTCGGCCTGCCTTCAATCGGCGGCAAGGACTCCATGAGCGGCACCTTTGAAGACAAGAACGTTCCACCCACCCTCATAGCCTTCGGAATCACCCCCGTCAAGGCATCTGTGGTGATTTCACCCGAACTCAAGTGGGAGGGCAACAAACTCTACCTCATCAAGCACACACCTCTTGCCAACCGTATGCCCGACACTGCCCAGCTCAAAGCCAACTGGGACTTCGTGCACGCGCAGATCGAGGCAGGCAACATAGTCTCAGGCTGGTCACTCGGCTTCGGCGGACTCGCTGAAGGACTTGCCAAGATGTGCTTCGGCAACCGTTTTGGCGTTCGCGTCAAAGTCGATGACGCTGAGCTTTACAAACTATCATACGGATCCATTCTCGTCGAGTCCGAGACGGCGCTCGACTACGAAAACGCCATCCTTCTCGGCGAAGTCACCGACGGCGAAGATGACAGGATTCGTGTGAACGGCAGTCGCATCAGCCTCACCGCCCTTCAGGACGCCTGGGCTGCGCGCTACGCGAAGGTTTACCCAGTAACAGCGGAAGCGGAATTTGTTTATCCTTCTGCTGATTGCTCGGCAAAACTTCGCGCTTCGCGCTCATCCCACCGCTGCGCTACGCTTGCTGTCCCCCCTCTAACGCGTCCGAGGGTGGACACGGTTTTGCCCGAGCAACAGCAGCCGGATAAAACCACCGCTTCCGCTAAGCCGCTGGCATATTTGCCGGTATTCCCCGGAACAAACTGCGATTACGACACTGCCAAGGCCTTCCGCAAGGCAGGCGCAGACGTACGCTTCGGCGTGTTCCGCAACCTTACAGGCCAGGACGTCCTCGACTCCATAGCCCGCATGCGCAAAGACATCTCAGAGTGCCAGATACTCATGCTCTCCGGTGGATTCTCGTCAGGTGACGAACCTGACGGCAGCGGTAAGTTTATCGCAAATGTGTTGAACAACAAAGAGATAGCAGACGAGATTCACAAACTGCTTGACCGCGGTGGTCTCATCCTCGGCATCTGCAACGGCTTCCAGGCACTCGTAAAGAGCGGCCTCCTGCCGTACGGACGCCTCGGGTGCGTCACCAAAGATTCACCCACACTCTTCCGCAACAACATCAACCGCCACATCTCCCAGATGGTTACCACACGAGTGGCAAGCACCAGGTCACCTTGGCTTGCAGGTATGTCCGAGGGCGACCTCCACACCATCGCAGTCAGCCACGGAGAAGGCAAATTTGTTGTTAACGAAGAACTTGCCAAGGAACTCTTTGCAAATGGTCAGGTTGCATTCCAGTACATCGATCCCGAGAGCGAAGAACCTACAATGCAATCGCCCTACAACCCCAACGGAAGCCTCTACGCCATCGAGGGAATCATCAGTCCCGACGGCCAGATACTCGGAAAGATGGGACATAGCGAACGCTACGAGAAAGGACTCTTCAAGAACATTGCGGAAGATCTCTATCAGCCCCTGTTCGAAAATGCAGTGAAATACTTTACACAGAAGTAACCATGTCACACACAGAATTGATATACGACGGAAAGGAGAAGAAAGTCTATGCGACCGAGAATCCCGACATCGTCCTTATACATTACAATGATCTTGTATCTGCCTTCGGCGGCATCAAGACAGCCGTAATCAAGGGTAAGGGAATATGTAACAACCATATCAGCGCCATCGTCTTTCAGGAAATGACAAAGGCCGATATCCCCAATCATTTCATCTCGCTCGAGAACGATCGGGAGATGCTTTGCAGAAGGATTGAAAGCATTCCCATTCAGATTATCGTGCGCAACCGTCTTGCCGGCACCACGGCTCGGATGCTCGGCGTCGCAAGCGGTACATCCATTCCCAATACCGTGTACGAGCTCAGGTACAACTGCGACGCGCTTGCCGACCCCATGATCAACGAGCACCACGCCGTCGCCCTCGGTCTGGTGAGCTATGAAGAGATCGACTACATGATGGAGCTCGCACGCCGCACCAACAGGACACTCAAGGCCCTCTACCACAAGGCAGGCATCGAACTCGTCGACTTCAAGATGGAGTGCGGACGCACAAGCGACGGCAGCATCATCGTCTCTGACGAGGTCAGCCCAGACAACAGCCGCCTCTGGGATGAGAAGACGGGTGCCATACTCGACAAAGACCGCTTCCGCCACGACCTCAGTGACGTAACGGCCAATTACAAAGAAGTACAGGATAGATTGACAGCAGCTACCAAGATATGAGCATATTCGGAGTATATGGCGTGAATCACGCCGCACAGATGATATATCTCGGCCTCCACGCACTGCAGCACAGAGGCCAGGAAGGAGCGGGAATCGCAACCTTCGACTTCGACGGCAAATGTACCCATCACCGTGGTCTCGGTCTGGCATCCGAGGTCTTTGACCCAGACACTCTTGCCAGGCATGCAGATGCCCTGCTCGGCCTGGGCAGCACCCAGTATGCCAACAAGGCAAAAGGCGGCTTGGACAACGTTCAGCCCCTGTTCTTCCACCACAAGTCGGGCGACTTCGTGATAGCAGGCGAGGGCAGCCTCATCAATGCCGACCGCATTGCGAGCTACCTCGAGGACCACGGCTGCATCTTCCATACTGCAACCGATGCCGAGCTGCTTGCAAATCTTATCAAAAAGGAGAACACCGAAAACAGAATCGACCGTATAATCGACAGCCTGAACATGATGGAGGGCGGATTCGCCTTTGCCATCATGACCAGGAACCGTCTTTATGCAATGCGAGACAAATACGGCATCAAGCCGCTTGCAATTGCAAAGCTGGGGGACGGTTGGGTGATCAGCAGCGAGACCTGCGCATTCGACCTGATTGGAGCCGAGTTTGTGCGCGATATCGAGCCCGGTGAGGTTGTTACAGTCGACCACCATGGCCTGCGCTCGACCCGCTACTCACAGTTCCAGAAGCACAAAGTCTGCTCGATGGAGTACTTTTACATCGCCCGCCCCGACTCCGATATCGACGGTTGCAACGTGCACGCCTTCCGAAAGGAGGTAGGCCGTCGTCTTGCCGAGGAGTGCCCCTGCGATGCCGACATCGTGATCGGTGTTCCCGATTCTGGCCTCAGTGCCGCAATCGGCTATGCGGAGCGCAGCGGAATACCATACGAGATCGGTCTCATCAAGAACAGGTATATCGCCCGCACATTCATCCAGCCTAGCCAGGAGATGCGGGAAAGGGGAGTGCAGATGAAGCTCTCTGCCGTGCGCAGCATAGTCTCAGGCAAGCGCCTGGTGCTGGTCGACGACTCCATCGTGCGCGGTACCACCTGCCTCAAGATTGTCAAGCTCCTGCGCGCCGCAGGTGCCAGGGAAGTGCACGTGCGCATAGGCAGTCCCATCATGAAGTATCCCTGCTTCTATGGAGTGGATACATCAACCTCGGAAGAACTCCTCTGCTCTACACGAAGCCTCGAGGAGGCCTGCAGGATGATTGAGGCCGATTCACTCGGCTACGTTTCCTGCAAGGCATCGGTGGAATCAACCAAGGGCTGCTCTGAACTCTGCCTGGCATGCTTCAACGGCGAGTATCCTACATCTCTCTATCAACACGCAAAAGACACAGAAGAATAATATGGCCAAGACTTACGAAAATGCAGGTGTGAACCTGGAAGCCGGCTACGAAGTGGTAAGCCGCATCAAGAAGCACGTAGCTTCAACAGCCCGTCCCGGGTCAATGGGTGGAATCGGATCGTTCGGAGGTATGTTCGATCTGTCATCTCTCGGCATCAAAGAGCCCGTCCTTGTGAGCGGCACCGATGGCGTGGGCACCAAACTCAAGATTGCCTTTGCCATGGACAAGCACGACACCGTGGGCATAGATGCAGTTGCAATGTGCGTCAACGACGTGCTCGCCCAGGGCGCCGAGCCCCTCATCTTCCTCGACTATGTGGCCGTGGGTCACAATATCCCCGCTCAGGTGGAGGCGATAGTTGCCGGAGTGGCAGAGGGGTGCCGCCAGGCAGGCTGTGCGCTGGTTGGCGGTGAGACTGCCGAGATGCCTGGCATGTACCAGAACGGCGAATACGACATTGCCGGATATACTACCGGAGTTGTAGAGAAGTCTAAGCTCATCGACGGCAGTAAGGTCAAGGCGGGCGACGTGCTCGTCGGAATTGCTTCTTCCGGTGTGCATTCCAACGGCTTCAGCCTCGTGCGCAAGATAGTTGCCGATGCGGGCCTGCAGTTTACCGACGAGATTCCCGAGTTCGGAGGCCGACGCCTTGGCGACGTGCTCCTCACTCCTACCCGCATCTACGTGAAGCAGGTGCTTGACGTGATCCGCAATTGCGACGTGCACGGCGTGGCACACATCACCGGCGGCGGCTTTGACGAGAATATCCCCCGTGTGCTTCACGAGGGCCAGGGACTTGAGATATTCGAGGGCAGCTGGGAGATTCTGCCAGTTTTCAAGATGCTCGAGAAGTGGGGTGGCGTACCCCACCGCGAGATGTTCAACATCTTCAACATGGGTATCGGCATGGTTGTGGTTCTTGACGAATCCGAGGCCGGCAAGGCCATCGAGATTCTTCGCAGCCACGGCGAGACCGCCACGGTGATCGGCAAGGTTACCGACAGTGAAGGCGTAAACATCCATCTCCTGTAATGAAGAGGCTGGCTGTCTTTGCATCTGGAAACGGAAGCAACTATGAAGCGATAGCCGCTGCATGTGCATGCGGCAGGCTGGATGCCGAGGTTGCCGTGCTGGTCTGTGACCACCCCGACGCCTATGCAATCCAGCGTGCTGCAAAGTTCGGCACCCCCGTGTTCGCATTCTGCCCCAAGGACTACGCTTCAAAGGCGGATTATGAGAAAGAGATAGTCTCTCTGCTTGACAGCAAGGGTGTCGACCTTGTGTGCCTTGCAGGATACATGAGGATAATCGGCGACGTGCTTCTGAAAGCATACGCTTCAAAGATCATAAACATCCATCCTTCCCTCCTCCCTGCATTCAGGGGAGCACACGCAGTCGAACAGGCTGTGGCCTATGGCGTCAAGGTATACGGCATCACCATCCACTGGGTGGACGAAAGCCTCGACGGTGGCCGCATCATCGCACAGCGTGCATTCGGATATGATGGCAACGACCCTGAGGAAGTTCATCGCCTGGGGCAGGCCATCGAGCATGAATTATATGTAGAAACCATTAATAAACTGATAAATGAGTAAAAGAGCGTTAGTAAGCGTAAGCGACAAGACAGGACTGCTTGACTTTGTCAAGGGTCTCCAGTCAGAAGGTTGGGAAATCATTGCGACGGGAGGAACCCAGAGGCTCCTCGAGCAGAATGGGGTGAAGACCATAGGCATCAGCGAGGTCACGGGATTCCCTGAGATCTGCGACGGCCGCGTCAAGACACTCCACCCCAAGGTGCACGGTGGCATTCTTGCCCGCAGGGACATCCCCGAGCATATGGCCACACTCAAGGAGAACGGAATCCAGACCATCGAGCTCGTCTGCGTGAATCTCTATCCTTTCAAGCAGACCATCGCAAAGCCCGATGTGACCATGGAGGATGCTATCGAGAATATCGACATAGGCGGTCCCAGCATGGTCCGCAGCGCTGCCAAGAACTGGAAGGATGTCACCATCGTGTGCGATCCTGCCGACTATGGCACAGTCCTCGACGAGATCCGTGCAGAGGGCTTCACCTCCGACGAGACACGACTCAAGCTCAGCGCGAAGGCATACACCCACACCGCCGAGTATGATATGATGATCGCCACTTACATGCGCAGCAAGGCCGGTCTGAACGAGAAACTCTTCCTTGAGTACGACCTCAAGCAGGGCCTCCGCTACGGCGAGAACCCTCACCAGAGCGCCAAGTTCTTTGCTGCCCTCGAGCCTGCACCGTTCTCCCTTGCGTTCGCGGAACAGATCCAGGGCAAGGAACTCTCATACAACAACATCCAGGACGCCAATGCCGCACTCAATGTAGTGCGTGACTTCGAAGAGCCGTTCTGCGTGGCACTCAAGCACATGAATCCCTGCGGTGCCGCAGTTGCAGCCACCATCGAGGAGGCTTGGCAGGCCGCATACGAGGCCGACAAGGTCAGCATCTACGGCGGCATCGTGGCAGTCAACCGCACCCTTACAAAAGAGGTTGCACTCGGAATGAAGCCGATATTCCTTGAGATTGTGATCGCTCCCGACTATACTCCCGAGGCACTCGAGATCCTTTCTGCAAAGAAGAACCTTCGCGTGATGAAGGTCGACATGACTCGCAGCGCAGCCCCTGTTCCCCAGTACATCAGCGTGAATGGCGGCATGCTTGCCCAGCAGCTCGACACCCAGATCGAGAAGATCACCCCGGAAATGTGCGTTACCGATGTCAAGCCCACCGAGGCTCAGATGGCAGATCTCGATTTCGGCTGGAAGATAGTCAAGCATGTGAAGTCAAATGCCATCGCTGTCGTGAAGGATGGCCATACCATCGGTGTGGGCGCAGGCCAGACCAACCGTGTTGGCTCTGCCGAGATTGCTCTTGAAGAGGCAAAGGCTGCCGGATTCACCGAGGGCATAGTCCTCGCATCTGACGGCTTCCTTCCCTTTGGCGACACCGTCGAACTCGCATCGCGCTATGGCGTTGCCGCGATCGTTCAGCCAGGTGGAAGCATACGCGACGAGGAGTCGATACAGAAGGCCAATGAGCTTGGAATAACCATGCTCTTCACAGGTGTAAGACATTTCAAACATTAGTATATGGTAAAGATAGGAACCCCACTTGGTCCCATCGCGAAGAAAGCGCTCCTTCTCGGTTCCGGAGAACTTGGAAAGGAAGTCGCGATCGAACTCCAGCGCTACGGTGTCGAGGTGGTCGCATGTGACCGCTACGCAAACGCTCCTGCAATGCAGGTTGCCCACCGCAGCCACGTGTTCTCCATGCTTGACGGTGAAAAGCTCCGCTCGATTGTCGAGACCGAGAAGCCTGACATCATCATCCCCGAGGTGGAGGCTATCGCAACTCCGGTGCTTGTGCAGCTTGAAAAGGAGGGGTACAACGTCATCCCTACCGCAAATGCCGCTTTCCTCACAATGAACCGCGAGGGCATACGGCGTCTTGCTGCAGAGGAACTTGGCCTCCCGACATCCTTCTACCGCTTTGCTGACGACTATGCTCAGTTCAAGGCTGCAGTTGCCGAGGTTGGCATCCCATGCGTCGTAAAACCCGTCATGAGCTCCTCAGGACACGGCCAGAGCACCGTCAGGTGCGAACAGGATATCGACAAGGCCTGGGAAAACGCACAGTCCGGAGGCCGTGCAGGTGCAGGCCGCGTGATTGTCGAGAGGTTCGTCGAATTCGACTACGAGATCACGCTCCTCACCGTCCGTCACATCGGCGGAACCACCTGCCTCGAGCCCGTCGGCCACCATCAGGTGGACGGCGACTACCGCGAGAGCTGGCAGCCCCAGAGCATGACAGCTGCCGCTGTTCAGAAGGCAAAGGAAATCGCAACGAAGATTACAGGAGCCCTGGGCGGCTATGGCATCTTCGGGGTCGAGATGTTCATCAAGGGCGACGATGTCATCTTCAGCGAGGTTTCGCCCCGCCCCCACGATACTGGAATGGTCACAATGATATCCCAGGACATGTCCGAGTTCGCTCTGCATGCACGCGCGGTGCTCGGCCTTCCCATACCGGAAGTCAGATTCTACGGCGCCAGTGCATCCAAGGCAATAGTCGTTGAAGGCGATACTGACAAGGTTGAGTTCTACGACATAGACAAGGTGCTTGAGGAACCAGGAGTCCAGATACGTCTCTTCGGCAAGCCCGAGGTGGTCGGACATCGGCGCTTCGGCGTGATCCTTGCCACTGACGAAACCGTGGAAAAGGCTCTCGCAAAAGCTGAACGGGCATATGGAAAATTGGGAATCAACATTTTACCCAGATAGTTATGAAAGTACTTGTTATTGGAAGCGGCGGCCGTGAGCATGCCATAGTGGACGCGCTTGGCCGCAGCCCACGCTGTCCGCAGATATTCTGCGCGCCCGGCAATGCCGGCATCGCTGCTCAGGCAACTTGCGTCTCACTTCAGGATACCGACGTGCAGGGCCTGCTTGACTTTGCCCTTTCTGAGGGCATCGACCTGACCGTCGTGGGCCCCGAGGCTGCACTTGCCGCCGGCGTTGTGGATGCCTTCCGCGCTGCCGGTCTTAGGATCTTCGGCCATTCCAAGGCTGCGACCCGTATCGAGAGCAGCAAGGAATTCGCCAAGATACTTATGGAGAAGTACGACATCCCCACAGCCGGATACAAGTCATTCACCGACTATGCCGAGGCTCTGGCGTATGTGAGCCTGCGGCCCTTCCCGGCAGTTCTCAAGTACGACGGACTTGCTGCCGGAAAGGGAGTGGTTATTGCCAAAGACCTCATCGAGGCCCAGGCAGCCCTGAAAGACATGCTCATAGGTGAGTCATTCGGCAAGGGGAAGGTGGTTGTGGAGGACTATCTCACAGGTCCGGAATTCTCCTTCATGGCCTTCGTCAACGGCTGCAATGTGTATCCGATGCCCCTTGCGCAGGATCACAAGCGCGCCTTCGACGGCGACGAGGGTCCCAATACCGGCGGCATGGGCGCATACACGGGTCTTCCCTTCATCTGCGGGGAGGATGTCAGCTTCGCATACGAGAATATTCTCAAGCGTACGGCATACGCCATGGTCAACGAAGGCTGTCCTCTTACCGGTGTGCTCTACGGAGGCCTTATGAAGACTCCTCAAGGCATAAAGGTGATAGAGTTCAACGCCAGATTCGGCGACCCCGAAACCGAGGTTGTCCTGCCGCTTCTGGATTCTGATGCATGCGATATCTTCAGCTCCGTGGCATGTGGCAACGATCCTCAGCCGCTCGAGTGGTCCGAAGACATCACAATGGGCGTGGTCCTTGCCTCAAAGGGCTACCCGGGATCCTACAGGAAAGGCTTTGAAATCGACTGCAACGAGGCAGGGGAGCGCATATTCCACATGGGTACAGCCATGAAGGACGGGAAGCTTGTCACCAACGGCGGAAGAGTCCTCATGGCCGTGGCACGCGCCGCAAGTGTGACCGACGCCAGGGAAAAGGTCTACAAGGCTGTTTCATCCATAAAGTGCGAGAACCTGTTCTACCGCTCTGACATAGGCCACTGGGCTCTGGGTGAATGAAAGCAGTATATCTGTCATGAAAAAAACGCTTTTGGGATGGCCCAAAAGCGTTTTTTCTTTTGCAGAATCACTGAATTGAATTATATTTGTAACCCGTAAAATTCATAAGACAATGAAATACGGGTTCGACAGCGAGAAATATCTCAAAATTCAATCAGAACACATCAAAGAGCGTATCTCCAAGTTCGGAGACAAGCTTTACATGGAGTTTGGCGGCAAACTCTTCGACGACCATCATGCCAGCAGAGTCCTCCCGGGATTCGAGCCTGACAGCAAACTCAAGATGCTCACCCAGCTGCAGGATGACTGCGAAATCGTCATCGTCATCTCCGCAGTGGACATCGAAAAGAACAAGGTACGCGCCGATCTTGGCATCACCTACGATATGGACGTCCTTCGTCTGCGTGGGGAATTCATCAGTCGCGGATTCCTTGTAAGTTCAGTCGTCATCACACACTACAATGGCCAGTCCAGCGCCGATGCATACCGCAATCGTCTCGAGAGGCTTGGTATCAAGGTCTACTACCACCACACAATCGAAGGTTATCCCCAGAATGTGGCTCTCATCGATTCCGAAGACGGATTCGGAAAGAATGACTATGTTGAGACAACCCGTCCGCTCGTGGTTGTGACGGCACCCGGTCCCGGCAGCGGCAAGATGGCTGTCTGCCTGAGCCAGCTCTATCAGGAGAACATGCGCGGCGTCAAGGCCGGCTATGCAAAGTTCGAGACCTTCCCGATCTGGAACATCCCGCTCAAGCACCCCATCAACATTGCATACGAGGCTGCAACGGCCGATCTGAACGATGTCAACATGATAGACCCGTTCCATCTTGAGGCATATGGTCAGATGGCTGTCAACTACAACCGCGACATTGAAATTTTCCCCGTGCTCAATGCACTCTTCGAAGGAATATACGGCGAGAATCCCTACAAGTCACCCACTGACATGGGCGTGAACATGCTTGGATACTGCATCAGCGACGAGGAAGTCTGCTGTGAGGCTGCCAAACAGGAAATCATACGCCGCTACTACACCGCACTCAACAAACTTGCCAACGGCGACTGCAACGATGCCGAGGTCAACAAGATTGCCCTGCTCATGAAACAGGCGAAGATCTCCACCGATGACCGCCGCTCGACAGTGGCAGCACGGGAGCGCAAGGAGAAATGCGGCAAGCCGTCAGCAGCAATCGAACTCGAGGACGGCACCCTCATCACAGCGGAGACCAGCCCGCTGCTCGGACCTAGCGCCGCTCTCATCCTGAATGCGACCAAGCAGCTCGCGGGAATCGACCATAAGGTAAAGCTGATTCCTCAGAACATGATAGAGCCTATCCAGACAACGAAGGTCAGCTACCTGCACGGCCACAATCCGCGCCTGCATACCGACGAAGTCCTCGTTGCCATCTCCATGCTCAGCCTTTGGGACGAAAACTGCCAGAAGGCTCTCGCCTGCCTGCCGCAGCTCAAGGGCTGCCAGGTGCACTCGACCGTGATGCTGAGCGAAGTCGATCAGAAGATATTCAAGAAACTGGGCGTCGGACTTACATGCGACCCTGTCAAGAAAAGCAGTTAGAATTACCATATGAGCAACATCATTGATGGAAAAGCCCTTTCACTCTCCCTTAAGGAGCAGATGAAGGAACGTATCGTGGAACTTGAGGCACAGTATGGCCGCAAACCCTGCCTTGCAGTGATCATTGTGGGAGACAATCCATCCAGCCGTTCGTATGTGCGGGGAAAGATCAAGGCTGCCGAGTTTGTAGGCATGGACAGCCGTCTCATCGAACTCCCTGAGGACATCAGCGAGCAGGACCTTCTGGCAAAGATTGCTGAAATCAATGCCGAGTCCGCAGTAGACGGACTTCTGGTCCAGCTTCCCCTTCCCGGGCATATCAACGAGGACAGGGTGATCGACGCAATCGACATTGCAAAGGATGTGGATGGCTTCCACCCCCAGAATGTTGCAAAGCTCTGGCTGGGACGTCCATGCATCCTGCCCTGCACCCCAAAGGGAATCGTTGCCATGATAGACTCTACCGGCGTGAACATCTCCGGAAAGAAGGCGGTCGTAGTAGGACGCAGCAACATAGTCGGCAAACCTGTCGCAAAGTTGCTCCTCGACAGGAACGCAACTGTGACCATCGCGCATTCCCGCACAGCGGACCTTCCCGCAGTATGCCGTGAGGCCGACGTGCTCGTTGCCGCCGTGGGACGCCCTGAGATGATAACTGCCGATATGGTCAAGCCCGGTGCCATCGTCATCGACGTGGGTATCAACCGTATCCCCTGCATCAAGGAAGATGGCAGTGAAGGCTCACGGCTTGTGGGAGACGTGCAGTTCCCTGGCGTATCCGAAGTTGCCGGCTGGATCACCCCCGTTCCCGGAGGTGTCGGCCCCATGACCATCACGATGCTGATGCAGAACACGATAGAGTGCTTCCTTGCCAGAATGGCGTAGCCGGCACCCGAACATGTATGGAGCGGTCCTTGACGGGGCCGCTTTTTTTGTCCTGTGAATACGGAATGCGGCGTATGCAGCCTATTTCAGATCCAGTGTGATGATGTTCTCGATATGGCTCGTATGAGGGAACATGTCGACGGGCCAGGCGTCTCCGATGCGGTATTGGCCCGAGAGCATTGCGACGTCACGCGCCTGTGTGGCGGGATTGCAGCTTATGTAGACTATCCTGGCAGGGGAGAGTTTGCGTACCGACTGCAGGAATGCCGCATCGCATCCGCTGCGGGGAGGGTCGAGGATCAGCACATCTGCCGGAGCGTCGAAATCCCGCATGAACTGCTTCACGTCAGCACAGTAGAAACGGGCGTTGGCTATCTTGCTGTGCCTTGCGTTTGCGATCGCATCACGCACGGCATCCCGGTTGATCTCAACTCCAGTTACGCTGCATCCGGTGCGTGCCGCCGTGCAGAGGCCTATGGTGCCTATGCCGCAGTAGGCGTCGAAGAGCCGTGTCCCGGCAGTGGGGGCGGCAAGTTCGATGGCCTTCGAATAGAGGACCTCGGTTTGCAGAGGATTCACCTGATAGAACGACCTTGAACTGATCTTGAAGCGTACGCCCAGAATGTCGTCGACCACGAATCCGGGTCCATAAAGAACCTTTTCACGCTCGCCCAGGACGACGGAAGTGTCTCTGAAGTTGGTGTTCTGCACAACGGAGCGCACGCAGTCGAACCGTGCAACCAGCCTTTTGACCAGTTCGGCCCTTCCCGGAAACAGGTCCTGTGACGTGACGAACACAACAAGTACCTGGCCGCTTGAGACTCCTATGCGAAGAAGCACCTGCTTCAGCACACCGCCAAAGCCGTAAGCCTTTATGTGCAGACGGTCCATCTCTTCCTTCAGGCCGGCCAGGATATCATTCAGCACCTTGTTCTGCAAAAGGCATTGAGGCGCATATACCACGCGGTGGGAGTTCTCCTCATACATTCCGTAGCTGATGCGGCCTGCCTTCATCGAGATGTTTGCTATGACCTTGTTCCGGTAGTGGTACGGCTCTTCCATGCCCGCAACCGGATGCACCATGCTGCGGATCCCGTACGAGCGCAACAGGCTTTCCACCTCGGAACGCTTTCGTTTAAGCTGCTCCTGATAATCCACCCCCAGCAGTGCGCATGCACCGCATCTGTCAGCCGAAGAACAGTTCATCTGCGGTAATTCTTGATTGAGAGGAAGTAAAGTGCGGCAAAGACAGCGAACGATATCGCTCCTATGTAGGGGATGGTGCTGTCAGGCATGTTGAAGCCTATCTTTGCCGTGCAAATGTATGTGATGCACACTGATGTCAGAAAGCAGGCGGGAATGAGCGCAATAAGGTAGTACTTGCCGGGCTTGTGCTTGGCCAGATAGGCCGAAGCCGTCAGCAGCACGAATACCGCAAGTGACTGGTTCGCCCATCCGAAGTATCTCCAGATGATATCGAAGCCGTTGGGCATGGCGATGTCGAACCAGAGCAGCACGCCGGTCAGGACGAAGATGGGCAGGCTGACCGAAAGCCGCTTTCCTATATGCTTCTGCTCGATATGTGCGGCCTCGGCAATGATTAGGCGGGCTGAGCGCAATGCGGTGTCTCCGCTGGTTATTGGCGCTGCAACCACTCCCAGGATGGCAAGAATGCTGCCCAGGGTGCCAAGCCATGATTTTGATACAACCGTAACGACTGCAGGGGCGGCCGTTGTGCCGACAGCACCCATCTCGGCGTTTCCGCCGCCGTAGAAGAAATAAGAGCTGACAGCAGCCCATATGAGGGCGATGATTCCCTCAGTGATCATCGAGCCATAGAATATGGGGCGCCCGAGCTTCTCGTTCTTGAGGCATCGCGCCATGAGAGGCGACTGGGTGGCGTGGAAACCGCTTATGGCTCCGCACGCAATGGTCACGAACATGCAGGGGAATATGCTGCCGTTCTGGGGCGCGCGGTTCTGCAGGCCGTCCCAGAGTTCAGGAGCGCTTGCGGGCCAGTTCAAAAGCATGTGGCCGAAGAGCGCGAATCCCATGAACAGCAAGGCTATTGCGAAGATGGGATATATGCGTCCTATCAGCTTGTCGACAGGAAGTAGGGTTGCGATTATGTAGTACAGCAGCACGCATATGACACAGGTCATGACTGCCTTGCGGCTACCGTCGGCAACGAGGCTTCCGAGTATGACCGCAGGACTGTACACGAACACTACGCCCACGAGCAGCAGGAGCAGCAGAGAGAAGAAGAGCATCAGCTTCTTGATCTTGCCGCCAAGATACTCTCCGCAGAGGACAGGCATCCCGGCACCGCCGTGACGCATTGACAGCATTCCGGTGAAGTAGTCGTGCACTCCGCCGCCGAATATGCATCCGAGGACTATCCACAGATAGCATGACGGTCCGAACTGGGCGCCGAGTATGGCGCCGAAGATGGGGCCGGTGCCCGCGATGTTCAGGAACTGGATCATGAATGCCTTCCAGGCAGGAAGCGGTACATAGTCGATTCCATCGGCCTTGAGGGTGGCAGGAGTAAGACGCTCGGGATCCGGTGCGAAAACCTTGTCGACGAATTTGCCATATATGAAGTAGCCCAGAACAAGGGCTGCCATGCTGAACAATAGTGTAATCATGCGCGCGCGTTATGGATCATTGCAAAAATACAACATTTATTTGCATATATGAATTTTTGTTGTACCTTTGCAGTGTACTATTAAAGTAATACACTATAACACTATGATCGAAATCAATGATTTAAGTTTCAGCTATGGCAGGAATGTGGTTCTGCAGGGAATCACCTTGAATATGCTTCCCGGCAGAATTTACGGCCTTCTTGGTGAAAACGGAGTGGGGAAGACCACACTCCTGACGCTTATGTGCGGTTTGAAGACCCCTCAGGCGGGAACCGTCAGGGTTGACGGTGCAGATCCTTACAGGCGGGAACCCGATACTCTCGCCGACCAGTTCTACCTTGCCGACGAAGTGGCCGCTTCCGGTTCAAAGGCAATGGACTGGGCAAACACGAACGGTGTGTTCTGGCCGCACTATTCGGAAGACAACTTCAAGGCTCTTATGGAGGAGTTCAATGTGCAGCTTGACCAGAAGATGAAGACCATGTCTGCAGGACAGCTCAAGAAGACGCACATCGCCTTTGCACTTGCAACCGGTGCCCGCCACATCTTCATGGATGAACCCACCAACGGACTCGACATCCCTGGCAAGACCCAGTTCAGGAGCGCCATCATGCGCTTCACTCCGGAAGACAGCACAATCGTCATCTCCACCCATCAGGTGAGGGACCTCGAGAACCTGATCGACCCGATCATCATTCTTGACAGGCAGGACGTGCTCCTTAACGCCAGCATCGAGGATATCTGCAGCAAACTCTACTTCGATTATGGCAATGAGCTGCATCCGGACGCACTCTTCACAGAACAGATCCCCGGGGGATTCATTCAGGTCTATCCTAATTCCACAGGAGCGGAGAGCAAAGTCAACATTGAGGTGCTCTTCAATGCCGTGGCCCAGAACAAAAGCTATATCAAAACTTTATTTGAACAAAAGTAATGCGCTATGAACAAGAATTTTGACACAAAGAGACTTGGTCTCTTCCTTAAGCGTGAAATTGTTCGCGCATACAGTGATATGGGGCTGACGATACTCATTCTCGGCCTTGCACCCGCAATTCTTTTCGGCGTCATTCAGACCTTCGCTCTGATAATTGCCGGAGAGATGGTGAGCTTCACGTATACCGGAATCCTTGCCTTCACCATGGCACTTTCACTGGGAAGCATTGTGGTTCCCATCAAGCTGTACGGCTCGCTTACCGACAAACGATTCGGTTCGGAGTGGCTGATGATTCCGGCATCCCGGCAGGAGAAATTCACGGCCATGATGCTTATCACATGCGTGATCGCCCCCTTGAGCATTGTTGCCATCACTTTCGTGACCGACGGCCTTCTCAGCCTGTTTTTCCATAATCAATACGGACAGCTTATTGCCACGAAAGTCAATTTCAAAGACATGCTGGATTTCATGAGAGGCCTGGCCTGCAGCATCAGCGGATGCGAGGACGCCGTGGACATGGGCGAGCTGGAGGGTATCAGGCTCCACCTGAGCATGGCTGGTACCTATATTCTCAACTGGCTCGAATACACCATGTTCTTCCTTCTTGGTGCCGTCATATTCGACAAGAGCAAGTTCGGAAAGACCCTTCTCTGCCTCATGGGCTTGAGCATGGTATTGAGTATGGCAAGCACCGCTTTCTTTTCGTTCTGCAATCTTGACGGCCTCATCGATGCCCTTTATGATGCGAACCTCCAGCAGCTCATCAATTACATGATGGTTGCAATTTATATTCTATATGCTGCAGTAATACTTGTGCCGGCATACTTTATCTGGCGCAGAATCAAGAACTTAAAACACTAGTAAAATGGAGTTTGACAGTAACAGGCCAATATATCTGCAGATAGCCGACGGCATCTGCGAACAGATACTCCAGGGGAAGTTCAAACCTGGGGAAAGGATTCCATCTGTGCGCGAATGGGCCGCAAACATCGGAGTCAATCCCAATACTGTGGCCCGCTCCTATGAGACCCTGTCGGATCGTGGAATCATCTTCAACACTCGTGGAATTGGATTTTCCGTTGCCTCTGATGCATTGGATGCGATTCTTGAAGAAGAACGCCGCAAGTTTACAGAGGAGGAACTGCCGGCAATTCTGAGAAAGGCCGAACTGCTCGGCCTGAATCTCAAGGAGCTATTTTGATTCAACAAATAACAATACTATCTGAACTGGCGGTGCGCTGTGAAGCGCGCCGCTTTTTCGTTCTCCCTTATACGGTCGTGATATTTGGCCGGGACTGTGGACTCGAGGAATCGTTCCCATATGAAGCCAACCGCTGCACTTGAAGGATGGACGAGGTCGTCGGCATAGAAGCGATAGTCCCTCAGCTCATCGTTCAGAAGCTCGAAAGCAGGGAAGTAGCAGCTGCTGCCGATCGCGAGATGAAGCGTTGCCTTCGACAGGGTGTTGGAGTGTGCGCCATCTGAAAGATGCCTTATTGGAGAGACGGTGAAGATGAATTCCTTGCCCGGGAAAGCGGCCTTGAGATCCTCGATTATGGCCTTTGTCTCATCTATGCCGAGCATCTCCCTCTGAAACTCTACGGAAGGGCGCTTTAGGCAGTTGGAAACCACCCCAAGAGAGGATTTTTCAGTGCTTAACAAATTTGTTAAGCTTTTGTACTTTTTTGTTTCATCATCTGATATCAAAGACTTTGCCTTCCAAACCCACGCTGTGCCTAAAGTGATGATGACTTTGTTGCAGGAATGCCAGAATTCACTCGCTTCCATCAATTTTCCGTTCGCATTTTCGAGGAATTCCGCCTCCGTCGGGCGCGCAAAAGACGTGTGGTGCGAGTAGGAACAGACAAGCCCGGCGCCGGCTCCCATGGGAACGCAGTCGCTCTCGGAAAATGGTGTGCCGCTCTCCAGTCTGGCCACGGAATTCAGGATGGACGCGGGGTTGTAGAGTGTGCCGAAAGGATTGATGCAAACGTTGAATCCCGCGGCTTTCATCCTTTCGCCGACGCCGTCGGCAAAGCAGCTGCCAAGAACCATTATCCTGTCTTCGAGACCTACCTGAACGGGGAGAGGTGCAATGCTTACCTGAGTGAAAAACTTCATGCTCCTGTGCTTTTATTATTATGGCAAATTTAGTAATTTTGATGCTTATGAAAAGAATAATCCTGTCTTTTGCCATACTTCTTGGCCTTTCAGATATCCTGCCTGCACAGAGCCTGCGTACAATTCACCTGGTCACTACCGGTGATGTCCACGGTTCATGGTTCCGTGAACCATATGTCGACGGGCAGCGTACACGCACAAGCCTCATGTCGGTCAAGCATTATGTCGACAGTCTGCGTCTTGCAGCCGGTCCCGACAATGTTCTTCTTCTCGACGCCGGAGACGCCCTGCAGGGAGACAATGCGGCGTATTATTACAACTACGTGGTTCCTGAAAAGCCGCATCTCTTCACTCTGATATCGAAATATATGGGTTATGATGTCATGGTGATGGGCAACCATGACATCGAGACCGGTCATGCGGTATATGACAGGGTCAACTTCGAACTCGGCATTGCCGGAATTCCCTGGCTTGGAGGCAATACCGTATGGGCAAAGAGCGGCAAGCCGTATTTCCCCGTATACACGATAGTGAAAAAGGCCGGACTGAAGGTGGCTGTGCTCGGTTTCAACAATTCATACATCAGGAACTGGGTTTCGGAAGATCTCTGGAAGGGAATGGACTTCAAGGATCTGCTGCCGTATGTACAGGAATGCGTGAACCAGGTAAATGATACCGAGAAACCGGACATCACTGTCGTGGCCGTCCATTCCGGTACCGGTGAAGGAGATGGCACTCAACTTGAGAATCAAGCACTTGACCTGTTCAACTCACTTGAAGGTGTAGATGTACTGGTGGGTGCGCACGACCATGCGAACCATGTAAGTAACAAGGATGGAAAGTGCTATGTGAACGGTGGTGCACGTGCCGGATACGTCGGCCATTGCACCATTGACGTCCAGCTGGACAGAAGAAACAGGATAGAGGGGAAACATGCTGAGGCGGAGGTCGTCCGCATGAACAAGGACCTTGTTGACGAAACCATGGTCGATCTATTTAGGAACGACTTCGAGGAAGTGAAGGCATTCACCAACCGCAAGGTCGGTTCTCTCGAGGTTCCCCTGTATACCCGTGATGCATACAAAGGCATGTGCGACTATGTCAATCTGGTGCATACTGTCCAGTTGACTGCAAGTGAATCTCAGATCTCATTTGCCGCACCGCTCTCGTTCAACGGCACTGTAAGGCAGGGGGATGTCGTGTTCAATGACATGTTCACAATCTATCCTTATGAGAACCAGATGGTTGTGGCGCGTCTCAGGGGTAGCGAGATAAAGAATTACCTTGAATACTCGTATGACAGCTGGATATGCACGCCGGGCGAGCATGTTCTCAGGATTCACGAGGAGACTGACCGTAACGGCAGGCTGCGCTGGGCATTCGACGGCCGGAGCTACAACTTCGATTCCGCCGCCGGTCTGGTATATACGGTCGATGTGACCAAGCCTTGCGGCAGCAGGGTGGAAATTGTCTCCCTTGCCGGCGGCAGCGCATTCGACCCCGAGGCCTGGTATAATGTTGCCATGACTTCATACCGTGCCAACGGAGGCGGTGGCCTCATACGTGAAGGCGCAGGTATCAGTGCTGAAGAAATGAATGAGCGTATCATAGCCAAATATCCTGAAATCAGGAACTTGATATACGACTTCATTTCAGGGCACGGCTCTGTGACCAAGGCGGATATCAGCAATCCGGCAGTCCTTGGCTCATGGTCTTTCGTCCCTGAGCGGACCGTTACGCCGCTTATGGAAGCAGATATGGCGAAGTTGTTCCGCAAATGAGAAAAAATCGTTACATTTGTAGGATTTAAATCAAAGGAAGATATATGTTTGAGAACCTTTCAGAAAGACTGGAGAAATCGTTCAAGATCCTCAAAGGAGAGGGTAAGATCACCGAAATAAACATTGCGGAAACGCTCAAGGATGTGCGCCGTGCACTGCTCGACGCCGATGTCAGCTACAAGGTTGCCAAGGAATTCTGCGACCGAGTGAAGGCCAAGGCTCTGGGTTCCAACGTGCTGACAGCCGTCAAGCCCCAGCAGATGATGGTCAAGATCGTCCACGACGAACTGGCTGATTTCATGGGCTCGACCGAGACTGCGATCAACGTCAAGGGCCAGCCAGGCATTGTGCTCGTCGCCGGTCTCAACGGTTCCGGCAAGACTACCTTCAGCGGCAAGCTGGCGCTGAACCTCAAGAGCAAGAAGGGCATGAAGGTCCTGCTTGCCGCCTGTGACTGCTTCCGCCCTGCCGCAATCGAGCAGTTGAAGACCCTTGGCTCCCAGGTCGATGTTCCCGTATTCACGATAGAGGGGGAGACCGACCCCATCAAGGTGGCAAAGGCTGCTCTCCAGCATGCCCGCGCCGAGGGTTATGGCGTTGTCATCATCGATACCGCCGGCCGTCTCACCGTCGATCAGGAGCTCATGGACGAGATACGTGCCATGAATGAGGCTGTCAAGCCTACCGAGGCCCTCTTTGTTGTGGATGCCATGACAGGTCAGGACGCGGTTGCAAGTGCCAAGGCATTCAATGATGCCATCGACTACGACGGTGTTGTCCTCACCAAGATGGATGGCGATACCCGTGGCGGTGCCGCTCTTTCGATCAAGGCTGTGACGGGCAAGCCCATCAAGTTCGTGAGCACGGGAGAAAAGATGGAGGCGCTTGACGTCTTCTACCCTTCCCGCGTTGCGGACCGTATTCTCGGAATGGGTGACGTGGTCTCACTTGTCGAGAAGGCCCAGGAGCAGTTCGACGAGCAGGAAGCCCGCGCCCTCAAGAAGAAGATTGCCAAGAACCAGTTCACGTTCAACGAATTCTACGATCAGTTGCAGCAGGTCCAGAAGATGGGTAACATGAAGGACCTGATGGGTATGCTTCCGGGCATGGACAAGGCCATGAAAGACATCGACATCCCCGATGATGCATTCAAACCCACCGAATCCATCATCAAGAGCATGACCCCGTACGAGCGTGAGCATCCCGAGTGCCTGAATGCTTCTCGCCGTCGCAGGATTGCCGCCGGTTCAGGAACATCCATCAACGACGTGAATAAGCTCATCAAGCAGTTCGAAGGAACGCGAAAGATGATGAAGATGGCCGTTGACGGATCGCTTATGCAGCGTCTGAAGGGCTTCAGGAGATAAAAAACCTCACGTGTTACTATGACCTGCATAACCAAATTCGAAGAAACCTACAGGAAATCGCCGGAAGGAGTTGCATTCTGTCCGTACAGGATCTGCCCCATCGGCGCACATTCCGACCACAATCTGGGGAAGGTTACCGGTTTCGCCATAGACAAGGGCATCAGCATCGCCTACGCTCCCAAGCAGAACGGTGTCATCGAGCTCGCCAGTCTCCAGTTTGGAAAGCGTGCCCAGTGGCATGTCCGCGAAGTGCCCGAGACCCGACAGAACGACTGGGCCGACTACCTGCGAGGTGTCACGGCCGAACTGAGCCAGCGTTTCCCGCTGCGCACAGGCCTCTGCGGCGTCATCGAGGGCTCCCTGCCCATAGGTGGCCTCAGCTCGTCCGCCGCTGTGTGCATCGCATTCCTTCAGGCACTCTGCCTGGCCAACGGCATCAGTCTGTCGCCTCAGGAGACGATCGACATCGCAAAGGCAGCCGAGAACAACTATGTCGGAGTAAACTGCGGCAAACTTGACCAGAGCTGTGAGGTATATTCCCGCAAGAACCATCTTCTCTATCTTGACTGCAGGGACGACGCATACGAGCTCATACCGGAGTCTCCGGATATGAAACCCTACGAATTTGCAATATTCTTCAGCGGAGTGGAGCGTACACTGGCCGGAAGCGCCTTCAACATGAGGGTCGATGAGGCCCGCAGTGCCGCCTATGCGCTCAAGGCATTCGCCGGCCTGCCGTACGGCAAGTTTGCCGAGACCAATCTGCGCGACATTGCTCCGCAGCTCTACAGGGAGAATTGCGACAGGCTGCCGGAAAACTGGCACAAGCGCGCCGAGCACTGGTTCAGCGAGTTCGCCAGGGTTGAAGCGGGAGCCGCCGCCTGGCGCAGGGGAGACATAGAGGAATTCGGCCGCCTCAGCTTTGAGTCCGGCAAGTCCTCCATCTACAACTGGGAGACAGGCTCTCCCGAACTCAAGGCTCTCTACGAGATAATGACCCGTACTGACGGAATCTATGGCGGACGCTTCAGTGGTGCCGGCTTCAAGGGCTGCTGCATGGCCATAATCGATCCCGCATGCGAGGAAAGCATACTGCAGAAGGTTGAACAGGAATATCTCGCTGCCTTCCCCGACCTGAGGGGCAAATATCAGGGCATCATTTGTCATACCGCAGACGGAGTAGCAATATGAAGTGCCTCATTTTAGCAGCCGGATATGCAACAAGGTTGTATCCGCTGACAGAATCCTTTCCAAAGCCTCTCCTGAAAGTGGGGGAGAAGGCTATAGTGGACTGGTTGATCGACGACATAGCCGAATCCGGCGCCGTCGATGAATTCATAGTCATCAGCAACCACAAGTTCGCGCACTGTTTCACCGACTGGGCTGCACAGCGCGAGGGCAATCTGAAGATCAGCATCATCGACGACGGCACGGAGTCCAACGAAACGCGCCTCGGTGCAGTCAAGGACATCCAGTACGCAATCGAGCAGTGCTGCATCGACGATGACATGCTTGTGATAGCCGGCGACAACGTGCTGGATTTCAGTCTTCAGCGATTCATCAACTATGCCCTGGAAATGCACACCTCGTGCATCATGCGGTATTTCGAAGAGGAGACCATCCGCCTTCGGAAATGCGGTGTGGTGGAGGTTGACAACCACGACCGCATCATCTCAATGGAAGAGAAGCCGGAGAGTCCGCGTGCCCACTGGTGCTGCCCGCCTTTCTACTACTATACGCGCAGCGATACACGGCTCGTCCGTCAGGGCATACTTGCCGGATGCGGAACGGATGCTCCAGGTTCCTTCATTGCCTGGCTCAGCAAGCAGGTTCCCGTGCATGCCATGGAAATGCCCGGTTCCCGCTACGACATAGGCAATCTCGAGAGTTACAGGGAGGTATGCGACACTTACAAGGGAATCACCGAGTGAACTTCCGTACATTGATCTGCACGCCTGCAGATTGAGCATATATTGAATTATTTTTTGAATATTATTGTTGGAGTTAATGATGAGTAGTGTTTTCAAGCATGCCCTCCTGGTGATGGGCATTTTCTCTCTTGCGCTGGTATCCTGCAAAAAGGAACCCGTAAAACCTGTTGAAAGATTCCTGGAAGTTTCGACCCCGACAGTCGAACTTGACGGAAAGGCTCATGTCGAGACTGTCGGCATAAGCACCAACTATGAAAATATCAATGCAAGCGGGGGTGAGTCCTGGTGTACTTACAGCCTTGCCGCCGACAGCAAGTCAATCACCTTGAAGATAGACAAGAACGACGGAGATGCAGCAAGGCAGGCGTCCATCAGCATCACAGGCGTTGCTGACGAAGGGGAAACTACCAGGAATATTCTGGTCAAGCAGAGCGAGATGTCTATAGAATACGTTCTTGACTGCACCGGCATAGATTTCACCGAAAGCAATGTGGTGGATGCCGTCTGCAACGGCAAGAGACTTGCGCAGATATGCAAGGAGTACATCTACACTTCAGACAAGTCCGTGGACAGGCAGACCGCTGTACTCTATCCGGTCTCTGAAGAAGATGCACTCGATCTGGAGCACGGACTGGAACTCTCTACCGGAGCCACCGTGTCATGGGATCTGTCCGACCCAGCCGCTGATGCCTGCACATGCACGGGCGGTGACGGGGAGCAGGTAAAGAAACTGTATTTCTTCAACGGTTCCGTCTCTACCGAAAGCGCAGGCGAAGCAGCCGACGTGCAGCGTGCATTGACGCCCACACCCTCCCTGCTTGAAGACATACGCGGAATGGAGGCAAACATGTACAGGTATGTAAAGATCGGCACACAGTACTGGATGGCCGAAAACCTGAAATGCGAGAAATACACCAACGGCAAGATGCTGACAGAAAGCTGGGACTCTGCCGGATCGTTCAAGTACTATTACGACGACCCTGAATTCAAGCCCTACTTCGGTACTGTATACAACGGCTACGCTGTGCTCAGCGGGAACGGACTTGCCCCGAAGGGCTGGGAGATCCCGTCAATGGCAGAGTGGAACATACTCTACGACTACCTGCGTAGCAAAACGGGTACAAAAGTCAAGGTCGATGAGTGGATAAGTCCCACCGAGTCTGCAGAATATGCAAATATCACAGGCATGTCTATCGACTGTGCGTACTGCTGGATGCCGTACGGTTCCGACACAGGATGGAACGACGAGATGCAGAAGACCTATTTCTGGACAACAGAAAAGGTCGAAAAGTCAGGCAGCACGGAGCTCATATATGTATATCTTGCAAAGAGCAGCTCGAAAATCAATTTTTCTACAAATATCGACCAATCCCATTCTCTTGACTACGGCAATTACGTACGCTGCTTCAAGAGCCTCAGATAGATCACTTAACACACATCGATATGTACAACTTCAATGCAATGAAAGCAGGAAAGCATCCGTATGAAGCACCTGCTATGGAAACCGTGGACCTCACGGTTGATTCCGTCCTCTGCACAAGCGGGGGAGAGTATGATTTCAACAATTCCATCGGAGACCTCGACAGCCGTGATTTCGGGGAGTTTTAAAAGATTGAAACAATGAAGACATCCAAGTTATTTATCGCGGCAATATCCGCTATCGTACTGTTCGCTTCCTGCACAAAGGAAAATAACGGCGCAATCGAGAAAGCCGGATCGGTTTCCATCACACTTTCAGCCGGCATGACCGATGCCTCAGACACCAAGGCCAACCTTGGCGACAAGACAGGAACAAGCTATCCCATGTGCTGGGAGGCAGAAGGCGAGACTGTAGCCGCTGTCATCACTGACGCTGAAGGAACCAAGACTACTGTTGTTTCTGAAAAAGAGTACACTGTTTCACAGGACAGCAAGACCGCAGATTTCAAATTCATCATCGCTGAAGATGTTGCCATGTCAGCAAAGAGCGTAATGTTCGTCTCTCCTGCATCCTGCGTGGTTGACGGAGCCATTTCTTATGATGCCCTTGCTGATCAGACACCCTCCGCTGCCGGAAAGGCGGATCCTGAAGCATGCATCATCAGTTCCGGTGAAATCATGCTTGACGCAGGCATCACCCTTGAGACACTCAAGGACGTAAGCTTCACTTCTGCTGTCGCATTCGCCAACATGACCGTCAAGGATGCTGATCTTTCCGGAGCTGCAACTCAAGTTGCATTCACTGCAAACGGAGAGAAGTCCATTGCAGGCATTTCCAGCACCATCACCGTCGATCTTTCAGAACTCGGGATCAGTGCTGGCGAGAACTTCAACGTCATCTTTGCTGTCAGCGCCGGCAACGAAGCCGTCCTTGGCGAGGGCTTCTCTGTTACAGTAAGCGACAACAATGGCAGCAGCGTGAACAAGGAAGTCAAGGCCGGGACTCTTGTATTCAATGCAGGCAAGGTTTCTGAATTTTCCGTGGCATTTGCCCAGGCAGCAAAGGGACTCAGACTTGATCTGAGCCAGTTCAACCTTGATGATGAGTTCGACAAGTGCCTTGTGCAGAAAGTCATGAACGGAGACAAGCAGGTGGCTGAACTTGACCGTGAATTCATCAAGGACGTGGATTCTGACAACCGCAGGACTGTGATATATCCCATGGGTTCAGACGGCAAGGCTGACCTCACCAAGGGAATTGACATAAAGACCGGAGGAAGCCTGGTCTGGACAAAGAAGTCAGGCACCACAGCTGATGCAGTTGCTCTTGGCGAAGGCTCGGGCAAGGTAAACGTTGTATATGTCAATGCCGATGGCAGCCTCTCTCTCACTTCATCTGCAACAGAATTCGATGAACTTACTCTGGCAGCAGATATTCTGGTCGACAAGAGAGGGTCTTCCGAGACCAACAGCTACAAGATTGTGAAGATTGGTACACAGTACTGGATGGCTGAAAACCTTAAGACATTGCGTGGCTTCTACGGTACTGCCACTTACAAGATGAACTACCCGGCTGATGATAATTTCCTTGGCGTCGGTGGTTATGGGTACGGAAAACTGAATGGCAGCGAAGACCAGACTCAGGTATTGTATGACGCCTTTGTAGCAGAAGGATATTTCGGATATGGCCGACCAGGTTCATCTTCATACAAAACTCTGAGCATTGAGCCTGAAGGATGGATTGTTCCCGAGAAAGATGACTTCACCAAACTAAAGAATAATGTGAATGTCAGCTCAGACTGGGGCAACAGGCTGAAGGATGAACTCTATGAGAGTTCTCCGAAGGGCATCAGCAATATCACCGGTTTCAGTGCAAACGGTACCGGTTATTATGATTCAAGCTCGAACTGGACGGCAAATACCATTTACTATTGGTCAAAGACTGATTACAATGCTATGGGTACACAGGTTTATGCCCTCAAGTTCACAATGAGCGGTGCAACTGGCTCCATCACTTACATAAATAATGACTACGGATGCTACATCCGTTTCATCAGGCAGTAACAGCCAATACTTGATAAAGATGACCGGCTCCACAAAAAGGGCCGGTCATTTGTTATTTGCGCAGGCCCGCCGACCGTTCGGGCTCTGCTGCCGGCGCCTTGTTCAATGCTGGGTCTGAGAATGCCGCATCGGGCAGGTGAATGCCGGGGGTCCTTACCGTGCGACGGGCGAGAGCATCGACACCCATCCCTGCCCGGAATGGTTCGTTGACGCCAAATTCGGCATCTTTATCGACTGGGGCCCATGGTCCGTGGCTTCATATTGCCCTTATGTCAAGGGCGAGCGCCTGTATCCTGACTGGTATGAGCATCGCTGCAGGCCCGGTTCCCGCGACTATGACTACCACGCGCTCAATTGGGGAGAGGACTTCGTGTCTGATGACTTCATCGACCTCTTCCTTGGCAAGCGCTTCGATGCCAGGGCTCTGGCCCAGACCTTCGATTCCTGCGGCGCGAAGTACGTGGTTCCCTTCCTGAAGCATCACGGCGGATTCTGCCTGTGGAACAGCTCGTGGACCTTCCGCGACAGCTACGACCGTGGCGCCAGACGCGACTTTGCCGCTGAGATAAGCAAGGCCTGCAAGGCACACGGCCTGAAGCTCGGCTTCTACGATTCGCTGCAGGGGGAGTGGGAGTACCCGGTGCTCGCCGACGACGGCTCAATCAAGATGTATGTCGAGAATAACGAGTACGTCGACTACGACCCGTACTTCGAGAGGGTGGCGTCCGGCAAAGTGGCGGTTCGAGATGTCTTCCGCGAGTGCATGGTTCCGCAGGCCGTCGAGTTCATAGACAAATACGACCCAGACATCCTGTGGTTCGACTATGACTGGACGATTCCCGCGACAAAGTGCGGCGTCTATGATGTGGCGGCTTACTTCTATAACAGGAACGAAGGACGCAAGGAGGTTGCGGTAAATGACCGCTATGGCCTGTTGGAGCCCGAGGAAGACGGCGTCAGGGTGCAGAAGGTGCGTTCCGTCGGCCAGAACTGGTGCAGGACCGTGCGCGGCGATTTCTTCACCGACGAGTGGGGCGACACCGCTGAATGCATCGACCCCGCGTCCTGGCATGCATGGGAGTCCTGCTCCGGCATATC
Organism: Candidatus Cryptobacteroides choladohippi; assembly: GCA_018065985.1. Classification (GTDB taxonomy): domain Bacteria; phylum Bacteroidota; class Bacteroidia; order Bacteroidales; family UBA932; genus Cryptobacteroides; species Cryptobacteroides choladohippi. Next base: position 93,269 of record JAGHSF010000010.1, read on the forward strand.
CAAATCGTACGGCAATCACTGGATGGAACAGTACGATCCGTCGATGGTTATGACAGACAAAGAGTTCATCATTCACTTCATGGACATAGTGTCGCGTGGCGGCAATCTGCTGCTGCATCTATCGATGCAAGAAAAGCACCGCTGCCCGACATGATGTGACAATAAAACGCAGTCCACAAAGCACAACATCTCACAATATCGGCTGGCAGTATATCCGTCCAAACGTTATTGGGCTCATCAAGGCCTGTTCGCACGCTGAACACAATCACGCATTTTTGTTCATCCCAGCGCCGTTCCCACCGTCCGAATGAACATTTCTGCCTGTTATGTTCACGCCTGACGCCCTTATTCACCGCCAACTGGCCAGCCACCAACGTTATTTAAAAAAACAACCTGAAACCAACTCTTTATTCCAGATTTTTGTTAATTTTGACTATGAGTACTAATTAAGAACTGACTCGAATGACCATAATTTGTTAATACTAGAAATACGATAATACAAATATCTATGAAACGATTGATAATTACTTTCCTTTGTGCCTTTTCACTTGCTTCTTGTTCTGCTGTTATTAACTCAATGCAGGAGACAAATTTAACAGAGAGGACGGTCCTGGATCTTGAGGTGTACCAGACATTAAGTGAAACATCTGCAATTGCGTTCACAAAAGATAATAAGGCGGTAAAGGTCGTTTCATATGATGGCATGATGTATGACGGGAAACAGATTTCTGGATCTTTTATATTGGTTGGGACTTACACATACATTGCGAATAATGGTATGGAAAAGACAATTCCAACATATGTCAAACTCAATGAGCTGAAGCGCTATCGGGAAGAACAGGAACATAATAATCTGAATAACAATCGCAACGTCATCAAATTGTAAAACGAAAACCTTTCCTGCCACGATTATTCCACCACCATGAAATACCGCCACTACTACATCAAACCCGAATACACTGAGCATCAGACCTACTTTGGCACGGTGCCCGGTCTGCCGGAGGCTGGCATGATCGAGGCTCCCACACTTGACGAGTTCGAGGCGGAGTTCCATCGCGCCGTAGACGAGGCACTGCAGTCCGTCGAAAAGAGCCGCCATCGCCGGACAGTAAAACTGCTGGTCTGGGGTGCTGCTGTGGCGGGGCTGATTGTGATTCTTGCGGCCACTCTGCCGAGCAAGGACAAGCACCTGCAGGTGGTGTCTGAATCGGCCGCTGTGGCAGTGCAGGCCAAATCGGAGGCTATCGGGTTCGATCTATCCTGGTGGGGAGAGGGCACTTCCGCCAAACTGTGCAGGAAGGCGCTCAGCAACAATCTGTGGGTCGACAACTACCTGATTTTCAACGTCGGGTATGTCGCCCTGTCGGGCAAGCGTCAGCCTATATCGATCGGCATCTTCAATCAGGTTATCACCGCTTCACCCGAGAAGATGGGCACCTATCTCGATGACCTGATCGACTCCGCCGAGAGCATTCTGGATTCTTGGTTTGATTGATATACACTGACCCCAAAATGCAATATATGAAGTCCTTTCTTTTCCTTCAGAACCTTGGAGCTGGGGATGTTATTATAATCGCCCTTGTCTTCATCCTTTTTTTTCATCATCAGATGCCTTGTCAATGCCGGTAAGAGCGGACGTCCATTGAGGAAAAGTAACGACCGCATCATCTGTGGCGTCTGCGGTGGCATAGCCGAATACCTGGATGTCAGCTCATTTCTGGTGAGGTTCGTATTCGTTTGCTCTGGAGTTGGCATAGAGGCTTTTACCTGTTCCTGGCAATCGTCATGAGGGACTAGTTCGCATATCAGGGTGAGCGATGAACAAATAACGCGATTTAGTTCATTCCACGCCACCAACCGGCCCTGGCATGAACGTATCTGCCATTATTGTTCACGCAGGCAAACCTGGCCTGCCATTCTTGCATGCCGCTACCCCAAGAACCTCCTTGTTTTTCATCTGTTTGCCCCCAGGTCGGGGGATATCAGGCCACAACGCAATTGGGATGCATGTTTTTAATCAATCTTTTTGAAAATCATCAATAAAAATCCTATATTTGTAATTGGACCAATACGGGTTATATGCTCGAGCAACTGCAACAGGACATAACAAAGCTCATAAGCTTGTACGAACAGGAGAAACAGCGTGCTGACAAGCTCGCTGAAAGTCTCGCTCAGAGCAAGGAAGCCATAAAGGTCTACAAGGAGCAGATTACTGAATTGAACGGACAGATTGACAACCTGATGCTTTCCAATGCCTTCTCCGGTGGGGGAGACCACTCTCTTGCCAAGGAAAGGATCGACAAGCTTATCCGCGAGATTGACAAATGCATAAAGTTGCTTGAGAAGTAATGGATCAGAGCATTTCACTGAAAATAGGCGGCACAACATATCCCATGGCCGTTTCTTCCCCTGAAATGGAGCAGGCCTACCGTTTTGCGGCAGAAGAGGTCAACAAACTTCTTGCCTCATACGACACCCGTTTCCCTGACAGGTCCATTGCAGACAAACTCGCATTCGTCAGCCTTCAGCTGGCTGTGAACAAGTTGCTTGCAAAGAACTCTGCAAGGAACCTCAAGGCTGAAGCGGATGACATCCAGAAAGATCTGGAAGCCTATCTTGAAGGAAAATAGACATTTAGCCGTCAGACCCATCTTCTGAAAACAACAAGTTCTTCGGAACCGGGTCCACTCGAGCTGAGGAAGGCAGGCCTGCTGCGACAGGAAGCCCGATACAGTACGGAGCCCAAATCCTATTCAGAGGTTTTTCTGAAATTTCGGCTGACGGCTTTTGCATATTGCCAGTATCTGCTTGACATACAAGCAGGTGCTGGCAATTTTTATTGAAACAACACTATATTATATATACAAGTTATGTGGTTATTTTTATTGATTGGCGCAGTAGTCGGTGCAATCGCCGCACTGGCCATTTACATAACAGTTACAAAGACTGTCAACAAAGGCAGGGCCGCAGCTATCATCGAGAAAGCTGAGCTTGAGGCCGAGAGCATCAAACAGCAGAAGATCCTCCAGGCAAAGGAGAAGTTCCTCCAGCTCAAGAGCGAGCACGACCAGAAGTGCAACCAGCGCAACAATGAGCTCCGCGAGCGTGAGAACAACATCAAGAGCCGTGAAGGACAGCTTAACCAGCAGGCTTCAGAACTTGGAAAGAAGCAGCATGACCTTGACTCCCAGCGCGGACAGCTCAAGGCACAGCAGAGCCAGCTCGAGCAGAAGATGGCAGAGTGCCAGGCTCTTACCGATCAGGCAAACAAGGAACTCGAGAGCATTGCAGGCATGAGTGCCCAGGATGCAAAGAACCAGCTCATCGAGAACATGAAGGCCGAGGCACGCACAGAGGCACAGGCCTACATCAACGACACGATGGACGAGGCCCGTCTCAATGCTGCCAAGGAGGCTAAAAGAATTGTCATCAACACCATCCAGCGTACTGCAACCGAGACTGCAATCGAGAATGCCGTCACCACCTTCCCCATCGAGAACGATGAGATCAAGGGACGCATCATCGGTCGAGAAGGCCGCAACATACGTGCTCTCGAGGCTGCTACAGGCGTCGAGATCGTAGTTGACGACACACCTGATGCAATCCTTATTTCCGCCTTCGATCCCGTCCGCAGGGAAGTCGCCCGCCTGAGCCTCCATCAGCTCGTCATCGACGGACGCATCCATCCGGCCCGTATAGAGGAGGTGGTCGCCAAGGTCAGCAAGCAGCTTGAGGACGAGATCCTCGAGACCGGAAAGAGGACCTGCATCGATCTTGGAATACACGGTCTCAACATCGAGCTTGTCAAGCTCATCGGCCGCATGAAATACCGTTCAAGCTATGGTCAGAACCTGCTGCAGCACTCACGCGAAGTTGCAAACATCTGTGCAGTGATGGCTTCTGAGCTCGGCCTCAATCCCAAGACTGCAAAGCGCGCAGGACTCCTGCACGATATTGGCAAGGTAAGCGACGCAGATCCCGAGCTTCCTCACGCATTCCTCGGCGCCAAGCTTGCAGAGCAGTACAAGGAGCGTCCTGACATCGTGAATGCCATTGGTGCTCACCACGAGGAGATGGAAATGACCAGCATCATCTCACCTCTGGTACTTGTTGCCGATGCCATCTCAGGCGCACGTCCCGGTGCCCGCCGCGAGGTTATCGAGAGCTACATCAAGCGTCTGAAGGGCATGGAGGATCTTGCAGCCTCATATCCTGGCGTCACAAAGAGCTATGCAATCCAGGCTGGCCGCGAGCTTCGCGTAATCGTTGGTGCCGACGAGGTATCAGACGATCAGGCAGCAAGGCTCTCTACCGAGATTGCTCAGCGCATTCAGGATGAGATGACCTATCCCGGTCAGGTGAAGATCACCGTGATCCGTGAGACCCGCAGCATTGCAATCGCCAAATAACGGCGGCATCAAAGCTGAATAGTATAAACAAAGGCGACCAGTAATCACTTATTGGTCGCCTTCTTATTAGTATATCAAAAGAATAGCTATCTATTTCGATTGCTTCCGAGCGCCAGCTTCTGCGGCAACTGCGTTTCTCCTTAGAGCGTTCCTATCATGGCCTTGAAGATGGCAGACATCTTGTCTGCGGCAAGGTCGGCCTGTTTTACGACGTCGGCTCCGTCATTGAAGTTGCGGGGAATGTTGCGGGTGTTGGCTTCGTTGGTGACGACAGACATTCCGAATACACGGATGCCGCAATGACGGGCCACAATCACCTCGGGAATGGTGCTCATGCCGAGCACATCGGCGCCGATGGTACGGTAGAAGCGCACTTCTGCAGGGGTCTCGTATGTAGGGCCGGTGCTGCCGAAATAGACGCCTTTGTGAAGCTTGATATCCATTTCGAGGCCTATCTTCTCAGCCTTCTCTATGAGTTCGAGATCGTAAGCGCAGGTCATGTCGAGGAAACGAGGACCGAACTCGTCCATGTTGGGGCCGATGAGAGGATTGGGGAAAAGGCTGATGTGATCCTTTATTATCATCAGGTCTCCCAGATGATAGTCGATATTGCATCCGCCAGCGGCATTTGAAACGAAAAGATACTCGATTCCAATCACCTTCATGACTCTTATGCAGAGGGTAACAAGTTCCATGGGGTAGCCCTCATAGTAGTGGAAACGGCCCTGCATGGCAATGACCTTGCGTCCGCCCATGTCGCCATAGATGAAATTTCCCTTGTGGCCAATGGCGGTTGAAACCGGGAATTCGGGAATCTCCTTGTAGGGGATGACGATGGGGTTCTCTATCTGGTCGGCAAGTTTGCCGAGTCCGCTGCCGAGCACTATGCCTACAACGGGTTTCTGCTGGCCGATGCGTTCGAGGACGTAGTCGGCTGCAGTGTGGATTCTTTGTACTCTAGGGTCCATAATCATGTGGTCAGCTAATTTTCGAGAGCACTTTGCGTGCCTGCTCGAGTATCTCCTTCTCACCCTTGATCTCCCTGTTCCTCATGACGAACTCTCCGTTGCAGATGACAGATTCGATGCAGTTGGAATGAGCCGAATAGATGAAGTTTGCAAGGAATGGAGCAGGGGACAGGAAGAATGAATTGTCTGTATCTACGATGCTGAGGTCGGCAATGGCGCCTTCCTCTATCTTTCCTGTGTTTAGTTTGAGCGCCTTTGCCGCGTTGACGGTGGCACAGTCGAGCAGCTCGGGAAGAGGCATGGCAGTGGGGTCGTCCCTCCAGGATTTCTGGAAGAGTGCGGAGGTCTTCATGGTCTCCAGCATGTCGAGGTTGTTCGAAGAGGCGCAGCCGTCGGTGCCAAGGCAGATGTTGATGCCGGCATCACGCATCTCGTTGTATCTGAATCGGTAACCGGATGCTAGCTTGGTGTTTGAATTGATGTTGTGGACGCAATGCACGCCTCTGCTGGCAAGAAGCTCGATATCATGGTCGCTTACCCAGAGGGTGTGTGCGCAGATGAGGTCCGGACCGAGTATGCCGAGTGAATCGAGATACTCCACAGGCGTGAGGCCGCCGTGCAGTGCCATGCAGTCTTCAACCTCCTTGCGGGTCTCGCTGAGATGTATGTGCAGGTTCAGGCCATGCTGGCGGGCGAAATTGCTGATCCATAGCATGAGCTCCTCGCTGACGGAATAGATGGCATGGAAGGCCACCTGATATTTCGAGTTGCCAGACCATTCGGCCATGGCACGGTCATACATCCGAACGCACTGTTCCTTCTGACGCTCCGCCTCTGCGGGGTCGTCCTTGTCCATCACCTCGTAACCGGTGGCGATTCTGAGTCCCATCTCGTTTGCGGCGCGGTAGGACTCGGGATGATGCCAGTAATGGTCGTTGAAAGTGGTGGTTCCGGTCTTTATCATCTCAAGACAGGCGACCTTGGTGCCCCAGTAGACGAAATCCTTGTCGATATTCGATTCGATATCCCATATCCTGGCGAGCCACTCATGGAATTTCATGTCTTCACCGACTCCGCGCATGAGAGTCATGGGGGAGTGGGTGTGCATGTTTATGAATCCGGGGACTGCCACCTTGCCGGCACACTGCATCATCTCGACGTCGCCGGCCAGATTCCAATGGGCGCACGAACCCGCAGGCTCTATTCTGCTGAATATCCCTCTTTCAATGAGTATGTCCCTGCAGGAGTCGTCAACTGTTATATTCTTGAGAAGGATGGCTCCCATTTAAAGATCCTCGAACTCGACGTCAGAACTGTGCTCGTGAACGGGAATCTCACCTCCGAAGAAATTGTCCTTGATATAACCGATGACTTCAGAGAGTCCCTCTGAGAACTTTTCGAAATCTTCCTTGTAAAGGAAAATCTTATGCTTGTCGTAAGTGAATGTGCCGTCGGGGTTGTTGCGGCGTTTGCTCTCGGTGATCGTGAGATAATAGTCGTTATTCCCGCGTGTGGTTTTCACGTCGAAGAAATAGGTGCGCTTTCCAGCCCTTATAGGCTTTGAATAAACGTCTTCTGCATTGCGGTCATTATACCCTGCCTCGTAATCCTCTCTATGCATAATTTAATGGATTAAATTTGTACAAAAATAGAATTTTTTGTGAGATTCTGTGTTATCTTTGCATAAATTTTTGTTTGAAAGTATGCTGAACCGAAGAATTCTCCGTATCGAGGCCTTCAAGGTCATTTTCTCATACGCGGAAAATCCTGCAATGACTCTCAAGGAAGCCGAGTCCCGTCTGGACCGTTCCTGCGAGGCCACAAGAGATCTTTATCTCTACATGTTGTCAATTATCGGACCCCTCACTGCGGAGGCATCTGCACGCATAGAGGCAGCCAAAGCCAAATTCAATCCCACCGACGAGGAGCGGAACCCCAACCTGAAGTTCGTGAACAACGCCGTTGCCCCTCTCTTCGCCCAGGATCCGGATTTCACAAAGCTCATCGCCAAGAAGAAGTACAGCTGGGAACAGAATGACGTACTCATCCGCAAGCTTTACGAAAAGGTCCGTGAACGCGAATATTTCAAGAACTACATGGCTTCGGAGGAGAGGTCTCTCGAAGAGGATGCAGCTCTGTGGATAAAGATTTTCAGCCGTGAGCTGGAAGACAACGCCGAGCTTTGGGATATCCTCGAGGACAAGAGCATCGACTGGACCGACAATCTTCCCTACGCTCTGATCTGGTGCAACCGCACCCTCGACGAGATCGGACGCGGAGGAAGGTGGAATCTTCCGGCCCTCTATCAGTCAGACCTCCCCGGCAATGCCGGAAAGGAGAGCGACAAGGCTTTCGTGGTCAGTCTCCTTCGCAAGGCGTACCTGCGCTTTGGCGATTATTACCAGATGATTTCAGACTGCACTCCCAAGTGGGACAAGAACCGTATCTGCGTGACGGACCTCGCACTCATCGTCTGCGGACTTGCCGAGTCGGAAGCCTTCCCGCTCATGCCCAGCAACATCATCATCAACGAGTACGTTGAAATCTCGAAGTTCTACAGCACGCCTGAAAGCCGTGCTTTCGTGAACGGACTGCTTGACAGATTAATCAATAAAAAATAACAGAAATGAATATCATGACATTCCTGCTCCAGGCACAGGGAGCAGCTGCCGCTCAGGCACAGGGCTCAGGCTCTTTCTGGATTATGATCCTCCTCGTCTTCGTTGTAATGTGGCTCTTCATGATCCGCCCCCAGCGCAAGCAGCAGAAGGAGATGGAGAAATTCCGCAACGAGCTCCAGAAGGGTGACAAGGTCATCACTGCCGGCGGCATCTACGGCACAATAGCTGATACTGACGATCGCACCGTCCTCCTCAAGATAGACGGAGACGTGAAGATCCGCGTCGACAAGACCGCCATCCAGCGTGATCCTTCAGATACTGTTAAGCCCGAGGAAAAGAAATAGCAGGCTCCGGTGAAGACATCCTGGCTGAATTTCCTTGCCTGCATGCTGTTGAGCGCAGCTATCTGGCTGTTCCACAATCTGTCTCAGCAGTATGCCGACATTGTCAACGTCTCGGTCGTTCCGTCAAGCAACATTGAAGGAAGGGCTGAGAAGGCAAGTTCGGAAGTGACGGTTTCGGCCCGCTGCAAGGTAAGCGGATGGGGACTTGTCGCTTTCGGAAGGGACAGGAAGGCACGCAAGGTCTTCTTTGACGCCTCCGATCTCAGGAGTGCGGGTGATGACGTCTTCACCATCAAGGCTGCCAACCTATACAAATACGCAAAGGACATATTCGGAGACGATGTTGTTGTGGAGTCGTTCGTGACCGACATGCTCAGCATGACCTTTCCTTCCGAGAATCACAAGAAGGTGCCTGTTCTTGCTGTGATGTCAGCCACTTTCAAGCCACAGTACATGGCAAACGGCCCGGCTGTGATGATACCCGATTCCGTCACCATCTACGGCGACAAGGACCGTCTGGCCAGCATCGAGGCCGTGTACACGAAGCAGTTGAACTACAAGGAACTGAGATCCAGCGTACATTCCGATGTAAAGCTCGAGAAGCCTTCCGGCGTGCGTCTGTCTGTCGACAAGGCAACCTGTTCCCTTGACGTCACACGCTTCGTCGAACTCCGCTCGAGGGTGAACATAGGCACACGCAATGTCCCCGCCCATACTCACCTCACAGTACTGCCAAGCATTGCCGACGTGACCTACAGGTGCAAATTCCCCTTGAACGGCAATCCCGTCGACAGGACGGAGTTCTATGTCGACTACAAGGAATTCACCAGCAGCATAGGCGGATCATGCATGGTGCACTGCGACGGACTCCCGAGCGGTGTGATAGAAGTGAAGATCGACCCTGAAGTATGCGAATGCGTTGCTGATTGACAATATGGAAACAATTCTGGTCACAGGTGGAATTGCAAGCGGAAAGAGCATGGTGTGCAGGTATCTCGAATCCAAGGGATATCCTGTGTATGACACCGATTCACGCACCAAGGCCCTCTACGACAGCGTTCCTGGTCTGAAGGAAAGGATCGAGAAGGCAATAGGCATCCCTTTCAGCCGCATTGCAGTGATTTTCGAATATCCCAGCAAGAGGGAGGCACTCGAGGCTCTGGTTTATCCACTTGTTGTGGAAGACATCATGAAATGGAAGGCCGGGCAGAAGTCCGATGTCGTATTCATCGAATCCGCCATTGCTCTCGACAAGCCCATCTTCAACGGCCTCTACGACAAGGTCTGGCTCGTGACAGCGCCCATAGAGCAGAGACTTCAAAGAAACCGACACACCGCTGAAAGGGCCGTGACACAAAGGCTGCCAGACCCTTCCGAAGCGGATGCGACAATAACAAACGACTCCAGCCTGGAGTCACTTTACATACAAATAGACAAATTGATATGAAGACAGATTTGGCAAGAATCCTTGCAGTAGCCGGAACGCACGGCCTTTATCAGTATGTGGCTCAGACCGCCAATGGCGGCGCTATCGCAGAGAGCCTTTCAAGCAAGAAGCGCACTGCTTTCACACGCAGCAGCCGCATCTCAACACTGGCCGACATCGCCATCTACACCTCTGAGGGCGAGATGCGTCTCGATGCTGTTTTCACAGCCCTCAAGGCCGTTCTCGGCGACCAGCTCGCCCCGTCGTCCAAGGCCTCTTCAACCGAGCTCGAGGACCTTTTCACAAAGGCGATTCCCAACTACGACGCTGACAGGTTCTATGTATCGCACATGAAGAAGGTCGTAGACTGGTACAACGAGATAGCCCAGTATGCATCACTTGACTTCCTCACCGACGAGGAGCGCGAGGAGCAGTACAAGGCTGAGGCTGGCATCAAGGACTGATATATGACCACCGTCAAGGTCATAACTCTCGGGTGTTCCAAGAACACCGTGGACACTGAGCATCTGCTGGCAGATCTGCCTGCAGATGCTTTCACTCTTCTGCCTGAAGACTCATCCGGCTATGCCGACCACCTTCTCATCAACACCTGCGGCTTTATCGGGGATGCCAAGGAGCAGTCGGTCGAAGTGATTCTGCAGGCCGTTGAAGCAAAGAAGAGAGGGGAGTGTGGCAGCATTGCCGTATTCGGCTGTCTTAGCCAGCGCTACGCCCAGGAACTGCCTGCCGAGATTCCGGAGGTCGATGCCTGGTTCGGAGCCAGAGATCTGCGTCCAATCGTGGAATATCTTGGCGCCCGGCCTGGCAAGGGCATATCGCGATACTGCACAACTCCGGGCAAGCCATACGCCTATATCAAGATTTCCGAGGGCTGCGACCGCCGCTGCTCATATTGTGCCATACCCTACATCAGAGGCGCGCACAAGTCCGTCCCGATGGAAGATATCATCGAGGAAGCGCAGCAGCTTGCCGCCGCCGGAGCAAGGGAACTTATTGTCATTGCACAGGACACCACATATTACGGCCTGGACCTCTACGGCCGCCGTGCTCTTGCGGAACTGCTTCGCAAGCTCAGCCAGGTGGAAGGCATAGAATGGATACGCATCCATTACAGCTACCCTGACGGCTTCCCTGAAGACGTGCTTGACGAAATGGCAGCCAACCCCAAGATCTGCAGCTATCTGGATATACCTCTGCAGCACATCGCCGACAAGGTCCTCGGGAACATGCACCGTCATGTTACAGGTGCCTGGACCCGCGAGCTGATAGCCAGGATGCGGCAGAAGGTCCCTGGCGTCGTGCTGCGCACAACCATGATCGTAGGCCATCCCGGTGAAGGTGAGGAGGAGTTCGACGAGCTTCTATCATTCGTGCGTGAGGCGCGTTTCGAAAGGCTGGGTGCCTTTACCTATTCCGAGGAGGACGGGACCTGGGGCGCCAGAAATCTGAAGGACGATGTTCCTGAAGAGAAAAAGCAGGACCGCATGAACCGTCTGATGAGTCTGCAAAGCTCGATATCCCTGGAATTCAACCAGAGCAGGGTAGGCAAGGTCGAGAAGGTGCTTGTCGACGACTGTGTGGATGGCACTCTGGTATGCCGCAGCCAGTACGAGAGCCCTGATGTGGATGGCGAAATCCTGGTCAAGGGAGAAGCTCCGATCGGCAGTTTCATCAACGTTCGCATACTCGCCTGCGACGAGTACGATCTGATCGCTGAAATAGCCTTGTAATCTTGTATTTTGCCTTTTTGCCGCCGACGCTCGGAGGCAATAGGATATAAAATAGTCACCTCAAGTCCATAGACTTTTTGGTCACCATCCGTTATCAAGCAAGCAGCTTTGCGATTGCGTCGTGGACTGCAGCGAAAGGGAATTTGGATAGCGTGGCGTTCATTCGCTGCGCTATCTTTGTGTTGCAGAGATTGCCGATCGAGCCTTCGTGGGTGTGGTTCAGTTCCCCATGGAAGTCGAACTCACCGCGCTCAATTGCCATTCCGACCTGCTTGTAGGCATCTCTGAAAGGTACACCGGCAGCAGCAAGACGGTTGACTTCCTCGACGCTGAAGGCTGTCTTGTAGATGGGATTCTCCATCAGATTCTGCGTCACACTGAGGTTCTGGATTGCGAACACGGCGATGTCGAGGCAGTCGTCCATCTGGTCGAACAAAGGCAGATAGACCTCTTTCAGAACCTGCATGTCCCTGAAATAGCCTACGGGGAGATTCGTGGTGATGAGCCTGATGCTTTCAGGAGTACCGCAGATGCGGTTGCAGTGTGCGCGTATCAGTTCGAACACATCGGGATTCTTCTTGTGCGGCATGATGCTGGAACCGGTGGTGCACTCCTTGGGGAGCTTCACAAACCCGAAATTCTGACTGTTGAAAAGGCAGCAGTCGGCAGCGAAGCGGCCAAGGGTCTCCGCAACGGACGACAGCGCAAACGCAACGGCACGTTCAGTCTTGCCACGACCCATCTGGGCATATATCGAATTGTAGTCTAGATCCTCGAAACCAAGCAGTTTTGTGGTCAGGGTGCGGTTCAGGGGAGCGGATGAGCCATAGCCGGCGGCAGATCCCAGGGGATTGCGGTTGCTGACATTCCATGCCGCAAGCAGCATCTCCATGTCATCGGCAAGGCTTTCGGCATAGGCTCCGAACCACAGTCCGAAGGATGACGGCATGGCAACCTGCAGATGCGTGTAGCCGGGCATGAGAACATCCTTGTATTTCTCGGAGGCAGCCTGGAATGCATCGAACAGGGTTTTCACCTTGGCAACTGTGCTTTCGAGACGTGCGCGTGTGAAAAGCTTGAGGTCGACGAGAACCTGGTCGTTGCGCGAACGGCCCGTGTGGACCTTCTTTCCCAACTCGCCCAGTTTAGCCGTGAGCATGAGCTCAACCTGGGAATGGACATCCTCGATGTCGGGCTCGATGCAGAACTCACCTTTCTCAGCCTGCGCATGCAATTGCCTGAGTTCGGCCAGGAGGCTGTCAAGTTCATCCTTTGCAAGAAGGCCGATGCTCTCCAGCATTGTGATGTGAGCCATTGTGCCAAGTATGTCGTACGGAGCAAGATACAGGTCAAGTTCGCGGTCCATTCCAACAGTGAACTTGTCAATCTTCTCGTTTACGCTGAATCCTTTGTCCCAAAGTTTTGCCATGATATGAGTTATATTTCCAATCCGTCAAGGAGCTTGCAATAAAGATCAAGCCCCTGCTCGATTTCAGATATTATGATGTATTCGTCAGCCGTATGAGAGCGGCTGGATTCGCCCGGACCTATCTTGAGTGTGGTGAACGGGCAGAGAGTCTGGTTGCTGATGGTGGGGGAGCCGAAGGGCTCGAGTCCCAAAGCGGCGGCACGTCTGACGACAGGATGCTCCAGGCTTATGGACGAGCCGTTCAGCCTTGTGGAACGGGGGGTGACTGAACTTGCTACGTGCTGGCGGATTTCATCGAGGAGCTCCTCGTTGGAATACAAGCCGTTGTTGCGCACGTCCACAACGAATTCGCAACGGTCGGGCACCACATTGTGCTGTGTGCCTGCGCTTATCATCGTGACGCTCATCTTCACAGGGCCGACGAAGTCGCTCACCTTCGCGAAACGGTAGTTGCGGAACCACTCGATGTCCTGAAGAGCCCCGTATATGGCATTCACGCCCTCTTCCCGGGCTGCATGGCCGCTTTTGCCTGCTGCGACGCAGTCGAGAACCATTAGGCCCTTCTCGGCCACCGCAGGCCTCATTCCGGTAGGTTCGCCTATGATGCCAAGGTCTATCCTCCCTATCTCAGGCAGAATCATCTCCAGGCCGCCATGACCGCTGACTTCCTCTTCCGCCGTGGCACTGTAGACGAGACGGTAGGGCTGAGGTTTGGAGCTCAGGCGCAGAAACGTCTCAAGCAGGGCTACAAGCGATGCGCCGCAGTCGTTGGTGCCGAGACCATATATCTTTCCGTCCTGGACGAAAGGAGTGAAAGGGTCCCTGGTGTAGCTGGCAGCGGGTTTCACCGTATCGATGTGGGCATTGAGCAGTATTGAGGGCTTGCCGCTTTCCGGCTCGCTCTCTACCCAGAGGTTATGCCCGCACCGATGCACGTCCAGACCGCGTGAAGCCATGCTTGCCTGCAGAAAATCCGCTGCCTGCGCTTCATTGCGGCTGACCGAAGGGATGCTCACCAGCTGTTTCAGCAGTTCAATCATAAGCATTCGGTTCCAGAATCGGTTCCGAGGTTCTGTGCGTTTGTGATCACTACCTTGTTGACGCCGGCTTCGATGGCATTGAATGCGTTCTCCAGTTTGGGAATCATTCCTCCGCTCACGATCTCCTCGTCGCGATAGCGCTCGAAGTCAGCCTTGCGCATCTCCCTGATGACACTTGTAGGATCGTCAGGGTCAAGCAGCACACCGTTCTTCTCGAAGCAGTATGTAAGGGTGACGTCGTAATCGGCAGCAAGCGCCGATGCTATCGATGATGCAATGGTGTCGGCATTGGTGTTCAGCAGCTGTCCGAGCCCATCGTGTGTGATAGGGCAGAGAACAGGAACGGCGCCCGCATCGATTAGTGTCCTCAAGGCTGTGGCATTCACATTCTTGACATCGCCCACAAATCCGTAGTCGATGCGGCCGACGGGACGCTTGACGCAGTTGATTATGTTCATGTCTGCACCGCAGAGACCTATTGCATTCACACCTTTGGCCTGGAGCTCAGCCACAACGTACTTGCTTACGAGACCGGCATAGACCATGGTGACAATCCTGAGCATCGGCTCGTCAGTGATGCGGCGTCCTTCTATCATCACGCTGGGGATACCGAGTTCGGCAGCCAGACTTGTGGCGATCTTGCCGCCACCGGTCACAAGTATCTTGTTGCCCTTTATCGAGCAGAATGCGCCAAGAAGGGTGTTCAGCGATTCGTCATTCTCAACTACGGAACCGCCGACCTTTACAATGTTCAAAGTCTTTTTCATATCTACAGCTCCTCAAGCATTCTCTTTATCACAACCTGAGCCGATACGACCCTGTTTGCTGCCTCGGGGATGACAAGGCTCCTGGGAGAGTCTATCACCTCGTCTGACACGATCATGTTCCTTCGTACGGGAAGGCAGTGCATGAAGTAGGCATCGTTGGTGACTGCCATGTGCCTTGCATCGACGGTCCAGCCCATGTCCTTGCTGAGGATCTGGCCGTACTTCGACGGATCGGTCACACCGGGGCAGCTCCAGTTCTTTGCATATACGAAATCAGCGCCTTCGAGTGCCTTCATCTGGTCATATTCTATCTTTGCTCCCTTTGTGAACTTGGGATCGAGCTCATAGCCTTCAGGCTGGGCGATCACGAAGTCGACGTCGGCAGCGCACATCCACTGTGCGAAGGAGTTGGGCACTGCCTGGGGAAGTGCCTTGGGGTGGGGTGCCCAGGTCATGACTACCTTCGGTCGTGCGCTTTTCCTGTGCTCCTCGATGGTGATGAGGTCGGCAAATGCCTGGCAGGGATGCACTGTTGCAGATTCAAGGCTGATCACAGGCTTGCCGGAATACTCGATGAACTGCTTGAGAATAGTCTCGTTGTAATCGAATTCGCGGTCGGTGAGACCGGCGAACGAACGAACGCCGATGATGTCGCAGTAGCTGCCGATGACGGGGATGGCCTCGCGCAGGTGCTCGGACTTGTCGGAATCCATCACGACTCCGAGTTCTGTCTCAAGTTTCCAGCTGTCCTGACCTATGTTGAGCACTATGGGACTCATTCCAAGGTTCAAGGCTGCCTTCTGCGTGCTGAGCCTTGTGCGCAGGCTGCTGTTGAAGAAGACAATCATTATTGTCCTGTTCTTCCCGAGATGCTGGTATCCGAAAGGATTCGCCTTCACTTCGAGTGCTTCCTTCAGCGCCTTGCCGAGGTCGCCTATGTCTTCTGCATTGAAAAAAGACTTCATTGTGCTAGAGTATTTCTTTAAGTGATTTGATGAAAACGTCGACGTCTGCCTTGGTCAGGCAGAGGGGAGCGAGGAGACGGACCATGTACTGCCCGGAGACACCGGTGAATATGTGCTTCTCGAAAAGAAGTTTCTTCCTGATTTCTGCGACAGGCTCGTTGAACTCGATTCCGATCATGAGACCCTTGCCTCGCACTTCCTTGATGCGTGGAGATGCGGGTATCGAATTCTTGAGATATTCTCCTACCTCGAGTGCGTTCTGCACCATGTTCTCCTCGTTGATAATATCGATGACAGCATTTGCAGCAGCCATTGCCAGATGATTTCCGCCGAAGGTTGTGCCAAGCATTCCCTTCTTCGGAGCTATCTCCGGAGAGATGAGCACACCGCCGCAGGGGAAGCCGTTGGCTATGCCTTTGCCCATGGTGATGATGTCGGCCTTGATGCCGTACCACTGGTGCGCAAAGAATTTGCCGGTACGACCGTATCCGCTCTGAACCTCGTCCAGAATGAGGCAGACGCCATACTTCGAGCAGAGCGAACGCAATTCCTGCATGAATTCCTCACTGGGAATGTTGATGCCGCCGCAACCCTGGATGCCTTCGATTATGACGGCAGCATAATCTCCGCTCCTGAGTGCATTTTCCACTGCAGCCGCATCGCCAAGATCGGCGAATGTGACTTTGTGGCAAGCGTTGTAAGGGGAGACGATGCCGGGATTGTCGGTTACCGCCACGGCGCCGGAGGTGCGGCCGTGGAAACTCTTCCTGAATGCAAGCACGCGGTCCTTGCCTGTATGGAAGGATGCAAGCTTGAGCGCATTCTCGTTGGATTCAGCGCCGCTGTTGTCAAGGAAGAGGGAATAGTCGGGATAGCCGCAGACCTCGCCAAGTTTGTGGGCCAGTGACTGCTGCAGAGGATTCTGCACGCTGTTGGAGTAGAATCCAATCTTCTCGACCTGATCCTTGATTGCCTGCACGTATTTCGGGTGCGAGTGACCCACGGAAATGACTGCATGGCCACCGTAGAGGTCAAGATATTCATTACCCTCAGAGTCCCAGACCTTGCAGCCTTTGGCCCTTTTGGGTGTAACGTCAAATAGTGAATATACGTCGAATAGTTCCATTGTCTTCTTTTCTAGAATGCCGATGCCTTGAGTTTCAGGCCTTCATTCTCAGGCAGGCCGAACATGAGGTTCATGTTCTGCACAGCCTGGCCTGACGCGCCTTTGAGAAGGTTGTCTATTACCGAGGAAACCACAAGCTTTCCGCCATGTTTCTCAACATGCACAAGGCATTTGTTGGTATTCACGACTTCCTTGAGGTCTACAGGCCTGTCGCTTACGAAGGTGAATGCCGAATCCTTGTACCAGTCCATGTAGAGTCTGACCGCGTTCTCTTCGGAATATTCGCAATCGAGCGTGACGCTGGCAAAGATTCCCCTTGCAAAGTCGCCGCGCATGGGCACGAAATTGATTGCGGGGGATTTGTCGCACGGGCCGGCCACGAGGGCGAGGTTGCGGTTGATCTCTATGAGATGCTGATGCTCGAATACCTTATAGGTGGAGATATTGTTGTTTCTCCAGCTGAAATGCGTTGTAGCACCAGGCTTGACGCCTGCACCGGTGCTGCCGGTGATTGCAGTCACGTTCACATCAGAATCAAGCGCCTGCGCACCTGCGAGAGGCAGCAGGGCAAGCTGTATTGCAGTCGCAAAGCATCCGGGGTTGGCGAGCCTGGTGGCCGAGCGGATTCTGTCCCTCTGCCACTCCGGAAGGCCATAGACGTAGCCGTCGTGCTCGTCGCGGAAATCCTGTGCGAGGTCTATTATGCGAAGAGTCTCGGGAGCCTTGTGCTCTTTCCAGAAGGCTTCGCTCTTTCCATGTCCTGAACACAGGAACACAACGTCGACATTGCCGAGCTCTACATCTTCGCTGAAGACAAGATCGGTGTCGCCAACAAGTCCCTCGTGCACGTCACAGACCTTGTTGCCTGCATTGCTCGATGACTGCGCCCAGGCAATTTCAGCCGACGGGTGATTCACCAGGATCCTTATCAGCTCACCTGCAGTATAGCCGGCAGCGCCTATGATACCTACCTTTATCATATTTCCTTCTCGATGGTTTCTGCCTCTTCGGGATGCGCAGCATAATAGGCGCGGAGTGCGGTGGAGCTTACTTTGATGAAGCCCTTGGCATCTTCGCTGGTCCAGCCTTTCTGCATCTCGCCGTACTCGCCGAACTTGTTCTTGACAAGGTCGCACGGGCTGTCGACGCCCACGCAGTCGAAGCAGTAGGGACGGAGCTGGAGCTCGACGACACCGTTGACATTGCGCTGGCTGCTCTCGAGCATGGCCTCGATGTCACGCATCACAGGCTCAAGGTACTGGCTCTCATGCAGGAACATTCCGTACCAGTTGGCAACCTGGTCCTTCCAGTACTGCTGCCACTTGCTGAGAGTGAACTTCTCGAGGAACTTGTGTGCTGCGATGATGACCATCGGTGCTGCTGCCTCGAATCCCACACGGCCCTTGATGCCGATGATAGTGTCGCCCACGTGCATATCGCGACCGATTCCGTAGGGAGCGCAGATGGACTCCACCTTGCGTATTGCCTTGATCTTGTCTGTGTACTCCTTGCCGTTCACGCTGCAGAGCTCGCCCTGGCAGAATCCGAGCTTGAGGGTCTCGGTGCCGTTCTTCTCAACCTGCTTGAGGTATGCGCTCTCAGGCAGACCTTTTGCTGAATCGAGGATCTCGCCACCGCAGATGGAAGTGCCCCAGAGACCCACGTTGTAGGAATACTTGAGCTTCTTGAAGTCGGCTGCGAAACCGTTTCCGTTAAGGTAGTCGACCTCGAACTGGCGGGTGAGTGCCATATCGCGGGTGAGAGTGATGATCTCGACACCGGGAGCCATCACGAGGAAGGTCATGTCGAAACGGACCTGGTCGTTGCCGGCGCCGGTAGAGCCGTGGGCGATGGCATCAGCGCCTATCTCCTTTGCATACCGTGCGATGGCCATAGCCTGGAAGATGCGTTCAGAAGATACGGAGATAGGGTAGGTGCCGTTGCGGAGCACATTGCCATATACCATGTACTTGAGACTCTTGCCATAGTATTCGGAAGTTACGTCGAGAGTGACATACTTCACAGCACCAAGCTTATAGGCATTCTCTTCGTTGGCAGCAAGCTGCTCGGCAGAGAATCCGCCGGTATCAGCACATGCAGCATAAACCTCGTACCCCTTCTCCTTTGCGAGGTACATTACTGTAAACGATGTATCAAGACCGCCGCTGAATGCGACAACTACTTTCTTTTTTCCCATAACTGTGTCAATAATTTGGTGTACTTTCTCTTGTCCCTCCAGGTCTGCCACTTGTGCTTCGAAGGATCATACAGCATGCCTGTACAAAGGCAGCGTGTATAATTGTTGCGTGTAAGGACATCATAGTTCACGCAACTTTCACATCCTTTCCAGAAATCGGGATCATCAGTCAGTTCAGAGAACGTGACGGGTACATATCCCAGAGATGTGTTGATCTTCATGACTGCAAGACCGGTTGTGAGACCGAATATCTTTGCGCAGGGGAACATGGCCCTGGAGAGTTCGAACGCCTTCTTCTTTATGGCCTTGGCAAGACCATGGCCGCGGTATTCCTTCTTTACAATGAGACCGGAATTGGCCACGAACTGACCGTGTCCCCAGCACTCTATGTAGCAGAAACCGACGAAATTGTCACCGTCCATGGCGATTATCGCCTTGCCTTCCTTGATTTTCTTCTCGACATACTCCGGCTTTCTCTTGGCAATACCGGTGCCTCTGTCTTTGGCTGCATTTTCAATTGTAGTCAAGATCTCGGGAACATACTTCAGATGCTCCTCGGTTGCGACTTGAATGTTGAAATTCATTATTTTACTCTATTTTGTTTGCATGATTGACGATATTGGGAAACACCATCATCAAATTTGTCATAAACATATCATACGTTTCAGCAGACCTCAGAATCACCAGAATGGTGTCGTCGCCAGCCACACAGCCGACAATCATTTCCGAAGGCACGATGTTATCGATGGTTGCGGCCACTGCAGCAGCAAAACCGGGAAGGGTCTTCACGACCGCCAGATTGCCGGACGCATCGATGCTCAGGGCGATGTCCTGACTGCTGTGAATGCTGGCAGCATGCCCCAGAACACCTGTTGTGTTGATGGAATACTTGTAACCCTGAGAAGTATGCACCTTTACAACCTGAAGTTCCTTCAGGTCACGTGAAAGGGTAGCCTGAGTAAGTACGAAACCCTTTTCCTTGAGAATTGAGATCAATTCTTCCTGGCTTCGTATTATCTGATTCCTGATAATGTTCGTAATAGCTGCCAACCTGGCATTTTTAGTTTTTCCGTCGCCCATGTTTGGATATTTATTCAAGTTTTTTGGATGAATATACAAAAGTAGTACAATTAATGACAACTGCCAAATAAAAAAGCTGTTTCCGGGTAAAAAATAATAAATAAGTATGGATAAATGGACCGTACTCATATATGAAGTCAACAGCAACCTGACAAGAGACAGCCGCAAGCGCTTGCAAATCTCCCACAATGTCCTTAACTTGCCAATGATAGCAAGGGACACTGTCGGGAATATGACAAGCACGATGACATACACCTTTCTCGGCGACGGCACCGGGGACTACATCCTCGAGCAGAACGACTACCTGCCCTTTGGCATCAGAATGCCGCTGAAGACCCAGACCACCAACCGCTACCGCTACGCCGGCAAGGAGGAGCAGAACATCACAGGCATGGACCTCAGCCTCTTCGACTTCGGAGCCCGCTACTACGACGCCTTCACCTGCAGGTGGAACGCCATCGATCCTCTCGCCAACAAGTACTTCGGCATGAGTCCCTACAACTACTGCGGGAATGATTCGGTGAATTTCTTTGATCCGGATGGGAGGGATTTTGAAATAAAAGAAAGGCGAAGAACGATTACAATAGAAGCCACTGTTTATACTAATACAAAATCGTTAGAATCCGCTAACCAAGCAGCAGAGTTCTGGAACAATAGAACATCTGACTCATACAATGGGAAAACAATCATCTACGAAATAAATGTACAACCTGCTAAAGATGGTTTTCTTTCCAATCAGCAAAATCACAATAATTGCGCAAATACTTATGAAGTAAATTCAAATAAATTGGCAGAAAAAGCTCCTCATGGTAAAGACGCAACAGGATATACCAGCAATGAAACCGGTGAAATGTATGTTAGGGATGATTTCGCAACAACTAAACCTAATTCCGAGGAAAAAAGCACTACTGGAGCTCATGAATTCGGTCATATGCTAGGGATGAAACACAAGGATAAGGGTATAATGACAGAAAGTCAAAACGAATATAGAACCAATGATGTCCTCCAGAGCAACATTGATGAAATGATGAACTCAAATGAGGGCCACAGAGATTTAATCTCCACCATATTTCTCCTATTTAAGTAATATCTTGCCAAATGAAAACGCGTGTTCATGGTATAAGTAGAACATTTATATTAATAGTACTTATTGTTTCTTCATCAGTTATTGCTTGTGATAAATGTCGTAAGTTCACAAATCATTCAATAAATCATGTGGGAACAGTAAAATTCTCAAGGCCAATGCTGGTGGTGAACGATTCTACTATGTACATATATAACGAAGGATCTGATTGCAAATATAAAGTGACCGAAGATGACCATGTTTTACAAAGATCTATATATGTAGGAGAAGATTCGTTGGGAGTGTTATTTAAGCTGCCAAGGAATAAGAAATATATAGTTTCATTATCATGTAAGATAAAATGGCCGAATTTTGTGAGCCCTAATTGTGTTGAAAATCACTATGCAAGCTATGATGTTGAATTGAGGAGCGCGAAATACTTAGTCCGTTTATATTCCCATTTCAGGCGAGATCGATGTAGAAAAATGTATTTACATGCCATATTGAATATGATATCAAAGGCAGATTATAAAGATTCTCTTCCGAATGATTTCATATTAAATCGACATATTGAAGGAGAGATTTATATTGCCGAACTAAAGACTAAGCCACAGGTCATAACTGTTCCTGATTGCTATTGGGCAGATGATGATGTGGTCAAATATACCCCTATCATAATCGATATACCAATAAATCAAATAGAACATGTAAATACTGGCATTGAGCTTGGGGATTATAAAATATGGTATGCTCCAACGCTTTCTTCAAAACAGTTGTTCCTGCATCTGACAAAAGATGAGCGATTGGGATATTATTATGGATATTTGAGTGATGCAAAAAAATAGCAAAATTGGAAAAACATTAATTTATTGTAGCAATCTCGGGGATCAACATTCTGAATATCAATAAATAAGACCACCACCCTCGACATCCGGGGATGGCGCACCGCCCACACCGCGAGCCGCAGGGGCGAGGCCCTCTACAGCCAGGAGCTCGCGTACATGAACCCATCGCAGGGCGCCGCACCATGTTGGACGGGACTCATCTCCGAGGCCACCACAATGCACTTCGGGAACCTCCCGAACACGTTCCAGTACGAGTACGACCATGCGGGAAGGCTTTTGAGTGCCGTCTCGCAGCGCGGCTTGGAGGACGGCATAATCTACGATGCCAACGGCAACATATTATCCCTTGAGAGACGTGAGATTACCGATCATACCACCATCACCGACCTCGCCATGTCATATGACGGCAACCGTCTGGTGGAGGTGGGAAACAGAGGAACCCAACAACCGGGGATGTTCTTCTATGACTATGACGAATCCGGCAATATGACAATAGACAGCCGCAAGCGCTTGCAAATCTCCCACAATGTCCTTAACTTGCCCATGATAGCAAGGGATACTGTCGGGAATATGACAAGCACGATGACA
>JAGHSF010000038.1 GCA_018065985.1 Candidatus Cryptobacteroides choladohippi
CGGAAGTCTCTGTACCGTTGAACTCAGCCTCGCTCCCGGCCAGTCGGGATTTGTCGTCTTCAACCATGACAAGCCCGGATACAGAAAGGCTATCGTCACCGATGTGGTCAGCAGCACAGTGAAAGAAATCGAAGGCGGATGGGACATCAGCTTCCGCCCCAAACTCGACGCGGAGTTCACCATGGCTGACCAGCCTCTCGAAGACTTCAGCGCATCGTCCGACGACAGAATCAGATATTTCGCGGGCACTGCCGTCTACACCAAAGACATAGAGATATCTCCGGAAGACCTCGGCAGGAGCAGGAAAGTGACACTTGACCTCGGCATTCTCAATGATATAGTCGACATCACCGTCAACGGCAAGGACGCCGGCGTTCTGTGGTACCCTCCCTACACGACTGACATCACCGGTTTCCTGAAACGGGGTACGAACAGACTCCAGATCTCCGTGACGAACAACTGGACGAACAGGCTTATCGGAGACGAACAATACGAAGCCGACTTCGAATGGGGACGCGACCGCGGAGCATCCATGGGCCGCGCCATGAAAGGATTCCCCGAATGGTTCCTGAAGGGCGAGGACCGTCCGTCAAAGGACCGCAAGGGATTCATCATCTGGTCATATTTCCGCAAGGACACCCCTCTCGAGCCGGCCGGACTCGTCGGCCCCGTCAGACTGGACTTCCAGGAAGTCACAGAAATACGATAGAATAACGAAATACATCACAAGCAGGAAGAGAATCATACTGACAGCCGCATTCCGTCGGTGGAGCACTCATTGCAGAAGTCGTCGTATTTGCTTCCCAGCTACCTTTTCGACGGAGGGAATACATTCTTTACTGCTTCAAGGTAACCAAATCCATTCTCCACGTCAGGAAGAAGATAGGAATCCTCGACCCATTCGTTCCACGCGTTGATATACACCCATCGAGGCTGTTGCTGGCGCTCATCCACATAGCTCTTTGCCCAGCGAAGAATCTGCTCGAACCGCTGAGGCGTCTTGTTGAGATGAACAGCCTCCGTCTTGCCCGGGTATCTCGGGGTATCATCATATCCGATAGAGACGGTTGGGAAATATGGCACGTCGAACTGATGAGACCATACTTCTGTGGTATACTTCTCGCAGTTCGCGCAATAATTGTTGTAGTCGTCATCCGTGCCAGGCATATTGTAGAAAGCCACGGAATCAAAGCCCAACTCTTCGTTCTGCTTCTTGACAAGTGCGAGATAGTCTTGGTCTTCATATCCGTTATTCCAGTAGTCTGCCTGAAGGTGAAGACCAGGATATCCGGCCTTCACCACCTCCGCACGGAAATAGTCGAGAGCCTCCCTTGTCCGTGCATAGTCTTTGTCGAAACTCGCCAGCAGACGGTCTACGCTATAGATCATGAAGACAGGACAGCCATCAACCTTCACGTAGTTGTCTCGCCAGAAATACTGCTTTATGACACGGTCCACAAGCTGTTTGAATTCATCCGGAGTAACTTTTCCAGTGAACATGAGATCCGTTTTGCCGGCATTTCTGTAACAGCTCCAGTAATCTTCCTGCACATCGTGGTTGGCCCACATGAGATAGAAATCCATCTCTTTGCAGGATGGCGCCTTGAGGAAGCCATCGTTGAGCGCGCCCTCCAGGAATGGATAAGCGTCAAACCAATACCAGTCGAAGATAAAGGTGTTTACGCCATACTTGCGCGCAGTCTTGATCCACCTTTCAAAAACCACCGGGTCGTCGTCCATCTCACACCCCCAGAGCGGATGCTTAGGCTGCTGATGTCCTTCGAAATGCGGAGTGGCGGCATTTATGATCTCCCACTCTCCGATTCCTTCCGGCCACAGAAGCTCATGGGCAAGGGAATCGTCGTGGCATGAAGGCCAGATAAAAGCGCAAACCCTGTAGTCGGGCTTTTGTGAACATGCAGCAAGCGCAAGCAGCGCTGCAGCAAAAACCGGAAAAACTTTTATAATTCTCATTGTATCAGTTTGTGTCTTTTCGGCAAATATATAAAATCCTCTTGGTTCCTGAAAGTGCTCTTATCCACCTATTATGATTATATTTGCATTACATAGAAACATCTCATAAACATGACACTTCCAAACATATTCCTTGTACTCACGGCCATCGCCGGAGCAGGCCTCGGCCACACAACCCAGTCCATAGTCAAGGTGGAGCCTGTGTCCCCGCTCAGATATGAGCAGCAGGACGGGCATCTGAAGATACTCTCGAGCATCGTGCTGGCTTCCGGCCAGGACTGCACGCTTACGCTTGACGGAGAACTGTTGGACTGCAATCGCACCGGCAGGGCCGACAGTGTGACCGTCTGGCTGCCCATGGTAGGAGGCAGGAGCATCATGGAGTGCCGTGTGGGCGGGAATGTGACCTGCTCCCGCAGCATCCCGGCACCCATAGCCGGTGACTGGGGATACTTCCAGAACGGAGAGATACACCTCATGCAGGCATCACACCAGGACATAGCCTGGATGGACACCCCGGACTACTGCAGGAATGACAGGATCGAGAACATCATCATCCCGGCTCTCGAGATGATGAAGGAAGACCCTGACTTCACTTTCGAGATGGAGCAGACCCTCAACCTGATGGAGTTCCTCGAGGAATACCCCGAGCGCAGGGACGAGGTCATCCAGCGTTACAAGGAAGGCCGATTCCTCTGGGGCGCCACCTACAACCAGCCCTACGAGGGCCTCTCATCGGGCGAGCAGCTGGTAAGGCAGGCCTATTTCGGCAGGAAATGGATAAAGGAGAACTTCCCCGGCTGCGACGACTTCACAGCCTCCAACATGGACGTGCCCGGCAGAGCGCTGCAGATGCCCCAGATACTGGCAAAGAGCGGCATAAGGAACCTTTTCATATCCCGCATGGCCGAGGGCCTGTATGACTGGACCTCCCCCGACGGCACCAGCATACTCACTTATTCCCTTGGGCACTACGGCTGGGAGAAATTCATCTTGCATTTCCTTGACCAGGGCCCCGTGAACGCATTCCAGAAGGTGCACGCGAGGCTTGCCCTCTGGCAGGACTACTATGCCGAGCACAATCTTGCACCCTGCTACGGCGTGCTCATGAGCAATGACGCGGCAAAGCCCGACTCATACACCGAACTCGTCAATACGTGGAACGACATAGTGGAAAAATCGGAGATTCCTCTCCCTCGCATAAAGTACTCGACTACAGACGAATACCTCAGCAAGGTCGTCCTGCCAGGGTCTGATGTGCCCGACATCTACGGCGAGCGCCCTGACCTCTGGCTGTACATCCACGGACCGGCGCACTACGAGCAGACCCTCGACAAGCGCAAGGCAGCCGTGCTCCTGCCTGCAGCGGAGTTCTTCGCAACAGCCAATTACCTTGGCAGCGGCGCGCGCACTGAATATCCGCGCACCAGGCTTGACCGCGGCTGGATGGCATCCATCTACCCTGACCATGGCCTCGGCGGCAAGAACGGCGAGATCACCGACGCCATCTTCGCGGATTCCCTGGCAATTGGAAAGAGCATAGGTCTTGGCGTCCTGGCGGACGAACTTGTAAAGATAACGCGCACCGTGGAAGGCCGCAAGGGCGACGTGGTCCTCTTCAACGATCTCTCGTGGGACAGGAAGTCATTGGTTGAAGTCTTCGTGCAGGGCAAGGGATCACGCATCGTCAAGGGCCCCTCGGATGCAGTGGTGCCTTCCGAGACCGTCACAAGGAACGACTCGACCTTCGTACGCTTCATGGCTGATGTGCCCGCATCCGGATATGCAAGGTTCAGGATACTTTCCGGAAAGCCGGAGCTCCCAGAGGGTGATGTACATCTTGGCGACGACTGGTGCTCCAACGCATACTACGACATCGCATTCGGTAAAGGCGGGATAGTCAGGCTGTACGACAAGCAGTTGGGAAAGGACTTGGTACAGAACGAGAAATACGCCCTTGGCGACATCCTGAACGCAGAATACCACGGCAACGGAGCCGGCGAGTTCCTGCGCATCACCGATATAGAAATGCCGTTCAACGGCATCGAGAGGGCTCCGGCATCGGAATGGAAGGTGGTCCGCAGCAGCAGCTTCTCGGTTACTTACGAGAGCGTCATCGACGACCCCTTTGCAAAGATCATCCAGAGCATCACAGTCTATCACAGGCAGAAGAAGATCGACTTCGACGTCAGGATGGAGAACTTCTCCGGCGAGCACGGCAGGCAGTACAGGATACTGTTCCCCCTCGACATGAAGACCGACCTGAGCGACATCTGCTACGAGGTCCCCATGGCCGTATCCCATGTGGGCAGGGACGAGCTTGATATGCGCCCCGGCGGATATACGGGCCAGGGCAGCTACCGCTTCCATCCGTCCGACACCCATCCCAGGGAGGTGCTGAACTTCATCTCAGCCAACGGGAACGGCTTCGGCTGCACCCTGTCATCATGCGTGGCAGTGTGCGACTGGGAGGATCCTGCACACGACGTGGCCGACTACCCGGTGCTCCAGGGAATACTCCTGTCCAGCCACAAGAGCTGCCACGACGAGGGTAACTGGTTTCACCAGACGGGCACGCACGACTTCCATTTCTCATTGACCACGCACCCCGAAGGCTGGCAGAACGGTTATGCCATGGCAGTGGAGGAGAACCATCCCCTGCACGTGATGCTCAAAGGCGGCAAAGGTGGCTCCAACGCCACCAGCGGGAGCTTCCTCAAGGTATCCGACCCTCTGGTATGGGTGTCTGCCTTCAAGAAGGCTGACGGCTGCTGCAATGCCGTGATACTGAGGCTCGTAGAGATGGAAGGTGCCGACAAGGACATTAGCGTCACACTCCCTTTCACTGCTACCAGAGTCGAGAAATGCAATCTCGTGGAGGAGTACGGAAGCGACATGGACCTCAAAGGGAATGTCCTCAATCTTCACTTGGGGCACAACTCCATAGAGACGTATAAGATTTTCTTTTAGTACCCTTCCTCAGGCCTACCGGCTTCTCCTGGCGTATTCGGAGGCGCTCATTCCCTTGAAGCGGCGGAAGTTGCGTTAGAAAGTCTCAAGTGACTTGTATCCGGAACTGAAGGCCACTGCCTTGATGAGCACGTCGTTTCCTTCATTTGACGGATTCCGCGAGGCCGAAGAGCACCAGTATTCCGATATTCTCTTTGACGGACTTGTCCTCGAATGTGGCGAAATAGTTGCGCAGTGTATTTCTGTATCGCTTCAGCATTGCAGCCGCCCAGATCAGGGCCGCGATGAACTGTATTATCAGTAAAATAGTTTGTGCACAAATCTTAAGGATGGCACTTTGCAAAATGCATAAACTATTTCTTCTGTGGGTCAAGGACAAATCTGACATCGCCTCTCAAATTATGATTTCCGTGCTGGCAGCTGAAAATCAGAGTTGATGGTAATTATTGGCAAATAGATTATATTTGTTATTCTGGATAATCAAAATAGTCAATGCCGTCAACGAAACAGGTTATTTTCTTAAAAGACAGGTCAGGTGTCTTTAGGCTTAGGGATGATATCAAGTCCTTCGGTTATGATGAGAGGCATGGTCAATATTTTGTCCAATTCAAGAAAGGGGAACAGATTCTTCATTATAATCCAGTCAATGTTGATGTTGCAGAATTTGCTTTGCAGCTTGAACCACCCTTCCGTATAATACGGAAAGATGATGGGGAAGTTTTCTTTCATGTTTTGGGGGTTAGAGTGTTTCAAGGTAGAGAAAATAGGGCATATAGAATAATATTTGAAAACGGATTCGGCAAAAATTATCCTGCAGACTACATTTCAATTGAAGAACATATTGATGACCAACGTTCTATCAATGTATGGGAATATCTCAATGAGGTGGCAAAATACAATGTCATTCCAGTAGATGATGACAAGACGGTCAGTCTTGCGGATAAATATGCCAAGATGGAATTTGTGACCAAGAATTCCCTATTGGAAGCCTACCTCAATGTTGATGCTTTTGAAAAATCCTTTGCGGCCACGAGTGCACCGATATTTCCGTTTGGCTGCAACCGGAGCCAGTACAAAGCCGTTCGAGATGCCTTGGAGAACAATCTCAGTGTCATACAGGGCCCTCCTGGGACGGGAAAGACACAGACAATTCTTAACATCCTTGCCAATCTGCTGCTCGATGATAAGACAATGGAAATTGTCTCCAACAACAACTCCGCTGTTGAGAATATAAAAGAAAAGTTGGAATCCACAGGTCTTGACTTTATTTGTGCTCAACTAGGACGAGCCAGCAACAAGATAGGATTCATAAATGGCCAGGCGGGTGTGTTCCCGGATATGGAGTCATGGGAACTGGAGAATTCCAGGTATGTCCGGCGAGAAGCTGTTGCTCTTTCCCAAGAACTTCAAAAGGTGTATGAGTGCCAGGAGAAGATAGCGCGATACTCTGAAATATTGACTGAATACAAACGTCAAATTGCACGATTCCCACAAAAGATAGAATCAAGCAAACAGTGGCCAGTCAAACTGCTTAACCGGTATTTTCTTCTCTGTAGCAGAGAAATGGAGCGTAAACACCGTCTTTCTTGGTGGACACGTTTAAGACTGCGATATCATCGACTCCCAGCAGCAAAAGATTCTCTGGATAAACTTCACTATCTGCTTATTTCTACCAAAGTCAAAGAAATCGAACAACGCTGCAATCAGCTCCGGGAATTCGTGAATGACGCTGACGCAAAGACAAAGAATGACTGTCTGAGAGACGTATCAATGCTTGTCCTAAAAGATCATCTGTACAGAAAGTATCATGCCCAAAAAGAACGGGCAGTCTTTTCCGCTGACGAAATATATCTGAAAACCAGGAACTTCCTTTATGAGTATCCGGTTATTCTCAGCACGACTTTCTCGGCTACATCCAATATCAACCCGGCATACAAGTTCGATTACATAATAATGGATGAGGCATCGCAGGTGGATATTGCGGCAGGTGCATTGGCATTGGGTTGTGCTCGAAATGCGGTCATTGTGGGTGACTTGAAGCAATTGCCCAATGTGGTGGATTCCCATACTGAAGAGGTGGTGAGTGCCATCTTTGCAAAATATGGTATTCCGGAAGCTTACCGATATTCTACAAACAGTTTCTTGTCCTCTATCTGCACCCTCTTCCCGAAAATACCGCAAACTCTACTGAAGGAGCATTACCGCTGTGATCCACTGATAATTGGCTTTTGCAGCAAGCAATTCTATAATGGAGAACTGATTCCCATGAAGAATAGCGATTCTGAATTCACTCCTATCGCGGTTGTCAGGACAAATAAAGGGAACCACGCAAGAGGAACGGTCAATCAACGTCAGGTGGAGACTATCACTCAGGAAATTCTACCTGTTTTGGAGGAACATTTCACCGACATAGGCATAATAGCGCCGTATAACAATCAAGTGAAAGCATTGCGTGCCGCGCTGGAGACGACGGGCCGTAGTTATGCGGCTGCTACTGTCCATAAGTTCCAAGGTCGTGAGGAAGATGCAATCGTTCTTTCCACTGTGGATAACCAAGTTCAGGAGTTTACCGATGATCCACATCTTTTGAATGTGGCGGTATCGAGAGCAAAGAAGCAATTTACGCTGGTCGTTTCTGCTGACGAACAGCCGGATTCGAACATACGTGATTTGATCGATTATATCGAGTATTGCCAGGGCAAGAGCGAAAAGAGTGAGATTTCTTCCATTTACGACTTGCTGTATGAAGATTATACTCAAGAACTTCTTGATTTCTACAAAGCACACAAGCGTGTTTCAGAATATGATTCGGAGAACCTCACATATTGGACAATTAATGACGTTATTAACGAACAAAAAATTGCACACTTGGGTATTCTGATGCACTACCCACTCCGTCACCTGGTAACCTCGACGTCAAATCTGACCCCAGAACAACGCACATATGCTTCACGCTCGTGGTCACATGTTGATTTCCTGATTTATGATTCCGTTACCCATAAAGCAAAACTTGCAGTTGAGGTAGATGGAACACAATATCATAAGAGTAATTCCGAACAAGGCCGGCGAGATATGCTGAAGGACTCCGTGTTGGATGCCATTGGCCTTCCTCTCCTCCGTTTGAGCACCGCTGGTTCTCAAGAGAAGGAAAAAATAAGACAAGCCTTATTCAGGCTCTCGTAACTTTGCCCTTTCGACTTGTCTCATTCAATTTTTTGCTTTGAATAGCCCCCCCCCCGCTATCAGTGCACTATCCCTGTTGAACGCCGGCAGTCCGGGCATGTTGAGGCGGATATTCCAGCAACAAGAAGAACAACGATGAGAGTATCAGGCATTCTGTTTCTCTGCCAGTTCTTTGTACATTTTGAACAGTTCGGCGTTCGTTCTGCACATATACTCAAAATAACGGATAGTATAAGGGCAATCATTTTCATTGCACATATAATTGCCGATTGTTTCAGTTTATGTGCAAGGCCATCGGTCAGCCAGCCATCCTCTCCATAAAAAAGT
This sequence comes from Candidatus Cryptobacteroides choladohippi, assembly GCA_018065985.1. Lineage (GTDB taxonomy): Bacteria > Bacteroidota > Bacteroidia > Bacteroidales > UBA932 > Cryptobacteroides > Cryptobacteroides choladohippi. The sequence goes on from JAGHSF010000038.1 coordinate 8,455, forward strand.
GCCATCCGTGGACTCGGATGGCGCTTTCTCCATAAAGTTGATGATTTTCAGGATTATACGATGGATAACGGGCGTTTCTCCACAAAAACGCAGAATTCATGGAAAACAAGGCGTTCGAGGCTGAAACATATAGGGCTCTGAAACGATCATGTCTGACTATTGTGCTGGAGAGAAACTCTCGGAGACGAAGACTCAGAAGCCCCTGCGCGCCTTTGGCGCTACTCCAGAGTCTGCAGCACGGGAGTGAGCCGTATCGCGCTCACCTCTGTCTTTTCAAAGTCACCCTCGATGGGCCTCAGGCAGACGACGTGCCTGCCGGGTTTGTCTATCCGTATCCATCCGAGTCTCTGGAATTCGAAGCGTGAGCCTGGCGTCTGCAGGTCTATGCCGCATGGAATACCGTCGAGCTCGACCTGCCAGAGCACCTGCTTGCCGCCGGCCCACTCCAGCTCCAGGTCGTAGTATCCTGCCTGGCAGAAATCCACTGTCCAGTCGAGCCAGCATTCCTTCTGGAAGTCGCGCAGCTCGTGCTTGAATTTCCACTCTCCGAACCTGTCCATCCAGCTCCTGTAGTCCTTTGAGCATCCACCGTGCTCGCCGAAGAGTACTGACAGTTCTGTGGTGCTTGAGGGGTCTATGTAGTTTTGCTGTGTAACCTGTATGTCGTTGCTGCCGCAGCATATCTCGATGACCGGCGAGAGCCCTTCCGGCTTCGGGAACGGGAGTTCAATCGTGGTCCATCCCGCTTCGGTGCCGAAGGTGAGACTGCCTGAACCGTACAGTCTGACGTCGCGTATTTCCGACGTCACGCCCGGTACATGCAGCTTGCCGTCAGCGGGCCAGTCGTGTACGATGAGCAGTATTCTGTCGTGCTGGGTCACAGCATCGCCCCAGGGGAAGGCATGGCCCCACGGCGAGGGACCTGCACCGTAGACGGCGTCGGGGTACTTCCGTACCCATTCCCCGGCTTTGCGCAGGCTGGCCGCTGCCTCATGAGCGATCGCTCCCTTTGCGGTCGGCCCCACGTTGAGCATGAAGGTGCCTCCGCGTGCGATGGTTGCGGTCAGGGTTCTGACTATGTAATCGGGACTCTTCCATTCCGAGTCGTTCCTGTTGTAGCCCCAGCCGACCTGGGTGACGTCTATGCCTTCCCAGAGGCCTTCCACGTTCTCCAGGGGAACTTCCATGTCGCCGAGGGTCTCGTAGTCGCCCATTCCGTTTCCTACGCGGCTTGAAACCAGTGTGCCCGGCTGAAGCTCGTGCACGAGGTCCACGAGTTCACGAGAGTAGTGCTCCTGCATGTCTCCCGGTGTGTCGAACCATATCAGCTCGATCGGTCCGTATTTCGTGAGCAGTTCGGTGACCTGGGGCACCACCTTGTTCCTGAAGTATTCCTCGAAGGATACCTTCCTGCCGGCAGCGTCCGTTGCCGGACCGTTGCCTCCGCCAGGTGCCGTCCAGTCCTGGAACTGGGAGTAGTAGAAACCTATGCCCAGGCCGTTCCTGTGGCAGGCCTCGGCCAGCTCGCCGAGAAGGTCCCGCCCGAACGGGCTGCCATCCTTGATGTTGAAGTCGTCGGCATCGGAGTCGAACATTGCAAAGCCTTCATGGTGCTTGCTGGTGATGATGATGTATTTCATCCCGGCATCCCTGGCCAGGCTCACAATCTCCTCGGCGTTGAATTCTGAAGGGTTGAACTCTGCAGAGAGAGCCTTGTAGTCCTTGATCGGGATACCGGCCTGCCCCTCGTTCATGATCCACTCGGCATTGCCGAAATAAGGCTTCCCGGCCCAGGTTCCCTCAAGCTGCGAATAGAGTCCGAAATGGATGAACATGGCATAGTTGCCGTCCTCGAACATCACTCTCTGCGCTGAGCGCTCAGGGACTTCGAATGCTGAGAAGTTTCTTATTGCCGGCTTGCCCTTGCTCTTCTTTACCTGCAGCTTCAGCGCGCTCACCTCTATGGGGCTGAATGTATCGATGCGCTTGTGACCTATGTTGGTACCATTTGAAAGGGTAGTCCATGTGCCGTCTGCACAAAGCCCCTCGACCTGATATTCAAGCACTCTCTCGCCCAGACTGATGTCTTCCTGGATCACTATCCTGTCGATTGCCCGGGGCTTGTCCAGATCGATGACGATACTGTTCCCTTTCCCCGAAACGCTTGCCAGGGGTGTTCCGTACTTCTCTTCCAGGGCCTTGCCGAATTCTTCGAGGCGCGCCACGTCACCTTCGGGTACAAGTCCGCGATTGTCGACCACAAGTCCGAGGAGCAGGTTGGTGTTGCGTCCCACGCTCGTTTCATATTTCCTGACAAGCTTGCTGACGCTGTAGATGTCATCATCGTAGCCCGGGCTCCACATCCATCCTGCCTGAAAGGTGCTGTTGAGCCTGAGCGTGCAGTCTGCCTCTCCCGGGCACCAGATTGCGCCGTCGGCGGCCCCGTTCATTCCGGACATCACCGTGGTGCCGTCGGCGCTGGTGGTGGCTCCTGAAGTGGCCCAGCAGGGGTAGGGTGCATCTCCCGTCTCGTTGCCGACCCACCGTATCAGGTGTTTCATGTCGTCGGAGCCCTGGAATGCGATAGCCTCCGGCTGAAGCTTGCGTGCGAGCGTGCCGACGTCATATCCGCCCTGGTCGACGGGGAGCACGCCTCCGTCAAACCATATCTCGAACAGCTCGCCGTAGTTGCTCCAGAGCTCTGTGAGCTGCTTTTGCACGACGGCCCTGTATTCTTCCTGCGTGTAGGGGCTGCCGGGCTGGACCACGCCGGGGTTGTCGACGTGATAGTAGCCGTTGGCAGATGTGCTTGCGTAGATTCCCGGCTTTATGCCGTATTTCTTGCAGGATTGGATGAAGTCGCGCACGATGTCGCCCTGACCGTTCTGCCACGGGCAGTTCTTCACGCTGTAGTCATGCGCCTCGGTGGGCCACAGGCTGAATCCGGAGCAGTGCTTTGCCACGAGGACAGCGTATTTCGCATTGATCTTGGATGCGGCTTCGAGCCACTGGTCGGTGTCGAGTTCGGTGGGGTTGAAAGTCGAGACGTCGGGATGGGTGCCGAACTCTCTCCATTCGTAACCGGGGTTGAACACCTGCATGTCGAGGTGGAACATGACGCCGATCTCGGCGTCCGCCCATTCGATCTGTCTTTCGTCAGGGGTGACGATGCCGCTGCCGCTTTGTGTGCATGAGGCTGCAAGAAGAACTGCTGCAGCCGCAATGGTAGATAAAATGGTGTATCCTTTCATAGGTCGTTATTTCATGATGGGAATAACATGCAATATACATATTTTGTCAGGATTCGGCAAAAATGGAATGATGGTATCGCATTTTTTATTAACTTTACATAATAATTTGCCCGATTTCGGGCGCAAACATTCTAAAAGATAAATGAGCAATATTGGTCTTGGCCTTGAACTGATGGTCGTCGGAATGACGAGCGTTTTTCTTATCTTGGTAATAGTCATACTTTTGGGAAAGTTGATGATCAGCGTCACCAACCGTTTCCCGGCCGAACAGCCCTCTGAAAAGCCTGCCGCATCTGCGGCCGCTGTCGGCAGCGAGACAAGAAGCATCATCGAGGCCGCGGTGAAGGAACTCACCGGCGGCAAGGGAACAGTGAAAGAAATAGTAAAATTGTAATATAATAAGATGAAAGAGATAAAATTCAGCCTGGTTTTCCGCGACATGTGGCAGTCTGCGGGAAAGTATGTGCCCAGAGTGGACCAGCTAGTTGCCATCGCCCCCACAATCATCGACATGGGCTGCTTTGCCCGCGTGGAGACCAACGGCGGTGGATTCGAACAGGTAAACCTTCTCTTCGGCGAGAACCCCAACAAGGCTGTCCGGGAGTGGACCAAGCCCTTCCATGAGGCAGGAATCGAGACACACATGCTTGACCGCGGTCTCAACGGAATCAGAATGAGTCCGGTGCCTTCCGATGTCAGAAAGCTGTTCTACAAGGTCAAGAAGGCGCAGGGAACCGATATCACACGCACTTTCTGCGGTCTGAATGACGTACGCAATATCGCGCCGTCCATCGCCTATGCCCACGAGGCCGGGATGATCTCCCAGTGCTCGCTCTGCATCACCAGCTCGCCCATCCATACGGTCGAGTACTATGTGAACATGGCCAAGGAGCTCATCGAGCTCGGCGCAGACGAGATCTGCCTCAAGGATATGGCCGGCATCGGACGCCCCGTGTCGCTCGGCAAGATAGTCGAGGGCATCAAGAAGATCAAGGACATTCCCATCCAGTACCACAGCCATTCAGGCCCCGGTTTCGCCATGGCTTCCATCCTCGAGGTCTGCAAGGCCGGATGCGACTACATCGACGTGGGCATGGAGCCTCTTTCATGGGGAACAGGCCATCCCGACGTCATCAGCGTGCAGGCCATGCTCAAGGATGCCGGCTTCAAGGTGCCTGAGATCAACATGACCGCCTACATGAAGGCCCGCACAATGATACAGTCGTTCATGGACGATTTCCTCGGATACTACATTCCCAAGCGCAACCGTCTCATGAACTCCCTGCTCATCGCTCCCGGTCTTCCCGGAGGCATGATGGGTTCGCTGATGACCGACCTCGAGACCAACCTCGAAGGCCTCAACCGCTACAAGGCAAAGCACGGCCAGCCCCTTATGACCCAGGACGAGCTTCTCATCAAGCTCTTCGATGAGGTTACCTACGTATGGCCCAAGGTCGGCTATCCCTGCCTTGTCACCCCGTTCAGCCAGTACGTCAAGAACCTCGCGCTGATGAACGTCATCCAGATGGAGAAGGGCGGCAAGCGCTGGAGCATGATTGCGGACGATATCTGGGACATGATACTCGGCAAGTCCGGCCGTCTGCCCGGTCCCGTAGACCAGGAACTCAAGGACCTCGCCGCAGCTCAGGGACGCCAGTTCGTGACCGAGGACCCTCAGCTCAACTATCCCGACTCCCTCGATGTCTTCCGCCAGAAGATGGCCCAGAACGGCTGGGAGGCCGGTCAGGACGACGAGGAGCTCTTCGAGTATGCAATGCATCCCGCCCAGTATGAGGCATACAGGAGCGGCAAGGCGAAGGCCGACTTCCTCGCAGACCTTGAAAAGAGAAAGGCAGCAGCACAGCCTAAGGCAGCACAGCCTGACAGCATTACCGTCACTGTGAACGGACAGTCATACAAGGTTGCCATCTCCTATGACGGCAAACCCGCCCCTGCAGCACAGCAGGCAGCGCCCGCATCACCCGCTCCCGCAGGGGGAAATGATGTCCTCTCACCGCTCGAGGGCAAGTTCATGCTCAGCAAGTCTGCCGGCGAGAAGGAGATCAAGGTGGGCGACGCAGTCAGCAAGGGCGACGTGATCTGCTACATCGAGGCCATGAAGACCTACAATGCTATCGTTTCGGAATTCTCAGGCAAGGTGCTCGAGATCTGCGCCAAGCCCGGCGACAATGTATTCGAAGACGACGTACTGATTAAAATCGGCTGATAGATGGAAAACGGTTTTTCAGACATACTGCGTAGTATCTACGACATGACGGCTATCAGCAGCATTGCGGCTGATCCGGGATTCATCCTGATGTATCTGCTCGCATTCGTGCTGCTCTACCTTGGAATCAAGAAGCATTATGAGCCTCTGCTGCTCGTCCCCATCGCATTCGGTGTCCTCATCGCCAACTTCCCCGGCGGCGATATGGGTGTCATCCAGGCGGACGAGAACGGCATGGTGATGGTGAACGGCGTTCTCAAGAACATCTACGACATTCCCCTGCATCAGATCGCCCATGACCTCGGCCTGATGAACTTCCTGTACTATGCCCTCATCAAGACGGGCTTCCTCCCTCCCATCATCTTCATGGGTGTGGGTGCCCTGACCGATTTCGGCCCCATGCTGCGCAACCTCAAGCTCTCCATCTTCGGAGCAGCTGCACAGCTTGGTATCTTTGCGGTCCTGCTTGCCGCACTTGCAATCGGCTTCACACCTCAGGAAGCGGCTTCGCTTGGAATCATAGGCGGCGCTGACGGCCCCACCTCGATATTCACGACAATCAAGCTTGCCCCGCATCTGCTCGGCCCCATCGCCATCGCGGCATACTCGTACATGGCGCTCGTGCCTGTGATCATCCCGTTCGTGGTGAAGATCTGCTGCAGCAAGAAGGAGCTCTGCATCAATATGAAGGAGCAGGAGAAGCTCGACAGCAAGAAGGTGGAGATCAAGAACATGCGTGCGGCGAAGATCATCTTCCCCATTGCCGTCACCACCGTGGTCGCCATCCTCGTCCCTACCGCAGTGCCCCTCATCGGCATGCTGATGTTCGGTAACCTCATCAAGGAAATCGGCGCCGACACGGCACGAATCTTCGACGCGGCAGCAAACGGCATCATGAACGCCGCCACCGTGTTCCTCGGTCTGTGTGTAGGTGCAACGATGACATCCCAGGCGTTCCTCAACTGGAACACTCTCGGAATCCTTGCGGGTGGTTTCCTCGCATTCTGCCTCTCGATAGCCGGCGGTATCTTCCTCGTGAAGCTCTTCAACCTCTTCAGCAAGCAGAAGATCAACCCGCTCGTCGGAGCAACCGGCCTCAGCGCAGTGCCGATGGCTTCACGCGTTGCAAACGAGGTTGCCCTCAAGTACAATCCCAAGAACTTCATCCTCAACTACTGCATGGCCAGCAACATCTCCGGTGTGATCGGCTCTGCAGTCGCTGCAGGTATTTTGATTTCCTTCCTCGGTTAGCAGCTGAATGCTACTAACCTAAGAATGAGGGTGGCCGAAAGGTCACCCTCATTTATTAAATATTGGCCGTTTTTCGGAAACTGTTGAAATATAGAGAGATACGTAAAAGTGATGTTGCGGGTCGTAACATCGAAAATTAATAAAATTGTGAAATACAGCACTTTGCATTTCACGCCTGCCCCGGGCGTCGGCTATCTGATCATTGCGGCCCAGCCTCCGCCGGCGGCAAGATGAACGGTCATCCTGCTGTCCGGGGCCAGGTCAGCCTCTGTCCTTGTGTAGTCCGTGCCGGTATGGCCGGCGTTCTTGCCGTCGGCGAATATCTCAGCCCTGCCGGCCCTGTCAAGGAAAGAGAAGTCTATCTCCAGGTCCCTCGCGGTCCTGTCGGTCATTGCGCCCACATACCATACTCCGTCCTTCTCCTTGGCCGTCACGATGTATTCACCAACCTTCCCGTCAAGCACTACAGTCCTGTCGAACACGCAGGGCACCGCCGCCATGAAGGCGGTGCATTCAGGTGACAGCCTGTATTTCTCAGGAGTGTCGGAGAGCATCTGGAAAGGTGAGTCGTACACGGTGTACATGGCCATCTGATGGGCACGGGTGCCTTCAGACATGGGGTTTTCGTCCACTGCCTTGAAGAAAGGTCTCTGCGCATTGTCCATTGCGCCGGGGGTATAGTCATAAGGGCCCATGAGGGCTCTGATGAACGGTATGGTCACATCGTATCGCACGAGGTCCTTCACCAGAAGTCCATCCTCGCCGATATCCGCCCACTTGCAGTTCTCCAGACCCTTGACGCCTTCATAGCTTACCACATTCGGATATGCCCTGTTGATGCCGAAAGCCTTCATTCCGTGCAGGTCCAGCATCAGATGGTTCTGCGCCGCGCACTCTGCCATCGCGAAGATGTCGCGCATCGCAGCCTGGTCGTCGCGGTCGAAGAAATCCAACTTGCAGCCCTTGATTCCGAGCTCTGCATAATAGGGGAATACATCCCTGTACTGACCGATCATGTCTGCATATGCTGCCCAGACGAACACACCCACGCCCTTTTCGGTGGCATGCTGCACTATTGCGGGCAGGTCCAGCCCCTCGTGGCCTTCCATCAGGCTCGCGCCGCTCCATCCTCCGTCAAGGAGAACGTAGTCCAGGCCATATTCTGCTGCGAAGTCAGTATAGTACTTGTAGGTGGCCGTGTTGCTGCCCGCCTCGAAGCCGGCATGCTTCACGTTCATTGCGTTCCACCATTCCCATGCGCAGTTGCCGGGCTTTATCCATGAGGTGTCGTCAATCCTGCATTCGGGTGCAAGGCAGTAGTAGAGGTCGTTCCCGGCAAGTTCGATGTCGCTGTCGGCGATCACTGCCACCCTCCAGGGGAATACCCTGGCACCGGCGGGGCAGTCTGCAATGTAATCCGCATGTCTGGAGGGCTGCATGTTGGCGCCGTTCTTATAAGAGTCCAGGACGAGCGGTGCGAACTCTCCGGTCACTCCACCCTCTGCCGATTTGAGGAACAGGCCGGGGTAGTCTTCCTGTCCGGCATCCATAAGGGCAAGCTTGCAGCTCCCTTCATCCACCAGCATGGGGCAGATGACAAGGGAGTCGGGTATCATCTCCGACAGCTTGCACTCATCGTAATAACTCTCGAAGCTGTAGCTCCAGCGGTAGCCCTCGCGGGGGTCGTTGGCGTAGGGAATGAAAGCATTGCAGTCGGCGCCGAACTTGAAGTTCACGTCCTCCTGTGCCACTTTGAATCCCCTCCTGAATCTGGTCACGAACCTGTAGGCCACACCGCTGTCGTATGCGCGCAGCTCCACGTTGAATCTTCCCCTGAACTTGACAGTCAGGCAGTTGTAGTCGTCCTTGATGACGCTTTTGCGATAGAGTACGGGATGGATATCGCCCCTGACCTCGGTGATTCTGCCGGAGCGTGCCTTTGAGCCAGGCCCAAGTACGCGTCCGTCGGCAAGCGTCATGCTCAACGCCGACGGCTCGAGGACCTGCTGGCCGTCATGCTCTACGCTCCAGACGAGTTCCTTGCCTGTTTCCAGGGTTATGACGTTGTTCCCTGACGGGGACTTTACTGAAAAGGACCTGGCGCCCGCACAGATCGAAAGAACTGCGCAGACGCCAGAAATCAGGATTCTCTTCATGGCTCTACTTCGCATCCATTGCCTGACAGGCGGTGATTGCTACCATCTTGTATACGTCGTCGACGGAGCAGCCGCGGCTGAGGTCGTTGACGGGGCGGGCGATACCCTGGAGGATGGGTCCGATGGCATCAGCCCCGCCTATGCGCTGCATGAGCTTGTATGCGATGTTGCCGACCTCGAGGTTGGGGAATACGAGGACGTTGGCCTTGCCGGCGATGTCTGAGCCGGGAGCCTTCTTTGCACCTACGGAAGGAACGAGGGCAGCGTCTGCCTGGAGCTCACCGTCGATCTTGAGTTCGGGAGCGAGTTCCTTTGCGAGCCTGGTGGCCTCGACGACCTTGTCCACTACCTCATGCTTTGCGGAGCCCTTGGTAGAGAATGAGAGCATTGCCACGCGCGGGTCTGCGAATCCGGCCACGCTCTTTGCGGTCTGAGCGGTGCAGACTGCGATCTGGGCAAGCTGTGATGCGTCGGGAGCGGGGGTGACTGCAACGTCGCCGCATACGATGACACCTTCCTCGCCGTACTGGGGGGTCTTGGTGATCATGAGCATCGCACCGCTGACGCAGCTGATGCCGGGAGCACACTTGATGATCTGGAGGGCGGGACGAAGGGTCTCGCCGGTGGTAGAGAGTGCGCCGCTGATCTGGCCGTCGGCATCACCGCTCTTGATGATGAGGCAGCCGAAATAGAGAGGGTTGAGGACGAGCTTTGCAGCCTCCTCGGGGGTCATGCCTTTCTTCTTGCGGAGCTCGTAGAGAAGGTTGGCATATTCTGCGGTCTTCTCCGAAGTCTCGGGATCTATGATTGTGGCTTTCTCTATGTTCTTGAGACCCAGTTCTTTGGCGTATGCGAGAACTTTCTCCTTGTTGCCGATGAGGATGATGTCGGCGATTTCATCTGCAAGAGCCTTGTCGGCTGCTGTGATGGTGCGCTCCTCGAACGACTCGGGGAGGACGATGCGCTGCCTGTTGGACTTGGCGCGCGCAATGATTTGATCGATAAGTGCCATTTATTGATTGTATTTGTTTGAATTCAGATTACAATCTCCAAAGTTACAAAAATCCGCTTTTATTCTGCTTACTTTTCTTTGTTCCTGAGGACAGTTTCGCCGTTCACACAGTCGACTTCGATTTCGGAGTCCTTACGTATGCGCCCCTCGAGAATCTCGACGGCAAGCTTGTTCACAAGCTCGCGCTGGATGAGTCTCTTGACGGGGCGTGCGCCGAAGTCGGGGTCGTATCCGCCTTCCACCATGTCGTCCTCGAACGCCCGGGTGAAGCTGAGAGCCACTCCTTCGGCCTCGAGCTTGCTGCGCAGAATCTCCATCTGGATGCGCACGATCTTGCGTATGTCGTCTCTGGTAAGCTGGTCGAACACCACGATTTCGTCGATTCGGTTGATGAACTCCGGCCTCATCCGCATGCGCAGCTCCTCCTCCTTGAGGTTCGAGGTCATGATGAGTATGGTGTTCTTGAAGTCGACGGTGCGTCCCTTGTTGTCGGTCAGGCGTCCGTCGTCAAGCACCTGCAGGAGGATGTTGAACACGTCGGGATGCGCCTTCTCGATCTCGTCAAGCAGCACTACGGAATAGGGCTTGCGCCTTACGGCCTCTGTCAGCTGGCCACCCTCGTCGTAGCCGACGTATCCCGGAGGCGCACCGATCAGTCTTGACACGGTATGGCTTTCCTGGTACTCGCTCATGTCGATGCGGGTGATCATCGCCTCGTCGTTGAAGAGGAACTCCGCCAGAGCCTTTGCCAGCTCTGTCTTGCCGACGCCCGTGCTTCCCAGGAAGAGGAAGCTGCCGATGGGACGGTGCTCGTTGCTGAGTCCGGCGCGGCTGCGGCGCACGGCATCAGACACTGCTGAAATGCCCTTGTTCTGGCCCACGACGCGCCTGTGCAGGCTTTCCTCCATGCGCAGGAGCTTGTCTTTCTCGCTCTCGAGCATGCGGTTCACGGGGATGCCGGTCCATCTGGCCACCACCTCGGCAATGTCCTCGGGTGTCACCGATTCGGTGATGATGGGGTCTTTGATGGCCGCCTGCTTCTCGGTGAGCTCCTTGATGCGGGCCTGGGCGGCGCCGAGTTTGCCGTAGCGTATCTCGGCCACCTTGCCGTAGTCGCCGGCGCGTTCCGCTATGTCGGCATCGCGCCTGTAGTCCTCTATCTGGCGGCGCAGGTCGTTCAGTTCGGTGACTATGCCCTTCTCCTCGTTCCAGCGTGCGGTGAGGGCGTCGCGTTCCGACTTGCACTGCTCCAGTTCGGAGTCGAGCCTCTCGCTCTTGAGCGATGTGCCTTCGCGCTTGATGGCCTCCTTCTCGATCTCCAGCTGGCGTATGCGTGAATTGAGTATGTCGATAGGCTCGGGCACGCTGTTCATCTCAAGCCTTAGCTTGCTGGCGGCCTCGTCGATGAGGTCGATGGCCTTGTCGGGCAGGAACCTGTTGTTGATGTACCTGTGGCTGAGGTTGACGGCTGCGATCAGTGCGTCGTCCTCGATGCTCACGCGGTGATGGTTTTCGTACTTCTCCTTGAGTCCGCGCAGGATAGCGATGGATTCGGCTGGGCTGGGCTCGTCGACCATGACCTTCTGGAAACGGCGCTCCAGGGCCTTGTCCTGCTCGAAGTACTTCTGGAACTCGTCCAGGGTGGTGCTGCCTATCGTGCGCAGCTCTCCACGCGCCAGTGCGGGTTTGAGAATGTTGGATGCATCCATTGCACCGTTGCTTCTGCCGGCTCCCACCAGTGTGTGGATCTCGTCGATGAAGAGGATGATGTCTCCCTCCGAGTCGACCACTTCCTTCACTACGCCCTTGAGACGCTCTTCGAACTCGCCCTGATACTTGGCGCCCGCTATGAGGGCACCCATGTCGAGGCTGAACACGCGCCGGTTCTTGAGATTCTCGGGCACCTGTCCGTTGACTATCTTGGTGGCGATTCCCTCGCTGATGGCTGTCTTGCCCACGCCGGGTTCACCTACGAGTATGGGGTTGTTCTTGGTCCTTCTGGACAGTATCTGGAGCACGCGACGTATCTCCTCGTCGCGGCCTATGACAGGGTCGAGCCTGCCCTTGGATGCCGCCTCGTTGAGGTCAATGGCATATTTGGATAAAAATTCGAAATTCTTTCTGTTTTCCATAATCACGTATATATAAAATTTAACCGCCCGACCTCGGGGGTCAGACGGTTATAAGTCAAATTATATTCCACTGACAAAATGTCAGCGAATGTGTGCTTTCTTATTCAGCGGTGCTCTCAGTTGCAGGGTTCTCCATCTGGATGGGAGCGGTAGGGAACTCGGGCTGCTGGTTTGAAGCTGCGTTCTCGATCTTGTTGGTTACGTCAACCTCTGTTCCGTTGGTTCCGGTTGTGAATGATGAGATGACAGAGAGAATGACGATGGCGATCACGAGACCCCAGGTGATCTTCTCGAGGATGTCTGCGGTCTGGCGTACACCGAAGGTCTGGTTGCCTGCAACGAAGTTGCTGGCCATACCCTCACCCTTGCCGTTCTGAAGCAGTACAACTGCAACAAGAAGGATTGCTGCGATGATGATGAGTACTGTGAGTACTGTGAAAAGTGCGTTCATATCAATAATTTTTTTCTATTTTCTCAATAAGGGATGCAAAGTAAACACTTTTTTCCGGATATCGCAAAATTAACTTTGAATAAATCTTCTTTGCCTCAGCAGGATAGCCCTGCTCCAGATATACCTGTGCGAGCGTTTCGGTGCAGAATTCCTCCATGTCGGATCCGCCCTCCTCGACGTATCCTTCGGAACGCGTCCTGGTTGCGAAACTTGAGAAGATGTTGTCGTCGCCACGGCGCACACCGTTGTACTCGTTCTGTGAGAAATAGTCTCCGCCGACCACGAAAATCTGCCTTTGAGACGCCTGTGGCTGAGGCTGCGGCATCTCCTGTGCGGGTTCTTCGGCCCGGCCTGCCAGGTTCGGGACGTTCCGGTCTATGATGCGTTCGCGGCTGCGTACCAGCTCGAAGAGCTTCCTCCTGCTTCCGATGTAAAGGGCCGCCTGGGCCAGCTGGGTGTCGCTCAGCATGTCCATCTCCTTCAGGCGGGCGCAGAGTTCCATCCTCGCGGCCGCATACCAGGGGTAGATGTTCACCACTCCCGTCAGCTCGTCGAGGTTCAGGCGGTGTATGTCTATGCGTCCTACCATTGTGCTACCGTGGCGTTGAAGATGTCTTCCACTATCTTGTCGACTATTTCCTGACAGAGGCTCGACTCCACCGCATCCAGGGTGTTGTTGGAATCGTAGTCGGCATATGCCGAGAATGATTTCGCGCTGAAGTCGTCCTCGTGGTGCTTGCGGTTGGTGAAGTCTACCTTCACCGTGATGGTGAGGCGGTTGGAAGCGGCGATGTCGCCTGCCGCAATGGCACTTGCGCGCACGTCGTACCCCGTCACCTCGCCCGTGATCTCAAGGTCGCCGTCCATCTCCACCTGCTCGAGCCTGGTCATCTTGCGGAACTGGGTCCTGATGGCTTCGGTGAGGTCGTTGCTCAGCGACGGATTCACCTTCAGGGCCTTGTACTCGAAATAGTTGATGGTTATGGTATTCACGTCCGGCTGTATGGAAGTGCCGGAGAACGAGTAGATGCCGCAGGAGCTCAGCATGAGCACAGCCAGGGCCATTGTCAGCAATCGTTTCATCTGCTTTTCTTTTCAGCGATTTTGCGGTAGATTGTCCTTTCCGAGATTCCGAGTTCCCGGGCTGCAGCCTTGACGTTCCCCTGATTGCGCTCGAGGGCCCTGGCGATGAGGTCGTCATTGGCCTTTCTGATCGACACGGGGGCGTCTGCAACCGGTGCGTCGGATGTGTTTGCGTTCTCCTGCTCCTGCCATTCGGCCTCATAACTCTGCTCGCCGGCAGGGATGGGTCTCTGCCCTCCGGTGGGTGCTACCGGGACGGACCCGTCCAGATTCCCCTGTCTGCCAAAAGCCGCAAGGCGCTCCTCGAGGGTGTCGACATGCTGCTTGAGGTCCAGCAGGGCCTTGATTATCATCTGTTTGTCCTGGTCGGACATGCTGCTTCCGGAATCCGACCGCGGTGCCGCCGATGCGGGCAGGAGGCTGTCCTGCTCGTTGGGGATGTAGCGCAACAGCACGTCGGGGCCTATCTCGATGCGGCCTGCCCCGGCCCCTGAGGGCCTGCTCTCTATGCCGGTGACGGCTTCGGCCACGTTCTTGAGCTGGCGTATGTTTCCGGGCCAGCGGTAGTTTGTCAGGATGCGTATCGCCTCGTGGCTGAGGCTGACCTTCCCGAGGCCGTTCTGCTCGGCGAAGTCGGAACTGAACTTGCGGAAGAGGAGCTCGATGTCTCCCTTTGTGCGCTCGCGCAGCGCGGGCATCCTTATCTCTATGGCATTGAGCCGGTAGTAGAGGTCCTCGCGGAATTTGCCCGTGGCAACTGCGTACGCAAGGTTCACGTTTGTGGCGCAGATGACGCGGACGTCGGTCCTCTCGACCTTGGACGAACCCACCTTCATGAACTCGCCGTTCTGCAGCACGCGCAGCAGAAGCGCCTGGGTCTCCTTGGGCAGCTCGCCTATCTCGTCAAGGAACAGTGTGCCTCCGTCGGCCTCCTCGAAGTAGCCCTTGCGCTCTCCGATGGCTCCGGTGAAGGCTCCTTTCTCATGGCCGAACAGCTCCGCGTTGATGGTTCCCGACGGGATTGCGCCGCAGTTTATGGCGAGGTACCTGCCGGTGCGGCGGCGGCTCAGCTGATGGATTATCTGAGGGATCTTCTCCTTGCCCACGCCACTCTCTCCGGTTATGAGGACTGTCAGGTTCGTGGGTGCCACGGCGGCAGCTGTCTCAAGCGCACGGCTCAGTGCGGCATCATTGCCTACGATGTCGTATTTGTTTTTCAATAATTGGAGTTCCTGTGCGTCCATATTCGTGCAAAGTTAACGAAAAAACTTTATCTTTGTGAGCTATAAGAAATATATTCAACAACCCATATGAAGAGAATTCTCAATCTTATTGCGCTTGCAGCGCTCGTTCTCGCTGCAGCAAGCTGCTCAAAGAGCCGCGCCGAGCAGATGGCGATGGCCGACAAGGTGGTCACCAAGTGCAACCCCGAGCTCCTCGCGGTTACCGGTGGCAAGATCCCCGCAACAGTAACTGTAACCTACCCCAAGGATTACTTCCATCCCGAGGCCATCATGGTCGTTACCCCCGTGCTCGTGTATGAGGGCGGCCAGCAGACCGGCGAGTCTGTCATCTACCAGGGCGAGTCCATCAAGGACAACAACCGCGTTGTGTACAAGGCCGGCGGCACTGAGACCATCAAGACCGAATTCCAGTATCTCCCCGGCGTTGAGAAGTGCCATCTCGAGCTCCGCAGCGTGGCATTCTACGGCGAGAAGCGCATAGAGATCCCCACCCGCAAGGTCGCTGACGGCTGCAACTGCACCGCTCTCCTTGCCGACCTCAACGGTATCTATCAGTACAAGAAGGACGACTATCAGTACGTCCTCCATCAGACCGCAGAGGGTCAGATCCTTTACGATGTGAACTCTGCCGAGGTCAAGAAGAACCAGCTCCGCAGCCAGAGCATCGAGGAACTCCAGTATGCTCTCGCAGAGATCATGGACGACGACCGCATCACCGTTACCGGAAACCAGGTCATCGCCTATGCATCACCCGAAGGTGGCAAGGACCTCAATGCAAAGCTCTCAGACAAGCGTGCAAGCTCAGCCCAGAAGGCCTGGAACAGTATCTCACAGGGCATGGAGACCAGCGACGTCCAGATCCAGAGCATCGGTCAGGACTGGGAAGGCTTCCAGGAGGCTGTATCCAACTCCAACATCGAGGACAAGGAGCTCATCCTCCGCGTGCTCAGCATGTATTCAGACCCTGCAGTCCGCGAGAGCGAGATCCGCAACATGAGCGAGATCTACTCCGAGATCAAGGGCAAGGTGTTCCCCGCACTCCGCCGTGCACGCTTCGTGACCAACTACGATTTCCAGAACTGGTCTGACGAGGAGCTCGAGGAACTCTCACACAAGGCAATCAACGCCCTTGACGAGGAAGGCATCCTTCACGTTGCCGCAAACAGCCAGGACAAGGACCGCAAGCGCGATCTCTACACCCTTGCAGCAGAGAAGTTCGGCAGCCAGAGGGCTATCTACAATCTCGGAATGCTCTACCTCGACGCAGGCATCCCCTCACTTGCAGAGGCATGGCTCGGAAAGGTCGAGAACCCTGATGCGGACGTAGTCAATGCAAAGGGTGTCGTTGCAATGCAGCGCGGCAAATACGACGAGGCTCTCGACTTCTTCAAGAAGTCAGGCTCCGCTGACGCAAAGGCCAACATCGGAACACTCAATATCCTCAAGGGCAACTATGAGCAGGCAGCCGCCGACCTCGCAGGCTCCGATACCGTAAACGAGGCAGTTGCCGACCTCCTTGCAGGCAAGCTCGACAAGGCATCCAAGGTGCTCGCCGGCCTTGACGGCGCAAAGGCTGATTACCTCCGCGCGATCATCGCCGCACGCAATGGCGAAGTGTCTGCAGCCAAGGCAGCACTGAAGGCTGCAACCTCTGCTGATGACTCTCTCAAGGAGAGGGCAGCAAGGGATGTGGAGTTCGCAAATTGCCGATAAGCTGTTCATAACTTTGTTAATTCATTAAAAATCACTATATTTGCAGCCCCCAAATGTGGGGCTGTTTTTATAACTTATTTATTAACAATTATTTATGCCAACAATTCAACAATTGGTTCGCAAAGGACGCGAGGTCATTGAAGTAAAGTCAAAGTCTCGCGCGTTGGATGCTTGCCCTCAGAAGCGTGGCGTATGCCTGCGTGTGTACACAACCACACCTAAGAAACCTAACTCAGCAATGCGTAAGGTTGCCCGTGTACGTCTTACAAACAGCAAAGAGGTCAATGCCTACATCCCTGGCGAAGGTCACAACCTGCAGGAGCACTCAATCGTGCTCGTTCGCGGTGGTCGTGTAAAGGACCTTCCCGGTGTACGTTACCACATCCTTAGAGGAGCTTTGGATACCGCTGGTGTAGAGGGTCGTACTCAGTCACGTTCACTCTACGGAGCCAAGAGGCCGAAGTAACTTGCTGAAGGATGGTTTTAATCTTTTAATTTTTCAAAAAAATGAGAAAAGCAAAGCCTAAGAAGAGGATTCTACTTCCTGATCCTAAGTTTCACGACGTTGAGGTGACTCGCTTCGTGAACAATCTTATGTTGCAGGGAAAGAAGAGTATCGCGTATTCTATTTTTTACGATGCCATTGACATGGTAGGCGAGAAGGTGAAAGATTCTGACAAGGCTCCTCTCGATATTTGGAGGAAGGCTCTCGAGAACGTAACTCCTCAGATTGAGGTCAAGTCACGTCGTATCGGTGGTGCCAACTTCCAGGTGCCGACAGAGTTGAGACCGGAAAGAAAGGTATCACTTTCTATGAAGAATATGATAAACTTCGCCCGCAAGCGTTCCGGCCGCTCTATGGCTGAAAAACTTTGTGCTGAGATCGTCGCAGCTTACAACAATGAAGGTGGTGCATATAAGCGTAAAGAGGATATGCACAGAATGGCAGAGGCCAACAAGGCATTCGCACATTTCCGCTTCTAGTTTAAATTGGTTAGTTAGTTAGATGGCTAAACGAAATCTAAAGTACACGAGAAACATCGGCATCATGGCCCACATCGATGCCGGTAAGACCACCACATCGGAGCGTATCCTTTATTACACCGGCAAGACCCACAAGATCGGTGAGGTGCATGAAGGAGCAGCTACCATGGACTGGATGGTTCAGGAGCAGGAGCGTGGTATCACTATCACCTCTGCTGCAACTACAGCATTCTGGCATTATAACGGATCAACATATCAGATCAACCTGATTGATACTCCGGGTCACGTTGACTTCACAGTCGAGGTCGAGCGTTCTCTCCGCGTACTTGACGGCACAGTTGCTACTTTCTGCGCTGTTGGTCGTGTACAGCCTCAGTCCGAGACTGTATGGCGTCAGGCAGACAAGTACCACGTTCCCAAAATCGCTTACGTGAATAAGATGGACCGAGTTGGTGCAGATTTCCTCGCATGTGTTGAGGAGATCCACAGCAAGCTCGGCGCTAATGCAGTTCCCCTCTGTCTCCCTATCGGTTCAGAGGAAAAGTTCCAGGGTATTGTCGACCTCATCGGCATGAAGGCAATCTACTATAATAATAGTGACGATCTCGTCAACTATGAAATCAGGGAGATTCCTGCCGACATGAAGGATTCAGTAGCCCTCTGGAGAGACAAGCTCGTGGAGTCCGCCGCCGAGTGCGACGACGCCCTGATGGAGAAGTTCTTCGAGAATCCCGCCCTCATCACCGAGGAAGAGATCATCGACGCTCTCCGCAAGGGTACCATCTCCATGCAGATTGTTCCCGCATGCTGCGGCTCTTCATTCAAGAACAAGGGTGTCCAGTTCCTGCTTGATGCTGTGATGAGATTCCTTCCTTCGCCTCTTGACATCGGCGACACCAAGGCTACCAACACCAACACAGGCGCTGAAACATATCTCAAGCCTTCAGCTGATGAACCTTTCTGTGGTCTTGTATTCAAGATCGCCACGGATCCTTTCGTCGGCCGCCTCGCATACATCAGAGCATATAGCGGACATCTCGATGCCGGCACATATGTTTACAATGCACGCTCAGGCAAGAAGGAGAGAGTTGCCCGTCTGTATCAGATGCATTCAAACCACCAGAACCCCATCGAGTTCGTGGAGGCCGGTGACATCTGTGCAGCCGTTGGCTTCAAGGACCTCCGTACAGGTGATACCATCTGCTCAGAGGGAGATCTCTACACTCTTGAATCAATGGAATTCCCGGATCCGGTTATCGGTATCGCTGTCGAGCCCAAGACTCAGCAGGATCTCGACAAACTCGGAATCGCTCTCGGCAAGCTTGCTGAGGAGGATCCTACCTTCACAGTCAAGTCCGACGAACAGACCGGTCAGACAGTCATCAGCGGTATGGGTGAGCTTCACCTCGATATCATTGTTGACCGCCTCCGCCGTGAGTTCGGTGTCGAGATCAACCAGGGTGCACCTCAGGTGAACTACAAGGAAGCTGTTACTGGCTCTTTCCAGCATCGCGAAGTCTTCAAGAAGCAGACTGGCGGTCGAGGAAAGTTTGCAGATATCATCGTGGAAATCGGTCCTGCCGACGAAGGCGTTACCGGACTCCAGTTCGAATCGGTTGTCAAGGGTGGTAACATCCCCAAGGAGTACATCCCCTGCATCGAGAAAGGTTTCAAGTCTGCCATGGCCAACGGATGCCTGGCCGGATACGAGGTACAGTCACTCAAGGTGACAGTAATCGACGGCTCATACCATCCTGTTGACTCTGACCAGCTCTCCTTCGAACTTGCAGCCCGCATGGCTTTCCGTCATGCAACTCCCAAGTGCAAGCCCGTCATCCTCGAGCCTATCATGAGTCTTGAGGTGGTTACACCCGAGGACTACATGGGAGAGATTGTAGGTGACCTGAACCGCCGTCGCGGACAGATCGTCGCAATGGACTCAACTGCAAACGGTGCACGTATCGTTAAGGCTTTCGTCCCGCTCTCTGAGCAGTTCGGTTATGTCACAGTGCTCCGCACCCTGTCTTCAGGCCGTGCAACCAGCACCATGACCTTTGACCACTACGCCGAGGTTCCTGCCACTATGGCAAAGGACATCGTGGAGAAGAGCGGATATCACATGCCATCTGACGACGAATAAAATTGAGTAAATAAAAACACTTAATATGAGTCAAATCATTCGAATCAAACTCAAGTCTTTCGATCACATGCTTGTTGACAAGTCAGCAGCCAAGATCGTTGACACCGTGAAATCTACTGGAGCAAAGGTGAATGGTCCTATTCCTCTTCCTACCAACAAGAAGATCTTCACAGTGAACCGCTCAACCTTCGTTAACAAGAAGGCACGCGAGCAGTTTGAGCTCGACTCTTACCGCAGGCTCATCGACATTGAGGACAGCAACGCAAAGACCGTTGACGCCCTCATGAAGCTCGAGTTGCCTTCAGGTGTTGAAGTTGAGATCAAAGTCTGATATTTTTATTATCTTTGCAGAGCCGTTCAGGTAGCGGCTCTGCAAAACTGACGGTCCCTTAGCTCAGTTGGTTAGAGCACCTGACTCATAATCAGGGAGTCGTAGGATCATGCCCTACAGGGACCACAAAAGGCCCGAAGCGAAAGCTCCGGGCCTTTTGCGGTCCCAGGGGGACCATTATGCCTAGGGGCTCTGCCCCTATTGTACCCCGCGCCCTTTGGCCTTGCGTCTGCTGCGCAGACCGTCGTCGGGCGGTCCGCTGATGCGCGCTGTCGAACACCACTTTGGCAGGACACCCCTTCATCCGGCGCGCTGTGGGTTCGCTTCAGAGGGGTGGCTCCGATACTTCTAGGGCTGGACAATCTCGCTGACGCTCCATCACAGCGGCTGATGCCGCTCTTCGATTCCGGTCGTGCGTCAGAATGTCCGTTTCACGCACGGAGTTGATTATTAGCGCGTCCCGTGCGTCAGAACCCTCATTTCACGCACGGACTTTGCTTATCCTCAGGACTGGGCGCACGTATTGTCTGTTTCCACTGCCATGTATGGTCTGGTCTGAATTTGCGGATTTAATAATCAAAGGAAATGCTATCTTTGCAAAGTCATGTGGATCAAAGGAGCAAGCCTTGTCTGCAGAAACAGAACCAAGTCATGAAAGTAACCGTTATGATCAGGAAAATATTGATGGCAGCACTTGCAGTGCTCGCATTCCATGCCGCATCGGCCCAGCCCAAGGGCGGCTATATCGCAGGTGAAAAAGCTTCGCAGGAGCGCATCCGCGTTGCCACCAAAGGCCTTGCAAACCCGGAGCGTGGCTTCCGTTTCGAGATTCTGGTCGGTGTGGAAGATGCACCTGAGACAGAAAGCAAATGGCCCTTTCCCGACTATAGGGATGACGGCATTGTGATGACACAGGCTTATTGTTATCTCAACAGATACTGGGACTGCGACATCCCTCAGAGCAAAATCGATGCTCTGCAGTCAAGTTTTGACCGTGCCAGAAGGGACGGAGTGAAGTTCGTCCTCCGCTTCGCGTACGAAGGCCTTGACGGGACGGACAACTGTCCCTCGCTCGAGCGTATACTCTCCCACATCGAACAGCTCACGCCCATAGTCAGGAAGAACATTGACGTAATCTACACGCTTCAGACCGGGTGGGTTGGACTGTGGGGCGAATTCCACAGCAACCCGAGAGGATTGGACAGAGACCCCGAGGCCGTGGCTGCCGTCCTGGATGCCACGCTGAAGATGCTTCCGGAGAGCCGCAGCACTATGATGCGCTGCATGAGGTACCGCACAACCGCCGAGACTGCGGCGGGCCCCGGCGTTCTGGACATGGGGCGCGTCGGCTTTTTCAATGACGGCACCCTTGCCGGCACTACTGACGGAGGCACATTCCTTGACGGGTCCACCGAGGAGGATTCCGAGTTCGATCAATTGGACAGAGAAAGCCAGGACATGCCCATAGAAGGGGAACTCTTCTGGAACAGCGTGCCCAACACCATAAGCGCCAACGCGATAAACGCAATCCACCGCTTCATCCGCCACCACTACACGACATTCAGCGTGGTCCATTCCAACAGCGAGCTGGACTTCACCCCGATATACGGCACCATAGACGCGTGGAAGGCCACTCCTTTCACTGCTGACCTGCTCAAGGCGCAGGGGCTCCCTTGCGATGAGAATTATTTCAAGAGCAATCCCATACCGAGTGCCTACGAGTATTTTCGCGACCATTTCGGCTACCGCCTGGAAATGGTCAGATCGGAGGGAGCGCTCAGGGATGGAAGGTACGAAGGTGAGATTACTCTCCGCAATGTCGGCTTCGCCCGGCCTATCAATCCCAGGAAAGCGTACCTGGTCCTTTTTGACAGGAAGGGTCATGTGCTGGAATACCCTCTTGACATTGATGCGCGCAGTTTCATGCCATGGGAGGAAGTAAGCATCCATCTGTCAGCAACTCTCCCGGAAGACGCCCGCAAGAGCGGATATAAAGCCGCCCTGTGGCTGCCGGATGAGAGCGACTCCATCAGGTACCGTCCGGAATATGCCATAACCATAGCCGAAGGCACGACCCCGCTCATTCTCGGCGGACGGCTGTTGAATGTCTTTTGATGCTGCGTTTGCCCAAACTGCTGGATTTTATTGATTTATAGTTCTTTGTTTTGGGAAAATTATGTAAGTTTGTAAACTTATTTGCTCTTGTGGTCTGGTTAAAGGAAATATTTTCTTTTGATACACTCTCCCGTGAATTTGCGGGAATGGGTGCAAATATTTATAAATTAACCAATTATATATTGTGCGGGATCTGTTGCCCGCTGCCTTCGAGGACTTTTGCATTCTTGCATTAGCCCTTTGCGTTTATGCTGCACTTAACCCTGAATTTTCTCTAGTTAAACAAATAATCAATCTTAATTATGAAAACAGAAGAAATGAAAAACTACAAATCACCTGTGGTAAAGGTGGTAGAGGTGCACATCGAAAGTGCAATCCTAGAATCAAGTATTATTGGATCAGGTGAGGATCCTACAGAATCAGGTATTTAATCTTTTCAACTATGAAGAAACATTTTATCATGTGGGGGCTTGTTATTCCTGCCCTTGCATTGACATTTGCTTGTACTCAAAAAGAACTTGATGGTCCCAACAACTTCAGTTTAAAAGATGGGGTTTATGCGATAGTCGATAATCCGGTTGAAATTGATGCCCCAGCAACAAAGGCGCTATCCCCGGATATGAAGTTCTATTTTACTGGAAGTGAAAGGCTTGATGTTTTCTCTGAGACTGCCGGGGAAAAGATGACCTACAAAATCAAATCTGTAAGTGAGGATCCAAAAACTTGCACATTCCAGGTAAACAGTTTCGGCCTTCTTGATGCGACGTATTCAGCATTATTGCCTGCACAGGGACTTTATGATGATGCAAGCGCAGTTCCGGTATCTCTTCTCGGACAGGTTCAAAAGGGAAACGCTTCAACCGAACACCTTGCAGCATTCGATTATAATACAGCTATTGCTGACATTAAGAACAATGCAGGTGTATTTGAGTTCAAACACCTTGTTTCATGGATCAGGTGCAATGTGAATTTCATTGAAGCCTGCACTGTAAAGTCCGTTACATTGACCGCAGATGGAACACCATTTGTCGTTAAAGCTGACATAAATGTTCCACAGAAGGCAATTTCGCCGAAAGAGAATGCTTCCTCGATTACACTTTCTTATGAAAATGGTATTGAGGTAGCTGCGGGTGAAAAACTGACTTCGTATTTCACGATTTTCAATGCTGATCTTGTGAATCTTAACGTAGTTGTGGATGCCGAGTGCAACGGAGAGTCTGTTTCATATACGATGAAGGCCAAAGACCTCCCTGCCGCATCCGTTGCAGCTGGAAGTGTCTTTACCAGAGAAGTCACAGCTGTACCCGACGGCGTTGTTGCTATGATTGGCAAAGCTCCATATAAGACTCTTGCCGAGGCTGTTACTGCCGCAGAGGCAGGGAACACTGTCGAGATACTTGTTGCCGACACATACAAGATTCCCAACCTCCCCAAGAACATCACCATCAAGGGAGACGTTGCAGGTGTTGTCTTTGACTGTGTGGGAACCGGATCCATCGCATCCGTACCTAACGGTGCAACGTTCGAGAACGCAACCTTCAACTTTGGCCAGAGCAGCTATCATGGATTCCAGCATGCCGGGACCATCAATATAAATGGTTGTACTCTGAACGGATTGCTCTACTCATATGGAGACATGAACTTCAAGGGCTGTACTTTCAATCAGGATTCAAAGGAATATATGATGTGGGCGTATGGCAATGATATTACATACACCGATTGTGTATTCAACGGGAAAGGTAAGTTCATTAACGTGTATTGTGAGAAAAACACTGTTGTATACAATGTCACCGCAACTGGCTGTACTTTCAACTCTGACACCAAAAGCAAGGCGGCCTTCAATGTGAAGGAAACATGTATCAATAATGGTAACATGCTTAACTACAATGTTGTGATCAGCAACTGTACAGCCAATGAGAACTTCCCTGCAGCAACTGAATTTGATAAAACCAATACACTTTGGGTGATCGATCCCCTCGTTCAGGTGGATGACCGCAATCTTTCAGCCCCCGAGTCAGGAATCACCGTTACACTTGATGGCAATAAGGTCTATCCTGTAGCCAAGCCAGCCGTTGCCAAGATAGGTGACATTGAGTATGAGACTCTCGCCGATGCTGTTACTGCAGCAGCGGCTGGAGACACTGTCGAGATACTTGTTGCCGACACATACAAGATTCCCAACCTCCCCAAGAACATCACCATCAAGGGAGACGTTGCAGGTGTTGTCTTTGACTGTGAGGGAACCGGATCCATCGCATCCGTACCTAATGGTGCAACGTTCGAGAACGCAACCTTCAACTTTGGCCAGAGCAGCTATCATGGATTCCAGCATGCCGGGACCATCAATATGAATGGTTGTACTATGAACGGATTGCTCTTCTCATATGGAGACATGAACTTTGACGGTTGTATTTTCAACCAGGACAAGGCTGAATATATGATGTGGGCGTATGGTAAAGATCTTGCATACACCGACTGTGTATTCAACGGCATGGGAAAGTTCATCAATGTATATTGTGAAAGTAACAGTGATGTATATAATGTCATCGCAGAGGGCTGTGAATTCAACTCTACTACGACGAGCAAGTCGGCCTTCAACGTAAAGGAGACTTGCGGTACAACGATGCTCAAGTACAATGTTGAAATCAGCAACTGTACAGCGAACGAGAATTTCCCTGAAGCAAAAGAGGACGGTCGTCTTCTTGTGATCGATCCCCTCGTTCAGGTGGATGACCGCAATCTTTCAGACACCGAGTCAGGAATCACCGTCACTCTTGACGGCAAGAAGGTCTATCCTGTCGCCAAGGCTGATTTAACAATTAACTCAGTAGAGGAGCTTCTTGCTTTTGCAGAAGCAGTGAATGGCGGAAACACAATGGCAGGTAAGCTTGTACAGCTTGCTGCTGATATTGATCTTCAGGGTGTTGATTGGAAACCGATCGGAAATGTTACATCATACCCTGGCGTCACATTCGCTGGAACGTTTGATGGTTGCAACCATACCATTTCAAACATGAACACGAGTGATTATCTGCCCAATCATGCAACTGCAGGATTCTTTGGCTCAATAATGGGCACAGTTAAGAATTTGACTCTTGAGAGTGTGGCAATTACTTCAACACACTATGCCGGAGCCATTGCCGGTTATACTTCCGCTAATAACGATTGTGTTATTGAGAACTGCCATGTCATCGGTGGCGCGATTACCTCTACTACCGAATTAGTTGATGGATCATACGACAATGGTGACAAGGTTGGTGGAATCATCGGTTATATCGTCGGTGGCGTTACTGTAAAAGGATGCTCTGTAAATGGTGTTACCATCACTGCATACCGCGACCTTGGCGGAATTGTTGGTAGTGCGGACAATGCTACTGCTCTTGTGACTGATAATACAGTTGAAAACAGCGTAATTATTCAGGACAATACTAATGGATATAAGACATCTGTTAGTACTTATGGCGCAATAATTGGCCGTACTGGAGGTGCAGCCATCGATTCTAGCAACACCGCAACGAACGTAGAAGTTAAATCTGTTAACTAATAAGAAAACAGCACATTTCAATTTGGGGCTGACCAATAAGGGTCGGCCTCTTCTTTTTTATGAGCGGAGCTCCGCAGCGGCGTAAGCATCCGACGAAATGCATATTGTAGCGGGGAGAGATCCTCGCTACTTTTGCAAAAAATCGAGATCTTATGATGACACGAGAAGAAATCGCTGCAATCGACAGGGAATGCGAGGAGCAGCACATCAGCCAGCAGGAATATCTGGAAAGCCACGGAATAGCCAGACACCAGTACTACAGGTGGAAGCGCAGGTACCGTGAAGAGGATGAGCAGCCGCTGGTTCCAGCCGGGTTCGTCCCGATGATGCCCGGAGCGGCTCCAATCCAGTCCGCGCCAACCCAGAAGTCCAAAGGCAAACAACAGAAGCCACAGGACCAGGAAAGCTTCCTGACAGTAGAGATCCGCACATCCTGTGGCTCGGCGATGCGCATCCAGGGAAACATGACCGCGGCGCACCTGCGGGAGATAATATCGGCGAGCAATGTTTAGTCTGGACGGCAGCATCAAGTACTGGCTGTACAACAAGCCGGTGGATATGCGCAAGAGCTTCAACGGGCTGAGCGGCATCGTAACCAACGGGATGTGTGCCAGTCTGCGGAGCGGAGACGTGTACATCTTCATGAACGCCAGCCGGAACATGATGAAGATGCTCCGGCAGGAGGAAGGCGGCCTGGTACTGTATGCGGTCCGCCTGGACATGGGCCGCATGAAGTCCGCCGTCCAGGCGTCCGATGACGAGTTGATATCCTCCGGAATCTCCTATGAAGAAATGCTCGGGATGGTGCGCTCAGCCCTCGACAGTCCTTATGTCCGAAGGATGAAGATGCTCTCGAAAAGTCTCTGAAAAATCAGCGAAATAAATCGAACAAAAAGTGCCGTGGACTTGCGTATATGGCGCTTTTTTCGTACCTTTATACTATGGGAATCAAGGATATACAGGCTCTCATCGAGGAAAACAAAAGGCTTCAGGCTCAGGTCGAAAAGATCTCTGCCGAGAATGCTG
>JAGHSF010000044.1 GCA_018065985.1 Candidatus Cryptobacteroides choladohippi
ACGGGTGGTACATTTCATTCCGATACAGCCCGGTACATTTCAAAGTGTCACAGCCGGTACATTTCATTCCGTCAGGAGTGGTACATTTCAAACTGATACAGGTGGTACATTGATTCCGCTGCTATCAATTCAATCTCCGACCTGCTGGGAATCACGATTGATGACGTAGACAGAATGGAATCATTCGAGTATGACAACTGCAGAGCAATAGTATCCGCCATGACTGAGGATAGTAAAAATGCAGTAGCCAAGCTATTCAATGACATGGCTATCGCTGATGGCATCCTGGATCCACGTGAGACAAGGCTGATAGAATCCATACTCCTATAGTGCAGCCGGCATCTCCATCACCTGACCTCCGGAATGAGACGGCTGCCACCATCGAATGGACGTCGACAAAACGCTTCTACTCCTCAATATCATCATAATCTCCGCTCCAGCCGCATTGGTCGCAGAAGTACACAGATCCATCCCAATAAGCCTCGCAGCCGCAGGAAGGACATGGAACCCAGTCGGAAACGTCGTTATTGTCTATGTTATGCATTGCGTTATCTCTTCAAGAAATTTCTCAGGGATACAGTGGCAATTCCAAGTATTTTTGACTTGAGCTGAAGGCCATTGTCCGACGTAAGCATAATCGGATTCTCATCTTTATATTTCAGAGCCACTGATACAATCATATTGTCCGGAGAGCGTTTATCGAAGTCATCAGGCAGAAGGGAGACATCAGCAAACTCATATATCACCTCATGCTGGTTCTCGTTATTAAGATTCCTGAGGGCTTTTTCTGCGTTTCTCTTGCCTTCTTCATCAAGCTTGATTTTCATCTTGTCAAGCTCATCTGTAACCTTTGCGGAGAGTATGACAGGATACTTCTTATCAATCTTGCTAATGATATCCGGGCAATTCACGAAGACATTTGTGTCAATGATGTAGAAATTCTTCTTCACCTGACTGAGTTCCTTCTTTGGCCGTTCAAATTTGCTAAGATCAATCTTGCCCACGACCTTTAGACCTATGGCTGGTGCTTCAGGCTCAACAGTTTCTTCCTTAAGCGATTCTTTAGGAATTGAGACCTCAATAGGAGCTTCTTTGACTTCTTTTTTCACAACCTCATAACCTCCATCATATTCATCACAGTTGTTTACAAACTGGATTACGGTAGGAGATATAGTGTGGAAATCAGTCAGCATGATATCTGATATTATAAGCGTGGTGCTGAGTGAACGGCTTGTGGCCACATTGAAACGTCTATCTTCAAGAGCAAATCCAGGATTACGGCCAGGTACATATAAAATGGCGTAATCCACTGTCATACCCTGAATACGGTCGATTGTTTCTATTGTAATATCCAATTCGATATCTGATATACAGAAACGTTTTTGGAGCTCTTTTACTGTATCTCTGAATGGGGTAATGATAGCCAGAGTCCTTTCTGGGTAATACTTCTCCATGGTGGAGATCACTGTCCGGATGATTGCATCAGCTTTATCTGAATAAAGCCCATCCTTTGCGTCATTAGTGCAGTGGTAGAGAACGCCGCCATCTGATGGGAATAGTGGGCTATTTGCTGCGGAATAGTCAAGATATTCTTGCTTAACTGAGATGAACCTATTGCTATAAAAGCATTTAGTCAAAGCCGCGGAACGACCTGTAAGACGGAATGTTGTAACAATCCTATATGATTTGATGTTTGATCCTAAGGCAATAGTCTTAAGCCCTTCAACCTGTGTTCCAACATTCCAGGAATTGTACTGAGGATTATTCAGTTTGACGATTGGAGGAAGCTGCATTGGGTCACCAACTATAAGACAATGCACGCCTAATTGCTTGAATGCGACTATTGAGGTCAGGAATGCCTGTGAAGCCTCCTCGATGACTACAAGGTCGTATTGAGGAAGTCCATACAGTGTCATCTTCTTTTCACTGAATGCGGTCGAAAGCTGATAATTCGTTGCACAAAGAACTTCGCCGCTCTCAACGACCAGGTTTGCGTTAGCCTCCTTAAGTCCTGACACCTGCTTCTTTTCGTCAATGGAGAGATTGGTCTTATATATTCTACCTTCTTTGACGTATTTGGCAAGCGGTTTCTGCTTGATGAGTTCAATCAAGCCCTTGTTCGCCATTGTAGTCGCACAAACTGTCTTACCTGCGTCAAGATACGACGAGATGATAGAAGCGATTGTGTAACTCTTTCCGGTGCCTGGAGGGCCTTGTACGATGCAGCAACCGTCATCCCTGAGGGTATTGAGGATAGTGTTTGATATGCCGTCAGGGTTGTTATAATCAAATGCCAACTCTTCAGGGTGCCAGTCTTCGTATGATAGTTTTGGCTCCAAATCCAGCTCGTCATTGGCGGCGTAAATGTCCATATAACGAGACAGGTTTCTGAAATACTCTACAGGAGGGAATGGGTCATGAATTATGACAGACAGTGATTTGCCATCCGCAATGGACTTGGCAAATATATCGTATAGACGTGTTGAAATTCCTGTGCACGCTACATAATCATAAGATGAATCCTTAGCATGAACAAAGTACATAGGTGTAACGTCAGATCCGGGAGAGTGAAAATCCGCATTCTTGGCAAAATCCTCCCATGTGCAGGTCCATTCAGTAGGGCGATCTCCCAATTCCTGACGAGCTCCTTTCTTGATGATAACAATGCTCTTCTGGACTTTGAGTCGCGGAGACATCCTACGTGGACATTTGAGGATGACCATGCCCGTCTCATGCTGAATACTATCAACAAATGCCAAGGATAGCTTACCTTCCTTGAATAAGTTACGCATCTGAGACTTGTTTACGGTCTGCTGCTCAATGATTTCTTCTTTGACTTGGTCAGCGAAGAATGATTTATAGTTTTCGAGCTTTGTAGTGTTCATCATTCGTACTATTAATAATCACTCATATCGTCGTTTCCATCCTCGGCTTCTGCCATCGCACCAACATAATGTGCGAATACAGCGTCCATATTGGTGCGTGCAGCTACTCTAATCAAAGTATATGCGGTTCCCTTGACATTCTCGAGGAGTCCAGAATAAAGAGCTTTCACAACATCTGTCTTCTCCTTACCCGTGATCTTGATAACCACATCATCCTTTACAACAAGTTTGAGGAATTCCTCAGCATTGTTGATGTAATGGAAGTTTTTGCCCTGGCCATTGAGGTACACGCAAATCTTCCACTTGTCATCCACCATTTTGGTCCAGACAGAAGGGGAGATATACATGACACCGCGAGCGGCACTGCAGGTGTGAATGTATCTGCCATCCTTCATTTTGTGACTTGTTACATCATCTGCATTACGAACGAATTCTTCCATTGATTCTGCCGGCTCTTCATGATGATCTCGTGTGAGGTTGAGATAAAGTCGGAGCTGGGCAAGATAGTTTGTATCTGCAATCTGCTCAGGAGATATGTTGCACTGTGCAAGCATGTCAATCTCTTCCTTAGTAGGAGGCAAAGATTCAAGCTCGAGAGGCGTTCCCTGTGATCTGAGGCGGTTAACCTCTTCTTTTGTATATGGCTTAGGATGTTTCCGTGTACGAGGATTGCTTGCTTTTTCGCCAAGTGGCTGATAATCCTTGTCTTTGTTGACAGAACCCATTGTTCCGCCATTATCAGGATGGTATCCGTCACGCTTTGGTTTATCAGATGAAGTTGCAACATGGCCATCTGATTCGTCTCCAGTAGGTTCTTCAACATCTACATCAGACTCATCTATGGCATTTCCATACTCATCTTTCTCATCATCAACCTGAACGAAGGTATCGTCATTGGTTTTAACTTCATTCACCGGAGTCTCAGAATCTTTATTCGTTAAATCTGCATCAACTGGTTTAACCTTTGCCTCAGTTGCAGTTGCAGGTGCAGAAGAAGGATTTGTTTCTTTGGTTGCTTCCGGAGTGCTGTTTATGCCGGAATTCTCCTCAGGTGCAACCTCACTATTTGAAGCAGATGGTATGACAGCAGTTTCTTTAGATTCTTCGTTCGTTACAGGCTTGACATTGCTTTCTGTTGGAGTAATATCGGTGTTATTGTCTGTATCTGTGACGGATATGGCATCACTATTCTGCTTTGGCGCCTCTGCCGACTCAGCTTCAGTTGTCTTTGTGGCATCAGCATAGTAGCCCAAAGATTCAGTTACCGGTTCTCCTTCCTCTACCGCAACATTAACCGTTAGGTCTAATGACTTCAAATATGATTGGAACTTGGCGTTATATGCGAGGGAAGAGCAGTATTTGTTGATACTAGACTCAACTGAGTTGTTTATATCAAAGACATCCTCACAAACGTCGTTATCCACATAACAGTCAATAAGTTTCCTGACACTGCTGCAGAACTTCGTGAAGGTTCGATTGTGCAACCATGATGATACATAGTAGAGGTGTGTTTCATCATTATAGATACGCATCACATCGTTGTGGATGGTGTCATAGCCTAAGTCTATCTTCTCACAGACATCGAATTGATATTGAGAGAGTTTCTCGTTATATAGTTCATACTTTTGCTGGAATTTCTCAGGATTATCTATAGCAGCCAGAACCAAAATTCGAGGTCTCAGAATTGCGACCATTCCAGCTGTTTCATCAACTTTGTTGATAGGTGTTGCGACGAAGTCCTTGCTCTTCAGATACTTGATCTTCAGGATGTCACATATTTTCTCAAATGACTCTGTACTTGTTGGGAAAGATACGGTTTGCATTACATATTCATCTCCCCAGAAAATGTTCTTTTCTTGGGTAGCATCCGGGTGAATAGCATACAATTCCTTTATATGCTTCTTTTGTCCCTTGCCGTTACGCCACATAGATGTTTCGGTATTCCTATATTCATCTACTAGTGCTGAATCATGATTTGAGGAAGCAAGTATCCAAGTGAGAATCATTCTACGGTAATCCGACTCATCTTCACGACGATCTTTTACATGTGAGAGATAGTACAAACAGTCTTCAAAAGAAAGGCTGTTGCGGAAATGAAGTTTATCAAATAACTCTCGAGCATCCCTATTCTCGATCTTATCAACTACACCCTTATACGGAACCTTTTCTTCCCATTGAGGTACTCGTGCTCTCACAGCATAGCCAGCGGTGTGAAGAGGGGAGTACAACGACTCAGGAGTCTGCACAGAAGACTGTGTAGGAATACATACACGATTGTTGAATAGGCCATTCTCTATCCAGGTTTCGTATTCTGCGACACGTCTAGAGAAGCAATATGACCAGAAGTAACAAGCGAAGGCACGATTAGAAAGGAACTTCAGATCTTCAGGCATTACGTTTTGATGTAAACCTTCGCCCATGAAGTAGCTTTTTATGCTATCCTTGTTGCCCTCAAAGATATAGTCATCTGACAGATATGATAATTCTGTAACACCATTTCCCTCAAAATCACAGATAGGAGAATATGCAGTTCCAAGCGTGAGTTCTGTCCCCAATTTATATGTGACAATTTCATCGCGAGTGCGGTACTTGATCTGCTTCCTAAGACTGGCATCAATCGTGTAATCGCTCTGCACTTTTGCCACTTCTCGAACGAACTGGATGTGAATATCTGAAACGCTCTTTTCATCAGCGTTGAACTTGGCAATATAGTCCTTAATTTTTGCTTCAATCCAGCCTTGTTTTGTTGTAATGAGGTTTGAGTTATCATACTCAGCAGAAATCAGAAGAAGCAATTCCTTATTGTTCTTCAGGACATCAGGGTGAACCTCATTCGAAAGGGTAATGTACTTAAATGGCTCTACGACAGATTCCTCTTCGACGTTGACTATGACGACCTGATTGACTGGTTTATATGAGCCAGATTGTGTCCTAACTTTTAGTTGAATGATCTGAGATCGCCTTTCTGTCCACTTGTCTTTAAGGTCCTTCAGGTGCTTTGTCATCATAGCGACAACTGAATCTTCCTCGAATGATGAAAGACTTGGAAGGATGTCAGAGAAGAGAATATCCTTGTTGTCTGATTTAAGACCAAGTTTCTTGAACAATTTCACCCATTCTGCTTTCTCGTTCTCAGTTGTGGACTCTATGTAAGAAGATGATACAAACTGGGCTGTCTTTACATATCTGGTTACAAGGCTCTCAATGTTGTCTTGCTGATAGTTATCCGAAATGTAAAGCGATGTTGCAGACGTAAGGATACCGTTCTTATCCAGAATCTGAATAGCAGAAAACTGATTAAAATCTGTAATCTGTTTTTGGTTTGCCTTAACCCAACGCCAGAAATCATAATTGTTCATCGATACTCTGATTGATTGTTTCAGGGCATCATTCTTCAGGATTGAAGCCAATACTGAGTTTACTTCGTATTTGGCAATCTTGAAGAGTTGACGGACATCTTGAGAGAAGTCGTCAGAGTATGTTTTATCCAGCACAACAAAAGAGTCTGGGCACCAGGATTTGTCACAAAGAGTGATTGCATCTTCATCATACTCAAAGTACTGAAGGTTGACATCTCTTGTTTTAATAACTGTACCGTCATGTCCAAGAAGAGGCATGTCCTTGATATTGTTGAAACTCATGGTATCATCGAAGATACGTTCAGCATCACGTTTCAAATAATCTAGGAATGTCTCGAATGAAGTCTTGTCCGTTAAACTCTCATAAATGACGGCCCTGTTTTTCAGAACCACATCCAGGAAGAATGACTTATCTGTATAGGTCTTAATACCAAATTGTTGGCGAAGAAATGACTCGAGTTTCTTAGCATCCTCCTTTTCTAGACCGTCGAAGTATGCATTTGAAAGTGCATACATCATTGTATTTGTCAACCATTCATGGCTGGTGTTATCAGTGTATTTGCTATTCTGAGCGTAGGCATCTTGGTCAAAATAGCGAACATCATCATTGCAGAGATATTGTTCATCACCATCAATGTTAACACAACATAGAACGAAGTCCTTGAGGCTTAGTTCCTTGAGCTGCACATCGCAATCATACACATATTCGACAAAGGCTCTGTTTGAGTCAAAATCGTCTTCAATCGCAGTGTTGATATTCTGCTTGAACGCAGCATCGTCAACAAGAACGGATGATATGAAACTAGCCTTATCAAATTCCTTGAAACCAAGACGTGTAAACAGAGTAGTGAGCGATTCACTAAGCTCTTCGCTTACATTTTCATAGTAACAATGGTTAAGTACGTGGATAGTGTTTTCACCAATCCATGACTCTTTCGTAAGATTCGCAGCAGCCTCACTGTGGAAATATCTATGGCACTGATAATTTGTGCTATGAACATCATCTTCAGTTATGTATGGAACTTTTGTGCTATTCGTTTTGAGGTCAACGTCATGCTCCGCTAAATACTGATAAAAAGCAACAGAATTGTCTAGGTCGGTGAGCAATTCCATAGCTCCTTCAGCAGGAAGGACATACCTTTCTATCATCTTTGTTGCATCAAACGGATTGAAGTATTGATCTGCAAAAGATTCCCAATCCTCTAACTGCTCAAATCTAGTTCTCGAAGTAGGAGAGAGATGAGCGATATACTCCCTTAAGAACTCAAGTCCGCTACAGTTTGTGTCAAAGTCATAGTAAAGGTTGTCGGCTGAAAAGAGTTCTCCTTCATATTCAATGAACACTTTTTTCTTTGCGAATTTTGATAATTCGCCTTCTTTAAGCCAATGCTCAATGAATAGATTATTATTATCACTGTCGGTCAACCATTCCTGAAAACTCTCATTCTCACATTTTCCTAATACATCATCAACCTTTATGTCAAATGCAGCAGGTGAGTGTTTGTACAAGAAATTCATGAATGATTGAGATTGTCTCAATTCCAGTTCCGGCAGGAAGCCATCTTCGATTTCCATTAGAGTTAAGAAATCCCTATCGGACATGATCCCATCTGCTGTCAATCCGGTCATGTCATTGATGACTTGGTCTATGCATTTATATACGGAATTGCCCTCTTTATCTACACTTGGTACAAACGGGACTTCCTTTATAAGAGTCTTAAATTCGGTTTCAAATTCTTCAATGAAGGTTTTATAAGCACGTCTATTCTTACACTCGTCGAAATCAGGTATAAGTGAGAAAATGGATTCAAACTCATACTCACGGCTTTCGATAAGTTGCTTTATCCAGTAAAAGAACTGTCGACCTGCTATTTTCGCGATTTCATGATTAAGTTCAATATCCTCAATGTCATCACGTTGACCGTTAGGCACCATATCGGTGTTCATCAAGAATTTGAATCCCCAGTCTGCACGTTTTGCCGGAAGATAACAATACAAGATAGCATCCTCTACAGAAAGCAATTTGCGGCCTTCTTTCTTGCAAGCAAATTTGATTGCTGTCTTGCGGAAATTAATATACTTCTCCGGAATCTTTTCATATCCATCAGAACGCAAAGAGTCTGGATTATTAAGGACTTCGTTGATCTTCTCAGTTATCTCTTCTGGAACATCATCAACTAAAGAGTCTGAAACACACCAATCATTATTGATTTTCTCCCTGACAATTGGTTCTTCACGGCCTTCAACAAAGATGCTGACCTTCTGGATGTTAGGTATAAACAGAATAACACGCTCGGAGTCAAACACTTTAGAGAACAGATCTACATAATTATCATCTCTATTCTCATCGGTAAGGATATCTCTGTCTCTTGGCTGGAGGGCAAATTTAACCCTAAACTCATCGCTAGGATGCTGAGCAAATACATCTTTGACATCAGGGCTGATTTCATTCTGTTCAGTCCAGATTGGAAGAATCTGCCAAGGCGTATTGATGACGTCTGTGGCTGATTTGTCAAATCGGAAAGAATAGTTACCGGTATTCAAGAACACATAGTCGTTATCGAGAAATACCGTCTTAAAACCGATTCCTTTATATCCTATGGCTTCTGTATTATCAGATTTCTCTCCATCATTGATGTCACATATCGCAGCGATATTCTTTGGATTAAAATAATCACCGGTATGCTGGAATGTCAGATAGTTTTCTGTAATGTGGAACTCAACTTCCACAGGTATTACGATAGACTTCTGTCCAACTCTCCTACGACGAGGATAATCGTTTGCATTCTGCAGCAACTCATAGATGAACACCTCTTTTCCGCTCTGAGTCAACTGTTTTTTCAGCGTGTCCAGTGAACGAGCAATCTTCTTTGCTGCGCCAGCAGGATATCGCATAATTCCTTCGTAAAGGCTATTGACAATATCCTTTGGCCACACCGGTACAACTTCCTCTCGTAGATCTATACCAAATTTGATTGGAGATGAGTCGAGCAGAACCCACGTGAACCTGTAATAGGCGAATTTGTTAAATTCCCGGTTAGGAGAACGAAATGAAATAGACAGATCTTTTATTCCACGCTCTTTATCTTCAATCTTTGTAAAGTCTGTATTTCGTATGTCCGTAATCTTATACCAACCTTCAGTTTGTTGTGGGACGAACTGCCCAATAAACTGGCTATTTTCAAGACGAAGCCTTCTCTTAATCCTGTTTTCTTCTTCAGTCTCAACAGCTCTAGCAGCCAAATTCCTTTTCCCGGGAGTTCTTTCAGAGTTATTCTCGGGGGCTATCTTTTTTTCGATGATGTATTTCGTGGGCTTTTCACCACTATGATCAGTCCAGACATAAAACAATCCAGACACAGCAAGCATGTCGCCAAAATACTCGAATCCCAAGTTTTTGTAATTGATACCAGACTTATTGAAAGTACGTAGGAAAACACCCATATTTACCCACCCATCGCCTTTGTCATCAAGTGACGTCTTAGGTGATTTGTCATAGGTCTGTTTCAGTATATCAATTATTCTCTGCTCCATAGTAGGATTTTAATAAGGATTTGGGGTTCAGTTACTTGTTGATAATCACTTTATCTTCATGAGCTCTCGCGAGGTAAACGTCTGCTGCTGCAATTAAAGTTTGCGCTCGAGTTCGCTGATTTCGTTTTGGAGACGTTCTTTCTTTTCGTCTTCTGGAGTGATCACGCGAGGGAAACGGCCGTTGAGTCCATATTTGAGGACTTCATTATGTTCAATCTGCCTAATCTGCTCAGTTTTCTTGTCTATCTCTTTATAAATATATCCTTTGCTATTCTTCACAGTGAAAATCAGTGTCGCCACTGTTACGATGAAAGTCATGAGGGCGATAAACAGGGCTGCAGCTGCAAAAATTAAGTTAAGTGTTTCGTAATTCATAATACATTATTGTGCTGTTTGTAGTTTCTGCACCGCCGCCTGATATACCCTGGCATTCACGAAGTTCTGGAAATCAGGGTTAGCGAAGTAATTCTGGACGAACTCGGTCTTCTCCTCGAGCATGGAGGCTACAATGTTTATGATGTCGTCGTTGAAGGTAATCTGTGATGCCTGCTTGTCACCGTTGCGGACAGCGTTGGCGAAGTCCTCGCTGTTAGAGATTCGCTCTGGCAGCTCCTCAATCTGTCGCTGCACCTCGTCACGGTTCTTCCACTCAATACCGCCGAATAGGTCATTGAAATCCTTGACAATGTTGGAAAGGAGGTCCATCTCAGGCTTAACGATGACTCCACCCTGACCCACCGGCACTGGCTTGACCTCGGTGTTGGTATTCTCCAGTACGATGGCACGCTCTTCCTCCTTCACGATACGGTACTTGTCGAAGTCGATGTCCTCTAGAAGTCCCTGTGTGAAATCATCGGACTTGAGCTTCGGCAACTTCTTCACGAGAAGGGAGTAGAAGATGTACTGCTTCTCCCAGTCTGTGCTCTCGAAAGGCATGATAGCGGAGAAGTATGGATAGCAGCGGTTGTAGTTCTTGATTGCACTCTTCGCCTTCACTTTCTCCTCGTCCTCCAGTTCTGTCTTGAAACGGGAAACCACAGAATCCAGGATAGAGTCAATCTTCGGACGGTCTTCATCTACACCGGAGAGCTTGAGTTCCACTACCTGGTCTACGTTGTCCTGTGTGTAGAAGTTGAATGCCTCTATCGCTTCAGTCAGGTCGTTAAGCTTGTTGATGTCAGATTCGCCGTCAAGTAGTGTCGTCTTGTAGTATCTCTGGAACGCCATACGAATCTGCTCAGGGTCATTGGCGAAATCGAGTACGAAGGTGTCCTGCTTCTTCGGATGACAGCGGTTGAGACGTGAGAGTGTCTGAACAGCCTTGACATCAGTAATGAGTTTGTCCACGTAAATGGTGTGGAGCAGCGGCTGGTCGTAACCGGTCTGGAACTTGTCAGCCACAATGAGGAAGCGGTAAGGGTCATGCTCGACACGTGCCTCGATCTCAGATGAAGGGAATCCGTTGAGCATGCTTTCCGTCACCACCTGCCCGTCAATCTCCTTGTCGGTGAATGCCACAATTGCCTTGTATGGAGAGTTACGCTCCTCCAGCATACGTGAGATGACCTTGTAGAACTCGATGGCACGCTCGATAGATGATGTGATGACCATTGCACGAGCACGACCACCTATCTTCATGTAGACCTTCTTGCAAAAATGGTCCACAATGATTTCAGCCTTCTTCTCTATGGTTTCCGGTTGAGCCTCCACGAAAGCACGAATCTTACCCTGCGAGCGTTTCTTGTCGTACTGCGGATCATCTTCGATAGCCTTCAGCACACGATAGTATGAGCTGTATGGTGTATAGTATCTCAGGACATCAAGGATAAAGCCCTCCTCGATAGCCTGCTTCATTGTGTACTCATGGAAAGGAGCGAAGCTTACAGCACCATCAGGAAGAACTGTTTTCTCACCGAACATCTCCAGGGTCTTGTTCTTTGGAGTGGCCGTGAACCCGTAGTAGTTCGCATTCTTGGCCATCTTCCTTCCCTTGAGAATCCTGTGGATCTTGTCCTCGGTATCCTCCGGCTCACCATCTTCATTAAGGATTGCGGCGTTACCTGATATGCTGGTGGCGAGATTGGCAGACAGTGAACCGCTCTGGCTTGAATGCACCTCGTCGATGAGTATGGCGAATCGCTTATCCTTGAGTGAACCACCAATCTCGTCAAGGATGAAACTGAACTTGAAGATGGTGGATATGATGATCTTCTTGCCACCCTGAAGCATCTCCCTGAGTGAGTTGGAATCGTCAGCCCAACCCACGAGATTTGAGAGGCGCTTGAAGGCGTTGATGTTGTCGCGTATCTGACGGTCAAGGTTCACACGGTCGGTGACAACTATGATGGAGTCGAAGAACGGCTGCTGGTTGTTCTGAAGGAGAGTGACGAGCTGGTATGCAAGCCAGGTGATGGTGTTGGACTTGCCTGAACCTGCGCTGTGCTGAATCAGGAAGCGACGACCTATCTCAGAGTCCTTGGTGGTCTGAAGGAGAGAGCGTACGGCATCAAGCTGATGGTATCGAGGCCAGATTACACGCTCCTTGGTCTTATGAGTCTTGTTGTCCTCAGTCACGATCACCTGTGCGAAGTTCTCTATGATATTGGAGAGGACAGGCTTTGTGAGGATCTCCTTCCAGAGATATGAAGTCATGGTGTCCCCAGGAACAACCGGATTGCCTGCACCACCGTTCACACCACGATTGAATGGAAGGAACCATGAGTCCTTGCCGTTGAGCTCAGTACACATCCAGACCTGGCAATCATCCACGGCGAAATGTACGGCGCAGCGTTTCTTCTGAAGGAGCAATTCCTTTGGGTCGCGGTCAGTACGATACTGGGCAATGGCGTTCTCGTAGGTCTGGCCGGTGTAGTTGTTCTTGAGTTCTATGGTGGCGAGAGGGAGACCGTTGATGAAGACCACGACATCTATCTCGTTGGTATTCATCTTGGAGTACATCACCTGACGGATCACACCGAAGATGTTCTGCTCGTATGCGACCTTTGCTGAAGGATTGAGTTTCGACGGTACAGGATAGTACATGTCGAAGGTCTGGCCGTTGAACTTGTATCCCTTTCGAAGAACATCCGTCACTCCGCGCTTGGTGATCTCATCCTTGAGCCTGGTGAAGAACTTGAGGCGCTCAGACGGTGACTTGAAGCACATCGAGTGCTCAACCTTCTGCGGCTGAGTCTCGGTAACGAACCTCTCCACCCACGAATCCACGAGGGCGAAATCTCGGTTGTATGCATGTGGCATCTCCTGCTCGTAGCCGTTGAGGTCACGGAGCCAGTCCACAATGATTTTCTCCAATCCGGTTTCTGATGTATCCATATGGCAATTATTAACTTAATCCTCGGATCCTGTAGAAGGGTCTAAACTCTCTGACTCTTTCTTTATTGTGTCTATTACGGCTTGAACTGAGGACTCTCCGGTATTTTTACAAATCTGAATGATTGCCTTTAAAAGAAGAAATGTGGAAATAATATCGACAATAATAAACATTGCCTTCCAAACAGCCCCTTCTAAACCAAGACTTTTATTAAAAGTAGAAGATATCAGTGCGGCTGTGCAGGAAACCACAACTCCTAATGGAGTCATCCAGTCCTTTTTTTTAAGGGAATCCTCATGCCTAATTAAAGTCAACTCTAACTTGTCTCTGGTTGTAATTATCAAATCCGATTTTGTGGAATCAATTACGGATTTATATGCCTCGGTATCATATGATATTTGTCCCATATTACTCGGATTTTGGTTCTGTTTCACTCTTGACTACTTCGGTACTGTTTCCCTCCTTTTTTGTAAACAAGCCGAGAAGGCCGACAGAATGAAAACTTATATGCCCGCATTGTTCGCATGCGATAGCTACTAATGGCATAGTATGCCCTCCAAATTTAATCTCACCTAAACGGTCTTGAAGTGAATTGGTGATGTACCCATCTACCAAAATAAAATGGTCATGATGGCACATGGGGCATTGTAAACTAGGGACTTTGGACTGAATGGCTGAGATTATTCTCGCTTTTTCTGAATCTGTTAACATATTATAAAATATTAATTTGTCCAGTTACAACGTCCGAAATGAGGCGTTGTTTATATTCCTTGATGCTCTCTATCTCTTTCTGAAGCTTATCTGCGAGGGCGTCTATCTTTGATACCTTCTCCTCAATGTGGGCGACGATTTTCTCCTGCTCGTCGACTGGCGGGACAGGTACTATTTTATTATTTAACCAGTTGAAATTCAATGTGCGTTGTATACTTCCAACACCTCTTGAACTCATTTCAAATTGACCTACTATTGCTTTTGAGCGAAGAAGGTAATTAGCATATACAGGGTCATAACACTTGGGAACAGGAAATATATGGTAAGCAGGACTAATGATGCCAACAAGTTGAGATACTCCAACTGAACCTCTCCATGCTTGTTGATTGTTCATTACAAAATCCCCGACTTCAACAAGTTGGTATTTTGACAAATCCTCTGATGCCGCATGAGTCCTCTTGTCAGATTCCGCTGCGCGGATTACACCAAGATTGAGAAACACGGAAAGAAGTTCTTCTCCATGATGTTGTTTGACGGGTTTTATTTTAAATAGCGAACCATACCGCCGAATCTGCCAATGCATTGGTACTTCAGGGAGGCATATATTATTGGTCGTTTTGAATTTGACATCATGAATGAGACCCTTTGTCACCGCGTCAGCGATCACGCGCTGCTTCATCTCCGCCAGCAGTTCCAGTTCCTTGGCCTTGTTCTCCAACAACTGGTCTATCTTGCCACACTTGTCGTCGAGGTATGATACGATTGCTTGTTGCTCGGAAAGAGGAGGTACAGGAAGCCATTGACGGGAGAATGTATCAAAGCGGAAATCGGAAGACCTTTCTCTTATCCCTCGGTATAATGACAGAATAAAGCCATTCCATCCCATGAGCCTAAGAATATGAGCGTAATAGTGATTATCAGTCTTATTGGTTTTTGGCGTACATACGCTTAATACTGGTGTTCCCATGCCATCAGAGTCAGACACGCCGGAAGAACCAGCAAATGCGTCCATCTGATGAATTACAAGATCGCCCTTACAGATATGTTGATAGTTGCTATAATCTGTAGCTTCTGTGAATCCAGTTGTTCGTCTATTCTTTCGTAGCGTTACTTCTCCATCTCTGAAGCAGGTTACAATCTCATCGCCGGGCAGTGTCGGTCGCTGCTCCTTCTTGAAAAGATTTTTTGCGCGCAAGCTCTCCCAGTGGCCAGGCATCTCTCCAAGCCACTGGATGTTTGTTGCAGAATATGAATCGTACTTCTTCATACCTACTTTAGAATCTCGTTCCACAGTCCCTGAGTTTCAGTCTCAAGAATATTGACATCATGCATGATTTCCTCAAGCGAGCGGAGCTGGACAGGCTTGTAGAAATACTTGGTAAATGAGAGCTCGTAACCGACAACCGGCTCATCGAACTGCACCTCGGGATCGTATGGCTTGACCTCGTTCTCATAGAATGCATTGATGCCGCCAGGGTAGAGTAGCGGAATCTGCTCTACCTCATTGCGGTTGGCCTTCATGACAGGCTTGCCCTTCTTGAGGATGATGTTGCCGTTGTCATCGCGCTTAGGGCGCAGTACGGGAACCTGCCAGTAGCCGAACTCCTCGTTCTGGAATATCTTGCTCTCTGGCGTTTCCTTGAAATCCATGAGAAGCTGGAGTATCTTCCTTCGGTCATTCTCCGTGGTCTCGCAGTTCTTCTCGCCGAGGTTCTTGCGAAGAGGTGAGCATATAGCGGATGCGTCGATGAGCTGCACTTTGCCCTTGCGTCTCTCCTCCTTACGGTTGGTGACGATCCAGATATAGGTGGCAATGCCGGTATTGTAGAAGTCCTTCTCCGGCATAGCGATGATTGCCTCAAGAAGGTCGTTCTCTATGATGTACTTCCTCAGGTTGCTCTCTCCACCACCAGCATTTCCTGTGAAGAGTGATGATCCGTTATGCACCTCGACGATACGTGTGCCGAGAGCAGTGTCCTTCATGCGGCTCACGTTGTTGGCAAGGAAGAGCATCTGACAGTCACCGATATCAGGGATGAAACTGGTTGCGCCATCAAAGAAGCGAGGGTCTGATACTTCCTTTTTATCCCCGAAGCCCCAGTTCTTGAGGTCTTCCTTCCATGGAGTACCGAATGGTGGATTGGAAATGCAGAAGTCGAATGCCTCTCCAGCATGACCGTCCTGGCTTATGGTAGAGCCGAATGCGATATACTGGTGATCTACTGTTCCTATGCGGTATGTGAACTTGTTGATGTTGCCGGATATCATGAGGTCAGCCTTACAGGTAGCGTATGTGTCTGGCTGCAGCTCCTGTCCGAAGATAGCAGTCTTGACCTTCTTACCTTCTTCCTTGGCAATGCGTTCAATCTCTTCCTGAGCGATGGTCAGGATGCCACCAGTTCCGCATGCTCCGTCATAGATGGTGTATGTGTTGTCGGTAATCTTGTCCTTGATTGGTTCCACCGCCAGCTGTCCAAGAAGACGAACATAGTCGCGAGGGGTAAAGTGCTCACCGGCTTCAGTCACGTTGTTTTCCTCGTTGAATTTCCTCAAGAGCTCCTCGAAGATGGTTCCCATGGTGTGGTTGTCAAGTCCAGGGAGTCGCTCTTCGCCCTTATCGTCAAGGACAGGCTTCACAGAGAGGTTGATGTTGTCGTCTGTAAACTTCTCAAGGAGCGAACCAAGTCGTCCAGCATCGGTGAGGTTGTCCACCTGCTGACGGAGCTTGAACTTGTCGATGATATCCTGTACGTCCTGGGAGAATCCGTTGAAGTACTCGATGGTGTTCATCTTCAAGCGCTGCGGATCGATTTCGTTCTTCAGGGTCTTCATGGTGAAGGCGGATGTGTTATAGAACGGGTATCCTGTTACCTGAGTGAGGAACGGAGTGTAGTCTGTCAGATGATTCTTGTCGCAGAACTCCTTCTTTGCGAGAGCTGCCTGCTTGGTCGGTTCAAGGAGAACATCGATACGGCGGAGCACCATGAACGGGAGTATGATCTTCTTGTATTCACCTTTCTCGAATGCATGTACGAGGACATCATTTGCGATGTTCCAGATAAAAGAGAATAGGTGTCCGTATTGCGCGTTATTCATAAATCTATTCCTTTGCTTGTGAATTAAGGAGGTCTTTTACATCCATGTCAAGGACGGATGCAATTTCAAACAACTGTTCCACTGAAGGTTGTATGGTATTAGAAGCCCAACGTGAAACTGTGGACTCCGATTTTCCTAATTGTGCAGCCAACCATTTTGAGGTGATACGACGCTCCACAAGAGCGACCTTTAGACGGTTGAGCGTAACTGTCTCTGCCATGTGCTTATATTTTGATTGTAGGTAGCTTGCTTATCTCATGTAAAGATAAGGAAATAATAGACAAAATTGCATATTATGGCAATTAATTGCACAATAATAAAGACTGCCAAACAAATGACAGTCTCTATT
This sequence comes from Candidatus Cryptobacteroides choladohippi, assembly GCA_018065985.1. Classification (GTDB taxonomy): domain Bacteria; phylum Bacteroidota; class Bacteroidia; order Bacteroidales; family UBA932; genus Cryptobacteroides; species Cryptobacteroides choladohippi. The sequence goes on from JAGHSF010000044.1 coordinate 17,266, forward strand.
TCATTTATGTATTTTGGAGCCTAAAAATAAATCCCCTCAAAACCCCTCACTCGCCCCAATCGCATCGAGCTCCTTCCCTCTGAACTCAAAAGCAAAGGTCTCGTCGCATAGATCGTAGATTCTACGACCTTCCTGGCAGTTCCATGCCGTAAATGTTGAGACTTTCGAAAAATTACATTATCTTTGGATTAATCAGCAAAAAATATGGATATGAAAAGCATTTGGAAGATTATTGCAGCCATCGCTATTGTCGGCGGACTCGCTGCATGCAAAAAGGACGGTCCTCAGGATCAGTCAGAGAATTATTTTACCATTGGCGACAAGACTTATCAAATTGCACAGGCAGCCGGATATCTGGAAGTCGAGGATCAGGCTGGATATGATTTCTTCCTGACATCTAACCCTGCACTGAAAATTACCGGGATGCTTATGAATCCCGATGACTATAAGAAGTCGCTGTATATCGACGTTCCGTCAGAAAAGATAGGCGAGACCCTGACAATCGGCGAGGATGACTTCGATGGAAGTGGCTGGGATTTCTATTTCTATTCCATTGACGAAGAAGGAGTCTGGTACGGTTCAAGTGACTATTCAAATTTCTCCTCAGGCTATTTCGAGTCCAGCCTCACAGGTACCACCCTTAAAATGAAGTGGGATCTGGTCCATAATGGTGTAAAGATGACCGGGCAGTACTCGGGTCCCGTCGCCATGAAAGACTTTTATATCGTCAACGACTGATATTGAATCGGCATCTTCGATTTTTGCCCCAGTGTTTACCCAACATCTGGGGTTTTCTTATTCGATGCCGCCTGTGAGATCACGCAAGCAGCGCCACTATGCCGGCAACGCCAATGAAGATATAGACCACCTTCCTGAGCGTGCTGACGCTGAGCCTGTCGTAGACCTTGCTGCCGAACAGAAGCCCCAACAGCACTGCGGCCACGCCCATGAGCCATGTCCTGACCACTGCCGTAGTGAGGAATCCGTTACCGGCCCTGTAGAAGGTCATGGCGATATTCCCCACGATGAAGTACCACTGCGTGAGCGCCATGTACTCCTCCTTCCTGTCGGTGCATGAGATGAAGTACAGCACGGCCGGCGGCCCCTGCATCCCGAAGAGTCCTCCCATGAGTCCCGACACGGTGCCCATGCCGATCTGGACCGGCACCGTAGGCTTCATCTTCACCTTGCCGTTCAGCAGGCAGAAGTACGCGGCAACAAGAATCAGTATCCCGCCGAGAACGTGTTTGAGGGTCTGGCTGTCGATGTGTGCGACCATCCTGACCGCGAAGAAGGAAACCGCCAGGAACGTCAGCAGGATGCCGGCGAGCTTCCGCCATGGCAGGAACCTGAACATGCGTATTCCGGTGCCGAGGGAGCAGACTATAGCAAGCATGCCCGAGAGGGCAGTGGCCTCGCCGTAGCTGGGCATCACGAACGGTGCCACGGTCATGAAGACGATGCCGAACCCGAATCCCGTCACCCTCTGTATGGAGCTTGCCAGGAAGGCGAAGAAGACGACAAGTACTATTGCTCCGATGCTCATCGCCCAGCCCTCCTGATACCAGTTGCGCTCGACAGTGTCCCATAGGCAACGGCTGCATCCGCCGCCGTGAGGATCAACCGGCAGAGGATGAGGAGCGTTCCTGTTATGATGACTTCGTAGTTCACTTGTTTTCAGCAAAGATACGCCTTTTTGCCGGATAGTGAAAAAGGTGACCCCAAAGAGTCACCTTTTCCTATTTCATCATTCAGCAATCGCTATTTGATAATGAGGTCGCAGTCGTCGCCGTCTTCATTTGTGATGCTGGGCGATCCCTGTGAGCCGGTGAGGCAGAGCTTGAGATAGCCGTCGCTGACGTCGATCTTGCCGTTGAGCTTGAGGTCCTTCTCGTTGGTGTAGACTAAGATCTCTGCGATGCCGCCGAAAACGCATCCTGCAGGTGCCTTGACGAGCTGGGTGGTATGCTCGCGTCCTCCCCACCAGTAAGCGAACTCCTGAGGAGTCGGCTGCTCAACCACGTCTGAGCCTGTGAGCTTGAGTACCGGGAGCTTGAGGACAACCTTGACGTCTTTTGAGCCAGAAGTCTTGATATGGTTGTACATATCCACTGTGATGGTCTCAGGACAAGGCTTGTATGCGGTGATGTCGTTGTATGATCCGGTGTATTTGGTTCCGGCATCTTTCAGGGAGCCGAGATACTTCACTGTGTAGAACATAGGCACACCCTGGTTGTTCAGTGACACTGTCATGTTGCTGAGCACCTTGTCCTTGAATTCGGATTCGCTCTTGAGTGCTTCACCCATGGTATCAGCATTTCCACCATAGATATAGCCCCACTCATCTGTAGACTCTGCAAGGTTGGAGATGTCCTGCTTTGCTGAGACATCGAATACGTTTCCGTAAGACACCTTCTCGCTACCCTTGAAAGAGAACTTGCTCTGCTCGTATGACTTGGTGTAGTAGCCGTAGCGACCGTATGAAACTGAGGTGATGATACCTATCTTACCCTTTCCGGCCTTTTCGACGTCCCTGATGATGTCGGCTGTGACGCCGGTTCCGAGGAAGTTGGTAGGATCGTTGTTGGCAGCGGCAATCTTTACGTTGTAGAACTCCTGGGTGAAGGAATGCATGGCAAAGAGACTTGTAGACTCCTTTGATGTAGAGGTCTCGACGCTGCACTTTGCCTTCATGAAGGAAGCGGAGGCACCGAAGTCAAGCGCGAGCTTGCTTGAGCTGTTTGAACATGAGCTGCGGATCCTTGCGTTTCCTGCAGGAACAGAGCCGCTTGCAAGAGCATTGGAAACCAACTTGTTGACAGCCGTGTAAATCGCGTCCGGAGTATTCAGGACGCCGGTTTCAGATACTTCCTTGCCGTTTGCGAGGAAAGTGACATAGACGTTCACCCTTCCTGCAGCATTGGAACAAGGCAGCATCACGGCCTCCGGTGTTCCGTTCTGGAGGTTGGAATTGATGTATACAAGGCTGCCCGGATAGATATTGTCATCGCTGACAGGCCTGTAGTTGTACTCAGGATAGTCTGAGCTGACCGGCTGACGGTGAGAATCCAGAACCATGACACCATTGTTGGATACGATGTACTTTGCCACCGGTTCAGGTGAGATCGTGAAGTTTACCGGGGTCTCTTCAGACTGATGTGAGAAGAAGTAGTCCCTGATATTCTGACGGCGCTTCTCGTCGGTGCTTACGACGCTGTATGTGATGGTCCAGTTGTGCTGTACGTTTTCGATCTTGTATGAGATGTTCATGGTCTTGTTGGTACATGCGCTCACACCAGTGATGGTGATGGAATGTCCAGATTTGAGAGTCTTTATTTCAGATCCATGGGTCCGGGTGAGGTCTGCGCCGCCGAATTCATCAGTCATGCTGTTGGCATTCACACATACTATCTTGACAGACTCACCGGTCTTGACTGTGATGCTGGTGACAGGTGTCGGGGTAGGCATGCCTTCGAGCACCCATACAGGGTTGACTGCGGCCGCTGTAGTGAAGGACTTTATCTCTCCATCGATATGAGATTCAAGGTCATCGCCAGGGTTCAGGAAATGTCCTGTAACCTGATAATAATATTTGGTTCCTTTCTTGAGGCTGTTCAGGTTCCACTTGAACTCGGTTTCCTTACTGCCTTCACTTAAGAACTTGTTTGAGTGAGTAGCCCCCGACAGGTTGGCATTGGTTCCGTATGAGATGGTCACTCTTGTGATGGTTACTCCTTTAGGTGCCAAAACCCTTCCACTGACAGTCGCTGCATATCTTTCGATATTTTCAGCCTCCATTGTCTCGACTATGGCATCATTGACAGGCTCATCCATGTGTGTGAACTTCCTGACGGCGCCGCGGAGCTCACCCTTATCCTCGGTCTCGACGCAGCATGCATAGTAGTAGTCGCAGTTGTAAGAAAGGCCGCCTATCTCGGCTTCGTACTCATTGTCCATCACCTTTTTGGCAGGGATGACGTCGAAATTGTCGGTCATGGCTTCGTCGAAGCAGACTCTGAATTTGACGGCCTTGATCTTGGTGCCGTCAAGAGACTTCACGGCGGCATGTGCAACTGCGGATTGGAAGTCGATGTCGGTTATGACACCTGTCTGGATGAAGACGGACTCCTTTCCCTCGGGATCCTCTACAAGCTCGGGACCCTTGTTGCAGGAAACGGGAAATGCAGCGAGCAATACCGCAACTGCAACACTCAAGAATGTTTTTGTTTTTTTCATGATTCTTATCCTTTAGTTTGTACAATTTTTATGGTACAAAGGTCAATGTAATATCTCACCTTTCCGTGAGTATTATTACTCAAATTGACCTGTCTGAAGGATAAGTATGTTCAGATGCCGACTCAAATGCCGGAGATGATGCCATGCGCAACAGCATATTCGATCATGTCGTAGTTGCTGTTGATTCCCATCTTGGAGAAGATGTTCGCCTTGTGGTTGCTTACCGTGCGCGGGCTGATGCAGAGTTTGTCGGCAATGGCCTTTGCGGTCATTCCGCATCGGCAGAGCTCGATGATTTCCAGTTCCCGTTCGGAAAAGACATCATCCGGGATAGTCTTGTTGGACCGTCTGATGTCGGAGAGGATCTGGCTGATGTCCCTGCCGAAATACGGCAGACCGTTCATGATGCTGTCTATGGCCTGGGTCAGTTCCTCCTCTGTGTAGTTCTTGGAGATGAATCCGTCGATATTCAGTCTGGTCAACTCCTTGATTGTATGGACAGATGCATCTGATGACATCACCAGAATGAAGATGTCAGGGTATTTGCCACGCACGAAACGCGTGGCATCTATTCCGCTCATTCCGGGCATGATTATATCCATGAGAATCATGTCGGCCTGGGTACCGCCGTCCAGCAGAGCAACGAGTTCAGGCACAGATGCGGCCTCTCCCACGATTTCGTATTTGTCCGGCTCGGCCATCAGGGTCATCCTGACGCCCATGCGGATCAGCTGGTGATCATCTACAAGTATGAGTCTGGTTTTCATCTTTACTGGGGACGGTTAAGATAGAATGTGAACCTGGAACCTTCATCCAGTCTGCTCCTGACTTCGATCGAGCCGTTGTTGATCTCAACGAAGCTCCTGCAGAGCTCCAGGCCGAGGCCGGTTCCAGGCTCATCGGCTGTGCCGGAAGCCACAGCGGCATCCGTGAACACCTGCGCCAGTTTGTCCTCGGCAATGCCCACGCCATGGTCAACAACTGAGCAGTACACCCTGTCGCCATCGAGGCCGGTCTCCACCTCGATGGATCCGCCTTTCCTGCTGAACTTTATGGCGTTGGTGATGAGATTGCGGATCACGATGGAGATCATGACGCGGTCGGCAACCGCCGTATCGTCATTGGCAAGAATGGTGTCGATGGTTATCAGCTTGTTGTCCGCCATGGTCCTGACGGTCTTGAGCTCGTTGCCGACGAGGACTGAAAGACTGCATTCCGCCATGTTGCAGCTGAGCCTTCCCATCTGAAGGCGGGCCCAGTCCAGCAGATTGGAAAGAAGCTGAACCTGCGACTCGGAGGCGTTGAGCAGTTCGTTGATGTATTGGCCGAGAGTGGCGCTGTCCAGCAAAGGATAAGATGCGGACAGGCTTCTCAGAGCATTTCTCTGGGCAAAAGCCGGATTCTTGAGGTCGTGGGATATGATGGATATCATCTTGTCCTTCGTCGCATTGGACTCCTTGAGTTCCCGATTGCGCTGACGGACCAGCTTCATATATCTATGGATGCCGTAAACGATGCCAAGACAGAGCAGAAGAATGACGGCCAGCGACCACTCGATGATGCGGCTCTGACGCAACTCGGACTTCTGCTGCATGATGAGATTCTCCTTCTCCTGCGTCTTGTACTGAACCTCGAAGTCGCTCAGCAGGACGTTCTGCTGCATGGTGAATGTCGAGTCGCGGATGGCGGCGCGCTTCTCGTAATACTCGAGAGCTTTCGCCGGCCTGTCAGCCTTCAGGAGGGAGTACAGGCTCTCAAGCATCTGGACTTCCATCTCCTTCAGGCCCTGCTTCACTGCATAATCATGGACCTGCATGTACATTGCTTCCGCCTGAGGCACATTGCCTCTGCATTCCTCGATCTCCGCCCTGATGCTGACGACCTGGATTCTCTGATACTCCAGGGAATTCCTGTCGATATATGTGTCACACTCCTTGAGAATTCTCTCGGCATCGCGGAGGTCTCCCTGCAGCATGCGGGTCCTTGCCAGTGTTATGGCCCTTTTCACGACCTCGGTCTCGAGAGGGGTGCCGTCACAGTACTGCTTTGCTATCGCGACGGCCTCTTCGCCGTTCTTCCTGGCAGCATCAAGGTACTCAGCCTTCTTCTCGGGTGAATCGGTGCGTTCAGCCTTTGCATTGTAAACCATTGCAAGGTTTCCGAGATAGGTGGAACGGTCGACCTGGTTCCGGCTCTCATCCTCCTCGTCGTTGATCAGCGACAGACATGTGTGATATATCTCGACGCACTTGTCCATCTCGCCCTGCTCAAAGTACAGGGCAGCGATATTGTTGAGGGTATAACGGTACCTGAGACGGGAATGGTCGCCCCCGATGGCGACTATTATATCCGAGCTGGACTGGTATGACTGTATCGCCTTGTCATAGAGGCCAAGCATCTGATACGTCGCGCCCAAGGTGTGATAGGACCTCGCAATGTTCATGGAGTCCTTTCCTTCAGTGTAGAATGAAAGAGCCTTGTTCAGATATACAAGGCGACGGGCATATTCGCCCTGCGACCTGAAATGGTCGATGATGACGTCAAGGACACGGGCATTGACCTCATCGAAACTGTCATTGGACGTGAACGCCTGATCATTCCCGGCGAGAAGAAGTATTTTGTTCGCCTCAGCCACATAGTCACCATCCTGCCTGCTCTGGAAACAGGTATAGAGGCTGTCGATCCTGGATGTTTCACCGGCCCCGTTCAGCGGGAGCCAGCCCATGACAAGTATGGCTGATATCAATAGTTCGCGGATGCTCATCTGTACTCTACGAATGGTTTTCGATGCAAAGGTAAAATAATAAGCCGATATGCAAGTAAGTATTATTACTCAATGCCCGCCCCATTTTTGATTTGTGGGAGGAATTGGCTAATTTTGAAGGAAGTACGTATTCACCATGACAACAAATCATCTTCACTACATTCTTTCAGCCACGGCAATTCTTGCCGGAATCATTCTTATCCTGTGCGGGATGGATCTCTACCGTGCGCTGTACCTGATCATTTTCGGACTTGTCTTCATCCCATTCAGGATCTCCGACTTCCAGAACAGAGAGACCCCAAAGGGTGTGAAGTTCTGGGCAATGAAGGTGTTTGCCACCACGATGGGACTTATAGCCGCAACCAGCCTGGCCAATTTCCTTGTTCCAAACCACACAGATGGATTCAAGGGCGTCATCATCTGGCTGTGTGTAGTCATGATCTGCGGAATCGCGTTCGGGACCTTCGATTACTTTGCCCACAACACCGGCTGTGACGAGGCCGGATTCGAGGCAAGGAAAAGGCAGCAGCAGAAGATGGGCGAGCTTTATGACAAGGTTGTCGAAGAGATGAATACCGAGAAGAATCAGAATTCCTGACATATCCCGGCCATGCGCAAGTCCATTTCCATCATCGTCCTCATCGTATTGTCAAGCATCCTCTGTTCCGCCAGGTATCAGGAGAGGCGCGAGGTCCTTTTCGACGGCAGGTCAGACAATCCCACGCTCCAGCCCGGCGAAAGGTTCAAGGTCGCCATCGCCCCTGTGGAGCGCGACTGCCCGGCAAGGGCGTACCTTCTCGTGCGCGGCCACGTCCTCAACCCATCTCCGTTTGACGGCAGGGGAGAGGAGATGTTCCGGCGTCAGGAATACGGGATCATCGACAATCTTGACTCCTCAGTGCGATGGAAGGACCCCAACTCCCTGTATTTCAAGGGAGAAGACGACTTCTACGACCGCCGCGCATGGAACCGCATCCCGGCTTCGGACCTGCCGGCAGGGGAATGCACGCTGAGCATACCGGTAGTAAGGTCTGAGGCGCTCAAGCTCAGCGAGGGAGCCTCGTTCGGAGTAACCCTCGACCTGTATCTCAAAAAAGCAGGGCGCGCGGAACTCGACATCTATGACAAGCCCGATTCCAGCATCTTTGTCGCCATACCTGAGGGCAGCCTCAGACGAAAGACCATCGAATGCGGTCTGACCCTTCCTGAGGACCTCGCATGCGTCCTCGTATCAGTCGGAGGCGCCCATTTTTCCGGTGAATGCTGGCTCGAAGCCCCATCGTTCAGGACAGGCAGAAAAACCGTCTGGCATGAACCTTTTACCAATCACACCGAAAGGAACGGCGACACCAATTACTGGGTGGGCATGAACCTCTGCGAAAGGTTCTTCCCGTTCTGGACTGTATCCCTGAACGGCGAGACGGTATTCAGCGGCAAGATCTTCGACAAATCGTCCCACGTCGCTGACTTCAACGTCCCGCTTCCCGAGAATGCCCTTGACGGAGGCAGCATCGAACTCGCGCTCAATCCCGAGCCCCACAGAGCCGCCTTCCCGTACGAGATACACAGCATCGACCTCATATGGGAGACCGCCAGGCCGTTCGAGCTCATCTCCGTCCCCAGGTTCGTGCGCGAGGGCGACGACTTCGGAATCCTTGTGGAGACGAACAGCGAGAACGTGACACTGACGCTTGACGCCGCGGAAGCTGTCTCTCCGCGCGTGCAGAGCGTGACATTCCCCGACAAGGGACTGCATGTCCTCAGGTGCAAGGCCCTGAAGCCCTCTCCCGACGTGGAGCTGCGCATCTCCGACGGCACGCGTACGGAAACGGCTGCCATCACCCAGATACTGAACCGGACCGGCCGCAGGGTCGAAATGTCGGTAGGGGACAACATCTACATACCGATGGAGGACGGCCCGGAGCTGTCAAGATACCTCAAATGGTACACCTCCAGCCGCGCCGGCACCATGATGCAGTTCCGCCCCTCATATCAGTGGAGCGGCAACAGAAGGATAGACAGGCCGAACCTCAGGGCCACCCTCGATGTGCTTTGCGACCTGAGGATGCCCTATGCCTGGATGGTCGAGGGACGCACACTCGCCGGGCTGGACATCAACCCGGGCGTCAGCGAGCTGGCATCTCCGATGTTTGCCGGGAAGCAGGCGCACGAGAATGACGGAGGCTACTACTACTGGCTTCATTTCAACTATTACGGTCTTTTCTGCGACCTCGCTGCCCGCAACCGCCCGTATGGCGGCATCTTCGCGAAGCGTCCTCCCATCTACACCGACCATGGCACATACATCCACTATGACAGGCAGCGCGTCAGGGACATGGCCGACGGCGCACAGTACTTCGTGGACAACCTGCGGTATTCCAAGGGAGAAAGCACCCGCCACACAGGCCCCTCAGTGATGTTCAGGTATTTCTACCAGGCGGGCTACGACTGGCTCGGCTCCGAAATGATGTACGGCCCAGACGACATCCTGATGTGCAGCCTCAGAGGCGCATCGAGGGCATATTCAAAGCCCGAATTCGGCTCTCTCCACGCCATGCAGTGGTCATATGACTACAAAAGCCTGCCCAGGAGCCCGCTGCGGCTCTTCATGTCACACGCCGTCGCATACATGCACGGCTCGTCCCATCTGAACACAGAGGATGCCCTCTACAAGACCGAGTATGACATGGACCGTTTCTGCGAGGCCGGGCGGAAGCATCTTGAAGCCCAGAACCTGATGATGGACTATGTCCAGACCCACGACCGCAGGGGAGAGCTGCATACCCCCATTGCCATCATACAGGGCAGGAACGACCCGTGGAACTTCTTCGGGATGGCTTCTCTTTGGAACCAGGACGGAGACAAGTGGGCATGCGGCGACATGATTTCCAGCTATCAGCTCTTCAGCCTGTACTATCCATGGGAGGTGAACCCGGGTGAGGCCCAGGGAGGTTCAAGGGAGTTCTCATACTCTCCATACGGCCCCGTGGACTTCGTTCCCATCGAGGCCCCAATGGATGTGCTGGGCAGATACAGGCTCGCCGTCTTCCTGGGATGGAACACCTATTCCAGGGCGGACTTCGAGCATCTCAGGGACTTCGTACACGGCGGAGGCACGCTCATCATGAGTGCCGCCCATGCCAACGCATGCCTCCAGCCCGACATGGTGCCGGCCTTCCCCGAAGATGACGCGCCCCTGCGGGAGATGCTCGGGGACGATTACAGAAGCCTCCAGGGCAAGAACGTCATCCCGTTCGGAGCGGGCAGGATCATCTTCTATGCCCAGAAGGAATATCCGTCTTCGGAATCGATACGCGAGGACTACCTGGCCGAAATGAAGGCGCAGAGCGACCTTGCGGTGGCATCAGAGCCGGATTCAGGCTGGATCGACGCGATGGAGGGAGTGGACTTCGCCATATGGCAGGACGGCGGTCTCAGGACCGCATACGTGATCGATGCCGACTGGTACAGCCATCAGCCGAAACGCTTCAGGCTGATGTACGGCGACAAGGCTTTCGAGATCGGCGTAAATCCGTTCGAAATCAAGACCATACGCATGGCCGAAGGGCTCGCCGCATGTGCCTGGGCAAACACTTCTGATGTCCTCGACATAAAGAAGGACGCCAGCGGCTGGACCGTGACCGTCCAGACAGCTGGCCCCGACAGGATTTCGGTTTATCTCAAGGATTCTGGTGAGGCGGAGGATATCCAGATAGCCTCCGCCGGGATACACGAGATTACTTTCCGGCAATAAGCACCATCTGCCCCGGAGCGAGAGTAAGGGTAACCTGGCGGCCCTTGATCTTGAAGTCGGTGAACCCGGTCCTTCCGTCCTGAGAGATGGTCCAAGCCTTGGCATTGCGAGGGAGAGTCACGCCGGCAGGCAGAGTCCAGGTCCTGGATGTGCAGCCGTTCTCAGAGAAAGCGACGATATTCTCATTGCCAAGCCATACGGCAGGGAGGAACACATCGCCGTCGGCAACGAGGATGATGCCGTCCTTCGCAACGGACGTGGTTTCCTCTTCATCATCATACAGCGTCCTTACTCCATCCTCGAAAACTCCGATGCAGTTGTCATTCTCATCCTTTATCAGGGCCTTGCGGCCGAAGGTGTTCAGATACTGGTAGACAAGGCTCTTCTGGCAGAATCCCTTCTTGAACTCCTCGAACCCGGCTTCGGTTGATTCCGCGTCCTTGAAAGCCGATTCTGTGTTGATGTTGCTTCCGAATGCGCGTGTACCGCAATTGACACCATTGGCCTGGGATGCGGTCAGAGAGAGGCTCATCTCCTCTGAATTGAAATGGAAATACATGGGGAAGTAGCCCTCGGTGATGTCGCCGATATCCATGTTCCATACGCCTTCCGTGGTGACGTCAATGCCCTTGGAATCAAAATATTTCACAATGTTCGCCCTGGCCTCCATGTCCTGCTCGGCCGTGTATTTGTGTCCCGGGCTGACAGGGGAGACCATCTTCACCTTATACTCGCCGTCCTTGTCGATGAAAGGGACGGGCGCGGTCTGATGGAATGCGTCCACATGGATGGTCCCGGCCTCGGCGATGGGAAGGAGGCTGCAGAGCCTGTCTATCCTCTCCTGTGCAAGGCCCTTCTCCCATTCAGCCGGGTAGCATACCTTATAGCCCCATTCCGAATGCATCAGGGTGCCGTCTTCATTCTTGGCAAGCACATCCGCCTCCTTGTATTTCTCGAACAGGGGGCTGTCGTCGAAGGCATCGAACATGTTGATGTGAAAACTGACTGTGGTGTTGTATTCCTTCGCTGCCTCCATAAGCCAGCGGATGCTCTGCATGGCATCTTCGTCCTCCGGACGCTTGACAGCCTCGTTGCCCTCGAAGAAAGCCGGGTACTTGGAATCATGGCCGTTGTACTGCCAGCCGACGAGATAGACAATCTTCGGTATTCCCAAAGTGATCTGGTCCATGCCCTTGATCAGCTCGTATGCCTGGTCGATGGTAAGGTAAACCGTCTTCCCGCCGTTGTCACGGACCTTGTACCTTCCGAGAAAATCGCCGTTGAACTCAGCCTGGCAGAGGAACAGCTTGGCAGTAAATACCTTGGAATAGTCATAACGTGGGGTCACCTTCCACTTGAAAGGCACCTGATTGAACAGAAGAGTGTCTGTCTTGCCCTGCAATGAGAATACATCAGGGTCTGCGGTCTGGGATCTCTGCCCGCAGGAGATGGCCGCAGCCATTACTGCGACAAATAGAAAAAAACGTTTCATGACGTCAAATTTACAAATCTTTTTTGGAACGGTCCTATTCCCTGATCCTTGAGTCGATGATGATTGTAACCGGGCCGTCGTTGACAAGGGCGCACTGCATGTCGGCTCCGAAAACACCTTTCTGTACAGGCCTTCCGGCGATTTCGGAAAGGCGGGAACAGAACTTGTCGTACAGCGGCACGGCAAGATCGTGACCAGCTGCACGTATGTACGAAGGCCTGTTGCCTTTTCTTGTCGATGCCGTGAGCGTGAACTGTGACACGGCCAGAAGCTCGCCTCCGGCATCGACGACGCTGCGGTTCATCACTCCCGCATCGTCGTTGAATATGCGAAGCCCTGCAGCCTTGGCCGCCAGCCATTCCATGTCTGCTTCCGTGTCGCCGTCCTCCACGCCCACAAGGATGAACAGCCCTGCGCCTATGCGTGACACGAGTTCCCCGTCAACGGTCACCGACGCATTCCTTACTCTTTGGATTACCAATCTCATATCGAAAATCAATACGGCCACCGAACCATGCCGGTGGCCATTATGGAACTGACAGTGCGCAGCCTTACCTGATCTCCGGGAAGATGCCTGCAGGGATGGTGCCGGTCCAGGTCTGAGGCGCCTCGAGACCGAGAGCATATGCGGCGATTGCAGGGATATCCCTGATCTCGGCACCGCTTATCGTTCCGCCGGGGGCTATTGTCCTGCCGTGGATTCCGAGGAATACGATACGCTCGGCCGGGGTGTCGCCGCCATGACTGCCGTCAGGGGTACCGCCATGGTCGGCTGTGATTATGAACAAGGTGTCGTCCAGTATGCCCTTGCGCCTGTAGGCATCGTAGATCTCTCCGATCATGCCGTCGACCGTGGTGATCTGAGCGAGATGGCCAGGAGTGCCGTAGCCGTTTGCATGGCCGGCTCCGTCAACGGAATCGAACTGTATGAAGAGGAGGGTAGGGTCGTTGCCCTCAAGGTATGAGAGGATCTGGTCTCTTACAACAGGATCGCTGCCCGTACCTTCTACCACGCCGAGGTTGTTCTCGATTATGCCGATGTTGATGGGGCCCCAATGGGAGAAGGAGGCAAGAGGAGCATCGGGATCGGCCTCTCTGACGACTCTGAAGATCGAAGGATAGGGGCTCTCGGTATCGTACGGTACCGTGGACGCAATCTCGTTGGTCAGCTTGTGGTCTTCAGGCAGGACACCGTGGAGCATGGAGCCCCAGCACTGGCCGCTGATGGTCGGGAAGCTGGTCACGACATCATATGCGGAAGTGCCCTCGCTGCTGATGGCGAATGTGTTTGGAGAGGTTGTTTCGCTGAACCATGCTCCGGCACCGTCGACGCCGAGTATGACTACATGTTTGTATGCACCTTTCGAAGTTTTGGTGCATGAAGTTGCCAGAATGGCAAGTGCCGCGAAGGCCGGGATAAGTATCTTTTTCATTGTTACACAATTATGATTATGTTAAGATGACGATGTTGCACCCTATATTCTGGGAATTCCTCTTTACGAAAAATATCGCAGTGCATCAAAGATCCCCGTTGGGAACCGATGGTCGTGCACAGCCAGACGGAGATGCTCCGCCAGAGGATATACCAGATAATGGCCGGCTTCGAGGATGCCGACGACTGCGACATGCGAATTTACGCAAAATGTTATTGCGCCTTATCTTGTCTCAAAAGCATAGACCTCTCCGGGAGCGAAGGTGTGGCGGAATGGTTCCAAAGAATCTCCCTCGGCCGGTTCTATGTCCAGTGTCACCTGACGGTCGGAATAGTTGGTGAATAGATAGAGTTTCCGTCCCTCAGCCTTTATCTGCCATGCTCCGCACAGAACGGACGGCTGGGTCATCTCGTGTTTCTCGTAGAACGTCCATACAGCGGTACAAAGAGGATTCTCGCCAATCAGTTTCGGGCTCTTCATCATCTCGCCCCGATAGAAAAACTCGCGGTAGAGATAGCGGTTGCGTACTGCGTCTTTCAGGTAGGTCATAAAAGGCTTGTCCTGAAGGATGTCTATGCTCATCCACCCCAACTGTTCGCCGAAGACGAGAGACTGAGCCAGTTTCATTCTGTTGGCAAGAGGCGCGTCGTTCAGTGTGTAGCTACGGCCGAAAAGCTGAATCATTCCGCCATAGACGGCAGCAAAAGCCGGCACCTGGTTCTCATGCTGGAACTGCCAGGTGAGGTAGCCGTCCATTTCGTTCACATAACCATCGGCATTGCTTTCGGTCGTCAGGATGGCCTCCGGGTTCATCTTTGCCCTGATGTTGGCCAGCAGCTCACGGTAGGCCGGTGTCCACCAATCTCCTCCTCCGGTAGAATGCCCGTGAGTGGCATCGAAACAGAGCCTGGGTGGAGCGGCTGCTATCTGATCCATATAGACCCCATTCACCTGTTCCTCCCCTATCAGCTTCAGGACGACCTCAGCCATCTTGTCGCGCCATACCTCTGTGGCAGGGCACATGACACCCAGTACCACTTCGCTTCCGTCGACCTCCTTGCTGCCGTAGCTTTCAACGTTCGGATTACCGTCTCTCTGCTTGGAGACAGCGGGGAGCGCCTGAGCCGTAAAGAGGGAATCTGACATGACATGGTCGCGCGTATCCCACAGACGGCCATTAATATAGGGCATGACATAAATGTTATTCTCTTTCAGTTCCTTGACTCTTTCCCTGAAGCCCTCCTTAGTGGGCATATAGTGGGGATAGTCGTTGTCGAACGGAATCCGGTGCCAATTATACCAGTGCAGACCCACGGGCACGCCCATTTCCTGTTGGAAATCCTCCAGTCTCCTGTCGAAACCGTCTCCGCTCAACCATATACACAGTTCCTTCATCCACATCGGCGTGTCTTTCCTGCCCTCAGCACCCAGCAGTTCACCCGGATACCAAGCCGATTCGTTCTTCATCCATTCCTTGTACATCATGGCTGCGTCGAACCAGTCGCCACGGAAGGGTGCCATGACGATTTCACACGGTGCAAATTCCCGGTTGTCAGTACCGGGATAGGTCATGCCGAGTCGTGTAGTGCCGTTGGGCTCAGCCTCGAAATAGAGCTCCTTGTGTGTAGCATTCCTGTCGTGAGCACCAATGTAGAGTCCCCCACCCTGTTTGTCCCAGAAAGCGAACCAAGGCATGGAGGCACCGAAGCCGGCCGGATATTGCATATACACGGCATCGTGTCCCTCCTCGGACGTACCGGCAATACCCGAAGCGTAGGGATAGAAGAAATGACTCTCCATGGCCAGCTTTTCTATCTCCAATGGGAGCAGGGTGGCCGATTCCAGCGTGTATGTCTCCGGCAGGTGACAATCTTCCCAAGTGAACCGCAGGGCATCCTTTTCGTACCAATGGGTGCAACGTGTATCAGGCAATTGGATTTTCATGCTTACGGAAAGACCGTCGGCATCCTTCATGTCCCTTGGTTTGGAAAAGGTCAGCACATATGATAAACCGTGTTTCTTTACCTTCAATTCTGCCCATTCCCTGTTCGAGACAAGTGTATCTGTCTGGTCGTTATGACTGTTCCTGACGACTATCTTGAATAAGCTGGCATCCGTAAAATGCCATTGATAAAGTGATGTCAACGATGCCGACCGGTTCTGATGTATGTTTATTTCCATACTTAATCCGTTGGTCGTCAATTTGATGTCCCGGTTATTCCCAGCATTTGCCATACAGGCGAAGAATGTCAGAAAAAACAGAGTCAGGGTTCTTTTTGTCCGGTTCATAATTATCTGGTAATCAGAGGATTAAATGTTATTTTTGTGGTGCGGAAACAAAAACATTTTTTCCTTTACTTCATGAGCAAAATTACCTCTTTTTCCACAGATTACCAAACTATTCCGACATTGTTTGAACTCGAGAGCGTGGCGGGCAAGAAAGTGACGGTCGATTTCACAGCCAGACGGAGATGCTCCGCCAGAGGATATACCAGATAATGGCCGGCTTTGAGGATGCCGACGACTGCGACATCTGCCACTGTTCGTGCTGGAGAACCTCACGGGCATCCGCGGAGCGACGGAGCGCGTGAGGACTAAGGACCGCTACGTCACGGTATCGTGGTCCTACTACGACCTGGAGCAGAAGCTGACGTACAAGGCCTCCCTCGCCGGCCAGAAGGTCGTCAGGGTGAGTCCGGAGTACACCAGTCAGAGGTGTCCGGTATGTGGTGCTATAGACAAGCATAGCCGTGACAGGTCAAATCATGTTTACAAGTGTTCGCACTGCGGCTATCGGTCCGATGATGATAGAATCGGTGCGATGAATCTGTATCAGCTTGGTCTGGAGTACCTGAAGGGTACGGAGCAACCGAGGATACAGGAGTCACAAGCCCATCAGTCTTTAGCTGATGGGTAGTTGACCTATTAAGGTCCAATAAGGAACTTTATCAAAGCTGGGATTTCGATAAGGAAAGCAGCGGGACGATCAACTATTACAGCAAGGCTCTCAACGGCAGCTATTCCATAAAGAAGACACTCCCTGTTCTTGTCCCGAGTCTATCGTACGATGATATGAAAAAGCACACATGGGCATGTCATCATAGGATACCTGCGTGAAATTCAAGCGCAGCGTGGCGCGAAATTTTTCAAATTACGGTGGCCACTTTCAAGGACCAAGAGGGGGCAGTTTGCGCAGTATTCTCCAAATTACGAACTGATTTGCTAAATAAGGGTAAATGGTAAACTCGGTGATAGTAAAGGAATTTATGGTAGAAGCATCTTTACATAATGTAAATAAGAACCTTCCTATTTTGATTATGTTAAGTTAGCTATACCACGCCCTATTCACAAAGCAGGCTGAGGCCTTCCTGGGTAAGGAAAGATCCGAGCTCACCTACCGGTATGCCGAAACTCGGCATTCCGTCGGCGTATGAGGCAATCTCATACTGCCTGTATGTGAATATCAGAGAGTCGCCCGCGGCATTGGGGCATGCGGCATCCACCGGAAGAGGAATGGCGCTGTCTTCGATGAAGAGGCGCTCCATGAGCTCGCTGTCAGAAAGCTCCTCTCCGCATCCCTTGTAATAGCGGCGCAGGCCGTCGCGAAGGAGCGGCTGGATCGAGCCGGTCGCGTCGTTCCTGATGAAGCGGTCTATCTTGCTGCCGGTGGCCTTGTCGAAGGTCAGGCTGCCGGAGCCCGTCACACCTCCATGTGCGCCTCCGTAGTAGACATAGGCAGAAGAATTGTATACCACGAAATTCGAGGCCTCAGTCTGCCTGCAGACCTTAAGGTCGAATTCCCACTGGGGGGCCTCGCTCAATATCCTTTCCTTTTCTTCCGGAGTCAGTGTGGAATCCTTGTCGAGGTAGGCTTTGCTGGCATTGCAGACCTCCTCGGCGCTGGCAAGCAGATAGACGTAGGTAGCCTTTCCGCAGGAATCCACCAGAGCCTGGATGTCATATCCGTCCCCTAAGAGCGGCTGGGCGACCTGAGTCTGGCCGCCGTCGGCAGCAGGCTGCTGCGAATTCATCACGAAGTCAGCGATGAGTGCCTCCCTGATCTTCTGCGACACGGGATCCTTTCCGGCCGGAAGTTCAAGCATGACGTTCAAAGAAACAAACTTGCACGAATCACTGAATTGGTAAGTGCGTGTATCCTGACAGTCAGACATACGGCCGTTACATGAGCATACAGCCATGAGCAGGATAGAAAATGACAGAAATTTCAATCTTTTCACAAAATGTTGTTTTTATTATCGGGATCAGGCAGATGGACATCGAGGTCCTCGCGGCTGATCTTATATATCTTTGCGGTCCTTGACCTTGGGTATCTGTTGAAGAAAGGATCGGTACTCGTGTACCAGTGCCTTTCCTGAATCGCATAATACCTCGGAAGCAGACCATCCAGCTTTTTCATCATGGCCTCGGTGCACACGGTGACACCCCATCGGCCGTTTTTCAGAAGACTCACGCATATGCAGTTGAGGCGCACCTCCTGAAGTCGGGGATTCACGGCCCCGGGAGCCATTTTGTGGCTGACGGTTACGTTCCGGCCATATTCACGGTTTATCCTTTCCATCATGGAGCGGAACAGCCTGCCGTGCGTCGAGCTGTCCCTGAGGCCCTTGAATGCTATATAGCAGTGTATCAACTCATGTATGATCACATCCTCCTGCTCCCTTTCAGGAAGGTCGAAGGCTGTGCTGATGCGCATCAGGATCTGCAGGTTGTCAGGCTTCCTGCCGAACAGGCTGCGCTTCTTCCTGTACTCCACCCTCCCCAGGAAAGACCTGGCTTTGGAGAGCTTGACAGAAATCGGTGGAAGACAGGAGCCAAAGACAAGGGCATTGAACTCCCCTATCTTCGATTCCACGTATTCTACCGTCGGGGTCATGCCCTTTTCAACTCGTCGAACAGTTCCTCGACGGAATGCACGAAGGTGACGACGTCACTGTCGGCACGCAGGAAGTGTTCCCGCTTCATCGTGGCAATCTGCGCCTCGAGGCCGTCGTAGTAGCCTTTCACGTTGAGAACGAACGCCCTCTTGTCGTGGATGCCTATCTCGTTGTCGACAGCGAGGAAGAAGAGCTCCTCCATGGTCCCGAAGCTTCCGGGAAGGATGACGCAGCAGTCGCTCAGAGACCCCATCACGGCTATGCGCTCGGGCATATCCTTGACTTCCAGGGTCTTGGTGAGGCAGTTCATCAGAATGTCCCTGCCCTGTGCCGCGACTTCGCGCTTACCCTTGAATCCCTTCGGGAACACGCCCAGGATTTCTCCATTGGCATCCAGGACCCCTTGTGCAAAGGCCTTCATCGTGCCGACCTCGGCTCCGCCGAATACGGCCCTGTATCCCCTGCCGGCCAGTTCCCTGCCGAAGTTGTACGCGATGTTCATATATTCCTCGGATGCGGCCGAGGACCCAAGATAAACAGCAACTGACTTTATCATTTACTTATAAGTATTTTCTGGAAGATTGTCCTGAACACACTTGCGAACCGTCATCGCCTGACAAATATAACATTATTTCGTAACACTTGGGCAGAACGTGACCCTAGAAGCCTGGTTGGGTGTCGGATATACGACAAGGCTGGCCAGTACCGCCAGATTCAGAAGGAATGACATATTCTGTTCAGTTTATGCTGCGGGAATACCTGACGACCTTCCCTCCAAATCCGTGGAGCTTCAGACGCACGCCCCAGTCGTCAGGGAATGAAGGCAGAAGATAGTCCTCCCCGCCATAAGTCTGGAGTACCATTTCCTGAAGAGTGGTAAGCAGATTGCTGCCATGGTCCTGGTCCGGAGTCCAGTCATAATTCGGCCCCCAGTACGCAGGGAAGCGGAAGGCGTCGTGGGCATTGTCGAGTTTCTCCAGCAGCATGCGGGCCGCCTCATCCTTCAGGCCGAGCCTTGCAGCCTCCTGGCCGTCCTGGGACCAGCCCATGTTGGCTTTCTCGGTCCTGCGCCAGAACGACTCCCTGCCGACCTGGAGATTCCCGGTGCTGATGTTGCAGAGGTGGTAAGGGAATATCGGATACAATTCGGGGTTCTCGCAGTTGGTTCTCTGCGGGTCGAAGGATTCGGCCGGATTGAAGACCGTCACGCCATCGACCGTGCCCTGGGGCACTGCCGGCAGAGCTGAAGCGAGGCTTTCCCAAAGTACCCTGTCCTCGGCTGTGCCAAGTGCATCCGGAAGTGCAAGCAGACGCGGCAGCACATCGTTCAGGCCGCATACCGTAGGGGTGTCATTTACTACGTCGAACCAGTATGTCTCGAGGCTCTGAGTCGGGCTGATGACAAGCTTGCCCGATTCGTCGCGGCCGAATGCATTGTCGTAGAAGCGCAGGAACTCGCGGGCATACGGGACAAGCCTCTGTTCCACGAACTTCCTGTCAGAAGTGTAATCGTAGTAGTCCAGCATGAGGGATATCATCTCCAGAGATGAACTCCAGTGCATCTTGATATACTGATTTACGGGCAGGGCACTCTCGCATCCTTCCCTGTCCCATCCGTAGTCGTTGCAGCAGAATGTCCCGAAAACGGTCGCTGTCTCGGGGCTCAGGGCGCCATCGACTCCGCAGAGGGCGCGCGCGTTAGCCTTCATCATCGGGAGATTCCTGAAGTAGTGCTCAAAGAGCGGCTGCATCATGTCGAAGTCGCCCGACTTAAGCATAGGATAGTACGGAAGGCGCGTATTCTGCCACCAGTAGTCCCCTCCCCATCGGCGATAGTCCGGATTGAAGTCGCAGGACGGGTCTGTGAATACAGGGTCCACCGTGAACAGGGAGCCGTTGAACTTTATCGGGAACTCTCCCCTTCCTGCACAGGCCTGGACCCAGCGCTGGAGGATATATGCCTGATTGATACGGTCTCCGGTCACGGCGTCCGGTGTCTGGACAAAGATGTAGCTCCTGCGCCAGAATCTGCGCCAGAATCCCCTGGTCCGCCTTGCAGACCTGCCGCATGACGGGGCGGATTCGCTGATGCGGGTCACTTTTGCCGACCACTCGCCATCTTCGTGGCAGATGCCGCATTCCGTTGCAATACGCAGATCTATGTCCTTGACTGAGCCGTCGCTCTCGAGCTCGAGGGGAGACTTCCTGCTGAAGCCCTTTCCTTCCATGCGGAATCCGAAGCAACGGTCCATGAACGGGTCATATGCCGCCCTGTTCTCGAGATCGATGCCCTGAAGGTCCAGAGTCATGCCGTATGAAGAGCAGCTGTTATGGTGCATGACCACCACTGCGTCTTCGCAGTCGAGGATATTGTCAGGGTAGCAGTAGAAGTCCAGGCTGTCGGGATATCCTGACATCGAACGGATAAGCGAGCCTGCGTCAGAGGGGTCGATCTTCCTGAGGCTGTCTCTCCAGACCTCCGCCTTTGCAGACACGCAGACACCCTGCGCGGACTTGCCGGCAATGCGGATGACGGGCTGCTCGCTGTCGATCCAGAACGACAGATCCAGCCCTGCACCCTTGAGGCCGATACGTCCGTGGCCGAGGTCCAGAACCTGGCTGAAATCTGACGATGAAGTGATTGACGGAGAGAAACTTACCCTTATGCGACCGAGCTTGTACAGTTCTCCTGTCTCGCTCCAGCTGTCGGTCCTCGACATATAGAACACGAGGTCGCCGTTCTGCTCCACCCATACGTTGGCGGCAAGCTCGCCGTTGCCTATCGGCATACTGCCGGAAGCATCCCCCGAGGGTGAGTCCCATATCAGGTCGTACCTGTCGACGTCTGCCACAGGCTTTTGCGCTGCATGCACAGGGGCTGTCTGTCCTGCAAGCAGCAGGGCTGCCATCAGGGCGGTCGTCTTCAAAATGTGTAGATTTCTCATGTATTCCATCTTTGATTATGTTGCTGAATCTGAAAGGTCCTTTTCACATCAGGACCGTCTGCACAAAGTTAGAAAAAATCCTGACGGCATATTCCGAAGAGTTCACCGTAATGCGGTCGCTGCTGCTGTTTGCAAGGCACTCTTCCATCAGTTTCCTGCCTATGCCTCTTCTGTGATATTCCCCTTTCACAAAGAACAGGGCGATATGGGAGCCGTTGCTTCTTGTCGCAACAATACCGACAATCTGTCCTTCCTCAAACGCGCCATAGGCTGTCAGCATCTGAAGATATCGAGGATCATGGATTGCTTCCCGGAATGCACTGATTCCGCTCTCGGAATAATTCACAGCCTCATACTTGCAGAAGACATCCCAGACCATAGGCAGCGCCTTCTCGATCTGCTCCTTGCATAACGGTTCAATAGTCATGGTAATGGGACTTTGATTGGAAACAGCCCTGGCTACAGTCGCCACGGAAGCGCACCGTGGCACCGCATCCCACTATGATCGATAGGCTTTCCCGGGGAGATAGCGGTTGACGCTCTTTATGTACTTTGCGTACTCCGGATATTTGGATTTGCTGATGTATTCGCCCAAAGTGGAACTGCCCAGAAACAGAAGTATCAAAAGAACGGCTCCGCATACAGACCAGTTCAGAATGCCGGCACCTGCCACAATGGAGAAGAGGTAGAACGATACCCATATGGACTGCTCTGCGAAGTAGTTGGGATGACGGCTCACCCTCCAGAGGCCGGTGGTGTTGAAGCCCTTGTTGTACGGAGCGGGCAATTCCTCAAGCTTCCTGCCGGAGTTGATCATAGCCCACTTGGTACTCTGGAAACGCCATTGCTGCAAATCAGCGACTGCCTCATAGGCTATGAAAAACGCCATGAGAATACCAACGGCGGCATCCTTCCATCCGAAGGGCTCGGCTGAACCCATAGCCGTAACGGCAGGGAGCGTGGTGAGCAGAACGAGGAGATTCTGATAGATGGAAATGAACAGGAAATCGAAGACCACCCACTTCCAGCGGGGCTGGAACTCCTTGCGTTTGCGCAGCCATGGCCAGCGATAGTCCTCCTCGCCTGTCCAGAACTTCCAGGTATATGCACCCTTGAGCGCGAAGTTGAAGGTGAGACGGGTTCCCCAGACAGTGGCAAGGATTGCCATGAGTACAAGACGTGCCTCAAGGCCGCCTTTGACGGCAACCACCCATGCGTAAACTGCGGGAAGGATACTCCAGAGTTTATCCATCTGGCTGTTATTGCGCGTAATCTCACCGACGATGAAGCAGAAGGCGGCACTGCACGCTGCTATGATCAGCAGGACAGAAAGCGTCTCTGCCTGAATGGCACTGAGCCCCAAGAATGCAAATGATTTCATATCCTTTGTTGCCGGATTGCAGGTTATCGGGGTGAAGTTAGCAATTATTCATGAAAATCAGAGAGTTCTGGCAGTATTTTCAATTCCTGTGTGGAAGGTCCCCGTTTTTCTGGAGGGCCCTCCGCATTGGGATTTCATAACATGCTATCAATCAGAAGGATATAGAATAGAATCGCAGAAAGTCCCCGCCCAAAACGAGGACCATCCGCAGAGACTGAAGCTGTTGTGTTCTCAGGGCTTTGAGCGGGAGGTGCGGGGTACACTCTGCACATATACTCAGAAAAACGATCATTATATGAGCGGTCAATTTTGGATAATTCGCATCCGACGCGCCTGTGAGGCCGATATGCTCATTTTTGATGCACATATAATTGCCGATTGTTTCAGTATATGTGCAGAACGTCGGATAGCCGTCCTCTCCCATGGAATGGCGCCATCCGTAGTCTCGAATGTTTCAAACTGAGGGAGCAGGCGTGCCGTAACCGACATTTGCATAGTTCCGTGCGTCAGAAGACGCTATTTACGCACGAAGTTGGTTTTCGCGGCCTCCCGTGCGTCAGATGGCCCGTTTTACGCACACTGTTGGTTTTCGCGACCTCTCGTGCGTCAGAAGGCCAGTTTCACGCACGAAGTTGGTTTTCGACGCCTCCCGTGCGTCAGGAAGCCCTTTTTACGCACGGAGTTTGTTTTTACGCGTTAAGATACGGCTAATGCCATGGCCAATCAAAAATATGAAGGAATATTGATGCGGACTTTGAGCGCAACGCAGGCTCGCGGTACGCGGCGCGCCTGCTTCGGGTCGCAGCTGCGGGGGGCTTTGGGAAGGCCCTCCTCGCTGCGCCCGATGCCTTCTCGTGCGTCAGAAGACGCTATTTACGCACGCAGTTGGTTTTCGCGGCTTCCCGTGCGTCAGAAGGCCCGTTTCACGCACGAAGTCTATTTTCGACGCCTCCCGTGCGTCAGATGGCCCGTTTCACGCACGAAGTCTATTTTCGGCGCCTCCCGTGCGTCAGGAAGCCCTTTTTACGCACGAAGTTGGTTTTCGCGACCTCCCGTGCGTCAGGAAGCCCTTTTTACGCACAGAGTTTGTTTTTCGTGCTAAGATACGGCAAATGCCATGGACAAGCAGATTTAGGAAGGAATATTGATGCGAACTTTGAGCGCAACGCAGTTCAGAAAGTCGTCTGCCCGTCCATAAAATGGCACCATCCGTGGCCACGAATGGCGTTTCCTCCATGAAATTGCCTGCTATCAGGATTTTACGGTAAATAACGGGCTTTTCTCCTCAAAAACATAGAATTCATGGAAAACAAGGCCCCCGAGGGCAGATTATCGCGTGATTCATGGCCTTACAACAGGTAATGGGTCTCCTTCAGGCCTTAGGCCTTCAGTCAACCCATTACAGTATAAAGAATGATAACTATCGACTGGGCGGGATACCCGCTCCAGTCAGATGTTTCCGATCATCGATCAGTCCTTCTCGTTAGGAAGAACGTGGTCAAGGATAAGTGCAAGGATGAAGATCACTGCAACGCAGTTCTCAGCGAACACGGTCTTGAACATCTCAGGGAAGATGTCGAATATGGCGGGAACCTGGGTGAAGCCAAGTCCGATGGCCAGAGAAAGTGACACTACCTTCATGTTGCGTGTAGAGAAGCTGCACTTGGAGATCATATTGAAGCCGGCGAACATGATTGAGCCGAACATCATGATGGTACAGCCACCGAGAACAGCCTGAGGAATGCTGGTGAGAACCACACCGACTGCAGGGAAAAGACCTGCGATGATCATAATGGCGGCACCGGTTCCGATTGCGAAGCGGTTGACAACGTGAGTCATGGCAGCAAGACCAACGTTCTGGCTGAATGATGTGATAGGAGTACAGCCGAATACGCCGGCCAGTGAGCTGGTGAAACCGTCGCAGGCGATAGAGCCTGAGAGCTCCTTCTGGGTGATGTCGCGGTTGAGAGCCGATGAAGTCAGGGCAGAGGTGTCTCCGATGGTTTCAGTTGCTGACACGAGGAAGATGCAGACGATGGACAGGATTGCGCCAAGATTGAACACGGGCTTGAAGGGCAGGATCTCGGGAAGGGCGACAACACCTACGCCATCGAATGAGAGGTGCACCATACCCATGCAGGCAGCGAGGATATAACCTACGATAAGACCGCCAAGGACAGAGAGGGACTTGACATAGCCCTTGCCCCATGCTGCAAAGCCAAGGCAGGAAAGCAGGGTGACGGTACCGACAATCCAGTTGTTGACAGAGCCGAAATCTTCAGCACCCTGGCCGCCGGCGAAGGAATTGGCACCGATGGCGAGGAGAGAGAAACCGATACCTGTAACAACGGTAGCGGAAACAATAGGAGTGATAAGCTTGATCCAGTACTTGGCGAACAGACCAAGAAGACCTTCTACAATACCACCGACGATTACGGCACCCATAAGCACACCCATTCCCTGAGATGTGGCAATTACAATTGCAAGAGAGAGGAAAGTGAAGCTGATACCCATGACGATAGGCAGACGTGAGCCGATCTTCCACACGGGATAGAGCTGGATGAGTGTACCGATACCCGCAATTATCATTGCATTCTGCACGAGGCTTGCGGTAAGAGCACCGTCAGTGCCCACAATTCCTGCAAGGATGATAATAGGGGTAATGTTTGAGACGAACATGGCCAGCACATGCTGCAGGCCGAAAGGAACTGCCTTACCAAGGCTTACCTTTCCGTCAAGCTGGTAAAGGTTGTCGTTTTTTGCTTCCATTGTACTAAGAAGGTTTTAAATATTATTGATAGTATAAATGTTGTCATCTCCCTTGAAACGGATTATGTGCCTGTCGGCATCCATTTCGTCTATTATGGCTATCGACTCCACGCGGTAGCCCTTTTCACGGACAAGGTCGCCACCACCCTGGTAGCCCTTCTCGATGGCAATGCCACAGCCTACGACCTCGGCACCGGCCTGGCGCACTATGTCGGTAAGAGCCAGCAGGGCCTGACCGTTGGCAAGGAAATCATCGATGATCAGCACCTTGTCGCCAGGTTCGAGATACCTCTTGGACACGAATATGTGATTGTCTTTCTGATGTGTGAAGGAATAGCACTTTGCAGAATAGATGTCGCCGTCAACGTTGAGGCTGGCCGATTTCTTCGCAAACAGCATGGGAACATTGAGCTGGGTAGCGGTCATGCACGCCAGGGCAATGCCACTGGCTTCAATGGTGAGCACCTTGGTGATGTACTCTCCACGATAGCGGTTCTGGAACTCCAAAGCCATGTGACGCGTAATGTCTACATCAATCAAATGGTTAAGGAAACCATTCACTTTCAGGATGTTGCCCTCTTTCAGGGCTCCGTCTTTCACAATCCTCTCTTCAAGAAAATTCATATCGTCAATAATTTAGTTTTCTATCACAACAGGTAAGATGTCTCTCAGGCTCCGGACCACGAAGCTGGCTCCGGAATCGCGAAGCTCCTTCTCGCTCCCAAATCCGCACAGTACCCCGATGGAAGGGATTCCGTTCGCGCAGGCACCGTCAATGTCGTGATGACGGTCGCCCACCATGACCGGGGTGCAGCCGGCGGGCAGATCCTTCAGCGCCTCAGCCATTATCTCATCCTTGCGGCTGAGCCTCCCGTCCATCGTGGCGCCCCAGACGCTGCAGAAAAAACGCAGGAGCCCGAAATGCTCAAGTATCCTCAAAGCATAGGGCTCCGGTTTGGATGTGCACAGGACAAGGCGGCATCCCGCATCCTTCAACGTCTGCAAAGTCTCCTCACAGCCGTCGAGAAGGGAATTTTCGAAAAGTCCGCGTGTGGAAAAGTATTCGCGGTAATCAGCCACCGCTGCCTTTGATTCATCTTCAGAAAAGCCGCAGTACTTCTGGAATGAATCAAGAAGCGGCGGCCCGATGAATTTGTATAGAGACGACCTTTCAGCCACGGTGATACCACGCTTTGCAAGGGCGTGCATGATGGAATTGGTTATCCCCAGAGAGGGGTCCGTCAGAGTTCCATCCAAGTCGAACAATACTGTATCGAATCTCACCATTCTGATTTTCAGGGCTCAGTACACGAAATAAATTTTGCAAATTTACGAATAATTTGGGAATTCCCCCGAAAAATGATTCAGAAATTCAGTTCCTGCATTGCTGCCGCGGCCTGAAATCCGAAACGAATGCTTGGAAGTGATGACAGGAATGAGTACCTTAGTGCAATATTAATGCTTTTTGACAATGGCAAAGGACTATTCCGGTTACGGCCCGGCATATAAAGGGCTGAAAACCCGTGACGATGTGTACATACCCAAACCTGTACGTGAGTTTTCCGGAGACGACCCATACGTCAGGATGGCCCCTATCAGAGGCCGGATCAAGGACATCAGCTTCGACGAGAGCTACACATTCATTGACAGGACTCTCGGTTTCAAGGTAAAACGCTTCCTGACATATATCGTTGTCTGGTTCATTGCCATCCCGGCAAACTGGCTGCGTTATGGCTTGAGGGTTCATGGACGCAGCAATATCAAAAGGAACCGTGACCTGCTCAGAAACGGTGTCATGACCGTGTGCAATCATGTATACAGATGGGATATGATATCCGTCTTCCGGGTCATGCCGTTCCGTCGCGCATGCATTCCCATGTACTCCGAACCATTCAAGGGTGATGACGGGTGGATAATGAAACATGTAGGCGGGATTCCCATACCTGACAATACGGGCGGTCTGAAGAAATTCTCGGAAGCAGTCCGGGAGGCGGTTGACGACAGGACATGGATTCACATCTTCCCCGAAAGTTGCAGCTGGAATTTCTATTCCCCCATCCGTCCCTTCAAGCCAGGCTCGTTCAATCTGGCTTACAGATATGGCCTGCCGATCGTGCCTCTCGTCATAAGCTTCCGTCCGCGCACCGGATGGCGAAAGATCATCTGCAAAGACGAGCCCCTGGTCGACATCCACGTTGGAGAGCCGATAATCCCGGATCCGGGCAAGCCAAAGATGACCGAGGTCAAACGCATGGTCGACACCGCCCATCACGCGATGTGCGACATGGCCGGGATCCTGGAAAATCCCTGGCCTGCGACAATGAAATAGTTCAATAATATCCTTTATGAAAAAGATAATCGATCCTGTTCCCGTCGAACTGATCAAGGCCGAACTCACAAAAGACAAGAAGCTGATCAACACCAACAGGGGGAACAACGAAATATATGTCGTGACAGGTAACGACTCTCCGAACGTTCTGCGGGAGATCGGGCGGCTCAGGGAGCTGTCCTTCCGCACTGCAGGCGGCAGCACCGGGAATGCCATTGACCTGGACGAGTTTGACAGCATGGAGAGTCCCTACAGGCAGCTTATCGTCTGGGACCCTGATGAAGAAGCCATAATAGGAGGATACCGTTTCCTGTTCGGCTCGGATGCCAGAATGGACGAAAACGGCCAACCCATTCTCGCAAGCGCCCACCAGTTCCACTTCTCGCAGAATTTCATCGAGGATTATCTCCCGCATATGATGGAGCTTGGGCGGAACTTCGTTGTCCCCGCCTACCAAAGTTCGAAAGCCGGAGCCAGGTCGATTTTCGCGATGGATAATCTGTGGGATGGACTCATGGCCATAATCATCAAGAACCCGAATCTGCTGTATGTATTCGGCAAGGTCACCATCTATCCGTCATATGACAAGATCACCCGGGATCTGACCTACCATTTCCTGTGGAAACACTTTGGCGACAAAGAGAAACTGGTTTTCCCCAAGGAGGATACGGCGGTACTTCCCCAGTCGGATCCGGCCCTGATGGACCTCATCCTCAACCAGACGGATATCCTGGAAGACTACAAGCTCCTGAAAAATGCAGCCAGGATGAGGAATGTCAACATACCGCCCAATTTCTCGGCATACATCTCCATCACCCCCATGATGCATATGTTCGGAACATCGGTGAACCGCCTGATGAATGATATCGAGGATACCGGTATCCTTATCCCCATCGATTCGATCTATCAAGAAAAGATCAGACGCCATGTTGGAGCGTACCTGAAATTCACATTGAAGAACGGCAGGAAGAAGTCTGCGAAGGACGGAATCGAGGATATGGAGGAGATGGTCAACAGATGGTTCAGGTCCCGCGCCCGGATCGTAAGACGCATCAAACGCCAGTTCCGGAAGGCAAAAAGAAGTCAAATCACAAAAGATGAAAATATCTAGCACGTTTCTTTACATTCTCGCAGCAGGTGCAACGCTCTGCGCCTGCCAGTCCGACCCCGATGCCGACAATGCAGCCAAGTGGACTGCAGAGCAGAGAGCATCAATAGAGAGCATCAAGCCAGTGGAGGGCTCTGACGGGCATCTGTTCGAAATGGACTATACCGCTGACTACAAACTTCCCGAGATGATGCAGAAGGGCTGCGGTTCCCTTCCGGAGGCACTTCTGCTGATGTATGAGACACTTCTGCCGGACTCCCGCATCCTCATACGGAACGCCAGCACACAGGGCGTCGGATGCAGCACCTTCTCTTCAGAGTGCAGCGATGGTGGATACGTCCTCGGACGCAACTATGACTATCCCGTCAAGGGATGCTACTACATGATGGTCCGCACCAATCCTGAGAAGGGTTACAGATCGATAGGCATGGCAGACGTCAGCGCCCTGCTGGAAAATCCCGACCCCCGAAACCCCTTCAGCACCGTACGCAACCAGGAAATCACCCTGTTCGCACCGATGAGCGTGCTTGACGGAATCAACGAGACGGGCTTCATGGCCAGCTTCATGCAGCTTGAATACGGAGCCACGATGCAGGACCGCGGCAAGACGAAGATACTCAGCAACTGGATCCTGCGCATTATGCTGGACAACTGCAAGACTGTTTCGGAGGCAATTGCCATGATGGACCGCTTCGATATACGCTCGATCTTCCAGAACGAGGACATGGACCTTCACTACATCCTCGCCGATGCAGACGGCGACCGCGCCATTGTGGAGTATGTCGATAACGAGATGCACGTTCTGCGTTCCCAGGATCTCATAGGCGAAGATGCACCGTATGTCATGTCAACAAACTTCTATCTCACTCCGGGCAGCCGTGTTGACAGGGAAACAGGCCTATGGGAGAAGAAGGAGCTGGGCTACTGGCGCTTCGACCAGCTTTGCCAGAGCCTGAAGTGCAATCCCTGTCCGTCAAAGGACGAGGCCATGGAGTACATGAAGAACGTACGCATCGTGTTCAATGACAAGGACGAGATAGAGGCCATGGGCCGCGCAGGCAAGGACCCGCAGAAGTTCGAGGACTGGAGTTGGATGTCCCTGTGGTCATCGGTTTACAACAGCAAGGACCTGAGTCTGGATGTCTGCATACGCGAAGACTACAGCAGGAAATTCTCGTTCAGGATAGATTAGGCAGCTTCATTTTCCCGTGGAATAGCGCGCACGGATTATGCGCACCATCTCTTCCCGGCGCTCCTGCAGGTGCCTGTCTATCATGTCGGGCGAAAGCTGTGCAACGTTCTCAAGAATGGGAAGGTTCATGAAAGGCGCCGTGGCGAGAGTTGCCACCGTGCTGTATATGTCGTGCATGGTGCAGGGCTGCACATTGCCGTCTGCAATCCCCTTCTCGAGGCGCTGGACGTGCATCCCGAGGCTGCTTCGGCACACCGTGTCGAAGGTCTCACGATACCTCAGGAGGAAGTCGGGATGTGTCCTGGAGATGTCGCTCAGCAGATAAGGGAACCTGCGGTCCTCGTTCATCTTGTCGAAGATGACCACAGCCGCATCGGCTGCCACGTGCGCCACATTGCCATCGACCTGCATGATGGGCTTGAGGGCCCTCAGCAGGTCGTAGACGTGGTTGTCGAGAATCTGCATGAACAGTTTCTCCTTTGTTCTGAAATAGTAGTTCACCATTGCGTGCGTCACACCGGCACGCTTGGCAATCGTGGCAGTGGAAGTGGCATCATAGCCATTCATGAAGAACTCCTCTTCCGCCGCCTTCAGTATTTCCTCCTCCTTTGTCATATCGCGGCAAAGATAGCACTAATTTCGTTATGCCACCTTCTTCCTGTGCAATATCTTGTAAACCACCGGAACAACGATCAGTGTAAGAAGGGTCGACAGGGCCATTCCTCCTATGATCACCCAGCCTATGCCGTTTCGGAGCTCGGCACTCGAACCTGAAGCTATGGCCACCGGAACCATGCCTATTATGGTCGAGAGAGCGGTCATCAGGATGGGCCTCGTACGCAGCTTCACCGCTTCCACGAGGGCGTCGTCCATGGCCATTCCCTCCCCGAGCCTCTCGTTGGCAAAGTCGACGAGAAGGATGGCGTTCTTGGCCACCAGGCCTATCAGCATCACAATACCGAGCATTGCATAGATGTTCAGAGAGGTTGCCGACAGGGCAAGGGCCAGAATGGCGCCGAGTATCGAGAACGGGATCGAGAACATGACCACCAGAGGGTCGATCCAGTTGTTGTACAGAACCACGAGCGACAGGTACATGAGGACGATGGAGAGCAGTATGGCTATCGCGAACACGCTCATCGAATCCATCATTGACTTCATGTCGCCGGCGGTCACTATGGAAACGCCCATACTGTCGGCTCTCCCGGACACCTTCTCCAAGAACTGGCTTGAGGCCTGGCCGGCGGAGATGCCGACGACATTGGCGCTGATGGTCACGGAAGAGTTCCTGTTGTAGCGCTCCAGACGGTTGGGGCCGGTACCGATGCGGACATCGGCAAACTGGTCGAGGGTCACGCGGCTCCCCTGCTGGTTGATGAAGGTGATGTTCGCGACGTCGTCGATGCTGCTGCGGTAGAAGTCATCAGCCTTTATGTTGATGTTGTACTCGTAGTCGTCGCGCACGAACTTCATCTGGGTGTTGCCCTGGAAGGCCATCTGAAGGGTGAGCCCGACATTGTCGAGGGACAGTCCCAGCGCCGACATCCTGTCTCTGTCCACAACCACCTCGACCTCCGGGCGGCCGCTTCCGGTCGACAGCTGCTGCTGGAGTGTTCCGGGAATGCCGCGCATCACATCGAGCGCGTATTCGCCGAAGAGTGCCACCGAATCGGCCTTGGGGCCGGTGAGCACATACTCGATGTCGGCATTGTTGCCCGAGCCGTGGAGGGTGGCGGCATATACCTGCACCTTGGCATCCACGAGGTAGTCGGTAAGGGCCCTACGCAGGCCGGATATGTAGAGGTGCACGGACTTGCTGCGCTCTGAAGGCGGAACCATCCTGCACCTGAGCTCGGCCAGATAAGGAGTACCCTGATTGCTCTCGTTGTTGCTGCTGGTCAGGCCGATCATCGATACCACCTCGGTGATCTCAGGCTGGTCCAGGAGCCAGGCCTCGGCATATGCCACCTGGGCGGACGACTTCTCGATGGAGATGTCCTTTGGCATCTCCAGAAGCACGGTGAACTCGCTCTGGTCGACCTTCGGCATGAACTCGAATCCCACGAATCCCATGGGGAACAGGGCGCACACCAGAACGGTCATCGCGATGACGGCGAGGCCTGTCCAGCGCTTGTGGCCGAGAGCCGTGCGGAGGACGCCGGCCACCCAGCCGCCAAAGCGGCTCACTATGCTCTCGAACCAGGCCATCGCCCTGCCCCGGGCAGTGCCGGTGTCGAGAACGTCAAGCCTTCCGAAGCGGGACGTGAGCAGAGGCACGAGCGTGAGGGCCGAGAGCAGACTGAAGAGTATGGCGAAGATGATGACGCCGCAGAACTGCCGCAGGATGTCTGAAACGAGGCTGTTGGTGAGCGCGATGGGCAGGAACACGATGACCAGCACTATGGTCACGGTGATGACGGTGAAACCTATCTCCTGCATGGCGTCCCTGGTTGCCTGCAGGGGCGACTTGCCCATCTCCATATGGCGGCAGACGTTCTCGATGACCACGATGGCATCATCCACAAGCACGCCGATCACCACCGATAGTCCCAGAAGGGACATTATGTTCAGCGTGAAATGGAAAAGGTCCATCCCGATGAACGCACCTATGAGCGACAGCGGCACCACCAGCATGACTATGAGCGCATTGCGCCAGCTGTGCAGGAACACCAGAATCACCACGGTCACGAGCAGGATGGCGAGCAGGAGATCGATGAGCACGGACCTGATGGACTCGCGCGTGAACTCAGATGAATCCGAAACAGTGCGTATCCTGAGATCCTGGCCGGCATATTTCGACTCCAGCCGGGCGATTGTCTCATGCACGGCATCGCTGAGGTCGATGGCATTGGCATTCTCCTGCTTGAAGATGTTGATGAGCACAGCCTCCTCGCCGTCCACGCGTGCGAGCGTGTTGACTGCGGAAGCCGTCTCCACCACATCCGCCACATCGGAGAGTCTGATCTGCGTGCCGTTGGGCATGGTCATCAGCACCAGGCCGCGTATCTGCTCGACGCTCTCGAGCTTGCCGGTAAGGCGCACTGCGGTATTGGTTCTGCCATCCTGGATGCTTCCGGTCGGAAAATCGAGGTTGGAGCCCTTGAGCACACCCATAAGCTGGACAGGGGTGATTCCCAGTTCACGCATCACGGCCATGTTCATGTTCACCTGGATTTCGCGGGGATGCTCACCCACCGACTCCACCTTGGCCATGCCGGGGATGCGCTGGAACTCGGGAACCAGGTTGCGTGTGATGAGGTCGCTGAAGTCGACAGCATCGAGGCTGGAACTGAGCGCGAGGGTCATGACGGACTTCGCATCGACGCTCATCTCGTTCACTATTGGCGAAAGGATGCCGGAAGGCAGCGCAGCCTTCTTTGAATTGATCTTGTTCTGGGCATCTGTCACAGCCTGGTCGATGTCGGTTCCATAGGTAAAGGAAACGAATACCATCGACATGCCCTCGAACGAGTATGAACGCATCGACTCGACTCCGGCCATCGACGACAGCACATCCTCGAGCTTGACGGTAAGCGAGCTCTCCACCTCGGTAGGAGATGCACCGGGATAGATGACCTGGACATTCAGAGAGGGCGGAGTGAACTTCGGCATCAGCTCGGCCTTCATTGAAGAGAATCCAAGGAAGCCCAGTATGCCGATCACCAGAAACAGCACGATCACATAGATCGGCCGCCTGATTGACAAATCTGAAATCTTCATATCGTTATTCTGCCTTTACAACGTTGATGGGAGTTCCGTCAGAGATGTTCATGAGGCCGGCGACGACGATCTGGTCACCATCCTCGAGGCCGCTGACGATCTCGATCCTGTCGCCGTACATGTCGCCAAGAGTGACCTCGCGGCGCTCTGCCCTTCCGTCCTTCGCAACATACACGTTGGCTGCAAGCACGCTGCCGACGACGGCCTTTCGCGGTATGAGTATGCCTGTCTGCTCCTCCCTGGCATCGAACCCGACTTTGAGGTACATGCCCACGCGGAGGTCAGGGTCCCTGTCAAGCAGGATCTCGACCGGATAGTTGAGGCTGCGGTCAGTCTTGACGCCAACGCTCTTCACCGTTCCGGCAAACACCTTTCCGGCAGCGTCCCCGCTTGTGGCAGAGACCTTCTGGCCGACTCCTATGAGTTTCACCTTCGATTCGGGTATGTTGCAGACAACCTTTATATGACTGTTGTCAACTATCTCGAACAGAGGAACATTCGGGGCGATAAGAGCGCCCACCTCAACCATGCGGTTATTGATGGTGCCGGCTATTGGCGCCTTCACGACTGCATTGTCAAGCTTCCACTTGCTCACGGCAAGGCGGCTCTCTGCAGCCACAAGCTGAGTGCGTATGTTGTCGAGCTGCTGGCTCGTGACGCCGCCCGCCTCGAAGGAACGGGTGAAACGTTCCTCGTCCTTCTTCAGAGCCTCGTAAGATGCCAGGGTGGCCTTGTAGTCCGCCTCCAGAAGCTCGGAGTCGATCTTGAGAAGGGGCGTGCCCTTCACGACACGGCTGCCCTTGTCGACATATACGGCAACCACACGTCCGCTCACCTCTGACACGAAGTTGAGCTCGCTGCCTGCCGCGGCGATGCCGTTTGACGAGAAGCTGCGGTCACAGACCTCTCTCGACACCCTGCAGGTGGTTACGACCTCCGTGCCGCCCGATGCGGCAACCGATGAGGTCTGTTCCTGTGCCTTCTTCCTGTTGCCCACAAGCAGAAGCACCATTCCGCCCACGACAAGCGCGGCGATTATGAATCCGATGATCTTTTTCATTATCTGTTACTTATTTGTTTATTTCACTGATGGTGCCGTCGGCCTTCTTCAGGTCGATATAGGACTTGACGCTGTTGCTGAGGGCATTGATGTAGTTCATCTGCGCCTGGATGAGCGAAGAGGATGCATTGAGGACGTCGGAGAGGTTGGCGAGGCCTTCATTGTAATTGGCCTCTGTAACCCTGAGCACATCCTGCGCGAGGTCCTTGTTGCGCTTCTGTGAGCAGATGGTGCTTCTGTTCTGGTCCATCTGCATCCTGGCATTGTTGTAGCCCATGGTGAGGGACTGCACGAGCATGCGCTCGTCGTACTCGGCTTTCTGCAGCTCGAGCCCGGCCTTCTTCACCTTGGCGGTCTTCGACATGCCCGTGAAGATGGGGAACTTGAGGCTGACGGAAAGCATCGACACCGGGAAGTGGTTGTAGGTCTCGCCATAGAAGTGGTCGCCCATGTAGTTCGTGGAATAGTTGGCGTTGAAAACCAGCACCGGGAGCACCTCGGCGACTGCCGCCTTCCTCTGCAGCGCAAGCATTTCCTTCTGCTGGCGGAAGATCCTGAAGGGCAGCTGTTCCTCGACGTTGAACCTGGGCATGCATTCAAGGAAGATCATGCTCTCGATGCGGTCGATGTCAACCGGAGCGATGTCGATGGCCTGGTCCATGGGGAAGCCCATCTCAAGCTTGAGCAGGTTCTTCTGGACTTCCAGGGCCTGCCTGAGCGACTGCTTCTCCGTCTCGAGGTTTGTCCTGGCGACGGCTATCCTGTCGGCATCGACGGTCCTGACTATCCCGAGCTCGCGGTTGGCCTCCATGAGGCCGGAGGTCCTTTCCATCACCGCAAGGCTCTCGTCGAACAGACCGAGGGAGTACTCGAGGATCTGCGCGTTGTAGAAGAGGGTGGCAGTCTTGGAGATGACGTCGTCGACATCGGCCATGCGGCCCATCTGTGCCATCTCCTCAGCGGCATTCGCAATCCCGACGGCGTTGAAGAGCGAGAAGTTGACGATCTGCTGCGTCAGGGCCACCCCCCAGTTTGCGCTGAGGTCCATGCCCATTGTGACGGTCATGTACTTGGGCGCGTCGGGATCACGCAGGGGTTCGGGCATCATCTCGTTGATGAAGTTGGGCATCGCGAATCTGGTCTTCTGGATGTTGTAGGTGAACTGGCTCGATGCCCCCAGCTGCGGAAGCAACGAGCCAAGTATCTCACGCCTTGACTGGTTTGCGATCTCAACGCCTATACGGTCCTTCTGCAGGGCGGCGTTGTTCTCAAGCGAGTAGTCGAGACACTGCTTGAGCGACATAGGCCCGCTGCCTTCCTGCGCAAAGGCGCACCAGGACGCAAGGAAGAGGGGCAGAATGATAGGTATTTTTCTCATATTCTTGAATTAACCGTATTGTTTAACTGGGTTGTTAGTGCAAAGGTATAATAAATTTTTCTCTTGTCAAGAGTGTATGTCAGGGAATTATCACGGAGTCCATGGGAACGTCCCATGAGTCAGAGGGGACGGCATCGAAGATCTGGAACGGGAAGGCGACTCCGGCCTTGTGGCAGTGCAGCGACGGCAGAAGCCTGTCATAGAATCCCCTGCCCCTTCCGAGCCGCATGCCGGAACGGTCGAAGGCCACCCCCGGAATAAGAGCGAAGTCGATCTGGTCAGGCTGAACGGTCCCGGCCTCCGGTCCGGGCTCCATGATGCCGAAGGCGCCTTCGGCCATATGGGCCGGGTCGTACTCCTTCAGCACAAGCTCATCACCGCACACCACAGGAAGTACAAAGCGCCGGCTGCCCCCGGTGATGAGCGGGCGCAGGTCCACCTCGCCCGGGAGTGGCCAGTACGCAAGCACGGTAGCGGCATTGCAGAACTCCTTTTTCTGAAGTATCCTGTCGATCACTCCGACCGACATGGCCTGAAGCTCATCCTCCGGGAGAGCTTTCCTGGCAGCCCTGACGGCCGCACGTATGTCCTGCTTGGTGAACATTGCCTGGCTTATTGATGCGAGGGATTCCCCATGCGCTCACTTTGATATCACAAATATAGCAAATGCCGTAAGAAAATGCCCTCAGGACAGCAAAAATGTCGATGTAACATTTTTGTAACCATAAAGTACTATCTTGTTTCTTTCTTTGATTACTAGCGAATTACGCAAGTACCACTCATCAATAGCCATATCGCTTCCGATAAGCCAGAATCAGAGTGGCAGAAAGGATCAAGGCAAGGATTTCAGCAGCATTCACGGCATACCAGATGCCGTCGATACCCACTATTGCGGGCAGAATGAACACGGCTGCAAGCTC
Organism: Candidatus Cryptobacteroides choladohippi; assembly: GCA_018065985.1. Classification (GTDB taxonomy): domain Bacteria; phylum Bacteroidota; class Bacteroidia; order Bacteroidales; family UBA932; genus Cryptobacteroides; species Cryptobacteroides choladohippi. Next base: position 54,642 of record JAGHSF010000044.1, read on the forward strand.
GAAGACGAGGGTTCTCACAAAGGCCGCCACCGCCGATACCACACCGTTGTTCAAGGCGGTGAACCAGGCCGACGTGAACATGTTGAAGCCGCAGATGAAGAAGCTCAGCATATAGATCCTGGTGGCGTGCACGCACAGATTGCAGAGAGGCTCGTCATACCCTACGAAGCACTTCGCTATGGTGGGCGCAAGCAGCTCCGCCAGAACTACCATGGCAACCCCGCCAATCGCGATAAGCACCATGCTCCGCTCCAGCAGGCTGCGTATCTCCGCCCTGTTCCCCGCCCCGTAATTGTAGGACACGACCTGGGATATTCCCATGTTGTACCCGATGAAGACGGCAGCGAAGGCAAAACCCATGTACATGATTATTCCGTATGCCGACACACCGTCGGCACCGATGTAGCGCATCAGCTGCCAGTTGTAGCAGATTCCAATGATGTTCAGGGCTATGTTGCCGACGAACTCGGAGAGGCCGTTCGAGCAGGATTTGGCCACGCTGCGCCAGTCAAACCCGCAGCGGACCATCCTGAGATGGGTCCTGTTGCGCCCTGACGAGAAATAGAGCAGAGGATACACTCCCCCGAGGCTCAGGGCTATGGCGCTGGACACCGCCGCTCCCGGAAGCCCCCAGCCGAGCACTGCCACGAACAGGGCGTCCAGCAGAATGTTGGTCACACCGCTCGCTATGCTCATTGCAGTTCCCAGATCAGGCTTCTCGGCCACCATGAAGAATGGCTGGAACGCCATCTGCAGCATGAAGAAAGGCATGATGGAAACGAGTATCCGCCCATAGGTGACCGCCGGCTTCAGGAGCGCGTCGTCGGCACCGAGCCACAGCACGACCCTGGGCATGAACACGAACATCAGCACGGCTATGGCGATGCCCGCCACGATGGTGAGCCTCACCAGCATCGAGAATATGCGGTTGGCCTTCTCCGGGTCACCCTCGCCGAAGGTCTTGGATACCAGGGCGCTGCCTCCGGAGCCTATCATCAGGCCGAGGGCGCCCACGAGGGCTATTGCAGGCCACACCAGGTTCATTCCGGCAAAGGCGTCGCTGCCTGCATAGTTGGAGATGAACAGGCCGTCCACGATGCTGTACACCGACGTGACCAGCATCATGAGCACCATGGGTGTCATGGCCTTGACTATTCTTCTGTAGCCGTAATGTCCGGAAAGCTCGACCGTCATGCCGCCTCCTCGGCGGGAGCGCCGGCAAGAAGTGAATCGACGGCCTTGTCAAACTTGGGCAGTATCGGAGAGAAATGCGTGCCTGAGACCATCTCGAAGGTCACATCCACGTTTCTGCTTTCAAGCAGGGCCACGGTCTCGCGCGTGCGGTCCTCGACTGTGGCCATGCGCCTGTCGGCAGTGTTCTTTTCCTTGACGCCGAGCGAGATGTAAACCTTGACCTCAGGAAACGCAGGGACCTTTGCCAGCCAGTCGGTGAACCCGTCGAACCACAATGATCCCGAAATGGAGCCGAGACCGCTGAACACGTTGGTCTTGCCGAGGGTCCACATGGTAAAGAGACCAGAAAGTGAAACACCTATCAGATAGCGTTTTGCGATGCTTAACCTATACATTTGCTCAATGTACGGAACGTAATCGCTGACAAGTTCCTTGAGGTACATCTGGGCGCCACCCTCGAACTCCTTCTCCCTCTTCATCACGCCATCGGCCTTCCAGGGTGACATGTCCTTGTTCCAGTCCATGCCGCTGACAACGACGACGGTGCTCTGCGTACGGCCGGCCGTCTTTTCGGCCCACTTCACCGCATCGGCGAGCAGACCGTCAGGCACAAGCACATAAATAACGCGGTCTGCGCCTTCGGCAACAGCCACGTCAAATCGAGCCTGATGGTATGCCCTGGTTTGAATCATGGCACGAAGGTACTGCTTTTCCGCCAATTTAGCAATTCAAATGGCAGTGCAAAGATGCCGGGCCGCACCACGGGCCCGGGCACCTATCCTTTCAGAAATCGCTGGCGCTCTTCCTCGGGGAATTTCTCTATCGCATAGCGCAGCATCGTGCGGGGCATTGTACCGCATCTGGGCGCCAGGAAGTCGCGCAGCGCCCGGCCATCCCTCTTGCCGGCCTCGCGAAGCAGCCAGCCCACGGCCTTCTGGATGAGGTCATGCTCATGATGCAGCAGGATGTCCGCAATCGCGAAGGCGTCATCCACCTGTCCTTCACGGATGAACGCCAGGCATGACACTATCGCAATGCGCTGCTCCCATATCGTCTTTCCGCCGCGGGCAAGATCATAGAGCAGTGTCCTGTCCTTGTCGAGCAGCCAGCGGCCCACGATCTCATGGCACGAGAGGTCGACCAGATCCCAGTTGTTGATATACTGCGTGTGCGCGAGATAGAAGTCGACGATCCTGCCCTGCTCCGCGGGATTCCTGCGAGCCTGCGCGAACAGCTTCACCAGGATGAAAAGCGAGCACATGCGGATCTCATGGTACTGCGATTCCAGCAGAGGTTCAACGTCCTGCAGGGTGCACCCTTTCCAGCATGTCCGCACCACCTCCCTGGTCTGAGGGACCTTTATGCCGAGAAACTTGTCTCCCTCGCCGTACTCGCCGGGACCCGTCTTGAAGAAACGGGACAGATTGTCCACCTGCGCGGGGTTCTGCAGAGACATCATAACGGCCGCAATTTCGTTGCTTTTCCTTTCCATAAGCTGCATTTGTCATTGCAAATATATGCACTTCTTTTTGAATTGCGCAACGCATCCGCAAAGAGGGCCCGCAGCCCTCCCAGCAGCTCAAAAATACCGCAAAATACCGCTATAACAATTTTGTTATAGTATTGTACTATTTTGTTTCTTTCATTGTTTTTCAATGCTTTATATATCATACACGATAACACAGGCCAATATGCCTGATGCGGAGCACTCCAGGCCCGCAAAGGCGTCTTATCCTTGTAAAATTCCCCGCTAATTCGTATTTTTGCAGCGTGAAATACAGATCATGTTGACAATACTCAGATTCGCCGCAGATTCCCTGGCCCTGGAAAAGACCAGAAAGGTTCTGCTTGACACCGTCGGAAAGTCCGACATCGAAAAAGGCATCATTTCATCCATTGACAGTATGACCAGTGTACCGGCCGACCAGCTGGTGCCTGCCCTGCTGGACAAGGGCATCACCTTCGGCCTGAAGGTGGTTGCCGCCATTCTAATCTATATCGCGGGAGGATGGCTGATTCGTCTGGTCAAGAAGTTCCTCAGGAGCTTCTTCAAACGCAAGCAGACCGAACCTGCCATAGTCTCGTTCACCACCAGCCTTGTGACAGCCCTGCTGTGGGTACTGGTGATCGTTATCACGGTAGGCACCCTGGGCATAGAGACAACTTCCCTGGCAGCGCTGCTGGCAGCCGGAGGCATGGCCATAGGCATGGCACTGAGCGGCACCGTTCAAAATTTTGCAGGCGGTGTCATGATATTGATTTTCAAGCCTTTCAAGGTAGGAGACTACATTGAAGCTCAAGGTTTCGCCGGAACCGTGTCAGAGGTGAACATCACGGCCACCAAGCTCGTGACTCTCGACAACCGCGTGGTTATCCTGCCCAACGGCCCGCTCCAGAGCGGCTCTGTGAACAACTACTCGAAGCTTCCCTACAGAAGGGTCGACCTTACAATAGGTGTGGAGTACGGCTCTGACGCCAATGCCGTGAAGGAGGCCATCCTCGGCATCGCCAAGGCCGACGACAGGATACTCACAAAGGAGCAGGGAGCTCCAGCCGACCCGTTCATAGCCCTCTCCAACCTGGGGGCCAGCAGCGTGGACTTCACGGTCAGGCTCTGGACCAGGAGCGAGAACTACTGGGGAGTCTACTTCGACACCAACGAGAGCATATACAGGACCCTGCCTGCCAACGGCATCCAGTTCCCGTTCACGCAGATCCAGGTGCACATGGACAATCAGTAACGGGCATGCTCAGCATACTATATGTCATACTCTGCGGAATAGCGCTGCCAGTCGGCGGCGTGCAGATGCAGTACCTGTGGCGCAACCAGCTTGGCGACATCTACTCTCTGGGCCTGGGAAGCGCCGCCTGTCTGGGTGCAGCCACCGCCACCATGACAGGATGGTGCTCGCTGACGATGGGGGCCTTCATCTGCCAGGCCGCATGCGCGGTCATAGTGTCACTCGTCGCTCTCAGGCTCGACACGTCGCGTCTCATCACTTTCGGCATACTGTTCGGCACATTCGTCGGATCCATAGGCACCATAGTCGTGACAAATGCCCCCACGGGGGACCTGCTCAGGCAGTACTACCTCTGGGGCGCCGCCAACTTCAAGCTGGAGGGAGTCACCACCGCCGACGTCATGGCAAGCCTTGCCATGTTCTCAGCCGGACTCGCAGTGGCTCTGCTGTGCGCAAAGCGCCTCACGATGCACTACAAGGGCGAAATCGAGCTATCGAACGCATCTAAGGCGGGCCTGCTCTTCATGACAAGCGTGCTGGTGACCAGCGTCGTGAGCATCTGCGGAACCATAGGATTCGTGAGTCTGGGCATCCCCAACCTGGCCAGGGTCATCATCAGGCCTGGCGACATACGCAAGCAATATGCGCTGTCCTCCGCAATGGGAACCGCCCTGCTGCTCGTGACCTATATCGTGGTGGAGAAGTGCAACTTCGGCATCTACCTGCCCGTCAGCGCCACCATGGCGCTCATCGCCCTCCCGCTTATGGTCGTTCTCTTCAGAAAGAAATCCGGGCAGGATTTTTGAAGCAAGTCAGCAAAATCCAATCAAGATAGAAAATGAGAACGATGTCCATCATCACCGCAATGGCAATCTGCATTGTTTCATGCAGTTCAGGGCCGAGGTCAGACCAGTACAAGGACGCAGTCAGGGAAGAGATCGTACGCCTTGTGGGCGCCGACGCAAAAGTGAGCTTCAACACCTTCGAACTCCTGGAGTCCACCACATATGCCGACGAACTCGACTACCGCAAGGGCCTCATCACAGCCAGACATTCCATGAACGACAAGTTCCAGAAGCAGTATGAGGGTCAGGGCATGAAGACGAATGCCCTGAAGAAACTCGACGCCCTGATGAAGGACGAGGACGTGCTCAAGGGAATAGAGGCCATACGTGAACGCATGGCCGCCGCAGACTCCCTCGACAAGGTTGCCTACCATGTTTACAGTTTCACAGGCGAGGCCAGGTGCAAGGGCATCACAACAACGTTCAAGGACTACTTCGCATGCGTCACCCCTGACGGTGAGATCCTGTCAGTCACCGACAACAGGAAAGCCATACGCAAGGGCCTCGGAAAGATAATAGAAGGTTACAACACCATCCTCAAGTCAGGAAGGGAAGAATAGAGCCCTATTTCTTCGGCCGCTTCTTCTTCCATTCCTTCTTCCTGCCGTCTTTCTTTCCGCCGGCAGGCTTCTGGTTGATCTTGTTGCCGCGGTCTATCTGCTCGTCCGTCGCCAGGCTGACCTTGATGGACCTTCCGCGCAGTTTGAGCGTACTCAGCTGGAAAATCACTTCGTCGGCAAACTCATCCTTCACATCAAAGAGAGTGTAGCGGGTGAACAGGTCTATCCTGCCCACCTCAACCTCATGCCTCAGGCATCCGTTCAGCATGCCCAGCAGCTCCTTGGGTCCCATTCCGTCCATACGGCCTATGTTGATGAACAGTTTGGTGAATCCCTCCTCCCTCTGGACAATGACCCTCTGGCGGCCTGAACCGTCCTGTTCCGTCTCGAAGTCCTCGTCGTCCTGGTAGTAGGCAAGGAAGCGGTGGAACTCGAGGGACACCAGGCGCTTGATGATCTCCTCCTTGTCGAGCCAGCCGAGCTTGCCGTACACGGCGGGAAGGATGTCCTGCAGCTCCTCATCGTCCACCTCGACGTTCTCGAGGCTGTCCATGAGATTGAATATCTGCTTGCTGCAGATCTCCTTGCCCGTGGGAATGCGGCCGGCCTCGAAAGTCTGCCTGAGAGTCTTCTCTATTCCGAGTATGCGCTTCTTCTCCCTGAGGTTGATGATCGATATCGATATGCCCGTCTTCCCGGCGCGGCCGGTCCTGCCGCTGCGATGGGTATATACCTCGTTGTCGTCGGGAAGAGTGTAGTTTATCACATGCGTAAGGTCGTCGACGTCCAGGCCGCGGGCCGCCACGTCGGTGGCTACCAGAAGCTGTATGTTGTGAAGGCGGAAACGCTGCATCACATTGTCACGCTGCGCCTGCGAGAGGTCGCCGTGCAGGGCATCGACGTTGTATCCGTCCTTTATGAGCCTGTCGGACACTTCCTGCGTCTCTGCCTTGGTGCGGCAGAATATTATTCCGTAGATGCGGGGATAGAAGTCCACCACCCTCTTGAGAGTCCTGTACTTCTCAGTGGCCCTGACGGTGTAGTAGATATGGCGCACGGAGGATGTACCCTCGTTCTTCCCGCCTATGACTATCTCCTTCGGCTCGCGCATGTACTTCCTTGACAGTTTCTCTATCTCCTCCGGCATGGTGGCCGAGAAGAGCAGGGTGCTGCGGCTTTCCGGGACCCCGGCGAGAATGGCGTCGATATCTTCAAGAAAGCCCATGTTGAGCATTTCGTCGGCCTCGTCCATGACCACGGTGCCAACCGTGGACAGATCGAGCGCGCCGCGCCTGCAGAGGTCGAGAAGGCGGCCCGGAGTGGCGACAACGATATGCACGCCCTTCCTGATCTCGTCGATCTGGTTCTTGATGGAGGCTCCGCCGTACACCGCAATGACTCTGAGAGCGTCAAGATGGCAGGAGTAGTCCTTCAGGTCGGCTGCTATCTGCATGCAGAGCTCCCTGGTCGGGCTGAGTATAAGAGTCTGCACCGAGCGCTGCGACAGGTCTGTCCTCTGCAGCACCGGGAGACCGAACGCTGCAGTCTTGCCGGTACCAGTCTGGGCCAGCGCGATAAGGTCCCCTCCCCCTCCAAGGAGGAAGGGAATGACCTCGGACTGAACAGGCATCGGGTTTTCGAAGCCAAGCTCCCGGACAGCCTCCAGAAGAGGCTCCGAGAGGGCGAATTCTTCAAAACCGTTCATCATTTCAATCGTATGTCTGCCGAACTTGAACCCACCATGACCTCAGGCTTGAGGCTGCTGTACTTGAAGGCATTCTCCGAATCGCTCCAGTAGCGCAGCCTGCTGTCGGGAATGAATACGGTCACGTTCTTCTTCTCACCGGGGCGGAGCGACACGCGGCTGAATCCCTTGAGCTCCTTGATGGGGCTCTTTCCCTCGTAATCGGGGATGCGCACATAAACCTGTGCAACCTCGTCACCTGCCACGTCGCCGGTATTGGCCACCGCGAACTTCACGTTCCAGCCCTTGCCGTGGCGTGAGACCTTCAGGCCTGAATACTGGAAAGTGGTATAGCTGAGGCCATAGCCGAACTCATACAGCGGCTCGCCCTCGAAGTACTTGTATGTGCGTCCGTTGCTTACCTGATAGTCGTCGAATGCAGGGAGCTGTTCCACGCCCTTGTAGAAGGTGAGAGGAAGCTTTCCGGACGGATTGACCTTGCCGAAGAGAATCTCAGCCACAGCCTGTCCTCCGAATTCGCCACCGTACCACGACTCGAGTATTGCAGGGAGATTCTCGTCTTCCCAGTTGAGAGAGAGTGAGTTGCCGGCCACAAGGACAAGCACCACATTGGGATTGACTGCCTTGAGAGTCTTCAGGAAAGCCTCCTGGTCTGCAGGCAGGTTGAGGTCGGGACGGTCCAGGCCCTCGCGCTCGATGGTCTTGTTATATCCCATTGCAGCGATCACGACATCGCTCTGTCTTGCCGCCTCGATGGCGTCGGCATATACTTCCTCGGCATGGCTGCCGGGCTTCTTCCAGTTGAGTTTGACGAGGCAGTAGTCGCGCTCGTTCGAGAACTCGACCACAAGGTGATGCCTGCTGCCCTTGGTGAAGTCGAGCGAGCAGCCGCCAGGGCAATCGCGGCCCATCACCTGCCTTCCGTCGATATACACCCTGCAGATGCCGCCGAACTGTACAAGTTCGAAGTCATACTTTCCATTGGCATCGGCAACGATGTCGCCGGTCCAGCGGACAGATACCTCATGAACGGGAACCAGCGGATCGGGAGCCTGGTTGTCAGGTTCGAAATACAATACGCTCTCCTTCCTTTCAACGGTCTTGTGATTCCAGTCGGTGTCGTCGAAATACTCGGCCTTGAGGCCGTCTGCGAAACAGCTCTCATCCATCTCCTGCATTCCGTTGCTGGCAGAGACCCAGGGAGCGTAAACCACTTCAACATTGTCGCCGCAGATGTCCTTCACGCCCTGCAGGATGCTGACAGGCATGATGGTAGGCACGCCGGAATAGTCACCAAGTACACAGTTGGCGGCATTGATGCCCACTACCGCGACCTTCTTCAGGCTGTGGCAGTCAAGAGGCAGGATGCCGTCGTTCTTGAGCAGCACCATCGACTGGCGTGCTGCCTTGAGAGCAAGGTCCTGGTGCTTCTGGCAGCCGATGACCGACTCAGGAATCTGTGCATATGGGTTGTGCTCGGGGTTGTCGAAAATACCCAGGCGCATCCTTGCGGTAAGTATCCTGCGGACGGCAAGGTCAATGTCCTCGATGCTTACAAGGCCCTTGTCATAGGCGCTGCGCAGAGGCTCTATGTACATGTTGTCGCCGCATTCGAGGTCAAGTCCGGCCTTGAGAGCGGCAGCGGCCGCCTCCTCGGGAGTGTCCACAAAGTGGTGGGTATAAAGCAGATTCCCTACGCCGCCGCAGTCAGACACCACATATCCGTCGAATCCCCATTCACCACGGATGAGGTCGGTCAGAAGCCAGTGGCTGCAGGAGCATGGCATTCCGTTTATCTTGTTGTATGCAGCCATTATGGACTCGGCATGGCCTTCCCTCACGCAGTCCTCGAAAGCCGGCAGGAAGTACTCGCGTATCATCTTCATGGGCATGTCGGCATTGCATTCGAAGCGGTTGTGCTCCTCATTGTTGCCTGCGAAATGCTTGGGGGTGGACACCACTTTGAGATAGCGCTTGTCGTAGCCCTGCAGACCGCGCACGAATGCAGCTCCGGTCTGTCCGCTGAGGAACGGGTCCTCGCCATAGGTCTCGGCAGTGCGGCCCCAGCGCGGGTCTCTGGCCATGTTGACCGTGGGCGACCAGAAAGTGAGCACGTCGGCGAACGGGATGTTCTGGTTACGGCCCTGGTCAAGGGCATTCCACCTCGCCCTTGCCTCGTCTGATATCGATCCTGAAATCTCCTCTACAAGGGCAGGATCCCACATTGCCCCAAGTCCGATTGCCTGGGGATATACCGTGAAGCGTCCGGGACGGACCACGCCATGGAGCGCCTCGTTGCCATGATAGTACTTTTCGATTCCAAGGCGCTCGACTGCAGGTGCGAGCGACCTCATGAGGCTGATCTTCTCATCTACGGTCATCTTCGAGAGAAGGTCCTCGACGCGCTGCTCTATGGGCGCTTTCTCGTTGAGATACAGTTCGGTAGCTGCGGTTTCGCTCTGCTTGGGAGAGCATCCCACCATCAGCGACGCAGCAATAAGGGCTGCAGAAATGATGTGTCTTGACATATGTCTTTTATTCTATTATTCTATCTTTCTTTCTCGGGCATGCAGGCCTCATTGGCACCCCATCCGGAGGGTTCAGGTCCCATCCAGAGTTCGAGCGTTCCTCCTGCGGCGATATCGCTGTAGTCTATGAAGCAGTCATCAAGCGGCCTGCCGTTCAGTGACGCCTTCTGGATGTATATGTTGTCCTCGCTGTTGTCGTGAGCAATCACCGTGAACGTGTCTCCCCTGTGATAGACGGGGTCGAGCCTGAACTCCACCCTTTCGTACATGGGGCTTGTTATCTCCATCCTGGTGCTTCCGGGGCAGACCGGGTGGATGCCGGATGAGGCAAGCACGTACCAGGCGGACATCTGTCCGCAGTCCTCGTTGCCGCAGAGGCCTTCCACCGCGTTGAAGTATGCATTCCGGCAGATGGTCCTTGTCCATTTCTGGGTCTTGAAGGGCTCACCAAGAAGGTTGTACAGGAAAGGCACGAAATGTACCGGTTCGTTGGCGTGGTTATAGAACTGGTTCCACTGGAAGTTCAGAGGGGTGTTGCCGAACATGTAGTCCAGCTCCTCCAGCGCCTTCTGACGCCCGCCTATGAGCTCCACCATGCCGGAGAAGTCATGAGGCACGAACCAGCCCTGCTGGAAGGGATTGCTCTCGGCGCAGCCGTAGCCTTCGGAGAGCCTGCCGTTCTCAGGCATGGGCTCGAATCCGCCATCCCCGCCACGGGGGCGGAACCAGCCGGACCCTGCATCGAACACATTGCGGTAGGCCTGTCCCTTCTCAAGGTACTCGGCCTTGCCCGCAGCGTCGCCACAGGCATCGGCAAGCACACTCACGCACCAGTCGCCATAAGCGTTCTCCAGAGTGCTGGACAGGCTTGACGGCGTGTATCCGCACTTTCCGTTGCCGATACGTTCCGAAGTGGTCCTGGATATGGCGTATGCCTTCCTGACGTCGAAGGTCCTGATTCCCTTGGCCCATGCATCAGCAATGACGCTGAGCGCCGGATTGCCTACCATGCAGCCCGAATAGGCATTGAGGAACTCCCACCTTTCGTAATAGCCCCTGCCGCTTTCCTCGGCAAGTGTGGTGAGGGAATTGACCACATCGGCATTCACCTGGGGGTTGATGATGGTGCAGAGCGGCATCTGGCTGCGGAATACGTCCCAGCCGCTGAAGATGGTACGCTTGCTGAACAGCTCACCGGTCCGGTGCACCTTGTAGTCACCGCCTATGTATCTGCCGTCCACGTCACTGTACAGCCTGGGATCGATCATCGTATGGTAAAGAGCGGTATAGAAGATGGTCCTGTCGTCTTCACTGCCGCCTTCCACCGACACCTTCGACAGGGCGTCGTCCCACATGGCAACGGCAGCCGAGTGGATGTCATCGAAAGTCTTTCCGTCAAGCTCCGCCCTGTAGTTGTTCCTGGCGCCTTCAAGATCCACGAAGGAGATGGCGGCGTTCATGCACACCTGCTCCCCTTCCGTCGTGGGGAACTCGGCAAAGAAGCCTATGTGCTTGCCTTCCAGCCCGTTCCCGCCGCGAATGACCTGCGAGTGGCTGACCCTCCTCTGATATCTGAGGCTTGCCACGTCGCGGTTGTGCCTTGACCATCCGTCCGGAATGCGGGCAGACCAGAAGCCGTGCCTTGCGAATGGCTTGCTGAACTCGGCATGGAAATACACGGTGTACCTGGCCTGGCCGCCGCCATCGCCCCAGCCACCGCACTCCGGGGTGCAGAGCATCCAGCCCTCGATGGTGTGCTCGTCGATGACGCTCACGTGCTGCATGTCCGAGCATCCGCCCACACGGCGGGAAAGGTCTATCTGGATGCGTGAGGCCTCGTTCCCAGGGAAAGTGAAGCGCAGGACCCCGCCATGGGGTGCCGCGGTTGCCTCGGCGAGGATGCCGTAGTCGCTCAGGAATGCGGAATAGTAACCTGCCGATGCCGTCTCGCCTGCCTTGTCATATGCCGAGCGCCAGCCCTTGAGGCTGCCGTCCTCCTTGCCGGCACAGGTGCGGAGCCTGCCGCAAGTGGGCATAGTAAGGAGATTGCCAAGGTCGCCGTACCAGCCGATTCCGCTCATCTGTGTGAAGGCAAAGCCTTCTATCGTGGTATGCTCGCTGCTGTAGCCGGGGCCGTTGTCGCCGCCGGTGATGGTGTTAGGGCTCACCTGCGACATTCCGAAGGGCGTCGCCGCGCCGGGAAAGGTCTTGCCCAGGCCATGGTAAACGCCAGCGGCATCGATCGAAGTCGACGCTCCTATGAAAGGATTCACATAACGCGAAAGGCCCTGCGCCTGTGACGGGAGGGCCATTATCGCCAAGATTGCTGCAGTGGAGAGGAATTTCATCGGGCTTTCACGATTACGAAGATGTCGTCGTACGGAGCAAGCTTGAGGCTCTTCAGACGGCGTCCGCAGGGTTTCTCAAGGGCATCTGACTTTCTGAACTTCACAGCCTTGCCGTTGCGTGAAAGCGCAAGCGTGGGCGTGGTGCCGGCTGTCTCGCGGACCTGAAGGATGACGTATCCCTTCCTGCGTGCCGGAGCCATGGATGTGATCACCATACCGTCAGATGTGAGGCTGAGGGCGGAATACTCGCTGGGGTTGCTGTCAGGGGTTCCCTGGGGAATCGCACGGCCGTAAGGCTGCACCCTGTCGCCGAGGGCAAAGCGGAGAGCCTTGGTGTCGGAATTGTCAGGAGTGGAAGTGATTGTGTAGTTCCAGTGTATCTCGCCTCCCTGCGTTGCGCGGAAGTTGGTTGTCCAGTAATTGTTGAGCACCCATGAGAAGATGTGCGCCTTGTCGTATTTCTTGATGTACTGGTATGTGCCCTCCAGGAGGTTTCCGAGCTGCATGAGCGGGATTTCCTTTGAAGACAGAAGGGCCTGGTAGCCGTCACTGCGGGCTGCGGCGAAGTTCTGGACAGTATTCCAGCCGCTGGCCGTTCCCTCGAGCTGGTTCTCGCCCGGGCGTACGAATCCGCCCTGTACATCGAAAGTGATGCGGTCGCCGGCGAACGGGAATGCAACATAGTATGAAGCCGCCTCGGGATCGGGAAGAGGCCTCATGGCATAGCTCAGCTCAATGCGGGGCTCGTCGTTGTAAAGCTTGATCTCGCAGCTGAATCCATGCTCCGACAGGCCGTCGGCCTGGCCGCTGACAACAAGGCTGCGGAACAGAGGGCCTTCCTCGCCGGCTCTTACGGTCACATCCCTGGCCGAGCTGCGGGCCAGTCCCTCGTATTTGTATTCCTTGAAGTTCCATCTTTCGTCAAGAGTCTCATAGATCAGCTGGCCTGCAGCCCATTCGGAGCCGGGGTCAAGCATCTCGCGACCTGCCTTCTTGTCATAGATGCTGCTCATGCCGCCGCGTCTGGCGTCGATGGATATGCGGTAGTACTCATTCTCCAATGAGGTGCAGGCAGTCTCCTGAGCAGGCTGTGCAGCCTTGGCTTCACCGGGAACTATGCGGTAGGTTCTGTAGCCGAGCGACGGCAGATCCTTCACATACATCCTGTAATATGCCCCCTCGGTCCTCTTCTCATATACCTGGTAGGCCACTTCCTCTCCTTCTTCGGAAACAATGCGGTATCCGGAGTTGTCGGGAAGCAGGTCATAGTCGACATACATGTCGCAGTAGGCGCTTCTCTCCCATGCAAGAGGGTTGAAGAAGGTGATGGTAGGCACTTCGGCGCGGTGGATGTAACTCTGCAGCAGGCCGCCGGAGGTCTCATAGAGGAGCTTGGCCTTCTTCTGCGCAGCCCAGGCGAAGGAACCCTTGCAGGCCCACTGAAGCTCAGACTGATAACCGGTCGGATTGTCTATGGAATCCCATGAGCCGAAAGTGTGCTCATCGTAGAAAAGGAGATTGTCGTGTATGTCCTCGATACCGGCGTTCACGCCCTCGGGAAGATCGGCGCCGAGCATCTCCGCCATGGACAGCAGGCCCTGGTTGGAGAGCATGTCGGCCTGGGCCTTGCGGGCCTCTGCGGTCTCGCGCATGGCAGAGCCGAATCCGTCGGTCCACCAGTCGGGATATGCCACACGGTAAACAGGCAGCTCGTCAGCATGCTTTTCTGCAATCAGGTCGATGAACTCGTGGGCTGTGGCAGAGCGGAGCTTCGGGTATTCATGTGTCTCGTTCCATTCCTTGATCAGGTCACAGACCTTGTATGAGGGAGGTGCGTTGTCGGTGAAGGAGCCGAGGTACTGCATGCCTATTTCGCTGAAGGGGAAACCGGCCTTCTCAAGACTCTCGAGATATGAGAGCAGCTGCGGCTCGAATGTGGGGATGTCCTCAAGGATGCCCAGCATGTCGGCCTTCATGTAGTGCTCGGCGCGGAAAGCTATGAGGCTGCGGCCGGAAGGAGACTCCCACCTGAAGAGTGTCGGGAGGTCGAAAGGCTCGATGGCGCGGTCAGTATTGGGGCCCATCCAGAGGAACTTGATGCCTGCCTGGGGAAGATAGTCGGCAAGGCACCACGCAACACCGTTGACGTCGTTCTGCATTGCGCCCTGGAAAGGGATTCCCTGCTCCCTGAGCTCCTTGAGCGGAAGAAGGAAGTAGCGCATGGAATTCTCGTCAGCCACTTCGGCCATGTTGAAGTACATTGCAGTGACCTCGATCTGGCCACGCTTTATGCAGTCCTTGAAGCGCTGCACCTGCTTTGCAGGACGCACTTTCAGATATTGCGAAACGGCCCATGCGGACTCGCAGGTCCAGCGGAACTTTGCATCGTCCGGGTAATCCTTCGTGATGTCGCAGTAGTCGATTGCGTAGTCGATGTAGCGCAGATGCTCTGCAAGGATTTCCGTCTGTGGCTTTGTGTAGCCGATGTCGGTGTGTGTGTGCTGGACAAGATAGACCGTCCAGTCACGCTCGGGCGCGGCAAAAAGGTGGGCCGCCATGACCAGAGCCACGAATGAGGTGAAAAGTCTTTTCATCAGGTGTGTATTATTTCTACAAAAATACAGAAAAAATCCACTCTGCACAAAAGTATTGCTTACCTTTGTGTCTATATGAGACAGGCAAATTACGATAAGTATCCGTCAACGAAATTCAAGGGATTTCTGGTGCGCGGATGGGATGAGATCAGACGCATGATAACAGAGAGATGCACGGCCACAGTCGCGGTCGATCTGTACTCGGGCACGTTCGAGCGCGAGATAATCACGGAACTCTCCCCCGGCTTCGACCGCGTCCTGGATACAAGGACCCTCATGAAGGGCGAGGAGGAACTACGGGCGATGACCCGGCCGTTCATGACAGACGACGTCCTCTTCGGATACATGACCAGTCTCAGGATTCTCGATTTCTTCGACATCGGCAGGCTGGACGCCGCAAGGAAGGAGGTCGCCGCCGCCGATGGGCGCGTGCTGGTGATAGGCACCGGAGCCGCCCTGGTCGTTCCGGAAGGCGCCAGCATAATATATGCCGACATGGCCCGCTGGGAGATCCAGCAGCGATTCCGCAGGCATCTCGTGAAGGCCCTCGGCATCGACAATCACGACGATCCGGTATCGATACAGTACAAGCGCGGCCTCTTCATCGACTGGAGGCTCCTCGACATGTACAAGGACAAGATAATGTCCAAGGTGGACTTCTGGCTCGACACAAACGCGGCCGGAGACCCGAAGATGATCGACCGTGCCACCTTCATGGAGGGTATGGACAGGACAGCGAACTCCCCTTTCAGAGTGGTTCCCTTCTTCGACCCGGCCCCCTGGGGCGGCCAGTGGATGAAGGAAGTCTGCGACCTTGACAGGAGCAAGGTCAACTTCGGATGGTGCTTCGACTGCGTGCCTGAAGAGAACAGCCTCCTGCTCGAGGTGAACGGGGTCAGATTCGAACTCCCCTCGCAGGACCTCATCCTCTCGAAAAGCCGCGAGGTGCTGGGCGAGGCCGTGGAGGCACGCTTCGGCAAGGACTTTCCCATACGCTTCGACTTCCTTGACACCATGGGAGGCGGCAACCTCAGCCTCCAGGTACACCCGACGACACAGTTCATCCACGAGAACATGGGAGTGCACTACACCCAGGACGAAAGCTACTATCTTCTTGACGCACAGGACGATGCAGTAGTCTATCTTGGCGTGAGGAACGGCATCGACAAGGACGCCATGATCGAAGACCTGCGCGCTGCCCAGCGCGGCGAGACAGTCTTCGACGCAGAGAAATACGTCAATAAGATCCCAGCAAGGAAACACGACCACTACCTCATCCCGGGAGGCACGATCCATTGCTCCGGAGCAGGCAGCATGGTGCTCGAGATCAGCGCCACCCCGAACATCTTCACCTTCAAGCTGTGGGACTGGCAGCGCCTCGGGCTTGACGGGAAACCCAGGCCCATCAACGTCGAGAGGGGTCGTCAGGTCATCCAGTGGGACAGGGACACCGACTATGTCTTCGAGCATCTGGCAAACCACTTCGAACCCATCGCCGAGGGCGAGGGCTGGAGCGAGGTGAAGACCGGACTGCACCCCAATGAGTTCATCGAGACCCGCCGCCACCGCTTCAGCGCACCCGTGACGCATGCCACCTGCGGAGGCGTGCAGGTACTGAACCTCGTAGAGGGCGAAGAGGCCGTCGTCGAGAGCCCGTCAGGAGCCTTCGAACCCTTCGTGGTACACTACGCAGAGACGTTCATCATTCCCGCCGCAGTGGGTGAATACAGAATCAGGCCCTGCGGACTGTCCGAGGGCAAGGAATGCATGACGATCAAGGCTTACGTAAGAAAGAACGCATAACCGATATGACCAGCAAGAGCAAAGTCCTCCCCGTCCTTTACGGATTCTTCGTAATGGGATTCTGCGATGTCGTGGGCATCGCCACCAGCTATGCAAAAGCCGACTTCTCGCTCAGCGAGACGGTTGCCGGACTGATACCGTCGATGGTATTCATCTGGTTCTTCCTCCTCTCCGTTCCCGCCGCAGTGCTGATGGACAGGCTGGGCAGGAAGAAGATGGTGCAGATCAGCAACCTCATCACCTTCGCAGGCATGCTTGTCCCGTTCTTCCACTACAACTTCGCGACCTGCATGATCGGATTCGTGTTCCTTGGCATAGGAAACACCATCCTCCAGGTGTCGCTCAATCCCCTGCTCACCAACGTGGTCAAGGGTGACGCGCTCACCAGCTCGCTTACCGCAGGCCAGGTCGTCAAGGCCGTGTCTTCCTTCTGCGGGCCCTTCATCGCCGCCTTTGCAGCCAGCACGCTCGGCAACTGGAAGTACATCTTCCCCATCTTCGCGGCATTCACGCTCATAGCAGGCATATGGCTGATGCTCACGCACATAGATGAGCAGGAAGCATCCGGGAAGCAATCATCCTTCGCTTCGGTGACCTCCCTGCTCGGCGACGGGAAGATACTCATGCTCTTCATGGGCATCTTCTGCATCGTAGGCGTCGACGTCGGCATCAACACCGTGGCTCCCAAGCTCTTCATCGAGCGCCTCGGATGGGCGGTCGAGACAGCCGGGCTCGCCTCCAGCGTCTATTTCATCTGCCGTACCGCAGGCGCCCTGCTCGGCACCGCGCTGCTCGCCAGGATGAAGGACGAGACCTACTTCAAGGTCAACATCGCAGCCGCAATCGCAGCTCTTGCGGCCCTGTTCCCCGTGTGCGGGAAGACAGGCATGTTCATACTCATCGGAGCAGTGGGATTCTTCTGCTCTAGCATCTTCTCCGTCATCTTCTCAAAGGCCCTTCAGGCCCGTCCCGACCAGGCCAACGGCATCTCCGGACTCATGATAATGGGAGTGTGCGGCGGCGCCGTGATACCTCCCCTCATGGGCGTGCTCACGGATACAATCGGAACGCAGGCCGGATCGCTCATCGTGATCACAGCCTGCGCCCTGTATCTTGCCTTCCTGGCTTTCAGGAAAAGGTCTTAGCTACTCGAATACGACTGTCGAGTGGATATCCACTCTCGGGACGGTGAATTCGCAACAACCATCGTTCCACCTGAATTTGAGCTTCTTGCCGTCAGGCTGCTGATAAACGGCCTTGGGGCGTTTGTCGAGCCTTACCTTGAGCACAACGTCAAGCACGGGCGGGATGAAATCCTCCGTCAGGGACTTCTCGTCATAATGGTTGCCGTTCACGTTCACAAGCTGCACCATCATGCGGCCGTCCTTCTCGAAATCGACGATCTCGACAAGGCCTGTGGCCGACACGAGACGCACCTCGGGATCATAAAGCGTGAGGAGGAAATCGGAGAGGCTCTTCCTGTCCTCGCACTTCCTTGCGTCAATGTATGAAGAGGACCTTTCCCAGGGATATACGGCAACCGTTCCCTTCCCAACCTTGAAGGCGGTGGGTTCTTCCACTGCATCATAGCCGTAGAATGCCTTTGTTGCAGGGCCGGTGAGAAGCACTGAGCCTCCGGCCTCGGCATATGCCTGCAGACGCTCCCATGTGCTGTCCTGAAGCTTCTGCAGCAGGTCGGGCACAATGATCACGGGATATTCCCCGGCATTGGCAAGCTCACGCTCCGAGATGAGAGATACGGATTGTCCGGCATCGCACAGGATGGAGATGAGACCTATCAGTCTATGGTATCCGGCACGGGTATAGATGCCGGCTCCCGGCTCTGACAGCCTCTGCTCCGTCTCCATAAGCACGGCGACCTGCTTTCTGGGATGTCCGCCGAAAGTCCATTCGCGGCGGGCGTGGAAGAACTCAGCCGTGGGCGCCAGCTTGCGCAGTACCTTCATGTTGGGAGCGCCGTTCGCATCCTGACACACATAGAACTGGAATCCGCCGCCAAGGGAGATGATTGAAGCGCCCTCCTGCATGAGCTGCACCGGAGTCTTGTGAACCTGGCCCTGGACGTTCCTGAACGACCATGCCATCATATCCCAGGGCAAGCCCTGCATCACTGCCGAACGGCCCGAGTAACGGCCCCACATGATCGAGTTCCTCCAGTCAAGGTCGCCGGAGATGCACTCGTTGCCGGCTGTCACCGGTCCTGGCATATGCTCGGTATAGGCCCAGTTGGAAATCACCTTGAAATCGGGATATTCCGCATGGATCTCGTCAGTATAATGCTTGAGGTAGTCACGGTAGAGTTTGCGTATGTAGTTCGCATATTCCTTATAGTAAGAGAAATCCTCGTTCTCAGGCAGCACTCCGTTAAGATTGATGCCGGTCTCCTTCTCGAAGGCAGCCACGGTACGGGGGTCAAAGTCCATCTGAGCACCCCAGCAGTCGCCGTCGATCCAGACTCCGTCAAGGCCATAGCGGCCGGCCAGTTCCTTGACCACAGGGATCAGCTTGTCATCGACATAGCTGCCGTTCGTGCGTGTCATGCAGTCTGACGGCTTGCCCTCGGCATTCTTGGCCGCCTCTTCGGGATGCTTCTGGCAGTATAATGCGTCATACACGCCCGAATGGTGGGCATACAGCTGCACACCGTTCCTTTTGGTGACCTTGCGCCATGTCTCCATGGGGTTACCGACTATGCCGGGCACCTCATCGCCATACTCTGTGGGATAGGATGACCAACCGGGATGGCCCTTGCTGTCAACCTGGATGAAATCCGGCTTGTAGAGGTCGCATATCTCCTGGATATCGCTCTCAGTGAGCGTCGACCCTATGGCCTTGCACCTGCCGGGAGATGCATGAAAATCGAAATGCAGGCCGAAGTAGCGGTCCTGGGCATTGGCAGCCACACCGGCAAGCAACGCCACTGCTGCAACTACAGTTAATCTGTTAAGTGTCATATTATGTTATTATAAGTTGTTTCAGATTGCCTTGTAAACCCTGACCCAATCCACTTCCATCCGCATGGGAAGCGCCGCGGGATCGACAGGGTCATTTTCCCGGCCGCGGATAGCGAGATTGAACTTCAGATAATGGGGCTGCCTCAGAGGGTTCTCGCCGGCATGCGCGCCGCCCTGGTTGAAGGTCTGTGTGATGTCAATGGCATTCACCAGGCAATCATCGACATATATCTTCATCTCATTCTCGTTCCATTCCTCTGTCCAGATATGGAACTTGTCAGCCCATTCCGGGTCGGCATCGGTAAAGTGCGACAGAGGCACCGTACCCGTGTCGTCGATTACATTCACGCCATCCTCAGCGACCCAGAAGGCATTACCCAGAATGGTAGGAGTCACATTCTCGCCATATCGGTAGAACTCCATTATGTCCACTTCTCCCTGATGAGGCCAGCCACGCGTCGAGCCGAGTGTCCAGAATGCGGGCCAGGCACTGTTCCCTACGGGTATTCTGATGCGGGCCTGTATCTTGCCGTACAGGAAGTCGGCCTTGCCCCTGGTTTCTATTGACGAGGAGACAAGGGTCCCATCCTGATAGCAGGCCTCTATGTACAGCCGGCCATTGTCACACCATGCCTTTTCCTTGACATACAGCTGGGGTTCATGGTTGCGCACATAGCCAAGTTCATACCCCCATCTGCTCTCGTCAGGAGCTCCGGCCAAGTCAAATTCATCGTTCCATACCAGTTCATAACCGGGATACTGGCGGATCTCCGTTTCAATGTCAGGACAATCGTCCTGCGGACACTCCGCATCACGGTTCCAGCATGAGGCAAAGATGGTCAGGTTGCAAAGCAATATTGCAGCAATGTGATGTGTTCTCATATGATAAACGTCTGATATGTACGGGCTACTCCCAAACTTTCTCTATTTCAAGTACATAGACAGAATGCAGGCCCTGCCCGCCGTACCACTTGCCGAATAGCTCCTTGTCAAGGAACTCTTCCGCCTTCATGTCAGACTTGAAGAGTTTGCGGCATTCCAGGGTAAGCCTTGCCTCGCCGAAGGTCATGGCGCCGCCATCAAGTTCCACGGGCGTCAGGCCAGCCTCTCTGGCCTTGTCGCAGTCGCGTCCGCTCCTGGTTCCGCATATCTGCAGCGCCTTGCGGCAGGACTCCGGATAGAACGACAGGGTAATCTTGCCGTCACTTTCGATGAAATCGTGGGTATAGCGCTCGGGCCTTACGAAGATGAATGCGACCGGCTTGTTCCAGAGATATCCCAGACCGCCCCAGGATGCCGTCATCGTATTGAATGAATCTTTGTTGCCTGCAGTGATGAGCATCCACTGCTGTCCTATGAGATCGAAAGGATTCTCCTTTCCGAGTACTTCCAGACTTGACTGTTTCATATCCATGTTCCGTTTTATGTTCGACACTCTTACAAATATAGCAAAAAGCCACAAATCCGGGCACTTTTGACCAAGTCTGCAAATGTTGCTATATTTGGAATGACAATGAGAAACAATGATGACAACATAAGAATCCCGTCCTGGGCAGTATCGCTGATTCCCATCATCTTCCTGATAGGGGTGATGGTCATTGTGGTTCGAGCCTTTGGAACAGATGCCCTCGGCGGGGCAAGCCAGCTCTCTCTGATTCTTTCCTCCGGCATTGCCGCCGGAATCGCAATGGTCTTCTACAGATGCCCCTGGAGCGCATTGGAGACGGCCATACTGGAGAACATAAAGGGAATCGGGTCCGGTATCCTGATTCTTCTGATGATAGGCGTCATCAGCGGTACATGGATGGTCAGCGGTATCGTTCCTTCAATGATCTGCTACGGTCTCAAGATCATCTCTCCGACGATCTTCCTGTTTGCCGTATGCCTCATATGCGCAGCCGTGTCAGTGATAACGGGAAGTTCCTGGACCACGGTTGCCACAATCGGGGTGGCGATGATAGGCATAGGCTCCGCCCTGGGGTATCCCATGCCATGGACGGCGGGTGCCATCATCTCAGGAGCGTACTTCGGCGACAAGATGTCTCCCCTTTCCGACACCACCGTGCTGGCCTCCAGTTCTGCCGGTGTCCCGCTCTTCAGCCATATCCGCTACATGCTCGTCACCACCGTCCCGTCCTTTGTCATCACACTCGTTATATTCCTTGTAGTCAGCCTCGTGCATCCCAGCCCGGCCATTACCGGAGCCGATGCCACCACGGCCATTCTGAAGAGCAAGTTCGTCATATCCCCATGGCTCATGCTTGTTCCCCTGTTCTCAGGATTTCTCATCTACCGGAAGGTGCCTGCCTTCATCACGCTCCTCCTGTCAGGAATGGCAGCCTGCGTTGCAGCTGTCATCGCCCAGCCGTCCATCATACAGGAAGTGGCAGGAATGCCCGCCGGGTCCATGATGTCATTGAGTTCAGGCTTCAAAGGCTCAATGATTTCATGCTTCGGCTCGACCGCCATCCAAACGGGCGATGCCTCGATCGATGCACTGGTGGCAACCAGAGGCATGAACGGCATGATGCCCACGGTGCTGCTTGTGATATGCGCGGCCACCTTCGGAGGAGTCCTTCGCGGAAGCGGCATGATTCAGAGTCTGACGGGTGAACTGGTACGAAGAATATCCTCCCGCTCTTCCGTCGTCTCCTCAACCGTAGCAACGGGTATCTTCTCAAACCTCACTACCGGAGACCAGTTCCTTTCCATCATCCTTACGGCAAGCCTTTTCAGCAAACTGTACAAAGACAAGGGTTACGAAGAGCGTCTTCTGAGCCGCAGTGTGGAAGACTCGGCCACCGTGACCTCCGTTCTCATTCCCTGGAACTCATGCGGAATGACACAGTCAACCGTACTTCACGTACCGACTTTGGAATACATGCCATACTGCTTCTTCAACATCATCTCACCGTTGATGTCGATATTCATAGCATCGATAGGCTACAAGATTGTGACGCGGGACGACTGCTGACATCCCAGATTTTTTCTACCTGGACCTTCAAGCCGTGGTATTCCAATGAATCATCCTGATCAAATGTAATTATCTTGCAATTCTTACAACCTGTATATTCAGAGGCTGCCAGTAATCCACTCAACTCCCTCTCATAATTTTCGTTTGTCAATTCCCAGCAAACCTGTATCAACTGTTCTACTGATTCTGAGTGTTGTATAACAAAGTCGCATTCCTTTCCTTCACTGAAATAACATATCTTGTCTTCCAAGGTGGCGTTTGTCTTCAACTTTCTGAATACAATGTTTTCCAAAGCCTTGCCATTGTCCATGCTTTGTGGCTGGAGGACCGCATTGCGTAGTCCCATATCCGCAATATAATA
>JAGHSF010000065.1 GCA_018065985.1 Candidatus Cryptobacteroides choladohippi
AGTCTCCGGAATAATCGCCGTTAGAAGTTGATGTGCTGATTCCATAGGTTGTAGCAGCTGTCGACCAGCCGAAGAGGTCAACGTCACCAGCGGCTGTGCCGATAGTCTTGTTCGCTCCGCCTTCTCCGAGGCAGTCATACTGGTTCGCGGCGAACTTCCAGGCGGTAGGAGTGCCTGCTGCATCAATCGTTGCGACGAGATTACCCTTGGAGAACTGAACCTGCTTTCCGGCTCCAACTGAGAACTTACCGGAAAGCGCTCCCTCCGGCGAGTCTCCCGAACCGGAGCCTGAACCGCCGCCGGTTTCAATGTTCTCTATCGCCGTCTTGAGATCTTCGAGCTTCTGGATGATTGCAGCGAGAGCTGTGGCAGCATCGGCGTTGCCGCTGCTGACCTCGTCGATGAGGTCCTCTATGGCTGACACGGCGTTGCCGATCTGGGTGGCGATGTCCGTCTGCCCTGTCGCGATGGCTTCGGCCTGGGCCTTGATGTCGTTCAGTGCTGCCACTACTGCGTCGAACTTGTCGGAGTAATCAGGCAGAGCGCTGATGGCGGCTTCGATGGCCTCGAGCTTGTCGCCGTAGTCCGGGAGGGCTTCTATTGCGGCCTTTATGGCCTCAAGCTTGTCGCTGTAGTCTGGAAGGTTGCTGATGGCAGTCTCCAGCAGGTCGAGTTTGTCTTCGAGGGAGAGGGTCTGGGCATTGATTGCCGCCTCTATGAGGGCGAGCTTGGTCTCCAGTTTGGTGTTCATGGACGTGAGCACGTCGATGATGGCCTGCAGCTTGGCCTGCTGGTCGCCGCTGAGCTTGTCGATGGCCCTGGCAAGCTCCTGGATAGCCGCCTCGCTCTTGAGGTTGCCGCTGTTGATGGCCTCGATCACCTTGGAGAAGTCGTTGGTCACTGACACGTTGATTGTGTAGTTGATTTCCGGTGCGTCCTCCTGGCAAGAGCTGAAGAACACTGGAGCCGCCGCCACGATGGAGAGGGCAAACATGATGGATTTGATGCGTTTCATATTATGGATATTCTTTATTGTTTTCACTTGCTTTGTTCTACTGTTATGGTCACCCTGCGGCCTTCTTCGGCTGGCTTGCCGTTCTGGGCTCCGATGGCTATGCTCGGCCTGAGGGCGGCCGGATCGAATCCTTCCTTGACAAGGATATCGACCACCTGC
Organism: Candidatus Cryptobacteroides choladohippi; assembly: GCA_018065985.1. GTDB lineage: Bacteria > Bacteroidota > Bacteroidia > Bacteroidales > UBA932 > Cryptobacteroides > Cryptobacteroides choladohippi. The sequence goes on from JAGHSF010000065.1 coordinate 1,175, forward strand.
TGCAGGCGGCGCTCGGAGAGCTGCTGGTTGTACTCCTTGGTGCCAGGGGTGCTGGCCTCGGCCACGAGGGAGAGCTTGCTGCCCTTCGTGCCGGCCACGAAGGCCTTGAGGCTTTCGGCCTCTGCGCTGCTGACAAAGGAGCTGTTGTGCTCGAACTGCACGAAGTGCTGCGGCTGGTCCTCGATCAGCGGCTCCGGCTTCCTGCCTGCGCACTCTCTGAGGCGCTGCTCGAGCTCGTCGTTCTGCTGCTGGAGCCTTGCGTTCTCGGCAGCTGCCTTCTCTGCAGCCTTCAAGGCCTGCTCGGCCTCCTTCTGCATGGCGTCCGCACGGTCGTTGAGACGGGACATCTCGCCTTCGTAGTGCTTGCGCAGCACCCGTGCGCGGCTCGGTACGAAGTTGTAGCGCAGCGTGACGAGGGCGAAGGCGTAGCTCTTCGGAGAGATCTCGGAACGTTTCATCAGCCAGTCCATCTCGCCCTTCAGGCCAATGGTCAGCTGGCGGCTCAGGTCCGCCTCGACATGGAGCGACGCAGGGATGTAGAGGTTACGGCTGGCAGAGTGTACGTTGGCCGTCCTCACGTTGCCGGTGACTGTCACCTGGGAGTCGTTGCTGATGGTGGCGTCAGGGGTGAGCGGCGTGGTCCTGCCGTCCTGGGTGATGGTGTTGCTGAACCAGATGCCGTACTCGTTGCCCCTGGCCCAGGTCATTCCCGCGCCGGTCCCGGCCCATACATTGAGCCACTGGGCGTTGCGTCCGCTCCACAGCTCCATCAGGTTGAACTGGAGTCCCAACTTTGCGTTGTGGTAGTTCACCTTGTAGTTGCCGTAGGCCTGCACCGGCATGGTCCTGGTGTCGAGGGCAGAGAATCTCTGCTCGCGCCTGTAGCCTGACCAAAGGTATTCCGCTCCGACGCGCACCCACGGACGGATGGTGTAGTCTATGCCTCCGCCGACGGCAGGGGACTGGTTGTAGCTGCGCTTGGCGTCTATGTTCTGGTACCATACGCCGTCAGCCCAAGACAGGCCGCCCTGGACATATGCGCTCCAGGTGCCGCTGCGCAGTTCGCTGTTCAGGTCCCGCGGCGGCTGAGTGCCGGAGGCGTCCTTCGTCTGGGCTCCGGCGGAGATGCTGACTGCGAGCAGCGCCGTCAGTATCATCCCTGCCCATCTGACGCGGTGTCGCGCGATGAGCGGTTTTGAGAATGAATTGTTTGAATGATTCATGTTATTCCTGATTTGTTTGAGCCAAAATTATGGATTTCAAAATAAGTAAACATGAGTTATTTTACTCAAAACAGGGAATAATGAGTATATTTGAGTCATGATACCTACTAAAATCCTGAATTTTGCCTTCATTATTTCCTGCGTCATCCTATCCGGATGCCGGAGAGAAACCGACACACCCAAAGCGCAATACGACAAATGCCAGGAGATGCTGGAGACCGGGCGCGAGGAGCTCGCTTCACAGAATCTGGATGAGGCGATGGACATCTCCGTCAAAGCTCTGGATATTGCCGAGGAATACGGTTATGCCGAACTGAAAGCCGAGGTTTTATGCGCTATGGCCCATATCGATGTGGCGGCAAGCCACGATGACCTTGCCTGGGAATACAGCACACAGGCGGAGGTAATCGCGAGGAAGGGGGGATTTGACAGGATGCTGGCCCGGGCTCTAAACCTAAAGGCGAGAATCTGCATGCTGGCGGATACAGCCCCTGATTCCAACAGGAACGATGAGGCGCTCGGGTATCTGGAGGAATCCATGAAGCTTTGCAATGCCGCTGATTACGTTTCTGATCGGATAGACGCTCTGATATGCTTCTCTCAGGTGTATGTCAACAAGAACAGGTGGAACACCAATCTGAATCAGACTTACTATAGAAAAGCGGGGGAAGCTCTTGACGAGGCGGAACGGCTGAGCAGAGATTCCGGGGATGACCTGCAGCAAATAAAGTTTCTGGCATACAGAATGAGATATTATCGGCAGGGAGGGCGGACTGATGACGCCATCGCATACTGCCGGGACATCATCTCGGAGTCCGCAGAAGATGACCATCTTATCAGGATGCAGATCTATGACAACATGGCAAACCTCTTCGCTCAGAAGGATCTGACAGACAGCGTTGTCACGTACCATAGCCTATGCGCATCGGAGACAACCAAGTATTACCTGAAGACCTCCAACGATAAACTGCTCGACATTCAGACGCATTATGAGACCTCCCTGAAGGAGGCTAAGATTCAGCGTATGAAATCCCAACTGGCGGCTCTCGTCCTGCTCACAGCCCTATGTGCTTTGACCATATTCTTGCTCTATGGTTACAACAGGCGCACAAAAAAGCGCAACATTGAACTGCAAAAGGCCAATCACGTAAAGGAGGATCTCCTGACTTTTCTCTCCAAAGACTTGAGCAACCCGATTTCCGCACAAAGAAACGCAGTCACAGAACTCGCGGAAAGATGCATATCACTTTCCGAGGACGACGTCAAGCTCCGGTGCAAAGACCTTGTGTCCAGCACGGAGTCGCTTAACGAAGAAGTTGCGGATTACATGACCGGCGTCATCATGGCACGTAAATCCGCGGCAACCAATATGGGTCTTACAAAAAGGGAACTGGAAGTGCTCAAACTGAGCGCGGATGGCCTTACCATAAAGGAGATTGCCAGCAAGTTGAACCTCAGCGACAGGACCGTTGGAAACCATCGCACGCACATCTTCGAGAAAATGGACGTGAGCAACGTATCAGAAATGATCAAGAAGGCTTCGGAATACGGCATTATCTGACGGTCGAAGGGATTCTCAATGTGCCAGCGGTGGTGGCTCCAACAGCGACCTCACCAACCGGGATGGAACAAAGAAAAGGAGCGGGTGGGGCAGGGCTCATGTACGTGGCCACCACCCGCGCGGAGAAGTGCCTCTTCATGACGGAGTCGGAAGGGTACAACGTGCAGGCCCAGCAGGAGAAGCTGCCGTCACGCTTCCTCGCGGAGATAAAGCGCGAACTCTTCGTCACCGAAGGGGAGATGGACGAGGCTCTCTGGCAGCGCCTGCAGGACCAGGTGCGTAGCGAGAACCTCGGTGAGATGACCCGGCCCGACGAGCCGACGGAGGACGCAGGGAAGATTAAGGTCGGTTCCATGGTCAGCCACAAGGTCTTCGGCGACGGCGAGGTACTGGAAATATCCGACACTGGCTCCTGCAAGGTTCGGTTCGATGGGAACAAGATCCGGTTCCTGAGGAACCTGATGCTTTGACGTGAATCGATACCAGGATAACATTGACCGTGCCGACTTCATCACAGATGGCGTTCACCCTGCGACAGCGTTCCGTCAATGGGATATCCACTATTTCTGGAACGAGAAGCCGGGCATCGTAGCCACAATCGGAAAGTTCGGAAACCACACGGTGGGCGATTTCACGAGTGTAGGAGTATTCACGGAAGAGACCATCGGGACTGCGCTTGCCGGGCGTTTCAATGCCGTGTCCATTGTCGATAAGAATTGTCATAGTGCTGCACAATAATTCAGACAGTCACCGATTCCGGTTACAAAGTAAGGGATAATTCCCAATTTGACCTCTTTTCGGGGCATATAACAAACACATTCTTCGATATTTTGCGAGATATTGAGAATTATTCGTATATTTGTTCAATTATATGCTTACTTGCACGTCATATAGAAATTCGTTCTACACCTACTTGATTCAGGGGGGGGTAAGCAACTGCTTCATACACAACAAATTAGCATTTGAAAATATCGCCACTTCCGCCTGCGGTTCGTTCTATGGACTACGGGCGGAAGTCTTATGCACATATTCTTCCGATAATCAAATGAGAAATAAACAACAAAAAACGATAATGAAAT
>JAGHSF010000041.1 GCA_018065985.1 Candidatus Cryptobacteroides choladohippi
GCTCCGACCGCTTGTAAACGAACGGTTTCAGGTTCTATTTCACTCCCCTGTTCGGGGTGCTTCCCACCTTTCCCTCACGGTACTGGTCCACTATCGGTCTTCCGGTTATATTTAGCCTTGCGGCACGGTCGCCGCTGCTTCAGACAGGATTCCACGTGTCCCGCCCTACTCAGGTGGCAAACTCGAATCATCCCCGTTACCTGTACGGGCCTTTCACCCTCTCCGGACCGACTTTCCAGACGGTTCCAGTTCCTGGATGATTCTTTATGTCTGCTCCTACAACCCCGGACACGCCGTAACGCACCCGGTTTGGGCTCTTCCCATTTCGATCGCCACTACTTTGGGAATCGATATTTCTTTCTTTTCCTGCAGGTACTAAGATGTTTCAGTTCCCTGCGTATGCTCCAGCAAAAGCTGGTGACTGGCCTTCAGCCAGCCGGGTTCCCCCATTCGGACATCCCCGGATCAGTTCCTGTTTGCAGATCCCCGGGGCTTTTCGCAGCTTACCACGTCCTTCTTCGCCTCCGGAAGCCAAGGCATCCTCCGTTCGCTCTTCTTCTCTTTCTCGTACTTTGTGAATCAGGTCATCGATGATCTCTCATCGTGACTTGTCTCGTTTTTGCCTTATGAAATTGCAGTCCCTTATCGCAACTCGAAAAAACTCGAATTTGTTGATATCAGACTTTAATCTCTAACTTCTTTCTTTACCTCGTTATCTCTCTCAGTATTGTCAATGATCTTTTGTTTTCCCATCTTCAGAACTTTCTGTTCCGAAAGGGACGGCAAAGGTACAAACTTTTTTTGAACCCGCAAATATTTTTAAGAAAAATTTCGATTTCTTTTGAAAAAATCGGGTCTTGCGCCGTAAAACCGCCAGATTTACTCTGCAAACAGCTTCACAATGTTCAGAATCACGGCTGATGCCTTCTCCATGCTTTCAACGGGCACCCACTCCATCTTGCCGTGGAAATTCAGTCCGCCAGCAAAGATGTTCGGGCAGGGAAGCCCCTTGAAACTCAGGTTTGCGCCGTCGGTACCGCCACGGATCGGCTGGATGTGAGGCTTGATGCCGGCCATCTCCATGGCCTTGACAGCCTTCTCGACTATATGGTAGTGAGGCTCGACCTGCTTTCTCATATTATAGTACTGGTGGCGTATCTCGGCCACTGCGGTACCCTCGCCGTACTTTGCATTGATGAACTCTGCACAGCGGCGTACAACCTCCTTGCGCTCCTCGTAAAGAGCAAGGTCGTGGTCCCTTATTATATAAGTGACGCAGGCCTCCTCGACCGTGCCTGTGAATCCGATCAGATGGAAGAAGCCCTCGTAATCCTGGGTGTACTCGGGTTTCTGCTCGGCCGGGAGGAGAGAATCGAACTCCTCTGCAATACGGATGGCGTTCTTCATCTTGCCCTTGGCATATCCGGGATGCACATTGCGTCCCTGGATGCGTATGGTTGCGGCGGCGGCATTGAAGTTCTCGAACTCAAGTTCTCCGACCTCGCCTCCGTCCATCGTGTAAGCGTAGGCCGCTCCGAACTTCTCGACGTCGAACTTCACAACGCCACGTCCTATCTCCTCGTCGGGAGTGAAACCGATGCACAGCGGGCCGTGCTTGAATTCAGGATGTGCGCAGATGTACTGCACAGCGTCCATGATCTCTGCAACGCCGGCCTTGTCGTCGGCACCCAGAAGGGTCGTGCCGTCGGTGGTGACAATGGTCTCGCCCTTGTGGGCAAGAAGTTCAGGGAACTCGGCGGGATCGAGGAACAGGCCCGGCACACCTTTCAGCGCGATGGGCGAGCCGTCATAGTCAGGGATGATCTGGGGCTTGACATCGGCGCCCGATGCATCCGGAGCTGTATCAACATGGGCGATAAAGCCTATCGCGGGCGCATTCTCACAGCCCTCGCTTGCGGGAATCTTCGCAAAAACGTAGCCGTACGCGTCGAGTTCGGCCTGTACGCCAAGGGCGACAAGCTCGTCCTTCAGGATGCGCAGCAGGTCAAGTTCCTTTGCCGCTGAAGGCTGGCTCTCACTTTCTTCGTTTGACTGAGTGTCCACTGCGACATAGCGCAGGAATCTGTCGAGTATCTTTTCCATATTATTTCTTGTTTCTCATTGAAGCCCAGATGATGTAGGCGCAGATCAGCGCCAGAGGGATGATGGCAATGGCCTCGGCGCCGGAAGCGACGCGGCCGTCCGCTACGGTATTCCAGCCTGTCATCCACCAGTCCACCTTGGCAAACTTGAGGATTGCCGATACGACGCCCATCAGCGCACCGCCCGCAATGAAACCGCTGGCGATGAGGGTACCCTTTTCCTGACGCTCAGCATTCACTGCAGCATCCTTGCTCCTGCTGCCCACGAACCATGAGATGGCTCCACCGAGGAGCAGAGGGAGGTTAAGGTCGATGGGAATGAACATTCCAAGGCAGAACGCAAGTGCGGGAACCTTGCAATAATTCAGTATGATTGCGATTGCGGCACCGATTCCGTAGAGGAGCCAGGGTGCGCTTCCGCCATTCATCATAGGCTGGATCACGGCTGCCATCGCGTTGGCCTGAGGTGCCACCAGGGCGCCATCTCCCACGAATCCGTAAGTCTTGTTGAGCACGAGCATGACACCGCCCACTGTAGCGGCTGCAACAGCCACGCCAACGAACTTCCACGCTTCCTGCTTCCTGGGGGTGGTTCCGATCCAGTAACCGATCTTGAAGTCGGTGATAAGGCCGCCGGCAGTGCTGAGCGCGGTGCAGACCACGCCGCCGATGACCATGGCTGCAACCATTCCGGCGTTACCCTTGAGACCTGCAGCCACAAGCACGAGAGCGGTGATGATCAAGGTCATGATCGTCATGCCGCTGACCGGGTTGGAACCAACGATGGCAATGGCATTGGCTGCCACTGTCGTGAACAGGAATGCGATCACCGCCACGATGAGGAGTCCTATCAGGGCCTGCCATACGCTGTTGACCACGCCGCCGAAGGCGAAGAAGGCGAAGATTGCCAGCAACGCGATGGCGATGCCGAACACGACGGTCTTCATGGGGAGATCCTCCTGAGTGCGGTCCTGGGCGGCCACTGCGCCGCCTTTGTGCTTGAACTCGCCGACAGCGAGACCGACTGCACTCCTGATGACGCCAGCACTCTTGATGATGCCTATTATGCCGGCAGTCGCGATGCCGCCGATTCCGATGTGGCGGGCGTACTCCTTGAATATCTGCTCAGGGGCCATCTGGCCCACTGTCTGGGTTATGCCGGTGTTCATGAGGTCGATGACATTCCCGCCCCAGATGAGGTTGATCAAGGGAATGATCACCAGCCAGACGAGGAACGATCCGCAGCAGATGACAAAGGCATACTTCAGGCCGACGATGTATCCGAGGCCGAGTACGGCTGCGCCGGTGTTGAGCTTGAGAACGACCTTTGCCTTGTCGGCAATGGCGCTGCCCCAATGGGTGAAAGTGGTGCTGATGGTCTCGGCCCATGCTCCGAAGGTGCTGACAACGAAGTCATAGATACCGCCGATCAGACCCGCTGCAAGCAGAGTCTTGGCTCCGTCTCCGCCGCCCTCGCCGCTCACGAGCACCTGAGTGGTGGCCGTTGCCTCAGGGAAGGGATACTTGCCGTGCATCTCCTTGACAAAGTACTTTCTGAAGGGGATGAGGAAGAGGATTCCGAGGAAACCGCCGAGCATCGAGCTCATGAACATCTGCCAGAAATTGACTTCCAGGCCGAGGATGTATATTGCGGGAAGTGTGAAGATTGCGCCGGCAACGACCACACCCGAGCATGCTCCGATGCTCTGGATGATGACGTTCTGACCGATGCCTCCCTTCTTTCCAAGAGCGCCTGTCATGCCCACCGCAATGATCGCGATAGGGATGGCCGCCTCGAAGACCTGGCCGACCTTGAGGCCAAGGTAGGCAGCTGCTGCAGAGAAGATCACTGTCATTAGCAAGCCCATGGTCACAGAATAGGGTGTGACCTCCAGGGGCTTCGATTCAGGACTCAGGAGCGGGCGATAGTTCTCCCCCGGCTTCAGTTCCCTGTGGGCGTTCTCCGGAAGAGTCAGGTTCTTGTTTTCTTTCATCTTTACGTGCTTTTTGTTTCTCGTAATACTCTATGTACTTCTGTAGCTTCCTTGCATCGGCCGCCTCTTCCTTCTGCTTGAATTTCAGTGCCTTGCGGGTACGGGCACGCTTCCTTTCAAGTATCTTCGCAGCTTTGGCATCAGCCTTTGCGGCATCTTTGGCATCAAGCTTGGCCCAACGGGCGTCACGCGCAGCTATCCTCAGCTGACGGGCCAGTTCTGCGGCCTCCTTCTTCTGCTGGCGACGGGCTGCCTTGAGCTCGCTCTCGCTCATCTGCTGTGGCGCGCCAAGTTCCGATGCCGTTGAAAGCGAGTCGGCGGCTGCAGCCGTCGGGGCGGCGGAAACAGCCACGGAATCCGCCACAACCGGGGTTGGAACATTGACGGTGGCGGTATCAGCGGCAGTCAGAGAGTCGGCAGGAGCCATGACGGCAGGATCCATCCCGGTGCTGTCGGAATCAGGCTCTTCCGCCTGGGCGGCATGGGCCTGGGACTTTCTCACCTTTGCAGAGTCCAGTGCGGCATATACGCCCGGCATGTAGCCGGGGAAATAGATATCGGTCTGCTTGAAGCGGGCACGCGGCCTGGCCTCATACCTTGCCCTCTCCGAAGGTTTCAGGGTCAGGCTGGTGATGCTCTTACGCCCTTCGGGACGGCTTTCGGGCTGCCAGTTGAAGCCCTTCATTTTCTGCTCCTGCTTCGACATCTGCGCCACGGGATAGGCGTCATTCTTCGGACTGTCGAAATAGTATATCCTGTCGAGCGTGCCTGCCTTGAGGAAGGCCGACAGCATCTTGGACTCGACCTTGTTCACCGTAGCATAGCTCTCGTTCTCCTTGAGGTAGAACATGGCCGTGGCACCTCCCAGGGCGTCGAAACGCTCCAGCTGGGAGTCATCGTCGAAGTATGCAACCACCTCGGTGGACTTTATCTGGTCAAAGAGCAGCGTATCCTCCTGGGTGATGATGAACGCATTCGACATCAGGCTGGCCTTGTCCATGCCTCCGTTGCGCACAAGGACGAAGAGCGAATCTGCAGAGTACTGGCGGTTGCCCTCGTTCCATACAACGGGAGCCTTGTAGAAGCGGGCTATGGAATCGAGGTCGCAGTAGCGCAGGGAATCGCACATTGCCTGAAGGTCCTGCCTGAAAATCCTGACCTTGCCCACGGCCTTCATGAAGCCCATCCTGGTGGTATCCTTGGGAGGGATGTTCGCCAGGGAGTCGGCCAGCGCCAGGGAATCGGCACCGGCGGCAAGAGAATCAAGCCCGGTCACCAGCGAATCCGATGCGGTGGCAAGAGAGTCAAGACCGGCCGCCAGTGAGTCCGTGCCGGCGGCAAGGGTGTCGCCTGCGGATGGAATCGTATCGTCCGGCTTCGCGATGGAAGGTTTTCCAGCAGCCTTGCCATCACCCTTCCTTGCGGCTGCAGCGGCGGCTCCTGCCAGGTTGGGGTCATTCTTCTTTGCCTCCTCGGCAGCCTTGGCGGCGGCTTCGGCAGCAGCTTTGGCAGCCTGTCGTCTGTATTCCAGCACAGGGTCGGTGGACATCTCATCCAGGCGGGTCTGGGCCGACCTCATCTCGTGCTCCGGAATGTCACACTTCCTCACTGTCCAGTATATCAGGGAGTCTGCACCTGCATACAAGGTGTCCACCTTGCCGTCCTGCCTGGTCTGCAAGGCAACTGCCGCCTCCCTGGTCATGGTCACCCTCGCAAGGGAGTCCTGATAGAGGATGCTCTGGGCGAGTCCTGCAACATGTCGGGATGTATCCTGAACCTGAGCGTGTCCGAGAAGCAGCACTTCCCGGGGTATGCGGTAGAAATACAGAGAATCGCTCCATGTCTCCTGCTCTTCAGAGAGGCCGTGCACCCTGGTGCTGAAGAAGAAGGTTTCCGTGCCGCGGTTGTACCAGCCGGAGCCTGCTGAAAGCATGTTTCCGTCTTTCCAGAAATCGATGTCAGAAAGGAACCTGGCAGTGTTTCTGCCGGAATCGTACTCCAGCAGCGAAGTCTTCACGAAGATGGAATCGGTATACATGTTCACGTTGTTGCGGAACGTGAAAAGTTCGTTCTTGGAATCGTAGCTGCCGTCGCGGCTCTCGATGACCTGGCCGTCCTTGTCGCGCATGGCTGCGCCGTCGCGGAAGAGGGCGATACTGTCCCTGGTGTTGTAGTCGAGGTTCCTGGTGCGGAGGATGTTGTCCTTGCGGCTGCGCAGCTGGACCACGGTGCCGCGGAACTGGGCAAGGTCCTCGTCAATCATATAGTCGAGCTTGTCGGAAGTGAGCTCGGTCTCTTCCTGCATCAGCTTCACGTGCCCCCAGCAGTTGATGACATTCCTGTCGACGCTCCACAGCGCCGTGTCGCTGATCAGATAGGTGCCGTTGTGCATGAAGGTGGCATCGATTGCCTTGCGGTATGTCTGACCATTCCTGTCGATGAGCTCGAGAGACTTTGCATTGAGCAGCCGGACAAGCGAATCAGTCTGCCCGGATTTCTTGTTCTGGGCAGACAGACTGAAGGCGCAAAGCAGTATTGCAAATGCCGCTACTGCTCTTTTCTTATTTTGTCCACCCATCCGCGTTCAACGAATTCACAATCCTTGAAAAGAGGATCGATCACTATATACGTTGTACCAATCTTTTCTTTTACAAACTTTTTGAGGGCTTCGTTCTGCTTGATATTCGTGACCTGGCCGAGCAGATCCGAGTAATCGTGTTCAAACGAGGCGACATGCGAAGGAATGATCTTGTCAAGACGCACGATCTTGTACACAAGGTTGCCGTCGCGTCCTGCCTTGCCCTCGTTGTCGGTCGACTCGATAGGCTGTGATATCTGACCTTCCTCAAGGTCCTGCACGGCAGCATAGTCCTGAGGCTTGATCTGGTCGATCTCGAAATATGCAGAGCCGGTGGCGGGATCCGCCATCTGACCTCCGTTGGTGCGGGATGCGGCGTCCTCAGAGTAGAAGCGGGCTGCAAGGTCGAAGGCAATCTTTCCCGTATCGATGGCCGTGCGTATCGAATCCAGGCGGGCGAATGCCTTGTCGCGGTCCTCCTTGGTGTATTTGGGCTTCATGAGGATGTGTCGCGCATTGAACATGTCCCCGTTCTTCTCTATCACGTCGATGATGTGGAATCCGTCGGGAGTCTCCACAATCTGAGAGATGATGCCAGGCTTGAGAGACATTGCGGCATCTGAGAAGGCCGGCCAGAAGATGTTCTTGGAGGCCATGCCCAGCTCACCGCCCCTGCGGGCACTGCCGGGATCCTCGGAATACAGGCGGGCCAGCGTGGAGAACTTCTCTCCGTTCAGGATACGCTCACGTATGCTCAGGAGTTTCTCCTTAACCGCTATGGAAGCGGCAGCGCGGTCAGGATACACGCAGATCTGGCTCATCTTGTACTTGATTGGAATCTGGGGAAGCGAAGACACATCGGCGGTGTCGAGATACTGCTTCACATCGAAAGGAGTGATTTCGGGGATGTTGTTGGCAATCTCCTGCTGCTCCTGCTGCGCGAGACTCTGGTCCTGCAGCTGCTCGCGCCATTCCTGGCGGAGCTTGTACAAGGGCTTTCCATAGTGTGCGGCAGCCTGCTCGTCGCCACCGAATGTGGTGCGGGCATAGTCCATTCTCTGGTTGAGCGTAGCTTCCACCATGTCGTTGCTGACGGACAGGGAGTCGACCCTGGCCTGCATGAGGAACAGTTTCGACGTCATCATGTTCTCGAGAAGCTCACAGCGCGTGCCGTAGTCCGAAGAGGAGGATATCATTCCCTGCGCACGCATGATCTCAACCTCAGCCTCCACGTCAGAAAGGGAAATCATCTCGTTTCCCACCACTGCCACAGTCTTGTCTACAACTCCATTGTACTTCTGTGCCGATGCCGATGCACTCATCAGCGTCAAGGCCAGACAGGCTGTTATGATTCCAAGATTTTTCATCTCACTAATAAATTACGAATGTTTTATGGTCGAGGGCATCATCAAGCAAGTCCTGTTCCAAACTTGTCAGAAGTTCCTGCTTCCTTGCACTGAGGATATAATCGCATATGTGGTCCTCGACATATTCCATCGGGGCGACCCCGTTTTTCCTGATTTCGGCCACATAGGCTATCAGGACGTCGGAACGGTCTTCCGGTTCAATCTTGATGATGTTTCCGCGCATTGCCGCAAGCATGTCGGAGTAATCGGTGCCGAACTCTCTGGCAAGCACAATGGCATCGGTCCATCTGTCGGTGCTGTCGAAATACTTCAGCGCCGCGCTCAATGCAAGCTCGGCGGCCTGCACGTTGTCTTCATACTCTTTCGAAGACATGAGCTTCACTATCTTCTCCTTCGAGGGGGAGTTCTTCGCAATGTCCAGGAAACGCACTCTCAGGATGGGACGGTCAAGCTGGAACAGCTCCTGATGGGTGTTGTAGTATTCCTCCTTCTGCTCCATGGTCACCAGCGTATCCAGACGCTCGCCTATGTATCGCTGCTCGTAGCGGAACTTGAGCAGGGACTTGCGGTAGTCCTCCAGCTCGGCGGTAACGTCCATCTCGGCCTCCGAAAGCTGCTCCTGCGCTACCTGCTGGTACAGAATCTCCGTGGCCCACGAGTTGATGTACTGGCGGACCAGTTTGAGGCTGTCTTCAGCCGAGACGAACTCCGGGATGTACTGCTCGACCTGCGAGAGGTACAGCTTCTCCTGACCCACACGCGCCACAACCTCATCGTCGTGGATAATCGACGATATGGTATTGCAGGCATTCATGCAGATGATAGCCAGGATCAGAGCCGTCAGTTTGCGCATAATCTGCGAATTTAAGAATTTTTATCAGTTTTCCGCAGCTATAGCTGCGATAATGTCCTCTATCAGCGGGTAAACCGTGTATGAGCTCTTCGTGATGTTGTTTGTGAGCACGCTGAACACGACCATCTTCGAAGGGTCGCCGTCGGGGCTGTCGATATAGCCGCTGAAGCAGCGCACGCCGTTCATCGAGCCACTCTTCATGTGGATGCGGTCCTTCAGGGCCTGCGGGGCCTCGCGGAAGCGGTTCTCAAGACTGCTTTTCCCCTGGCCGGGCTGAGGCAGGGAGGCATAGAACGGGCGGAATGTCTGGCTCCTTGCCATGGCGCGCAGGAAGGCCACGAAGAAAGAGGCGGAAGCGTAGTTCTTGCGGGAAAGGCCGCTGCCGTCATATATGTCGACGCACAGGTCAGGATTGATTCCGAGCGACTTGAACTCGTTGTTCGCCGCCACGCGGCATGAGTCCTGGAGCGTGCTGCCGAAACTGTCCTTTCCGAGCATGCGGAACAGGGTCTCGGCAAAGAAGTTGTCAGAGTGTGCGTTGGTATCCGACGCTATGTCGGCGAGACACGGCGACTTGTACGCGCCAAGCACCTTGAGAGTCCCCTGGGCCGGGGCGCGGGATCCGGTGCGGGCAATGGCGAGGTCGGTGCGTATGTATCCGCGAGGCGCCACATCGCCATAACCATCGGCCGGCAAACCGTTGGAGTTCAGATACTTCCAGAAATAGTACGCACAGGTGTAGGCGCCGAACCTGTTCGCACACTCAAGGGTGTAGCCCTTCCTGTCGATGGGGAAAGATCCGCGCACTTCGCCATACGGGCCGAACTCCGTGCAGACGTAGTACAATGAATTGACCGACTTCGGCGCACCCGTCTTCGCGGCACAGGAATACTGCATCCACGGAGTGTCGGGATAGCGGGGTACCACCAGCACATTGAGCCCTGCGGCCGTGCCCGGAGACACAAAGAACGTCTGCTGGTTCTCGAAGAAGCACAGACCGGTGGGGCCGGTGCCATAGGCGGTGCCTATATCCTCGTACGAGGCGCCCATGTTGTCAGGGCTTGGATCGTTGAAAAAGCGCGGGTCGCCGATCACATTGCCCTCGATCCTGCGAACGCCCGCCCTTCTGAGGATCGCAGCCCAGTTCCCGAAGGTGTCGGAAGCGCCTCTTGCGCATTCGGACTTCGAGCCTATCGTAGGGTCTCCGCCGCCCAGGATATAGAGATCTCCGACGAGAGTGCTGTCGACTATCTCTCCGCTGTATGCGAGGGTGGTCGTGAAGCGGAAATCAGCGCCGAAACGCCTGAGTGCCAGGCCGGTGCTGACCAGTTTCATGTTGGAGGCCGGTACCAGACGCTGCCTGGGATTGACGCAGGCCAGGGTGTCGCCGTTCATGCGGACGGCAAGCACCCCGCAGGCTCCGGAGCGGAAGGGCTCCTTTGCCAGCGCGGCGGAGATGGTGCGCTGGGCGGCAGTCTGCGGTACAGCGGCAATTGCGCTCCCGCCATCAAGCAGAAGCGCAATTGTCAAGCTTATGAGTATGTTTCCTTTCAAACTATGCGTTGGCCTTCTTTACAGCATCGCTGAGTTTGATATAGAGATCGTTGGTGCGCTCAAGAATCTCTTTGCGAAGGCCGTTGAAATGAGCCTTTGCGCCGCTCTCGTACTTGGCGGCTGCCTTGTCGCGGAGCTCGTTGTAAAGATCAACTGCCTCCTCGTAGAGCTTCTCAACTTCCTCGACTGAAGCCTTGCTGTTGATTGTTGCCACTACTGCGCAGTCCTCGAGAAATGCACTCAGAACGTAGTCGATGTCTTTCTTGATGTCCCTTAAGTTCATAATAACTGTTTTTTAGAGTTTTTATATACGATGCAAATATACAAAAAAATCGGATTATTCCACGATGCGGCGCACCGCTATGAGAGGCTTGCCGCCGTAGTAGTCAGGAGCTTCGCTGCAGAGGGAGCTGATGCGCACGAGCTGCGAGGCATGTATGAACTGTCCGCCACCGATGTAGATTCCCACATGGCCGGGCCTTCCGGTGTGCGGGTCGCCGAAGAACAGAAGGTCCCCGGGCTTCATCACTGAAAGCTCGCAAGGCACCGCCTTCCCCGCCTTTATCTGCTGAGAGCAGTCACGCGGAAGCTGCCTGCCGTTCATCATGAAGCAGAACCTGACAAGCCCGCTGCAATCGAAATGCTTGGGAGAGATCCCGCCCCACATATAGGGCACTCCGAGGAATTTCCTGGCCAGGGCGATGACGTTCCCGGCCGTGCATTCACGCGTATCCTCCCATTCCCCGAGGTCTGCCACCGCGTCGGCCTCTACCCAGCCCTGCCTGCCGCTGGGCAGCATAACGCCGACCCATCCAGGAACGGACTCGCCTGTCTTGCGCACAACGTCGGCCATGACGAAATCGCATACCCTGCCGGCCTGCAGCGACGGCTCCTCGAACACGTGGGTGTATTCAGCCGTGCATATCCACTTTGGGGCTGACCTGTAGGCAGATATCTCCTCTGCCGTCTTCACGGACAGAGCCAGTTCGGTCACCCATCCCTGATAAGGTTCGGGGGTCTGGACATTATACCAGTAACGCTCCTTGTCGAGCAGCAGCACCACATCGCCCATGCGGGCCTGGGTATCCACACCGCTCTCGTAATCGGGGGCGTTGCGCACGAAGCAGCCGGAGAGCTCCACTATGGCCCACCCTGCCTCGGACTGCGCGGAAACGGAAGCGCAGAGCAGCAGCAGCGCAGCAAAGAGCACCACCCTCTTCATGGCTTACCCTCTGATTATCTGGACCTCTCCGCCCAGCCCAAGCTTGATGATCTGGCTGGGACGTCCGGTAGAGCCGCTGTCCACACTCCTGGGGACGACGTAGTCCATTGCACTCACAATCTCCTGAGAGATCTCGGAGAAGTTCCCGGGCGTGGGTTCACCGGAAATATTGGCGCTGGTGCTCACCAGAGGCTTGCGCAGGCGGCGCACCAGCTCGCGGGTGAAGTCTGCACCACGCAGCGTTCCGGCCTCATCCTCGGGCACAAGCGGGATGCGTATCCCCACGCTGCCGTCCTCTGCAACCGCATTGGGTGCAAGGTACTGCGCGCCCGGATAGATGATGGTCATGGGGGCGTCGTTCACCTCGACAAGGTCGATGGCTATCGACGGAATCTCCCTTATGTACCTGGCCACCATGTCGAGGTCGCAGGCCAGAAGCACCAGAGACTTGGCCTCCGAGCGGCGCTTGATCTCGAACACCTTGGCCACTGCCTTCTCGTTGGTGGCATCGCAGCCTATGCCCCATACCGTGTCGGTCGGGTAGAGTATCACGCCGCCGTCACGAAGCACCTTCACGGCTTCGTCGATTATTTCCCTAGGGTTCATAAGTCTTCTCTGTTAAAGAGGGTTCCTTTTGATTTCCAATACTTTATGAGCAGCCAGCCGAAGAGCATGCCGCCGAGGTGGGCAAGATGCGCCACACCGTCATCGAGAGGCCCCACACTGGTCAGGATCTCGATCGCCACGAACACAACAACCATCCATTTCGCACTCATCGAGATGGGCGGGAAAATGAGGGTGAGCCTGCTGTCCGGGAACAGCATGGCATAGGCGATCAGCAGGCCGTAAATGGCTCCGGAAGCGCCCACCGTGCATGCGAACGAATGCTGCAGGGACTGTACCCCAAGCTGGAGTGCGGCAGCACCGAGTCCGCAGATGAAATAGAATGTCAGATACTTTCTCTCCCCTATCATCCGCTCAACGACACTGCCGAAGATGAACAGAGTGTACATATTGAACAGGATGTGCCATATTCCGCCATGCATGAACATGTATGTCACAGGCTGCCAGAAGCGGAAATATGAACTTCCAAGAGGGTAAAGGGCGAAAAGCCTGCCGAACACATCATTGTGAAGCACGCGCTCGGCCAGGAAGGTGGCGGCGAACACAATGATGTTGATCATTATAAGGTTACGTGTAATCCGTGGAGTGTTGGCAAGAAAGCCTTGCCTGCCGTTGCCGTAGTAATTCATCTGCAATCAAAAGCGTTTGTCAAATTCATCCATGCCCATAATGCTCACTATCCTGCGCCCGCCGGGGGTGACCTCGGCGTTGTTGCAGGCAAACAGTGTATCTATGAGCCTCTGTGCCTCCATGGGATCAGTCAGGTTGTCGGCGCCGCTCGCTCCGAGCGTGGCAAAGCGTGAAGCCATCTGCTGCCTCATCACCTCTTCCAGCGCCCCGCCGTCTTCCAGCACAAGGGCAAGGTCCTGCACCATCTGCTGCACCTTGCCTGCCTCGCAGCTGTATCCCTCGGGCACGCCATTGACCACTACACTATCCGTGCCGAAAGCCGAAATGTCGAACCCGAGCCTGGACAGAATGTCAGCATTCTGGGTGAACAGCATCAACTGGGCGGCCCCAACCTGCACCTGAACGGGGAAAAGCGAGGTCTGAGTAACATGGTTCTGGCCCGCCAATGCGTCAAGGGCACGTTCGTAGAGTATTCTCTCGCGGGCACGACGGATGTTCACCACCATGACCCCGGAATTCACGGGAGTCAGGATATACTTGCCCTGAAGCACCAGGTTGCGCGTGCCCGGAAGGGTGCGTTCGGAGAACAGGGCGCCGTAGTTCTGGCTGGGCGTCACATGCCTTGAGAAGTCATAGTCGGGCGCGATGTCCCTGTCCTGGCGGCCCGTGCCGGCCATGGTCCCGAAATTGAAGGGGTCGTAGGTCGGGTCCAGCTGCATCTGCGGAGCCTGGATGCCACCCTTGTACTCCTCGAAACTCTTTCCGAGCTGGGGAAGGTCCACCGCCCCTTCGGTATCGAAGTCTATCGAGGCCCCGAAGCTGTTGCGGCCGAGGGTTTCCTTGACGCAGGCGTAAAGTATCTGGAAGATGACGCTGTCGTCCTCGAACTTTATCTCGGTCTTGGTCGGATGGATGTTCACGTCGATGCTCTTCGGGTCGATGTCGAGGAAGATGAAGTACGACGGGGTCACGCCTTCGGGAATCATCTCCTCGTATGCCTTCATCACCGCCTTGTGCAGATATGGGCTGCGGAAGTAGCGTCCGCACACGAAGAAGAACTGGTTGCCCAGTGTCTTGCGAGCCGCGTCGGGCCTTCCCACGAAGCCGCTCACATTCACGACGGAAGTCTCGGTCTTGAGATCCACTATGTCTCCGACCACATTGCTGCCAAGCACATCCAGAATACGGAATTTCAGCGACTTGGCCTTCTTCAGGACAAATATGTCGCGGCCGTTGGAAGTGAGGGTGAAAGAGATCTCAGGATGCGGTACCGCAACGCGTGTGAACTCTTCGATGATGTGCTTGAGCTCGACGTTGTCGGTCTTCAGGAACTTGCGGCGTGCCGGGGTGTTGTAGAAGAGGTTGCGGACCGTGAAGCTCGAGCCCACGGGGCCGGCCACGCTTGACGCAGTGACCTTGCCGAAATCCTCGATGGTCACCTTGGTGGCAGTCTCGTCCTGGGTGCGGCGTGTCTTGAGTGTGACTTCCGCCACAGCGGCAATGGACGCCAGGGCCTCTCCGCGGAATCCGTAGGTCAGGATGTCTGAAAGGTCCTCGGCCGTGGCTATCTTGGAGGTGGCGTGACGCTCGAAGCAGAGAGTGGCATCGCTCGGGCTCATGCCGCAGCCGTTGTCGATCACCTGGATCGACGTGCGGCCGGAATCCGTCACGACAACGCTGATCTGATCAGCTCCCGCATCGACCGCATTCTCCATCAGTTCCTTGACTACCGAAGCAGGGCGCTGTACCACCTCTCCGGCAGCGATCATGTTGGCGATCTGAGACGGAAGTATCTGGAGCTTGCCCATTTACAGCAGAGAATAGAATTTTGCTATATAGAACAGTATCGCTGCAATGAGAAGCAGGGAGATGATGCCTATGAGCCTGGTCACACGGTTCATGTGAGACTTCCTTACAGGGCCCTCGCCCATCGCTTCCTTGATGTAGGCTCCGGGGACATAGGCGCCCTTCTTCTTTACGTTGCCGTCCGCGTCCTTTGTCTCGGGCGCATCCGGGTCGAAGTACATGGGCTTGTATTTCAGCACCCTGTGCTCACCTTCTCCGAAGAAATTGAAAAATGCCATAACTCGTTGCATCGGGGGACATAATCCCGACAATATGCAAAATTAGACATTTTTCTTTACATTTGCGGATATGGAATACAGAATAGGACAAGGTTATGACGTGCACGCCCTCGCGGAGGGCCTGCCGATGTTCCTGGGCGGAGTGGAAATAGAATCCCCCACAGGCTTCGTTGCCCATTCCGACGGCGACGTGGCCATACACGCGCTCTGCGACGCCATCCTCGGCGCACTCGCCCTGGGCGACATAGGGCACCATTTTCCCGACACGTCCGAAGAATTCAGCGGCATCGACAGCAAGATTCTGCTGGAGAGGGTCATGAAACTGATCGAAGAGGACCACTGGCACATCAACAACGTGGACATCACCATAGCCCTGCAGGCGCCGAAAATAGGGAAATACGTCCAGCAGATGCGGGAAGTGCTTGCAGACATCATGGGCGTCGCAGCAGACAGGGTCAGTGTCAAGGCCACCACGACAGAGCGTCTGGGGTTCGTAGGGCGCCGCGAAGGTTGTGAGGTCTGGGCAATCGCGATGCTCGAACGCTGAAAATTTTAGATATTTCTTTGGATTTTTCCAAAAGTGTTGTATTTTTGCAGTCCCGTTTGCGCAAGCAACGGGATTTGACATACACACATTGAGATATGGTGTAATGGTAGCACTACAGATTCTGGCTCTGTCAGTGAGGGTTCGAATCCTTCTATCTCAACAAAACACGGCGGGGTAGCTCAGCTGGTTAGAGCGTCGGATTCATAATCCGGAGGTCGTGGGATCGTGACCCACTCCCGCTACTCCATCAAAACAAATATAGGACTGCGATTTCGCGGTCCTTTTTTGTTTTGAAGCCATTTTTAGGACGGGATTCCCACGCGTCGCTCCGGTGTCATCAGCAATCTTCTGCAAGGAGCATTTTTAGCGTGAAACATAAAGTGCTGTGCTTTAATTACTTACGTAAATCCGATGTTGAGTTTCGCAACACCGTTTTTACGCATTTCGCTGTATATCAGTCATTTCCACAAAACGCCCAGCACCCATCTTGTCAGTCACCTGCTTGAACTTGGATATCCGGTGTGTGTCATTTGATGCCTATGACTCGCCGTTATATCACACAAGGCTCAGAAACAGAAACGCTACCACCGTTAAATGATGGCTTTTCCTCAAACTTTGACAAATCATCCTCAAGTCAAAAACAGCATGTAATTGTTCCCTTCTGGAGCACAGGGGCGTCACCGCGTCCTTTCCACGACTCCGAGAAAGCCTTTGCTGCTGATTTCTGTTCGTTTAGTGTCATCGCCTTCCCTGCCAAGTTCTAAAAATATAATTTTTTCTACGATACATCGATGAATCTGCAGCCGCCTCGTGACCGCCTGCAGCGTGATGACTGCGATTTGATGGATATCCGAAAGTTTAAGTACCTTTGCGTCCCGATATTTAAGGATATATTGATTGGTTAACCAGACAAATTCTGGAAAAGGAAGAGAAGAGTGTGTAAAGCCCTTGATTTTTATTATTTTTATCAAATTTTAAAATTCACCCCCATGAAGATCTCCAGAATCAAACCGTTGGCAAATGTTGCATTGTGGGTCGTCATCATAGGCGGCATCGTGTTCGCGCTCGGATTCGGCATCAGTCTGCACCTTGTCAAGGAAGAGGTACAGAAGTGGTCGGACCGTCAGGCGGACCTTGCCATTGCAAACATCAGCAGTTACGTTGACGGACAGCTTTGCGGCGTAGAGGATGTAGCATATACTTTCTCAGGAGCCAACCTCGGATATTCGGCGCGGCCCGACGACGGCGTCGGCATCGCCGAACTGGACCCTGCCGTCTTCGGGAATCCTACCGAAGACGATATGTTCGTCAAGCTGGAAAACTTCCTGGATGCAAATCCCCAGATATGCGGAATCGCCGTGGGATTCGAGCCCGGAGTATCAAGATGGAAGGAAGGGCCATACGGCGCGGCATGCTATGTGACCAACGTCAGCGGCAGCTGCGAAAGGCTCAGACTCGGCGAGATCAACGACTACAGGAACAAGGAATGGTACAGCCAGGCATTCGCTACAGGTGAGCCTTACTGGAGCCGCCCGTTCCGCGAGACGAGCCGCGGCAAGGTGGTGACCTGTTTCAGCCTTCCCATCAAGGACAAAAGCTATTCCACCATCGGAGTGCTCGCGCTGGACATAGACACCGAGGCCTTCAGGCTCAAGTGCATCGAGACCGCCCCCTTCCCCGGGGCCGAGATATGCCTTATCGACAGGGAGAACAGATTCATCTCCCACAGCGACGTTTCGCTCATCCTCACCAGCGCCGCGGACGTCGAAAGATACGCCCCCGTATGCTCGGAGGATATCTCCCAGGAGAGGAACAAGACCATAGAAGACGGCAGCGACATATTCTACCTGGCGCGGATCGACAGGAACGGCTGGAAGGTCTGTGCCGAGTTCGACAAGGAGGCCGTCTATGGAAGCGTGAACAGGATGAGGCAGATGACCAGGGCCATCGCACTGCTGAGCCTTATCATCATGGGACTCTGCTTCGCATGGCTTTTCAGAAGACTGCAGAAGACCACACTGAAGCAGGCAAACATCGAGAGCGAGCTCAATGTGGCATCCAATATCCAGATGGGAATGCTCAAGAGCCCGAATCCCGAACTGGAGGCCACGAGAAACGTGGATATACATGCCTTCATGAGGCCTGCGAAGGTGGTGGGCGGCGACCTGTACGACTACTGCCTTGTCGAAGGCAAGCTGTACTTCTGCATTGGCGACGTGTCCGGAAAGGG
Source organism: Candidatus Cryptobacteroides choladohippi (assembly GCA_018065985.1). Lineage (GTDB taxonomy): Bacteria > Bacteroidota > Bacteroidia > Bacteroidales > UBA932 > Cryptobacteroides > Cryptobacteroides choladohippi. The sequence goes on from JAGHSF010000041.1 coordinate 17,786, forward strand.
TGTTCCGGCATCGCTGTTCATGACTGAGGTGCTGGCCCTATTCCGCAACCAGACGCTCAACTCGACAACTGCAGCCAAAATCGTGACATCGATGAACGAAACGCTCACTGTCGGCAACGATACGTCGATGTTCTGCACAATGTTCGTCGGGGTTCTCGATCTCGAAAGCGGGGTGCTTGACTGGTGCAGCGCCGGCCATAACGCGCCCATCGTAGGTGGGCAATTCCTCAAGTCCACCCCTCAGCTGCCGCTCGCGACATTCCCCGGAATCCATTACTGCGGCAATGAAACCGTTCTGAAGCCCGGAGAATTCATCCTCCTCTATACCGACGGTGTATCGGAATCCGAAAACGGTTCCAAGAGCCTGTTCGGCGACGAAAGGCTGCTGGCTTCCGCCGCAAGGGAAGCCGCAAAGGAAGGACAGACCTCATACGGATACGTCAGCGGCATCATGCAGGATATCAAGGCTCACGCCGGAACGGCCGAGCAGAACGACGACATCACCATGCTGGTCATCAAATACGACTAGCACCGGCCGGGGAAATCACGAAAACAATTTCATGTTCCCTAGCTCAGAATATTGACTAGTTAGGGAACAAAACAGCTGCGAAAACGGATGTCATTTACATTCGTCAGCGGTTAGCGTCTGCCCGGCAGACTGCATCCAAGTCGGAGGGATTAGATGAACGCAGCGGAGACGCCGCCCCGTGACGGTGCGCGACTCGCGACATATACGGTTCGTGTGAGGAAGGTGTTTCGCGTTCTACCGTCGCCCGGACAGAAATGCACCGTCAAGGCGTCGGGAGCAAGTGAATCCCCTCCGACGCAGGGCAGTCAGAGGGCAGATGCTGACCGAAGGAGAATGTGTCCAGTATATTACAATCCCTTCTGAAGATACACCGCCGTCACAGCAGTGAGGGCGGCCGTTTCGGTGCGCAGACGGCTCGGTCCAAGATGCACGGGCTTCCAGCCGGAAGCGAAGGCGGCAGCCACCTCCCTGGGAGAGAAATCGCCCTCCGGACCTATCAGGATGCATACATCGTCAGGAGCACCGGCCAGAGCATCCTTGATGCTGAGACGCTGCTCGCGCGGAAGAGTCTCGTCACAATAGCAGATCAGCCTCAACGCATCGGCGGGTGCCGAGGCAATGAAATCGAGCACGCTCACAGGTTCGGGAACCGCGGGAATCAGCGCCTTCAGCGACTGCTTCGCGGCGCTCAGCACAATGCGGCGGACTCTCTCGGTCTTTATTACCTTGCGCTCCGAATGCTCGCCGAACACGGGAGCAATCACATCCACGCCCACCTCAGTGGCCTTTTCCGCGAACCACTCGAAGCGGTCGATGTTCTTGGTTGGGCATACGGCCATCGTGAGCCGGTACGGATGTGAGCCGAAGCGCGGCTGGCTGTCGACCACGGCAGCCTCGGCACGCCTGGCGTCGGCAACCACAAGACGGCAGGCATACAGGGTACCTTCCCCGTCTATCACCGAAATCGCGTCGCCGGCACGGTGCCGGAGCACCCTCACGCAATGTGCCGATTCCTCGGCATCAAGCACCACGGTGCCTCCGCTTATGTTGTCTGACCAGAAAAGTTCCATTATTTGAAGAGTGCTTTTACAAGCTCGGGCACGTCAGGCACCTTGACCACCTGAATGCCTTTGGGAGCCTGTTCGAATGAGCTGTATGACGATACGAATATCTTCTTGAAACCAAGGCGGGAAGCCTCGATGATGCGGCGGTCGGTCTGGCCGACGGGGCGAATCTCTCCACTCAGACCCACCTCTCCGGCAAAGCATACGTCGGCCGGAATCGGGAAGTCGAAATTGGACGAGAGCACGGCGCACACCACGGCAAGGTCGACGGCAGGATCGTTGATCTTGAGGCCGCCGGCCATGTTCAGGAACACGTCCTTGGAACCGAGACGGAACCCGGCGCGCTTCTCCAGCACGGCCAGAAGCATGTTCAGGCGACGCACGTCGAAGCCGGTCGCACTGCGCTGGGCGGTGCCGTACACTGCCGACGAAACAAGGGCCTGAACCTCGAAGAGCAGGGGCCTGGTGCCGTCCAGCATCGATGCGATGGCAGTGCCGCTGAGTCCCTGGTCGTGAATGGGTATCAGCATCTCCGACGGGTTTGCGACCTCGCGCAGTCCGGTGCCGGTCATCTCGAACACAGCTATCTCGGAAGTGCTGCCGAAACGGTTCTTGATGCTGCGGAGTATCCTGTATGAGCCGCGGTTCTCGCCTTCGAACTGGAGAACCACGTCAACTATGTGCTCAAGTATCTTCGGCCCGGCGATGAAGCCGTCCTTGGTGATATGGCCGATGAGGACGACGGGCACGCCGCTTTCCTTTGCAAAGCGGAGCAGCGATGCAGCAACCTCCTTGATCTGGCTGACAGACCCGGCCGTGGACTCCACTCCCTCGGCGTACATGGTCTGCACGGAATCGACTATCATGAGATCGGGCTGGATGGATGCGGCCTCGCCTATTATGGCGCCCACTTCCGTCTCGCAGAAGATGAGGCAGTCGGAATCGTCGCCTCCGAGGCGCTGGGCACGCATCTTGACCTGCTTCGCGCTCTCCTCTCCCGTGACGTAAAGGGTCCTGAGGCCCTTGCAGTGCAGAGGGATCTGCAGGCTCAGGGTTGACTTTCCTATGCCAGGCTCGCCGCCTATCAGCACGAGCGATCCGGGAACGATGCCGCCGCCAAGAAGGCGGTCGACCTCGGCAAGACCCAGGCTTACACGCTGCTCATTGCTGTAGTCTATATCCTTGAGCTGGCGGGGCTTGCGCTCCGGGGCCACTGCAATCAGGCGGGACGGGGACGAACTCTTCCCCGTTGCCGATGGTGCTTCGACCATTGTATTCCACTCGCCGCACGCGGGGCATCGCCCCATCCACTTGGGACTCTCATTACCGCAGGAACTGCAGTACCAGACTGTCTTTGCCTTTGCTGCCATATCTTTGCAAAGATAGCAAATTCATATATTTTCGTATATTCGCAGAAAACACAATTTATGAAAAGAGCCATAATGCTTGCAGCTGCGGTGGCCATGTTCGCCGGCTGCGCCTCAGGGCCAAAGGAAATCAGGCCCACATGGTCCGAGGAATTCGACTCGGAAGAGATCGACTGGACAGTCTGGAGCAAGATTCCAAGAGGAACGCCCCACTGGCAGATCCACATGTCAGACTACGACGGATGCTTCGACCTCAAAGACGGATGCCTCGTGCTCAAGGGCATAGTCAACCCCGGCATCGAAGGGGACGACTCCCCCATCCTGACGGGCGGCCTGTGGACACATGGCAAGAAGTCATTCGGATACGGAAGGCTTGAGATCCGGGCCAAGATAGGCGAGGCAAGCGGCGCATGGCCGGCCCTGTGGATGATGCCGCAGGAAGGTGAGCCTTACCTTGAGAACGAATACGGCGGTGAGATCGACATCTGCGAGAAACTGAATTTCGACCCCATCGCATACCAGACCCTCCACACCAGATACACCCTGAACGACACCACCGGTCATGTACATGGCGCATCGGGGGACATCGTGCGCAATGACTTCAACGTCTATGCAGTAGAGCACTACCGTGACAGCATCAAACTCTTCATAAACGACGTCTGCACCCTGAACTACAAGCGCCAGAGAGAACTCGGTGCGCTGCAGTGGTCATTCGACAAGAAGTTCGCCCTGTATGTGGACATGCAGGTAGGCGCACCCTGGCCTGGCGAAGCCAAGCTCGAGGAACTCCCGGTGGAGATGGCCATAGACTGGATACGCTTCTACGAATATCCGGACGAGTAGTCCCCAAGAGGGAAGCCCTTAAATACAGAAAGGCGACCGGAGACCGGCCGCCTTTCTATTTTTCTGACACACTGAGTATTACTCAGACTTCTCGCAATTCTGGCAGTTCTGGCAGGCGCCATCGCACTTGCCTTCGCAACCCTCGCCGCACTTCTCGCAGCATTCCTTGCAGCACTCGCCGTCCTTGCAGCAGCATGAATCCTTCTGAGCAGCGCACTCTGTGCATTCTGTGCACTCACCGCACTCACCGCACTCTGACTTCTTGCTTGCGTTGTTTCCGCAAGATGCAGCAACGAGAAGCATTGCAACCATTGCTGCAGAAATGAATACCTTCTTCATAAGTGATACAGTTTTTAAAAAAATTTAAAAGTGCGCAAATATAGAAATTATTTCATTATGTTAGCACGCTGCAACTCAAATACTTCCATATCTTTCACCTCTCCCGCCTCAATTTTGAAGCGGAGGGCTGTTCTGACCACATGCCAGCCCTGTATCCCGGCTGCTCCGGGATTGATATACAGCATGTTGTACTTGTGGTCCTGCATCACTTTCAGGATGTGCGAATGTCCGCAGATGAACACATCGGGCCTGAATTCCTCGATGAGAGCCCTGGCACGCCTGTCGTAATGCCCGGGAGACCCGCCGATATGGGTCATCAGAACGGTCATGCCCTGCAGCTTCAGGACCTGCTGGTTGGGGTATTCCAGGCGTATGTCCTGCCCGTCGCAGTTGCCGGCAACGCCCACCAGCGGCTTGAAATCCCTTATGCTGTCGGCAAACGAGAGGCCTCCGCCAAAGTCGCCGGCATGCCAGATCACGTCACAGGGAGCGAAGAACTCCTTGAATTCTTCGCTGAACACCCCGTGGGTGTCGCTGATGAGGCCTATGTACATCCGTACTAGTCCTTGTAGCCGTTGGGGTTCTTCTTCTGCCAGTTCCAGGAGTCGCGGCACATGTCCTCGATACCGTACTGGGCCTTCCAGCCGAGCTCGCGCTCAGCCTTTGCAGGGTCGGAATAGCAGGTGCTGATGTCGCCGGGACGGCGGGGCTTGATAGCATAGGGAACAGGCACGCCGTTGGCCTTCACGAAGGCATTCACGACATCGAGCACTGAATAGCCATGGCCGGTGCCGAGGTTGTAGATGGCAAGCCCGCAGTTGCGCCTGATAGCCTCAAGAGCCTTGACGTGACCGTTTGCAAGGTCCACTACATGGATGTAGTCGCGCACGCCGGTGCCGTCGTGGGTGTCGTAGTCGTTGCCGAACACACCGAGCTCGGCGCGCTTGCCGACAGCCACCTGTGTGATATAGGGCATGAGGTTGTTGGGGATTCCGTTGGGATCCTCTCCGATGAGGCCGCTCTTGTGGGCACCTATGGGATTGAAGTACCTGAGCAGAACCACGTTCCACTCGGGATCGGCCTTCTGGATGTCGATGAATATCTCCTCGAGCATGCTCTTGGTCTGGCCGTACGGATTGGTGCACCTGCCCTTGGGGCAATCCTCGGTGATGGGAATGATTGCGGGATTGCCGTAAACGGTTGCAGATGAAGAGAATATGAGATTCTTGCATCCATGCGAGCGCAGGGCGTCGATGAGCACCAGGGTGCCGTTTATGTTGTTCTCGTAATATTCGTAGGGCTTGACGCATGACTCGCCTACCGCCTTGAGTCCGGCAAAGTGGATGCAGGCGTCGACCTTGTGCTCAGAGAGCACCTTGTCCAGGCCCTTGCGGTCACGGATATCAACCTCGTAGAAAGGAATGGGCTTGCCAATTATGCCGCTTACCCTTTCGAGGGACTTGCTGCTTGAATTACAGAGGTTGTCGACGACAACCACCTCATGTCCTGCCTTGTCAAGTTCGATGATGGTATGAGAGCCAATGTATCCGGCTCCTCCGGTAACGAGAATTTTCATTGCAATGGTTATTTTGTTTACGCAAAGGTAGTCATTTTTTGTTCTTGATAAACAGAATTCTTTTTGCGACCTTTGTAAATTATGAACAATTCTTTATTGGAAATAAAAGACCTTCGCGCCGGAATCGAGGGCAAGGAGATTCTGAAGGGAGTCGACCTCAGCATCGGACGCGGTCAGGTCCATGCCATAATGGGGCCCAACGGCGCAGGAAAGTCCACCCTGAGTGCTGTCCTCACCGGGCGTCCCGACTACAAAGTTACCGAAGGCAGCATAGAATACGACGGCAGGAATCTGCTGGAGATGACTCCCGAAGAGCGCTCCTGGGCAGGAATCTTCCTCAGTTTCCAGTATCCCGTCGAGATTCCCGGCGTCAGCATCACCAACTTCATGAAGACCGCCATCAACGCGCGCCGCAAGGCTCAGGGCCTGCCTGAGATGAAGCCCGCCGAGTTCCTCAAGCTCCTCAAGGAGAAGATGGCCTTCGTGCAGATGAAGGGCGAGTTTGCCAAGCGCGAGGTGAACGTCGGCTTCTCCGGAGGAGAGAAGAAGCGCAACGAGATATTCCAGATGGCAATGCTCGAGCCCACGCTCGGCATACTCGACGAGACCGACAGCGGTCTTGACGTCGACGCCCTCAAGATAGTCGCAGACGGAGTGAACTCCCTGAGGAGCCCCGAGCGTTCGTTCATCATAATCACACACTACCAGAAACTGCTCGAATACATACGTCCTGACGTGGTGCACGTGCTCAAGGAAGGCCGCATCGTACGCACGGGCGGACCCGAACTGGCCGACAGGATCTGGCAGGAAGGCTTCGACGGCATAGATGGCTAGAAAGGTATTCATGATAGGCAGGGACGAGATTCCCGCAAGTGTCAGCCTGGGTGCCGGCGAGAAGCTGGACTGGACCCTGGTGTGCCTGCCCGGCACATCAGCCGTTGTCGATCTGGCCATAAGCCTCGACGGACCGGGCGCAGAACTGGACCTCGCAGGACTGTATCTCTGCCCCGGGAGCGAGAATGTCAGGATGAACGTCAGCGTCTGCCACAACTCGGGCGGCTGCATCTCACATCAGCTCTTCAAGGGAATCGTCGGAGGCACGGCCCGCGCAGAATTCGACGGGCTCATCTACGTGGCACGCGATGCACAGAAGACAAAGGCATACCAGCAGAGCCACAGCATACTGCTCAGCGCCGGAGCCTGGGCAGAGAGCAAGCCGCAGCTCGAGATCTATGCCGACGACGTCGAGTGTTCGCATGGCGCCACCACCGGCTTTCTCGGCGAGAACGAACTGTTCTACATGCGCTCCCGCGGCATACCCGAGAAGGATGCCCGAAGGCTGCAGATAATCTCATTCCTCTCCCCTGTGCTGGAGCGCCTCCCCGAAGAACTCAGAGATGATATCATATCCGAATGTTAAGATAAACCTCGGCCTGCACGTGCTGCGCAAACGCCCTGACGGTTTCCACGACCTGGAGACCCTGTTCGTGGCGTGCGACGCCTTTCACGACACCCTCGAGATCACAGAGGCGCCCGAGGCCCTGCCCGACGGTCAGGTCGACATTCAGATCGAGAACTGCGACTGGGACCCCCAGAAGGACCTTACGGCCCAGGCCTACAGGCTGCTGAAGGCCGATTTTCCGGAACTGCCCCCAGTCAGGATACGCATGGTCAAGGGCTCGCCCGTGGGTGCAGGCCTTGGCGGCGGTTCGGCCGACTGCGCCTTCGCGCTGAGGATGATGAGCGAGCTGTTCTCCCTCGGCCTGAGCGACCAGCAGCTGGCATCGTACGCGGCACGGCTCGGATCCGACTGCGCCTTCTTCGTGTACAACAGCCGGATGTTCGCCACAGGGCGCGGAGAGATACTGACGCCGTTCGACCTTGACCTCAGCCCATACGAGACAAGGCTTGCGATTCCCGAAGGGGTGCACGTGAGCACGAAGGAAGCCTACGGCGGCATAGTCCCCTGCGATGCAAGGACGGGGCTGCAGGATATCCTGCGGCAGCCCGTGGAGAGCTGGAAGGACAATCTTGTGAACGATTTCGAGGCCACCGTGTTCGCCGTGCATCCTGAGATTGCGCAGCTGAAGGCAGAAATGTACCGCCAGGGTGCCGTGTATGCGGCAATGTCCGGCAGCGGATCGGCAGTATTCGGACTTTTCAGAAAACAGATATGAACCACCCGGACGTCAGCATAGTCATAGTGTGCATGAACCGCACGGACAATCTCTATCCGTGCCTCCAGAGCATACGCGACCATACCGGCGTCAGCTACGAGTGCCTTGTGGTCGCCTACATGTTCGACCCCGCTGCTCTCGCCAGGGCACGCGAGGATTTCCCCTGGGTGGAATTCATCGAAAGCAACGAGATCCGCGGATTCTCGGAGAACAACAACCTGGCCCTCAGGCGCGCCAGAGGCCGTTTCTGCTTCGTGCTCAACGACGACACGGAGTTCAGCGCGCCGGTCATCGACTCTCTGATGGCCGACTTCGACCGCCTGCCAAAGAACACCGCGATCGTCAGTCCCAGACTGGTGAATGCCGACGGCAGCCTCCAGCTCTGCGGCCGCCCGCCCTACCCTGCCTGGAACTATGTCAGGCAGCAGTGGCACTGCTACAGCGAACCCATCGACAACGTGAGCGGGAAGCGTCCCGAGTTCGACCAGGTCTACCGGAGCTGGAACATCACCGGGGCCTGCTTCCTGATAAGGACAGACATCTTCCAGCAGCTTGGCTGGTTCGACGAGACATACTTCTTCACCCCCGAGGACATAGCGCTGGGCACCCTGGCCGTCAGGAGCGGATACAGCCTCTGGGTAGATGCGGCCGTGGATGTCACCCACAAGTGGCGCACCACCGCATCCCGCATTTCCCCCGCGGTGCGGCCCGCAGCCGTCAAAGGGTCGCTGATCTTCTTCAGCGGCGGCAGCAGCGCGAAGTTCCACCTTCTGGCCGCAGGCGTGTGGCTGGCCGAGTTCGCCAAGCGCGTCAAGGCCCGCATACGCTGGCAGAGGAGCCGCTCGGAAGAGGACCTCAACACGCTGCAGACCTTCCGCAACATCACAGCGAACATATTCAACAACCTGACTCCCAAGGAGATATTCAAACGCTACTACCATGCCTAAGGTTCTTGCCATAGTCGTCACGTTCAATGCCATGTACTGGATAGACAGATGCCTCGGAAGCTTGAAGAACTCAAGCCTGAAGCCCGATGTGCTGGTGATCGACAACTGCTCGCTCGACGGCACCGACGGCTATGTGGATGAGAATTTCACAGGCGTCAGGCTGATACGCAACGAGAAGAACGTCGGCTTCGGAGCAGCCAACAACCAGGGCCTGAGGATAGCGCTGGATGAAGGCTACGACTATGTGTACCTGCTGAATCAGGATGCCTGGCTGCAGGAGGACACATTGGAAAAGATGGTCGATGCCTTCGGGCAGACCCGCAGGTACGCGGTCCTGAGCCCGGTGCAGATCAGCGCCGACGGCAAACTGGACGCTCAGTTCTCGAAAAAGTGCAGGAAATACATTAAAAAGGATGAGACCATCAGCGAGGTTCCCTTCGTCATGGCAGCCCACTGGCTCATCTCCCGCAGGGGCCTGCTGACCGTGGGCGGATTCTCGCCTGCCTTCGACCTGTATGGCGAAGACGACAATTGGATAGACAGGGCTCATTTCTTCGGGCTCAAGGCCGGGGTGGTCGGCGGCGCCAGGGCTGTGCATGACCGTGCCGGCAGGGGCAAGCCCCCCAGAGGAGCGGACAGGGAGGTGCGCAAAGCCTGTGAAGATGCGGCCCGCCAGCGCAGACTCAGGCTCAAGTGCATTTCGACGATCGTCAAGCTCAGCAATCCCGGGCACAGCTTCGCCGCAAGGCTCATAGTGGAGCCGCTGGAGCTGCTTGGCATGAGCGTGAAGAATCTCTCAGACGTGCCGGCAAAATTTATTCCGCAGCTGCTCAGGCGCTCTCGCGAACTGCGCAGACTGCGGAAACAATCCAAGGCCCAGGGGGCCTTCCTTGACTAGTACTGGAACACCTTGCCTCCTGCAAGAACTTCCTGGGTAGCCTCGTCGAATACGACTTTCTCTCCTGTACGGACGGCTGCGTTGCACATGATTGTTGCAATCGAATGATTGTATCCTGCCTCAACGGGAGCATTGGTCTCGGTACGGCTGCGGACACATTCCATCCAGTTGCGCATATGGAGCGAAGTCATGGGGTCGCCACCCATGTTTGCTGCCGTTGCGACACTGATGTCGGGAAGCTTGAAGTTGTCAAGAAGATTGGCCTTCATGCCCATCTCATCTGCCGCCCACTGCTGCAGACCGCCATCGGATGAAATCTCGTTGGTGTCGAGGTTGAGGGTTCCTCCGTTTGAGAAGTAAAGTTCCTTGGTACCGCCCGCCTCATTGTGGAAGCGTGAAGAATAGAGAACCTGGAAGTTCTGGTCCGCGCTCTCGTATTCCATCACCGCGGTAAGGGTGTCGTAGTTGGTACGGCCGTCCTTCCAGCAGTATACGCCACCGCCTGCAACCACGGACTTGGGATGGCTGATGCCGGTGAACCAGTGAACGGTATCGATCTGGTGAGACATCCACTGTCCGGGGATACCTGATGAATAGGGCCAGAACAGACGATACTCGAGATACTTGCGGGGGTCGAAGTCCTCGTAGGGACGGTTGATGAGGAAGCGCTTCCAGTCAAGGTCCTTCTCGAAGCACTGTGCAACGAGCTCGGGTCTGCGCCAGCGGCCGGGCTGGTTGACGTTCCATGTCATCTCGACCATGGTGATGGGGCCGAACTTGCCTGACTTGATATAGTCATGTGCTGCATGATAGTTGGGCGCGGACCTGCGCTGTGAACCGATCTGGACAATCTTTCCCGACTCCTTCACGGCCTTGAGGGCCATGCGGCCGTCGGCCATGGTCTCTGAGAAAGGCTTCTCGCAGTATGCGTCGCAGCCAGCCTTCACAGCCTCTGCAAGATGGGTTGCATGCTGAAAGTCAGCGGTGGAGATGATGACTGCGTCAACCATCTTGGAATCGTAAAGTTCCTCATTGTTGCGGAATGCCTTGACATTGAGGTCATACTCCTTCTTGAAGAACTCCACAGCCTCCTTGCGGCGGCGGCTCCAGATATCCGAAACGGCAACGATCTCGAATCCAAGTTCCTTTGCGTGAGCCATGAATGCGGGAACGAGTGAATAACGGCATCTGTCCGAAAAACCGACGATGCCGACCCTGATGAGGTCATTTGCTTTCCTGGACCTTGCGTAGATCGAAGAATCCAGGCCAAGCATGAGTCCGCCTGCGCCGAGAAGCGAGGTCTTGAGAAAATCTCTTCTTGATTGCATAATGGTATGTGTTATTTAAGTGATTCGATCTGACGTTTCATCTCGGCGAAAGCCGGAGCGAGCTGTTCGTCGCTCCATCCGCCCTCGATGGACAGATTGCCCCTGTAGCGTATCTTCTTCAGGGCCTGGAAGTACGGAGTGAAGTCATCGCCCTTGACGCCAGGAGCTGTGCGTTCCTCGCACTCGGCGATGTGGCAATGCCTCAGAAGGCGGCCTGCCTCGACGATTGCACCTGCATCCTCGCCTGCCTGAGCCATGTGATAGAAATCGGCGAGCACACATATGTTCGGATGACCGACCTTCCTGCAGATGGCGGTTCCTTCACGCACTGAGTTGATGAAGTTTGTCTCCTGCGGGCGGAGAGGCTCGATCACGATCACTATGCCATGTTCCGCGGCAACAGGTCCCATTTCCTTAAGCAGCCGGACGAACTGAGCCTCTGCCTCCTCATAGGGGAAGCCCTCGGGAATCTCCCTGGCGCTACCGCTGCCAAGCACCATGTACTTGAGGCCGACCTGCCCGGCCCTTTCGATGGCTGTCCTCGCATATTTCATCGCACGGTCAAGATCGGCATCGGGGCCGGTGAGCTTGAGGCTGCCGGGATAATAGCCGTTGCCGGCGATGATGGGGATGGGGGCGGCCTCTGCCTCGGCAAGGTTTGCGGCAAACTCCTCATCGGACTGCTCCGGGATGAGGAATCCGTTTATGCTGATCTCAACATATGCTCCGCCGGCGTCGGCAAGCATCTGGACCTTATCGATCGAAGTACAGCATCCAAGATGCTCGGAAAGGTCATAGGAGCCCCCGCATGAGCAGACTGCCAGCGTAGCGATGGCAAGAAAGATAAAAGGTGTCTTCATTCTATTGTACTGATGTCTATTAGGTTGTTCAGGATGGCGTAGACTGTCAGACCAGCCACAGTTCTGATCCCGGTCTTGCGGGTGATGTTCTTGCGGTGTGTTATCACCGTGTTGATGGAGATTCCCAGCCTGTCGGCTATCTCCTTGTTCAGAAGGCCCTGCGCCACATTCACAAGGATCTCTTTCTCCCTGTCTGAAAGCTCGCCCTTGTCCTGCTCCGGCCCCTGCTCCTTCACTGATGCCGAGAATCCGGCAGCGGGGTTCTCCAGAAGCCTTGCCATCGGGACCATCAGCTTGTCCTCAATCTCCGAATGGCGCTCGAGGTCGTGCTGCAGATGGTACACATAGTTCAGCAGGGTCAGTCTCATACGGCCATCGCACTCTGCAGGCAACGACTTGAGTATCAAATTCTTGAGGTCGGAAAGGGATTCATCTATATTCGAATGGTCCTCCTCGAAGCCGTCTATGCCGGCACCGGGCTCGCGCTGCCCTATCATAAGCTTCTGGACATAAGGCACGACCTCACCCTCTTCCTTGCGGAAATGCTTTTCGAGCTCAATCTTGTAGTCCTGGAAGAATTTCCAGATCACCTTCTGCTGCGTGGCGCTGCAGGGGGCTATGAGCTTCTCTATCGACGACGCCAGGGTGACCATGGCGCTATTCAGATAGTATTCATGGCTCTGGTGCAGATAACGCAGCACATCGCCGATATGGCCGGCACGCAGCTGTTCGGCCGTCGGCTGGAACTCGGGATCGGCGTACACCGAGCATAGAAGGATGAAAGTTCCGGCGTCCAGGCCGTTTCTGAGGCACACGTCCTCAACCGTCCTCTCGCCGAAGGCCTCGATGATGCCTACCCTCGACAGTACACCCAGCAGATGGAAGTCCACCTCCACCAGCTCTGCCATCTTCATATTCACTCTGAACTTGTCCATATCGTCTACTTGAACTTGAAAAGCCTGTATTCACGGCTCACCAGCATCATCAATGCAAAAACAAGGAGTAGGTAGCCCGTCTTCGCAAGCAGCGAATACACAAGCCCCCCGACGCTGAACGGGTATGCCAGCACAGCAGCCACCATTGCAGCGGTCATCACCATTTCAGGCACAAGCTCCCTGAGGAAAGGCCCGGCGCTGTAGCGGAAGCCCCTTCTGACCAGGAACCAGAATGCACAGATGAAGTGGAATATGTAGGAAACTGCCACGCAGAGCGACAGCATTTCGATCGACCTGCCACAGAACACACCCAGCAGTATGGCAGCCAGGGTGACTGCGGTGTTGACGCAGGTGCTCAGGAACAGCAGCCTGGTATTGCCTATGGCCTGGAATATGGCCCCGGCACTGGCATTTATCATCTGCGGGATGATAGCGATGGCGAGGAACTTGAAGCAGACCACGCATGGCTCCCACTGGGGCCCGTAGAGAATGCCTATTATCTCGTCGGCGGAAAGGAAGGCAAAGCCGGCCACGAATATGCCAAGGCACCACAGGAACCTCACCAGACGCATGTACCGGGTGTAGATGGCCCTAGGATCGTCCTGATAGTCGGACAGGATGGGGTGCAGCACCGGCGACACGACTCCCGACAGATTGCTCACCGGGAAGAGCATGAGGTTGTATGCCTTGTTGTAGTTGCCAAGGTTCACCTCGCCCATGAATTTGCCCGTGAGCAGGTTGTCGAGGTTCCTTGCAAAGTAGTTGACGACGTTGAAGGCGAACTGGTACAGGGAATAGCTCTTGACCTTGGCGACGGACGCCGCCGAGGGGTGCGCCACGAGGCGCGGCCTTGTTGAAAGGTAGTTCCAGATGAACTGGAGCACCGATGAAAGTATCGCCTGTGCCACCAGGGCATAGAAGCGCCAGCCGTGCAGGGCAAGCCATATCGATATCGCCGCCGACACCACATACACCACCACGGTGCGCACCGCAATGGTCACGAATCTCTTGTCTCTGTTCAGCATGCCGCCGGGCACCATGTTCAGGGCATTGAAGAACAGCGATACCGTGAGCAGGAATGTGGGTTTGAGATAGATGCTGTCTTTGTAGAAGGCCGCTATCGGGAAGGCACAGAGCATGAATACGGCGCTCAGTCCGAACGCCACATACACCGAATAGGTGAAGAGGTTGTCGATGTCGGAGCGGCTGAGGTCCTTCTTCTGCACGATGGCAGGGCCCAGGCCCATGTCGGACAGTGTGGAGAAGAAGGTGGAGAAAACCGTGATTACGGCAACGACGCCGAAGTCGAAAGGCGTCAGGATCCTTGCAAGAATGGCATTGACAAGTACCGTGAGGATGACCTTCAAGTACCTGCCGGACGCGTTGATGAGCGTCGCCTTTCTTACAGTCATCCCGCTATTCACCGCCGAGCTCCTGTATGAAGACGTTCAGAGATTCGACCATCCTGCGGCTCTTCATCCTGGTGCGTTTGTAAACCGAGCCATAGGCTGCGCGGGTGGATGAATCCTCGAGATGGGTAACCTGCAATGCAGGGGAATAGCGCATCTTCAGGCCGGCGCGTGAGCACTCCAGCTGAAGGATATCCTCCTCGAAGTAGAGGAAGGTGGCGGGATTGAACGCAAGCTGACGTGCCGAGATAAAGTCTCTCGAGAAGATATAGCATGCTCCATGAAGGACACAGCCGTCGTGGGGATGTGCGCTGTCATGGTCTTCAGGTTCGGGATATCTTTCCATCCAGAGGGCCAGCTTGAGGTTCCATGTAAGGTAGTTGTAGAAGAAATGGCGGTTCTTGCGGGCATATTTCTTCCTGATGGCCTCAGCCTCTTCCATGGTCATGGGCTGAAGGCGGGCCGGGTTCTGGTGCCAGTCCCTGAGGGGGACGAAGATGTCCGGGCCTAGGACGGCAAAGGGGTCTGCGGCATACTCGGCAGCAATCTTGTCGAGGAAGGCGGGATCCGAAACGAGGATGTCGTTGTTCATGCAGATGATGAAGTCCGGATCGAAGTGGTCCCTTGCGAACTTGTAACCTTCATTGTTTCCACGGGCAAAGCCGAGGTTCTCCTTCAGCATGACGAACGATATCCTCGGATTGCCGGCGTACTCCATCTGCAGCATCGCCCCGCTGCCGTCGGGCGATCCGTTGTCGACTATGACGATCGGGCTGTCCTCACCAGGCAGGACACGGGAGATGGCATCAAGGCAGCAACGGGTCACTCCGTGTGCCATGTAATGAAGGATTACAAAACAGTAGCGCATACCACAAATGTACTGATTTTTCTCTATTTTTGCATAGCAAAGATGAATAAGCTGATTGTCTATACCTGTGTGACAGGAGGTTATGACTCCGTTTCGCGCCCTTCCGCCCTTCCGGAATGGGCGGATTTCCTGTGCTTCGGGCAGGACCTCCCCATCACCTGGGAGGCGAAGGACAACACTCAGCTGGCCCGGTACGCCAAGCTCAACCCGCACCTGGTACTGCCAGAGGGCTACGGATACAGCCTGTGGATCGACGGCAACATCGACATAGTCGACCCGGCATTCTTTTCCAGGGTCATGGAGATGATGGATGACGGAGTCCTCTTCGCCGGGCTGCATCATCCGCAGAGGGATGACGCGTATGAAGAATCGCTCAGAATACTGAAAAACGGCCGGGAGAGCTTCTGCAGGCTGGTACGGGTCGTTAAATTCCTCGAAAAGGAAGGATTTCCCAGACACTTCGGGCTGGATGAGACCAACGTGATACTGCGCCGGCACGACGACCCCGGGGTCAGGGAATTCGACGGGCTCTGGTGGGATATGCTGAGAACATGGACGAACCGCGACCAGATGACACAGTCATACTGCTTCTGGAAGACGGGGCTCGAGCACAGCCATTTCCTTCCCGAAGGCCAGTGCGCCCAGAACCACCCCTGGTTCAGATACAGCTTTCACGGCAGGCCCTACATAAAGGACAAGACCCTGCGCGGCCGCGCCAAGGACGCCATCCGCGCCCTGAAAGTATTAATATTCAAGCAGGTGGCGCACCTGAATGACGAACACTGAAGCATTGAGACAGATATGAACGCAAGACGGTTTTTATTTTCGGGTCTGCTTGTCTGCGCCCTCGCAGCAGGATGCAGGCAAACAGAATCGGACCCCATGGTCACGATGTCCATGGCTGAGCTGCAGGACAAGATAAAGGGAGGCTGGGCCGGCCAGGCGATAGGCTGCACCTATGGCGGTCCCACAGAGTTCAGATACTGCGGCACGATGATCAATGACAACATCGGCATCAAGTGGCCGGAGCATTACCTGAAATACTATTTCGAAAACAGCCCCGGTCTTTATGACGACATCTACATGGATCTGACATTCGTGGATGTCTTCGACAAGGAAGGCCTGGACGCACCCATCGAACACTTTGCAAAGGCATTCGCCAATGCCGGATATCCCCTCTGGCATGCAAACCAGCAGGCAAGATACAATATTCTCCAGGGCATGATGCCGCCCGAATGCGGATACTGGGAGAACAATCCCCACGCCGATGACATCGATTTCCAGATCGAGGCGGACTATGCGGGGCTCATGGCTCCCGGAATGCCCAATGCAGCCTCCCATTACTCCGATGCAATCGGCCATATCATGAACTATGGCGACGGCTGGTACGGCGGGGTATATGTCGCGGCGATGTACTCTCTTGCCTTCGTCTATGATGACATAAACATCATTGTCAGGGAAGCGTTGAAGACCATTCCCGCAGAGAGCAGATTCCACAAATGCATGTCAGATGTCATCAGGTGGCATGAGATGTACCCTGAAGACTGGGAACTGACATGGGCCATGGCGCAGAAGCGCTGGTCTTTCGACATCGGATGCCCCGACGGCGTTTACAAGGACTTCAACATCGATGCTGTCATCAACAGTGCCTACATCATCATCGGCCTCCTTTATGGCGAAGGTGATTTCGGAAAGACCATCGAGGTTGCAACAAGATGCGGCCAGGATTCCGACTGCAATCCCGCCTCGGCCGGGGGCATTCTCGGCACGATGCTCGGCTACAGCAACATACCGGAATTCTGGATGCCCAACCTGCGGGAGGTTGAAGACCTCAACTTCGCATATACCGACATCTCGCTCAACAAGGTCTATCAGATGTCCTTCGACCAGGCTCTCCAGGTTATCGAAAAGAATGGTGGCAGCATTGCCGGCGATGACGTCAAAATCAGATGCCAGGCTCCGGAGGCGGTACGTTTCGAGGAATCATTCCCCGGTCACTGGCCTGTGGCCCTGAACCACGTCGACAAAACCATCGACGAGGTCGGGGAACTCTCATTCGAAGGGAAAGGCATTGTCGTGTCATTCTGGTATGATACGGAGGATTACGGTCAGGTTTCCGACAAGACAACCGGCAAGGTCGCCAAAGTCGAGGTCTACCTTGACGGCGAACTTTCTGAAACTGTAACACTGCCTGGAGACTTCCGTTCCCGCAAACAGGAAATGTATTACAGATACAAGCTTCCTGCCGGGTCACACACGCTGTCCTTCAAACGGCTCGACCCGGGCAAGGACAAGCTGACGATCACATCATACCTTGTCTACTCCGACAGACCTGAAAACTGACAGCAATCCCGGCGCGGACATCACTGCCTGCTATCGCTGAAGGCGGATCTGTATCTCTGCCACGCTGTGTGGCGGCAGAACAAGCTCGGCGGTGCCTCTCTTCAGCGTGACATCGAGCGGTGATTCGGTGAAGTATGTGTTGGGGCGGACATCGTCCGAAGACAGCAGGCGCGCAGAGATGACGCTGCCCCTGGCGCCAAAGCGGAAGATGTGCTCTGCGGAGTATTCCGTGTTCACGAGCGTCAGGGTGAGCACACCGTCCTTCACTGTAGCCACAGAGCTGTAGTCGCCATCGCCTTCGACGCGGCAGAGGTCCCCGCCCTTGTGATCCTTCATCATTGCGAAGACCTGTCCGTTGGCAGTCAGGCGGCTGTCAGTGGGCGTGATTGCGATGGCACCCTCGCCAACCGGCTGGAAATAGCAGACGACGGGCATGTCCAGAGGGTTGGACTCAAGCATGAACATATGCAGCATGCGCGCGCAGAACATGGCTTCGGACACGCAGGACGGGCGGTACCAGCTGAACCACTGGTTCCATTCATCGAATGATATATGCATCTGCTTCCCGGTGGCGTCAAGCGATCTGCGCATGGCACGGGCAATGTTCAGGTTGCCCTCGCAGCCCTGTATCATCAGCTCATATGTGCGCTGCACCGCTTCTGGCGTGGTGTAGTGATAGCCTCCTCCCGAATAAGGATGCTCAGCGACCGAATAGCTGTGGAGAGACACATACGCGGCCCTGTCGGCAAGAACGGCAGCCGAGTTCACGGCCCAGTCGTCGTTGGGGTAAGGTCCCGAAGACCATATCACCAGATCGGGAGAGACCTTCAGCATGGCATCGGCATGCCTGCCGACCATCTCGGCGTATGCGCCTGCGCCTTTGGGGCCCTCCATGTGACCGTAGCCCATCTCGTTGCCGAGTGACCACAGGCGCACGTTGTAGGGCTCTTCGAAACCCCTTTCGATGCGGAGCCTGCCATACTCGCTGTCGCTTCCGCCATTGCAGTATTCCACCCAGGCGGCACTCTCCTCCGGCGTATTCCAGACTGCATTGATGGTCAGGAAGGGCTCAGCCCCGACCTCGCGGCAGAGGGCGATGAAGTCATCGGTGCTTATCTCGTGATAGTCGTATCCATTGCTGTACGGCTGGGTCTCCATCTCCATGGCAGCCTGAAGCGGCCCGCGCATGTCGCAGCTCAGCAAGCCGTCCATCCAGCGGTATTCACCGGCAAAGTTGCCCCCGGGCCAACGCAGGACGGCCGGCCCTATTTCCTTGAGGTTCGCAACCACATCGGGCCTCATGCCGTGAAAATTGTCAGTCGGCTGCATGCTCAACGCGCCGAAAAGCACGTCGCTTGCCTCAGTGAAGGTGTATCGCACGCATCCGTGCGCATCGTCAGATCCAGATGCCATGACAAACGACACCTCCTGCCAGTCAGTGTCGGGAGAGAGGCTCAGCTCGTGGCTGGCATATACAACGGTTCCATCACGGTCAGTAAGGGAAACGGTCAGGGTTGTGGGAACCGACACCCTGGTAACAGTGCGGAACTCGTATTCCCTGCCGCTCACCAGAGAGACGCCCTGCTGGCCTATGCCCACCGTGGCACCGGCACAGAGGTTCTGGACGTTCTGGGTCTGCAGCTCGTGGCTGCGGTGCATATCGAAAAGACCGTCGTGACGGGTGTATGAGACATGGTCATTGATGGCGAAGAAGGCGTTGTCGCCTCCTATGCCGAACCAATGGTCGGCAACGCCCTCGTTCCTCGACGACATGCCGGCGAATTTCCTGTTCTGCAGCATCTGGGCGCTGATTCCTCTGTTCACAGCAGCTCTTGTATGCTCCAGATTATGGCCGAAAACCCAAGGCGAAAGGGATTCAGTGTCCTTGACATCGATTTTCAGGACGGTGGTCTGCGGTGCTTTGCCGTCAGAATTCTGCGCCATGCCGGGAACGGACAAAAGGGCGACAAGCAGGGAAAGTAAGAATGCTTTCATCAGAAAGGATGTTTTCACGTATTTACAAAACACGATTCAATGGTGCCTGGGGCTGCGCCTCAGCGGCAGCCTTGGAGAATTCGCAGCCGCAGAAGTTCTGGTTGTAGAAGTTCTGCTCCCGTATGATCTCGTTCCTGCGGGGCTGCAGACCTCCCTTGCGCCAGTTGCCGGCCCAGAATGTCACGTTCAGCCCCTCGCAGGCCCATTCGCCAGCGGCATTCACCTGCTCGAGGCTCTTCCAGCGTGAGGATGCAAGGGTCGTGGCAAGGACGTCGTATCCGTTGGCAGCCGCATATTGCGCTGCGCGCCGGAGCCTGAATCTGAAGCATTCCATGCACCTTGACCCCCTCTCCGGTTCGTGCTCAAGGCCCTTGATATGCTGCAGCCACCGCTCATGGTCATAATCATCATCGATGACAGTCAGCCCGAGCGTTCCGGCATATCTCACGATCTCCTGCCTGCGGAGCTCGTACTCCCCTTCCGGGGCGATGTTGGAATTGCTGAAGAAGATTGCGGGCCTCAAACCATTCTGGACCATGCACTCCAGAATAGCTCCGGAACATGGCGCACAACAGGAATGCAGCAGGATTCTGCTGCTGTTTTGAGGAGCTTCAAGCTTCAATGTCACCTCCGTTTTGCCCATTTATCGCAAAGTTATAAAAGATTTGTCGGAAAAAATTTGTTTTTTCGATAAAGGGATGTATCTTTGCAATCCCAATCAACGCGGTAGTGGTGAAATGGTAGACACGCTACTTTGAGGGGGTAGTGGGCGTTGGCCTGTGTGAGTTCGAGTCTCACCTACCGCACAAGAAGGCGACTAATAAGTGATTATTGGTCGCTTTCTTCGTAGATGTATGCGACTCCACGGCGAGGCTGCTCGCCTCCTTGGGAGTCAAAAGAGTCGGAGATTTTGCCAGATAGCAAAGTCTCCGAC
>JAGHSF010000058.1 GCA_018065985.1 Candidatus Cryptobacteroides choladohippi
CTGAATGGAAAGGGTGACGAGAGCTTTTATCGCTGGATTCAGCAGGACTGCGACGTGCGTCTGCTGCTGAAAACCTATGCGGTGAACGTAACCATGGGAATGTGGGATGACTACTGGAACAACTGCAACAACTACTATCTCTATATCACCACTCACGACCGCTACGACTACAAGGTCTACATGATACCGTTTGACTACGACAACACCCTGGGAAGCACACTGAGCATCGGAAACCAGAGCGATGCCGGCAGGCAGAACCCGTTCAACTGGGGCAACAACACCAATCTCTTCATATACCGTCTGCTTAAGAACCCGGAATTCAGGGAAATCTACAAGGAGGAGCTGCTGAAGCTTGTCGGGGAGGATGAAGGATTGTTCTGCTACAGCGCGAGCCTGGGACGTATCCGGAAGTGGCAGGAGGGTATCGGGCCATATGTGTCAAACGACACCGGAGAGGATATGGTTATAGAGGATAAGCCGGCTCCGTGGGGCAACCACGGTGAATACCGCCTGCTGGATCCGGGGGAGAACAACTTCTTCAAAGTTAGGAGCGCCGCCATACTCAACTATTGCAAATAGGGAAATACACATAGATTTTCTATCTTTTCGAAACAGATAATAACGATATGAAGCGCATAATCACCATTGCACTCGCCGCTCTGCTGATGGCGGCCTGCAGCCAGAAAGGTTCTCATGCATCCTGGACCTACGACAGCGTAGTCTACGAAATGAACATACGCCAGTACACACCGGAAGGAACCTTTGCCGCGGCTCAGCAGCAGCTGCCACGTCTCAAAGAACTGGGCGTCGATGTGATATGGCTCATGCCTATCCACGAGATCGGTGTAAAGGGCCGCAAGGGAACCCTGGGTTCGTATTACGCAATCAGGGACTACACCTCCGTCAACCATGAATTCGGTACAGTCGAGGACTTCGACGCATTTCTTGCCGACGCGCACAGGATCGGGCTCAAGGTGATCCTGGACTGCGTCGCCAACCACACTTCTCCGGACTGCGCGTGGGTGGATGAGAAACCGTCAGACTGGTATATGCGCGACTCTCTGGGCAATACCGTCGTGGAATACGACTGGACCGACATCGCAAAGCTCAATTATGACAATGCGGACATGCGCGAAGCCGTACGCGCCGCCATGCGCTACTGGCTTGACCGCGGCATCGACGGCTTCCGCTGCGACATGGCCTACATCGTGCCGCAGGACTTCTGGACAGAGACGATCAGCGTCCTCCGTTCAGAATACAGACGCGGTCTCTACTTTCTTGCCGAGGGTGAGGAGCCATGGCTCCATGATGCCGGCTTTGATGCTACCTACGCATGGCGTTGCCACCACCTGCTCAACGACATCGCACAGGGCAAGGCCGGTGCTGCGGAACTTCGCGCCTACATCGAAGAAGACGCGGAACGCTTCCCTCACGAGGCTTTCCGCCTGATGTTCACATCCAATCATGACGAGAACAGCTGGTCAGGCAGCGAATACGAAAGAATGGGCAAGGCGGCCGGTCTCATGGCTGTACTTTCATTTACCATGCCTCAGGCCCAGCCTCTCATCTATACGGCTCAGGAGGTAGGTTATGACCACCGCATCGCCTTCTTTGAAAAGGATGCGGTCCCATCCTGGTCTCCGACACATGAAACAGTCTTCTACCAGACTCTGACCTCTCTCAAGCATAGGCATCCGGCTTTGCGTGCCGGAGAGAAGGGTGGCGAATTTGCCCTCCTGGAAGACCAGTGGGTACCGGAGGAGGTATTCGGCTTCACCCGTACGACCAAGAAGGAGGAACTTATGATACTTGCCAACTTCTCTGACAACTACACCACAGTGGCTCTTCCTGATGCCGAGGAATGGGCTGACGCCGTATCCAGCGAGGTCTTCGATGAGGAACTCAACTGTCCTGTCATCAGTCCGTGGGGCTACAGAATACTTGTACGCAAATAAAATCTCTTTGTATGAAAAAGCATATACTTATGGCAGCTGCCGCACTGACCTTTGCCGGCTGTTCCGGCAATTTCAATCCGGATTCCGTTGCGGATGCGACTTCTGAGCAGGTTGCCCGCGTAGAACCTCTGTCCTGGTGGGTAGGTATGAACACCCCTCTTCAGGTCCTTGTACAGGGCCCGGAAATCTCATCCTATCAGGTGAACCTGGAAGGCGACAGCCGCGTGGACATCACCGCTGTCCACAAGGCCGACAGTCCGAACTATCTCTTCATCGATGTGGACGTCTGCCGCACGGCCAGTCCGGGTACCTATTATTTTGTCTTTACCAAAGGCGATGAGCAGTTCAAGGTTCCTTACGAAATCGCGGCCCGCCGTGAAGGATCCGCCGCACGCAAGAGTTTCACTACCGCGGATCTGATCTATCTTATCATGCCTGACCGTTTCGTGGATGCGGATCCGAATCTGGACTGCGTTCCGAGGCTGTACGAAGGTGTGGACAAGGATGCTTTCTTCGGCCGCCATGGAGGCGACATAGCCGGAATCCGCAGCCAGCTCGACTACATTGCCGATCTGGGAGCCACTGCAATCTGGAACACCCCTCTCCTGGAAGACAACCAGCCTGAAGGATCGTATCACGGATATGCCTGCACCGACTACTATCACATAGACCGCCGTTTCGGCACCAACGAGGATTACAGGAACCTGACGTCCGAGGCTCATGAAAAGGGCCTCAAGATGATAATGGACATCGTTACCAACCATTGCGGCTCAGCCCACTGGTGGATGTCCGACATGCCTTTCAAGGATTGGGTGCACCTCTGGCCGGAATACACCCACAGCAACTGCTGCTTCTCGATACTGAATGACCCTCATGCCTCCGACATCGACAGGGAGAACATGGAGGGCGGCTGGTTCGACACTTCCATGCCGGATATGAATCTGGACAACCCGTTCGTGCTCCAGTATTTCAAGCAATGGGCGGTATGGTGGATAGAATACGCCGATCTGGACGGCCTTCGCGTGGACACCTACCCATACAACGAAAAGTATCCTATGAGCGAGTGGTGCAAGAGTGTGCGCGCCGAGTATCCCCACATCAACATCGTGGGCGAGGTGTGGACCTGCAACGTTCCTCAGCTGGCCTACTGGCAGGCCGGGAATCCGAACAGGGACGGCTTCGACAGCAACCTCCCGTCAATCATGGATTTCCCTCTCCAGGCCGCTATCTGCCAGGGCATGCCACGCGACACTGTCCATTGGGATGAAGGCATGGTAAAGATCTATGACGCCATATCCAATGACCTGTATTACCACGACATGTCGAACATGATGATATTTCCGGGCAATCATGACACAGACCGTATCGCCGATGTCCTCAACCGCAGCGTTCCGCGTCAGAAGATCGTCATGACCCTCATCGGAACCCTTCGTGGCATCCCTCAGATACTTTATGCAGACGAGCTCATGGCCGTATCCAGGGATCTCAGCCAGGGCCATGGCGGCCTGCGCATAGATTTCCCTCTCGACTGGCAGGAGGATGCGACTGCAGTGGAGGTGCATGATTACTGCAAGACTCTGTTCAACTGGCGCAAGGGTGCGTCGGCAGTCCATGACGGCAAGACCATCCACTTCCTGCGCAGGGACAACACCTACGCTTATTTCAGATATGACGAAGAACAGGTGGTATTCGTCTATGTCAACAACTCCCGCCGCAACGAAACCATTCCTTGGGCGGACTATGCCGAATTCACATCCGAGGGAGCTTCCCGCCGTGGTGCCGACGCTCCGGCCCTCACAAGTGGCGTGAATGTCATTACCGGGGAAACAGTGGACTTTTCCGCTCCTGTCAAGGTCAGTCCGCGCAGTTGTATCGTAGTAGATTTCAAACTTAGATAACATGAAGAATATTTTTTCTGCTGCCGCTGTGATAATGGCTGCCATTTCACTTTTCACCATCTCCTGCACCAAGGCGACCGTCCTTTCGGAGCAGCAGACACTCACTTCTCCTGACGGACGTCTGAGCATGACCTTCGGACTTACCGAAAAGGGAGAGCCGGCTTATTGTCTCAACTATGGCGACACCGCAGTGGTGCTTCCAAGCCGCCTGGGTTTCGAACTCAGGGGTACGGTCAAGGCCACCGACCTTGATTTCAAGGGTGCCGGAATCACCAAGATAGATGCGAAGCCGGCCTATATGTTCAACTGCGACTTCCGCCTGCTCGATGTGAAGACCGACAGTTTCGACGAGACCTGGACTCCGGTCTGGGGCGAGGAATCCGCAATCCGCAACCACTACAATGAAATGCTCGTATGTCTCAAGCAGGGTGAGACCGGACGCCTGATGAACATCCGTTTTCGCCTCTTCGACGACGGCCTTGGATTCCGTTACGAGTTTCCCGGCGACCAGGAACTCAACTATTTCGTGATCAAGGAAGAACTCACGGAGTTCGCCATGGCTGACGACTGCCTTGCATGGTGGATCCCAGGTGACTTCGACACCCAGGAGTACCAGTACGCAGAGACAAAACTCAGCGGCATCAGCCCTGAACTTCCTGCACATGTGTGCGGCAACTCATCGCAGACTCTCTTCTCCAAGAGCGGCGTGCAGACCGCCCTCATCATGAAGACAGACGAGAACCTCTATGTGACCATCCATGAGGCCGCTCTCGTGGACTATCCTTGCATGCACCTGGATGTGAACGAGAAGACCCATGTCCTTACATCCGTGCTGACTCCCGACGCTCAGGGCTGGAAGGGCTACATGCAGACTTCCTGCAAGACTCCTTGGAGAACCGTCCAGGTGACTGCCACCGCCACGGAGATGCTTGCAAGCCGTCTCGTGCTCAATCTCAACGATCCTTGCGCCTACGATGACGTAAGCTGGATCCACCCTGTCAAGTACATGGGCGTATGGTGGGAGATGATTGCAGGTGCCGGCTCATGGGCATACACCGACGAATATCCGTCCGTGCATCTGGGACAGACCGACTTCTCTGCCGCTAAGCCGTCCGGCCATCACAGCGCAAACAATGAGAATGTACGCGCATACATCGATTTCGCCGCAGAGAATGGCTTCGACGCCCTTCTCGTCGAGGGCTGGAACATCGGCTGGGAAGACTGGGCCAACTGCAGCAAGGACTACGTGTTCGACTTCCAGACCCCATATCCGGACTTCGACATACAGGCCCTCAACGACTACGCCCACAGCAAGGGCATCAAGCTCGTCATGCATCACGAAAGCTCATCTTCAGTGCGCAACTACGAGCGTCATCTCGAGGCTGCTTACAGCCTGATGGACAAATATGGCTATGATGCCGTGAAGAGCGGCTATGTCGGCGACATCCTCCCTCGTGGCGAGCATCACTACGGCCAGTGGCTGGTGAACCACTATCTCTACTGCGTTACCGAGGCTGCAAAGCACCACATCATGGTCAACGCTCACGAGGCTGTACGCCCTACCGGTCTGTGCAGAACCTATCCGAACCTCATCGGCAACGAGTCGGCCCGCGGCACAGAGTACCAGGCCTTCGGCGGCACAGAGCCGAACCACACCACAATCCTTCAGTTCACCCGTCTGAACGGAGGCCCTATGGACTTCACCCCGGGCATCTTCGAGCAGGATCTCAAGAGCTGGTGCGGCAACGACAGCCACGTGAATGCCACAATCGCAAACCAGCTGTCACTCTACGTGACTTTCTACTCTCCTCTCCAGATGGCAGCCGACACTCCTGACCACTACCGTCCGTTCATGGATGCCTTCCAGTTCATCAAGGATGTGGCTGTAGACTGGGACGAGACAAGGTATATCGCAGCAGAACCTAACGACTACCTGGTTGTGGCCCGCAAGCCTAAGCAGAGCACCCTCACCGGATCGGCTGCAAGCTTCAACAAGGGACAGGACACCTGGTTCCTCGGCGGTACGACTGACGAGCAGCAGCGCAGCGTGAACGTAGCCCTGGACTTCCTCACCGAAGGCAAGACCTACGAGGCTGTCATCTACGCCGACGCGGCAGATGCCCACTACAAGACCAACCCACAGGCATACACGGTCACCAGAAAGACAGTGACCTCATCCGACACCATGGACTTTACCATGGCTCCGGGTGGTGGCTTTGCGGTAAGCTTCCGCGCTCTCTAAAGGGAAAATCTGACCCGGTAATCCGGCCGGGGTCCTTTTGAACAGGATAATCTGATACGGCTCAGCACAGGTCCCCAGACCTTGCTGAGCTTTTTGTCTTCAAGGGACATCTGTTCCAGCTGTACATCCATCTGCGGGCTGAACGTCATCTTTACGGCCAGTCCGCCGTCGCACAGCAGGATCAGCTCTCCTTTGCGCAGTGTGCGTCCCCGGTAGTCCTCGCCAGATTGAAATCGGCTAAATTCATTTCAAGAACCAGAGCCGGACAAAATTCAGTCGACAGACTATTCCTTAGCAATCCCTCCCGAGAAATCAACAGTTTCCGGGATGGAATGTGGTTTGCAT
>JAGHSF010000006.1 GCA_018065985.1 Candidatus Cryptobacteroides choladohippi
GGTTGAGGAACTTGCCGACGAGGGTCTTGTTGTCGAATTCAAGCCAGGAATACTTCGTTGTGGAAGCAACGCTTGCCTGAATAACCTCGAGGCTCTTCGAGCGCTCCCTTACTGCGATGCCGTCGCCGGGCTTTACCTGGGTGGAAGGAACATTGCAGACCTCACCGTTGAGGGTGATGTGGTTGTGGGAAACAAGCTGACGGGCAGCTGCACGCGTAGGTGCTATTCCGAGACGGTAAACGACATTGTCGAGACGGCTCTCGAGGAGGAGAATGAGGTTCTCACCCTTCTGACCGGCAAGGCGGCAGGCCTTGTTGTAGGTGTTGTGGAACTGACGCTCGAGCACACCGTACATATACTTGACCTTCTGCTTCTCTTTCAGCTGATTACCGTAGTCCTTGGACTTCTTGCGCTTTGCAGCGAGTCCGTGCTGTCCCGGAGGAAAATTTCTCTTCTCGTAATACTTGTCCGCTCCGTAGATGGGTTCAACGAACTTGCGGGCGATTTTGGTGCTGGGACCTGTATATCTTGCCATAATTCTTGACTTTTAGAAAATTAAACTTTACGACGACCCTTGGGACGGCATCCGTTGTGGGGCATAGGTGTCACGTCGATAATCTCGGTAACGGTGATACCCGCATTGTTGATGGTACGGATGGCAGACTCACGGCCTGCACCAGGACCCTTCACATAGCATTTCACTTTGCGGAGACCTGCGTCGAATGCTGTCTTTGCAGCATCCTCGGCAGCCATCTGCGCTGCATACGGAGTGTTCTTCTTCGACCCCCTGAATCCGCATTTGCCCGCGGAACCCCAGCTGATTGCTTGGCCCTGGGCATTTGTGAGGGTTACGATTACATTGTTGAAGGTTGATGAAATATGGGCTTCGCCATAAGCTTCAACCTTGACAACTCTCTTGGATGTTGTAGTTTTCTTTGCCATAATTCATCAATTTTTACTTGGTTGCCTTCTTCTTGTTGGCAACGGTCTTCTTCTTACCCTTGCGGGTACGTGCGTTGTTCTTGGTGCTCTGACCGCGTACGGGGAGACCTGCGCGATGGCGGATTCCACGATAGCAGCCGATGTCCATGAGGCGCTTGATGTCCATCTGGACGGAACTGCGGAGCTCACCTTCGATCTTGTAATTCTCGTTGATCTCGGCACGGATCTTTGCGATCTGCTCGTCATTCCAATCACCAACCTTGATGGTAGGATCGATACCACACTTCTCGAGGATAGCCTTTGCTGAAGGGCGGCCGATACCGAAGATATAGGTCAGACCTATCTCTCCCTGTTTGTTGTTTGGTAAATCAACACCAGCAATTCTTGCCATAATATACTTTACTTAATTTGTTACTGATTATTAACCCTGGCGCATCTTGAACTTAGGGTTCTTCTTGCAGATAACGTAAAGACGACCTTTGCGTCTTACGATCTTGCAATCTTCGCTGCGCTTCTTGATGGATGTCTTGACTTTCATATCTGTGAGTTTTTATTTGTATCTGAAAGATATTCTGCCTTTGGTCAAATCATAAGGTGAAATTTCAACGCGGACCTTGTCGCCAAGAAGAATATGGATAAAGTTCATGCGCATCTTGCCGGAAATGTTGCACAGCAGGACGTGACCATTCTCAAGTTCGACTTTGAACATCGCGTTGGGAAGGGTCTCAATCACCTTACCATCTTGTTCTATTGCTACTTGCTTTGACATTAAAAATTACACTTTAAAAGTTGATCTTGCTATCTTTCTCGATAAAATCGAAGGTCGAAAGCTGTTCCGCGTGGCCTTTTCGGACAACAACCGTAAGTTCGTAGTGAGCGGCCTTGCTATGGTCTGCAGTCATTACAGCCCAATTGTTGCGAGCAAGGTAAACCGCCTTTCCTCCGGCGTTCACCATAGGCTCGATACAAATTGCCATACCGTCCACGAGGTGGGTGCCGCGGCCCCTGCGTCCGTAATTGGGAACGCCTGGATCCTCATGCATCCCACGGCCAATGCCGTGTCCCTCGAGTTCGCGTACGACAGAAAAGCCGTTCGCTTCAACATACGTTTGCACCGCGTATCCGATATCTCCTACACGTGCACCAGCCACAGCCGCTTCAATGCCCTTGTAGAGCGAAGCCTTTGTAACGTCAAGGAGCTTGCGGGTCTTCGCATCCACCTCCCCGACGGGGAAGGTGTATGCGGAGTCTCCGTTATATCCTTTGTACAAAGTACCTATGTCCGCTGAGACGATGTCGCCCTCCTTGAGGACGTAGTCTGACGGGAATCCGTGGACAACACAATCGTTCACAGAAGCACAGATAGCTGCGGGGAAGCCTTCGAAACCAAGGAAACTTGGAATGGCGCCGTTGTCGCGAATGAACTCTTCAGCCACCCGATTCAACTCTTTGGTTGTCACACCCGGAGCGACCACTTTACCGACTTCAGCCAGGGTCTTTGAGACCAATATGGCATTTTCGCGAAGGAGCTCTATCTCTTCCTCTGTCTTAGGCTTCAGCATTTTCCTTCTGACTTTTTCAAAGAACTACATACCTGAGCGTCCACTGAGGCGGCCGGTCTTCATGAGACCGTCGTAGTGGCGCATCAGCAAATAACTTTCAACCTGCTGGAGAGTGTCGAGGACAACACCCACGAGGATCAACAGTGAGGTACCACCGAAGAAGCTTGCGAAAGAGTTGTTGACACCTGCAATCATTGCAAGGGCAGGAAGAATAGATATGAAACCGAGGGCGATTGAACCGGGAAGAGTAACTCTTGACATGATTGCGTCAAGATACTCGACGGTCTTCTTGCCGGGCTTCACACCGGGAATGAATCCACCGTTGCGCTTCATATCTTCTGCCATCATTGTCGGGTTGACAGTAACGGCTGTGTAGAAGTATGTGAAGATGACAACAAGGAGGAAGAAAATGACATTGTACCATACTCCGGTATAGTTACCGAGAGTAGCAGCAAGTCCGCGGGTAGCGTCCCAACGTGAGAAGATGAGCGGGAAGAGCATGAGAGCCTGGGCGAAGATGATAGGCATAACGCCGGCTGCATTGATCTTCAGAGGGATGTACTGACGCACACCGCCGTACTGACGGTTGCCGACAACTCTCTTCGCATACTGTACAGGAACCTTGCGGACAGCCTGTACGAGAGCGATTGCTGCGATTACCACGAAGAACCATGCTACGGCCTCGACAACGAGAAGGAGAGGTCCACCGTTGGTGGCGCTGAGCTTCTCACTGATTTCAGCAGCGATGGCAAAAGGAAGACGAGCCACAATACCGATCATGATGATCAGAGAGATACCGTTACCGATACCGCGGTCTGTGATGCGCTCGCCGAGCCACATTACGAACATTGATCCGGCCATCAGGACGATGGTTGAAACGAGGTTGAACATGAAATTGCTCCAACCAAGCTTGTTAACAGCAACGAATGCTGCGCCGGGAATCTGGTTGTGAAGTGCGGCCATGTAAGCAGGACCCTGGATGCAGATGATGAGGATGGTGAGCCATCTTGTCATCTGATTCATCTTCTTGCGTCCGCTTTCGCCCTCCATCTGGAGTTTCCTGAAGTAAGGGACGAAAACACCAAGCAGCTGGATTACGATGGATGCGGAAATGTAAGGCATCACACCCAGCGCAAAGATTGAGGCATTGCCGAAAGCACCACCGGAGAACATGTTCAGAAGGCCCACAAGGCCCTTCTGAGATGTCTCGGCAAGGCTTGACGAAGCCAGCAGTGTTGCATCGATGCCAGGGATGACAACGAAGCAACCGAGACGGTACACCAGTATCAGAAGACAGGTGTACACGATTCTCTTGCGGAGCTCCTCAATCTTGAAGATGTTTTTGATAGTCTCGATGAACTTCATAAAATTACTCTGCTACGACTGCCTTTCCACCGGCAGCCTCGATTTTTGCGATTGCTGATTTAGAGAAAGCGTCTGCAGTTACGGTCACAGCTGTTTTGATTTCGCCGTTTCCGAGAACCTTGATGAGATCAGTCTTGCCAGCGAAGCCGGCAGCCTTGATGTCATTGACACTGATTTCGTTGATTCCAAACTTCTCTGCAATTGCGTCGAGTGTGGAGACGTTGATAGCCTGATACTCAACTCTTGTAGGGTTCTTGAAACCGAACTTGGGGAGAAGGCGCTGGATAGGCATCTGGCCACCTTCGAAACCGATCTTGTGAGAATAGCCTGCGCGTGCCTGAGCACCCTTGGTACCACGGGTAGAGGTACCGCCCTTGCCAGAGCCCTGACCACGACCAACTCTCTTGCTTGTGTGGGTTGATCCCACTGCGGGTGTAAGATTGTTAAGTTTCATAAATCGGGTCCTCCTTAGTCTATTTCTTCAATTTTGCACAGGTGTGCGATACGGGTTGCCTGTCCCATTGTGATGGGAGTCTTCTCAACCTCTACTGTCTGATTGATGCGGCGGATGCCGAGAGTACGAAGGTTAGCCTTCTGACGCTTGGTCTCACCGTTTGCGCTTATAATCTGAGTGATTCTAAGTTTTGCCATAAGTCTTTCCTCCTAGCCGTTAAATACTTTACTCATGGGAACTCCGCGGAGGCCTGCAACAGTGTATGCGTCACGCATCTCGGTGAGAGCAGAGATAGTAGCCTTCACAAGGTTGTGAGGGTTGGATGAACCCTTTGACTTTGCGAGGACGTTCTGGATACCTGCTGACTCGAATACTGCACGCATGGCACCACCAGCCTTTACACCGGTACCGGGAGCGGCCGGCTTCATGAATACGCGGGAGCCACCGAACTTTGCTTCCTGCTCGTGAGGGATGGTTGTGTTGATGACAGGAATCTTGACAAGATTCTTCTTTGCATCCTCAACTCCCTTTGCGATAGCGGCGGTAACCTCATTAGCCTTTCCAAGACCATAACCTACAACGCCGTTCTCGTCACCTACGACTACAATGGCTGCAAAGCGGAAGTGACGTCCACCCTTGGTAACCTTGGTTACGCGCTGGATGGCAACAAGTCTGTCCTTGAGCTCAAGGTCAGATGTCTTTACTCTTTTAACATTTGTATTTGCCATAGTCTTTTCTATTAGAATACGAGGCCGCCTTCACGGGCAGCATCTGCCAAACTTTTAACTCTACCGTGGTAAAGGTAACCGCCACGATCAAAGCAGATAGTGGTGACACCCTTAGCGAGTGCGCGCTCTGCGATGGCCTTGCCAACGATTGCTGCAGCCTCGATACCGGATTTGCCTTTGCACTGTGCTGCAAGCTCCTTGTCGTTGGATGCAGCTGCTGCGAGAGTCTTACCCTGCTCGTCATCGATAACCTGCACGTAGATCTGCTTGTTGCTGCGGAATACGACCATGCGGGGACGCTCTGCAGTACCGCTGACGTGCTTGCGGATGCGGTAGTGAATTCTTCTTCTTCTTTCAATTCTATTGAGTGCCATAATTCAATCCTCCTATTATTTAGCTGCTGCGGTCTTACCTGCCTTGCGACGAAGTGTCTCGCCCAGGAACTTGATACCCTTGCCCTTGTAAGGTTCAGGCTTGCGGAATGAACGGATCTTGGCTGCTACCTGGCCGACAAGCTGCTTGTCGCAGCTCTTGAGCACGAGCTTGGGGTTCTCACCCTTCTTTACATCGGGAACCTCAGCCTTCACCTCTGCAGGGAGAAGCATCTGGATCTCGTGTGAGTAACCAAGAGAGAAAGAAAGGAGCTGACCAGCCACAGATACGCGGTAACCTACACCGACGAACTCCTGTGTGATGGAAAATCCTTCTGAAACGCCGACTACCATGTTGTGCACGAGTGCGCGATAGAGGCCATGCATCGAGCGGTTGGCGGGAAGATCGTCAGGACGCTCAAACTTGATCTGATTGTCCTCAACGGTGACCTTGATTGAAGGGTTTACCTTCTGGCACAGCTCACCGAGAGGTCCTTTAACCTTCACAACGTTGCCGTCCTCGAGAGAAACGCTCACGCCGGCCGGAAGGTTTACAGGCAATTTACCAATTCTTGACATTATTCAGTGATGTTTAAATATTAATATACGTAGCATATTACCTCACCGCCTACGCCAAGTTCCTTGGCCTCTTTGTCGGTGATTACGCCCTTCGATGTAGAGATGATGGCGATGCCGAGTCCGTTGAGGACGCGGGGCATGTTCTCGACATCAGTATACTTGCGGAGACCGGGAGTGCTGACGCGCTCAATCTTCTTGATTGCAGCAGCCTTGGTCTGAGGGTGATACTTGAGAGCAATCTTGATAGTATTGTAAGGGGTGCCTTCAACTACCTTGTAGCTGAGGATGTAGCCCTTCTCGCAGAGGATCTGGGTGATGGCGACCTTCATGTTTGATGAAGGGATCTCCACTACCTTCTTGCCTGCCATGTAGGCATTACGGATCCTGGTGAGAAAATCTGCAATGGGATCAGTCATATCGTTAATTCTTTAATTATTACCAACTTGCCTTCTTAACACCGGGGATAAGGCCGTTAGAGGCCATCTCACGGAACTGGATACGGCTCAGACCGAATGCTCTCATGTATCCCTTCGGACGACCGGTAAGAGAGCAGCGGTTGTGAAGGCGTACAGCTGAGGAGTTCTTGGGAAGCTTGTCGAGCGCAGCCCAGTCGCCAGCCTCCTTGAGGGCCTGACGCTTCTCTGCGTACTTAGCTACCATCTTCGCGCGCTTGACTTCGCGGGCTTTCATTGATTCTTTTGCCATGGTATCTCTTAATTGTTATGTTTCTTGAAAGGCAGACCGAATGCTGCGAGAAGTGCGTGGCACTCTTCGTCAGTCTTGGCTGTTGTCACGAATGTAATCTCAAGACCGTGGATACGGGGGTTCTTGTCGATATCGATCTCGGGGAAGATGGTCTGCTCCTTGAGACCGAGGGTGTAGTTGCCCTGACCGTCCATGTTCTCTGCGATACCGTTGAAGTCACGGATACGGGGGAGAGCGACACGGATGAGCTTCTCGAGGAACTCGTACATCTTGACGTTGCGGAGGGTAACCTTGGTTCCGATGGGCATGCCCTTACGGAGCTTGAAGTTTGAAACGTCCTTCTTTGATGAGGTGATGAGGGCCTTCTGACCGGTGATGAGAGAGAGCTCTGCTGCTGACTCCTCAACGATCTTCTTGTCCTGTGTTCCGCTGCCGACACCCTCGTTGAGAGTGATCTTTACAAGGCGGGGAACCTGCATCACGGTTGTATAGTTGAACTGCTTCATCAGCTTGTCAACGATCTCTTCCTTATAAACCTTCTTGAGTGAAGGAACGTAGTCTGCAGGCAGGGCCTGAACAGCTACAGGTGCACTTTTCTTTGCCATAATTACTTGATCTCCTCTCCGGATTTTTTAGCGTAACGGATCTTCTTCTCGCCGTCCATCTTGTAACCTACGCGAGTGGGCTTGCCGCTCTTGGGGTCGATAAGATTGAGGTTTGAGATGTGGATGGGAGCCTCCTGCTTGATGATACCACCCTGAGGCTGCTTTGAATTAGGTTTGGTGCTCTTGCTGACCATGTTGATACCCTCTACGATAGCGCGGTCCTTTGCGGGATCCACTGAGAGGACCTTTCCGGTCTGTCCCTTATCGTTACCGGCATTCACATACACGGTGTCACCTTTCTTAATACGTAACTTTTTCATAATGCTGGTATTGATTAAAGTACTTCGGGTGCAAGTGACACAATCTTCATGAAGTTCTCACGGAGCTCTCTGGCAACGGGGCCAAAGATACGGGTTCCGCGGAGTTCTCCTGCGTTATTGAGGAGTACACATGCGTTCTCGTCGAAGCGGATGTATGAACCGTCAGCGCGACGGATTTCCTTCTTGGTACGAACGACTACAGCCCTGGATACTGTACCCTTCTTTGCGTCGGCGCCAGGGATAGCGCTCTTGATTGCGACTACGATCTGGTCGCCTACAGTCGCATAACGGTGGTTGGTACCGCCAAGCACACGGATGCAAAGGACCTCCTTTGCGCCGCTGTTGTCGGCAACCTGTAAACGTGATTCCTGCTGTATCATAACTACTTAGCTTTTTCTACGATTTCTACAACTCTCCAGTTCTTGGTCTTGCTCAGAGGACGGGTCTCCATGATGCGGACGGTGTCTCCCATACCGCACTCGTTCTTCTCGTCATGTGCAACGAACTTGGTGGTCTTCTTGACGAACTTGCCGTACAAAGGATGCTTCTCTTTTCTTTCGACTGCAACTACGATGGTCTTGTCCATCTTGCTGCTGACCACTACACCCACTCTTTCCTTACGAAGATTTCTTTCCATAAGTCTTACTGTGATTTAGTTCTGTTTTTCTTTTTCAGCAAGGATAGTGATCATGAGAGCTATATCCCTTCTGGTCTTACTGATCTTTGAAGTGTCCTCCAACGGAGAAATCGCGTGATTGATCTTCATGGTGTCGAGGTTCATCTTCTCGGCCTCGATGCGGTCGCGGAGGTCAGCTATTGACATTTCGCGTGCTTCTGCTGCTTTCATTGTTCTTTCTCCATTAAATTATTCTACATAATCCCTGCGAACCACAAACTTGGTTGCAACGGGAAGCTTGTTGGCTGCAAGGCGCATTGCCTCCTTTGCAGTCTCGAGTGAAACGCCCTCAGCCTCGAAAATGATACGGCCGGGAGTGATAGGTGCAACGAATCCATAGGGATCGCCTTTACCTTTACCCATACGGGTGTCGAGAGGCTTCTTTGTAACAGGCTTGACAGGGAATACCCTGATCCAAATCTGACCTTCACGGTTCATGCGACGTGAGATAGCCTGACGAGCAGCTTCGATTTGCTGAGCAGTGAGCCAGCAATTCTCAAGGGTCTTGATACCGAAAGAACCGAATGCAAGCTGGTTTCCACGCTGGGCGTTACCCTTCATGCGGTTCTTCTGTTCCCTTCTGAACTTTGTTCTCTTAGGTTGTAACATTGTAATATTACTTTTAAAATATTAATTTCTTTTAACTCCCTGATAATCAGCCTTTTGCGCGGTACAAGGCCAATTTTTGGGACTGCAAATATAGTGAAAATTATTGAAATACCATAGCTTTCCCGATATTTTTTGCACTATTTTAGACACGGAATACTGATAGTGAAATCACGGGTTTTCAGGTATTTACAGATTTGGTGAAAAACTTTTTCCGGTCATTTTCGACACGCGCCGAAAGGGCCTTTCCGCGGCCTGAAAACCGGCATGGTTTTTATTGCTATATTTGCATGTCATGAAACGATTCGCCCTAATATTCCTGACACTTCTGCTGCCTCTCGCAGCAGGGGCCCAGGCGCGCAAGGTCACCGGCGTGCCCATGTACTTCGAGGTCACCCCTCAGGGCGATACCGTATTCCTCGACACCATCGAGCCTGTCTGGTGCCTGGCCCGCGGCAAGGGCATGCGGGACGGCGACTGGCGCAAATACTACAAGATGGTGTACAACTTCAACAAGGTGTACCCCTACGCACTCGTGGGACGCAAGATGATGGCGCAGGTCGACAGCACCATGGCCGCCGATGTCACCAAGCGGAGCGAAAGGAACAGATACGTCAACGACGTTGAGAAGGAGCTTTTCAGGCTCTTCGAGAAGGACATCAAGAACATGACCATATCGCAGGGCCTTGTGCTCATGAGACTTGTCGACAGGGAGTGCGGGATGAGCGCCTTCAGCATAATAAAGACCTACGAGAACGGCTTTGCGGCCAATTTCTGGCAGCTTGTGGCCAAGATGTTCTCCCAGGACCTGAAGACACGCTACGACCCTGACGGGAAGGACCAGAGGCTCGAGGAGCTATGCCGGATCTGGGACAGCGGCAGATGGGACTCCTTCTACTTTTCGATATTCATGGAGCCGCCCTCAAAGGTCACGCTCAAGTCAGAGCACCTGAGCAGCGTGGTCAGAAAGAAGTGAGAAGCTCCTCCCCCGTCCATACGGCATGGGGAGTCCCTCCGGAAATCCAGTCCTTGAGCACGACGAACCTGCTTCCCTCAGACATGGTCACATCTACACCGTCATGGAAGTGGCCGAACACGAAACAGTCGACAGGCCTTTCCGAAAGTGTCTTCCGGGCATAGGCATAGAGCGGTTCCCTGCCGCATTCAAAGTGATACGGCTTGTGGGTGCGGCGGTTCGAATCAGACCAGCCAAGGCCGATACGGTAAGCCAGCCATGGATGCAGGGTGCTGAAGACAGCCTGCGCCGCGCGGCAATGGAACACGCCGAGCATGAGCCTGTAGGACCATTTGGCGCCGCCGAGACGGTCGCCGTGGCCGACGCAGAAGACCTTGCCGTCGAAAGTGGTGAAGAAAGGCTGCTGCACCTTTCTGATGCCGAGGTCCTCGAAAAAACGATAGGTCCAGATGTCGTGATTGCCGGCACAGTAATAGACATCGATCCCGTCATCCATCAGCTGTATCAGCTCGGACACCACCCTGATACCCTCACGGGGCACCACATCGCGGTATTCGTACCAGAAATCCCAGATGTCGCCAAGCAGGCACACGGCACGTGTGGTCCCGCGGGGAATACCTTTCAGGAAATTAACGAAACGGGCCTCACGCTCCACCGGGTCACCTACCTTGAGGCCGAGATGGACGTCAGAGACAAAATATACAGCCCTGCGCTCTTCCATGGGCTAGAAAATGCACCAGCAGAGAACTGCCATGCCAACGATTGCACAGTAGAGGGCGAACCACTTGAGCCTGGCCTTCTTCACAAGGGCTATCATGACCTTGCAGGCGAAGAGGCCGCTCAGGAATGCGGAAAGGAATCCGAGGATCAGCGGAAGAGCCGGAATCGAAGATGCCGCCATGTCGCCGCCGACCACGTCGAGGAAAGCTTCACCAAGTATGGGAACCAGGACCATAAGGAACGAGAACTGGGCCACATCCTCCCTTTTCATGCCGCAGAGAAGGCCTGTGCTGATGGTGGTTCCGGATCGGGACAGCCCGGGAACAGCCGCGAATGCCTGGCCTATTCCGACAGTCAGGGCCTGGCCATAGCTGATTCCGTTGCGGGCAGACCGGGTGCCGCTCTTCCTGCCGGCCGATGTCCTGTCGGAGAAGAACAGCAGAAAGGCTGTCACAAGCAAGGCTACGCCGACCGTTGCCAGCGAGTTGAAAAGTCCTTCCACGATATCCTTGAAGAACATTCCCACGACAAACACGGGAATCATCGACACGCATATCTTGAGAATGTAGTCGGTCTCGTCATTGTATCTGAACTTGAAGAGTCCGCAGAGGAGTTTCCATATCTGCCTGCGGAACACAATGATGGTGGCGAGCACGGTCGCCGCGTGCACGACAACCTCGAAGACCAGGTCGTCAGAAGCCTCGACGCCGAGTATCTCGCGCCCTATGGCAAGATGGCCGCTGCTGCTGACGGGCAGGAATTCGGTAAGGCCCTGTATCAGGCCAAGCAAGACAGACTGCCACCAGCTCATTTCTTTCCCTCCTCCTTGCTGCCGGACTTGCCCATGATGCCGACAACCGTCACCACAATTCCGGCAAGTATGACTATGGGCGCCGCAACCAGGCGGCGGAAATCGAACATCGCGTAGTTGAAGACTGCGGGGTCATCGCTGCCGCCGCCAGTCATGAGTATATACCCTGAGACCATGACCAGCACTCCTGCGAGCACCAGCCTCAAGCCTTTGGGGGTTATTGCCATCCTGTCCATATCAATAATACAAATCGTCCTTGTTCAGAGAAATCATCCTGTTGACCACGAAATACGAGCTCACGAGACATATCGCCACTCCGCTGGCGACCACGACCGCACCAGCAGCCACAAGGCCCTGGGTGGTGAAGACGTCGAAAAGGCGCGGGAATGACTTGTGCAGCAACGCCAGAAGGCCGGCCAGTCCCAGCAGGGCAAGGAATGACGCGGCAAGGCCCTGAAGGAGCGCAGCCCTCATGAAAGGCCTGCGTATGAATCTCCGCGTGGCACCTACAAGCTGCATGGTGTGCACCGTGAAGCGGCGGGCGGAGACACTGAGCCGCACCGTGTTGTTAATCAGCACGAAGGAGATGAAGAGGAGCAGGAGCACAAGCACTCCGAGCACCAGCGATATCTTCTTCAGGTTCGTATTGAGGGCGTCGATGAGATTCTGCTGGCAGTTCACCTCGTCGACGATTTCAGGGTCGTTCAGCTGGGGAAGGATCAGCGCAAGGCTGTCCGAGGAGACATACTCGGCATTCAGGGTGATGTCGATGCTCAGAGGGACGGGGGAAGTCTCGAAGACACTCAGGAAATCCTCCCCGAGCATGTCCTGCAGCTCGCGCAGCCCCTCCTCCCTGGTGACCAGGTGCGTCGAGCGGACGAAAGGCATGCCGGCGAGGCCGGTCTGATAGGCAGTGGCCTGGGATTCAGTGACTTCCTCCCTCATAAGGACGGAAATCTGCATGCTCTCCTTGAAGTAGTCGGAGGCACTCCTTGCGTTCACCAGAACCAGACAGGCAACGCCTATGAGAAGCAGCACAAGAGCAATGCTGATTATGCTGGAAAGATATGCATTGGCAAGTCTTCTGGTCAACTTCTTCTTCTCTGCGTTTCCCATGGGCGACTGATTTGAACTCCAAAGTTAGTGAAATATCCAAATATCAAAAAATATTCTTACCTTTGTAAGTATATGGCTGATTCTGTTCAAAAGGTTTTGTTCGTGAATTCGGAGATATTTCCTTACCTCCCCGAATCCGATATAGCGAACATCGGGCGCTACCTGCCTCAAGGTATACAGGAACTCAAGAAGGAAATCCGCTCGTTCATGCCCCGCTTCGGATGCATAAATGAGCGCAAGAACCAGTTGCATGAGGTCATCCGCCTGTCGGGAATGAACGTCATCATCGGAGACATCGACCGTCCCCTCATCATCAAGGTGGCCTCCATTTCCGCCGCTCGCATCCAGGTGTATTTCATCGACAACGAAGACTATTTCCGCCGCAAGCAGACCTACTGCGCCGAGGACGGAACCTTCTTCGCCGACAACTCTGAGAGGACGATCTTCTTCGCCCGCGGCGTGCTGGAAACCGTGAAGAAGCTCCGCTGGGCCCCTGACGTGATCCACTGCCAGGGATGGTTCTCGCACCTGCTTCCCGCATACCTGAAGATGGCCTACAAGGACGACCCCATCTTTGCCGGCAGCAAGGTGGTGGTAAGCCTCTATTCCGACACACCCGAAACTCCTTTCGGGCCGGACTTCGCAGAAAAGGCGGCGTTCGGCGGACTGGGAAAGGACGACCTCCATTTCCTGGAAGACCCCACTGGCATCAATCTTGCTAAAACAGCCATACAGTACGCAGACGGAGTGATCATCGGCTCGCCCAATGTCGACGAGGAGATTGTCGATTACTGCAGGGAGAGGGAACTCCCCGTCCTCCCATACAGCCAGAAGGACCTCGAGGACGGCAGCTACGTCCAGGCGTACAGCGCCTTTTACGATAAGATTTAAGATGAAATTCAGATTTACCGTCATAGCGGCGGCCATCGCGTGCTGCCTGTCATGTGTGGATGCAAACGACCAGTTGGGCGAAAGCCTCATCCCGGTTGACCAGATGTACTCCATCTATTCGGAAACGGTACCTCTGTCATCCGTAAGGATGCAGATGGCAGACAGCCTTTCCGGCTACTCGAACAGCAGAATCACAATCGGAGCAGTCCGCGACGACGTGTACGGTCTCAGCACCAGGGCATGCGCCCTGACTCTCGTGCCCATCTCCGACAGCCTTGATTTCGGAGAGAACCCGGTAGCCACCAATTTCCATTTCGAGGCGGCCCACGACACCACCTCGTTCTGCGACCCCGCACAGAAGCGCATCCTCCAGAATGTGAACGTATATGCGCTGACCAAGCCCCTCGTGGCAAGCAAGAACTTCGACTGCAATGCCGTAATCGAGCACTCCGAGAACACCATCACAAAAGGCACGCCCGTAATCAACGGCAAGGATTCGCTCTCATTCGATTTCACACAGGAGTTCGCGAACAGGTACCTCAGCATAACACAGGACGACCTCAAGAGCCTCGACAAGTATCTTGAAAAGGTTCCGGGCATCTATATTGACACGGATGCGCCTACCGGAAAGGGCGGACGCATCGACATGTTCCAGCTCCAGCTCGGATTCGACACCCAGTACTACACGCTGAAAGGCAACTACGCCAGGCTTACGGTGCGCACGAAGTACAAGCATTGGAAAGAGCGCAAGGACACATCCTTCTTCTTTTACTTCAGCCCGCTCAGTCTCACAAGACTGGATTCGCTCATAACCAAGAACTCCCAGGGCAACCTTCCCCAGTATGCGCTCAACCTTACCGCACACGAGACGCGCCACATGGCAGGAGAGGCCTCAGACAAGGTCTATGTGGAAGGTGGCGGCGGACTCAAGCCCGTCATCACGGCAAGACAGATAAAGGATCTTGCCTCCGAACTCATTTCGGCCAAGGGAGGAGATCCGAAGAGTGCCGTCATCAACAAGGCGACGATAGTTCTTCCTTTCGAATTCCCCGAGGACTACAAGGAAATGGACAAGTTCCCCTACATCCTTTCTCCCACCTGCCGTATCAAGAACGACACCACCGCCACATTCATGGGTCTCACCGATGCCAGCAGCAGCAACGAGAACCAGGGCGACATCGACCGTTCGAACCTGCAGTTCACCCCTGACATCACCTACCACATGCAGGAGATTCTGAAGATGGACGACAAGAAGATCGACAGCGGGAACTACGACATATGGCTCCTCATCATGGCCAACGAGATTGTGAAGACGCAGTCCAACACATCCAGCAACGACATGAGCGAATACTACCAGTATCTGGCATACCAGAACTACTATAACAACATGTATGGCGGATATGGCGGCTACGGCGGTTACGGTGGATATGGCGGCTACGGCAACTATTACTCCAACTACTACAGCTACATGATGATGGCGGCTTATGCCGGCGGCAACAGCGGCTCCACCACAACGACAACCGCAGCGCTGGACAAGGACAGATACTATTCAGGATACCTGAACGGTCCTGCGGCCGACAGAGCACCTCAGCTCAAGATCACATTCTCAGTTCCCAACACGGCAAAGTAAGTGCCTGACAGCAGATAAAAACAAATCGGGGTCGCCTGGAAAGGCAACCCCGATATTTTTTTGATAATAGATTACAGAAGAGCTATCTTCTCAGCAACCTTGTCAACTGCGTCCTTTACAGTAGCGATTGTGCTTGTCTCCTCGTCGGGAATCTTGATTCCGAATACCTTCTCGAACTCCATAAGAAGCTCTACAGTGTCGAGAGAGTCTGCACCGAGGTCATTGGCGAAATTTGCATTGTCTGTGACCTCTGAAGGTTCAACACCGAGTTTGTCAACGATGATGGCCTTAACCTTCTTTACGATTTCTTCGTATTCCATAACGTGATTTATTGAGTTTATTATTAGTACTTTCTGTATAAAACAACCATGCAAAATTAAAGAATTAATTTTACTTATCCAAACGCCCCTCTTGGCCGCTCAGTTTCAGCCAGATACGCAGGCCGTTCAGGGAATTGACCAGGTAGAAGCTGTATTTTATGATATATATGGCGGCATAGTCGTTGCCTCCCGACCTCAGGGACATCACCCACATCATGATGGAAAACACGTTGACGCCTATCCAGAAGATCCACTGTTCCGCATATG
Organism: Candidatus Cryptobacteroides choladohippi; assembly: GCA_018065985.1. Taxonomy (GTDB): domain Bacteria; phylum Bacteroidota; class Bacteroidia; order Bacteroidales; family UBA932; genus Cryptobacteroides; species Cryptobacteroides choladohippi. The sequence continues at coordinate 15,645 of JAGHSF010000006.1, forward strand.
CCATGCTCATGAGAAGCTGGCCAAGTATGTTGCAGACCAGCGGCAGCACATCCAGCACGACTGCAGTCCTGATGAATGTGGTTGCGGCCGACTTGTCGAACTGTGACAGGATAAGGTAGGCCACAATGCTGCCTGCGACAAAGATGGTGGTGTAAAGGGCCCACTGCCTGCCGTTCAGGCGGCGCGCCTTGACCTGCGATGACGAATCGGCTCCGCGTTTGCGCCACTGGCTGTATCCCACGAACTGCATGGGCACAAAATATACAGCGTGGAGAATGGCATTTCCGAGCCCGGCGCCTCCATTCTTCCAGTTCACAAAGCACATCGCCCCGTATATGGCAACGTCCAGCAGACCGAAAAGGAAGGTCCATATCTTGCCGTTGGCCGAGCATACGGTGCTGAGGATTCCCATCAGGGAACCGAACGCCGAAACAACCAGCAGGAACCTGCCGGCCTGGGTACCGCCAAGTTTAAGGGCTGTGGTGAGAACAAGTGCAACGGTCATTCCTCCAAGGATGAACACGTTGAACCATTTGTTGAATGTCTTTTCTGTCATGTCAATTTTCTTTTTCTGAGCAGATTCTTTCCTTTATTCTTCTGGCCAGCACCGGGCCGACCAGTCTTGCCACGTCCTCCTCCGGTGCGGCAGCAATTCTCGCCACCGACCCGAAATGCATCAGCAGACGCTCTTCTGTCTGCTCACCAACGCCCTTGATGCCGCGGAGTACGCTTTCCACAGCAGCCTTGCTGCGGAGATTGCGGTGGAAGGTGATACCGAAGCGGTGAGCCTCGTCCCTTATATGCTGGAGTATCTTCAGGGCCTGGGAGTTGCGGTCTATGAAAAGCGGATACGGATCCCCCACCCTTACGACTTCCTCCAGCCTTTTGGCCAGGCCGACAACAGTCACCCTGTCCTGGATGCCAAGTTCGCAGAGCGCCTGCCATGCGAAGTTCAGCTGCCCCGTGCTGCCATCTATCACTATGAGCTGCGGCAGGTCGTCCGGATTCTCTTCCAGCATCCTGGAGTAGCGGCGGTTCACCACCTCCTTCATGGAAGCGAAATCGTTGGCACCGATGACTGTCTTGATCTTGAACTTGCGGTAGTCGGATTTGCAGGGTTCGGCGTTTCGGAAAACGACACAGGATGCGACCGGGTTCGTTCCCTGGATATTGGAGTTGTCGAAGCACTCCATATGAACGGGCAGTTCCTTCATACCCAGAGCTTTGCGGAGTTCTTCCATAACCGACTGGCGATACTCCTCCGGATTGGTGCGCTCTTTGGCCTTGAGTGTGTTGAAGCGGAACTCCTTTGCATTCTTGGAACTGAGTTCGAGCAGTGCGAGCTTCTCGCCGCGTACGGGGATGCGGAAATCAACGCCGGCGATCTCCACTCCCGGAAGGAAAGGCACGAGGACCTCGCGGCTAAGGTTGCCGAACTTGCTCTCGATCTCGGCCAGGAAAGTGCTGAGCACCGTTTCCTGTTCCTCCTCGATCTGCATCTTGAAACCGAGGTTCAGGCTCTGTATGATGGCACCACCGCGTATTCTAAGGAAGTTGCCGAAGGCGTCCAGGCCATCGAAGACAAGGGAGAACACATCAACATCGCGTTCGCCCGCAGTCGTGATGACCGACTTGGCGTAATGCTGCTGCAGGGCCTCGATCCTTTGTTTGAAACTCTGGGCAAGTTCGAAATCAAGCCTGTCGGCAGCCTGGGTCATGGCAGCCTTGTACTGTTTGATGATATCGTTCACTCCCCCACTCAAAAGGCGCACAATCTCGTTTATGTAGGCCCCGTACTCCGCCTGCGACACGCCGCCGACGCAACAGCCGAGGCACCGGCCCAGGTGCATGTCGAGACAGGGGCGGTACTTGTGGTGGAGCAGGCCTTCAGACGTGATTCTGAGCTTGCAGGAACGCAGCGGGTAATTGGAGCTGAAGAATTCCAGAAGAGCCCTTGCATGCAGCACCGAACTGTAGGGTCCGAAGTAGCGCGAGCCGTTCTGCACCACCCTGCGGGTCAGGAAGACCTTGGGGAATTCGTCCGAAGTGACGCATATCCAGGGATAGGTCTTGGAATCCTTGAGGAGTATGTTGTATTTGGGCTTGTACTGCTTGATCAGGTTGTTCTCAAGCAGCAGGGCATCCGCCTCCGAGTCAACCACTGAATACTGTACATCCGCTATCTTGGAGACGAGTATCCTGGTCTTGGTGTTGAGCCTTTCAGGCGGCACGAAATACTGATGCACACGGTTGAACAGATCCTTGGCCTTGCCCACGTATATCACCGTGCCCGCCGCATCGTAATAGCGGTAGACACCCGGCTGGTGAGGGAGGAGGTCTATCTTCTCGCGGACATCCATCAGAAACTACCGGCCGAGGTGCTCAGATACCACCTTCATGATCTGCTCGCCGCGCATGGTGCGGTCGAGAATCGTGCCGTCAGGGCCGATGAGCATGATGGTAGGTATTCCGATGATTCCGTAAAGGTCAGTGGGTATTCTCTGAGCATTGATTATCTGGTTCCAGACGATTCCGTGCTCCTTTGCAGCTGCGACGGTAAGCTCCGGCTTGTCCCATACAGCCACGCTGAGGACGTCGAAATCCTTCCCGTGATACTTCTCATAAACTGCCTTGATGTTGGGAATCTCCGCCTTGCACGGGCCGCACCAGCTTGCCCAGAAGTCCACGAGGACATACTTGCCCTTGCCCACAAAATCGGAGAACTTGACGCCATCCACCTCGAAGTCGGTGAATTTGCAGCCAACTGCAGTCCTTTCGAGGACATCCAGACGGTCAAGGATTCTCACGACATCAGGGTTTGTCTTGAGGGTGTCGTGAAGTGAGTCTACTATGCGCCTTATCTCATCAGGGTCGAAGCACTCGTTGTCAACAGCTTCCTTGAGGGCGATCACGGCAAGCCTGTTGTTCCTGTTCTTCTTGATGAAAGAACGGTTCATTTGTGCGTACTCGGCAATGAGAGCATTGTATGTTGAATCCCATTCCTCATCGGTGATGTCAGCAGAAAGCTGCGATTCCGCCTTTTCAGAGAAGGCCCTGCATGCATCCTTGTATGCGGTGATTTCCTCATCTGTATTACTGCTGCCGCAGGCAGCCAGGGCAAGGAGGGCGAATGCTGCCGATATTATCCTCTTCATGGTAATGACAATTAGATGGTACTTAATGAAAAACCGGTTTCGGAAATCTCCGAAACCGGCACTAATATAGTAATTTTTAATCAAATTACTTGTTGTTGTCACGACGAGGGCGACGGTCGCCATCACGACGGGGACGACGGTCTCCGCGACGATCACCACGACCCTGACCTGCTGCCTGAGCATTAGCTGCTGCAAGAGCTGCGGGAGTGAGGTCCTGACGGCCATACTTCTCACCGTTGCAGATCCAAACCTTGATGCCGAGGCAACCAACCTTGGTGTTTGCTACTGCGAGTGCATAGTCGATGTCTGCGCGGAAGGTGTGAAGAGGGGTACGACCCTCCTTGAACATCTCGGAGCGTGCCATTTCAGCGCCACCTACGCGGCCGCTGATCTGAACCTTGATACCTTCTGCACCAACGCGCATGGTGTTGGCAACAGCCATCTTGATGGCGCGACGATAGCTTACACGGCCTTCGATCTGGCGTGCGATGCTGTCTGCCACGATGTTGGCATCAACCTCGGGGCGCTTAACCTCGTAGATGTTGATCTGATCGTCCTTGTTGGTGACCTTCTTGAGCTCTTCCTTAAGCTTGTCGACCTCCTGGCCGCCCTTTCCGATGATGAAACCGGGACGGGCTGCATAGATTGTGACGGTGATGAGCTTGAGGGTGCGCTCGATGACGATCCTGCTCAGACTTGCCTTTGCAAGGCGCTTGCCGAGATACTTGCGGATCTCGTAGTCTTCTGCGATCTTCTCTGCATAGTTTCCACCACACCAGTTAGAGTCCCAACCACGGGTGATACCGATACGATTGCTGATAGGATTAGTTTTCTGTCCCATAATTACTCTGCTTTGGCGGGTTTAACATCAAGAATTACGGTAACGTGGTTTGAACGCTTGCGGATACGTCCGGCACGGCCCTGAGGGCAAGGACGGATGCGCTTGAGTGTACGACCTTCGTCAACCATAATAGTCTTTACATATACATTACCATTCTCGAGTTCCTTGCTCTGCTCGGGGTTCTTGGCTTCCCAGTTTGCGATTGCGCTGCGGAGAAGCTTCTCAAGAGGCTGAGATGCCTGACGCTTTGAGAAGTGCAGGAGATCGAGTGCATGGTTAACTTCGACGCCACGGACTGTGTCTGCTACGAGACGCATCTTGCGAGGAGAAGTAGGGACGTCGTTGAGCTTTGCGATAGCGGTAGCCTTCTTAGCCTCCTTGAGGCGCTCGGCCATTAAATGTTTACGATTTCCCATAATGATTACTTCTTATTGTTTCCTGCGTGACCGCGGAATGTACGTGTAGGGGCGAATTCGCCGAGTTTGTGACCTACCATCTGCTCAGTTACATAAACCGGAATAAACTTGTTTCCGTTATGCACAGCGATAGTATGGCCGATAAAGTCAGGAGAGATCATGCTGGCACGAGACCAGGTCTTGACCACTTCCTTCTTCTTGCTACCATCATTCATAGCAAGAATTCTGTTCTCCAGAGCTTCCTGGATGTATGGACCTTTTCTAAGTGAACGACTCATAAATCTCTAAAGTTTAATTCCGATTATTTCTTTCTTCTCTCTATGATGAACTTGTTGGAAGCAGCCTTAGGATTACGTGTCTTGTATCCCTTAGCAGGCAATCCCTTGCGTGAACGAGGATGTCCACCGGATGCACGTCCTTCACCACCACCCATAGGGTGATCAACAGGGTTCATAACGACACCACGGTTGTGAGGGCGTCTGCCGAGCCAGCGGCTGCGGCCAGCCTTACCGTCACTCTCGAGGTTGTGGTCTGTATTGGATACCTGACCAACGGTAGCACGGCAGCTAACGAGAACCATACGGGTCTCACCTGAAGGGAGACGGAGGATGGCGTGGTTGCCTTCACGTGCTGCGAGCTGTGCGAATGTGCCGGCTGAACGTGCCATTGCGGCACCCTGACCGGGACGAAGCTCGATGTTGTGTACGTTGGTACCCACCGGAATCTCACTCAGAGGGAGGCAGTTACCGATTTCAGGAGCAGCACCGCTACCTGAAGCGATAACCTGACCTACCTTGAGGTCCTTGGGTGCGATGATATACCTCTTCTCGCCATCCTCATACTGAACAAGGGCGATACGGGCGCTGCGGTTGGGATCGTACTCGATGGTGAGAACGGTTGCAGTGCAGTTGTCCTTGTCACGACGGAAGTCGATGATACGGTACATTCTCTTGTGGCCGCCACCGATGTAACGAACTGTCATCTGGCCGGTGTTGTTGCGTCCACCTGTGCTCTTAAGGGGCTCCAGCAATGATTTCTGAGGCTTGTTGGTTGTAATCTCGTCGAAACTGCTGATAGCTTTGTTTCTCTGACCGGGAGTAACCGGTTTGAATTTTCTTACTGCCATTGTCTGTCCCTCCCTTAAATGTTAGCGTAGAAATCAATCTTATCCTCACCAGCAAGAGTGATGTATGCCTTCTTGTAGTGATTTGCACGGCCGCGAAGAATGCCTGCCTTTGTGTAGCGGGTTCTCTTCTTTCCGTGATAGTTGACTGTATTGACTGCAGCCACGTTGACGTTGTACATCTTCTCGACTGCGTCCTTGATCTGAAGTTTGTTGGCCTTACGGTCTACGATAAAGCCATAACGGTTCAACTTTTCGCCCTGATCCGTCAACTTCTCTGTTACGATTGGCTTAATGATAATTCCCATCTTCGTGTACTTTTAGCGCTGGTTTCTCTCTGCGAGGATGTCCTGAACGCCGTCGATGAGTACCAGAGTGTTGGCATTCATGATTGCGTAGGTGTTGATCTCGTCAACACTGATGACCTTGACCTGCTCGAGGTTGCGTGATGAAAGATAGATGTTGGTTGAATTCTGAGGAAGCACGTAGAGAACCTTGCGGTCGCCAGCCTTGATGGCTGCGTTGATTGCGAGGAATTCCTTTGTCTTGGGTGCATCCATGGTGAAAGGCTCGAGCATGATGATAGCATTCTCCTGTGCCTTGTAGCTGAGAGCTGACTTGCGGGCGAGAGCCTTGACCTTCTTGTTCAACTTGTTGTGATAGAAACGGGGGGTAGGTCCGAATACACGGCCACCACCAACGTAGATATTTGACTTGAGAGATCCGTGACGTGCACCGCCGCCGCCCTTCTGGCGACCCATCTTCTTGGTGCTGTGTGCATTCTCGCTGCGATCCTTGGTGTCAGCGTTTCCGTGACGCTGGTTGGCGAGATACTGTACTACGTCAAGATAAATAGCATGATCATTAGGCTCGATAGCGAAAACTGCATCTGCGAGCTCGACTTCCTTACCTGACTGGGTTCCGTCGATTTTCAAAACTGGTAATTTCATACTCTTAAGCCTCCAAAACTACATAAGAACCTTTTGCTCCAGGTACTGAACCCTTTACAACAACGAGGTTGTTCTCAGGGATGACCTTTACTATCTGAAGGTTGAATACCTTCACGCGGGCATTTCCCATGTGACCGCCCATGCGCATTCCGGGGAGTACGCGGCTAGGCCATGAAGATGCGCCCATTGAACCGGGGTGACGGAGACGGTTGTGCTGACCGTGAGTCTGGCCGCCGACGCCGGCGAAACCATAACGGTGTACAACGCCCTGGAAACCCTTACCTTTAGAAGTGCCGACAACGTCGCAGTACTTCACATCCTCGGTGAAGATGTTCTCTACTGTGAGCTTGTCTCCGAGCTTGAGCTCTCCCTCGAAGTTATTCTCGAACTCGACGAGCTTTCTCATGGGAGCAACTCCTGCCTTCTTGAAATGCCCCTGAAGAGGCGCGCTGGTGTGCTTCTCTGTTGTTTCGTCATAGGCAAGCTGCACTGCAGAATAACCGTCGGTCTCCACGGTGCGGATTTGCGTAACAACACACGGACCAGCCTCGATGACGGTGCATGGTATGTTCTTACCATCAGCACCGAAAACGGATGTCATTCCGATTTTCTTTCCAATTAATCCAGGCATTGGTTTAATTAACTAATTGTTTACTAATAATTTAAATAATTCCGCCCATTTTTGCGGGCTGCAAATATACAATATATTTTTATGATTTCCAAATACTTGATTTCCAATAATTTCATTGTACCTTTGCAATATGATTATGGAAACACTGGGATTCCTCAACATGACGATGGTGGATTTCCTGGACATAACGATAGTCGCCGCAATCATCTACGCGGCCATACGGTGGATCAAGGGATCTTCCGCGGTGAACATCTTCATCGCCATCATAATCCTCCTCATCTGCCGCATCCTGTCGGTTTCCATCGGCATGAAGATGCTCAGCTCCCTGCTGGGGACCCTGCTTGACGTGGGAGCCATCGCCCTCATCGTCATCTTCCAGCCCGAGATACGCCGTTTCCTCAACCGCATCGGCAGTTCCGCCGGCAAGACCATCGGCAGCCGCAGCTTCCTTCACTGGCTCCTGCCCTCCAGGTCGCTGGTGAGCATAGACGACAGCATGGTCGACGAGATAGCAAGGGCCTGCATGGAGATGGGCGAGCAGAAGACCGGCGCCCTCATCATACTCCGCAAGCGCAACACGCTCGAGGATATAGTGAACACCGGCGACAGGATCGATGCAAAGATCAGCAGCCGCCTGATACAGAACATCTTCTTCAAGAACAGTCCGCTGCATGACGGCGCCATGATAATCGCCGACGGCCGCATACTTGCGGCCCGCTGCACACTGCCCATATCGGAACGTCCGGACCTCCCCGCCAGCTTCGGCATGCGCCACAAGGCCGCAATGGGAATCTCGGAGCAGACCGACGCCGATGTGATAGTCGTTTCCGAGCAGACGGGACGGGTATCCTTCGTGCGGGACAGCCGGATAATGCCAATAACAAGCATCAACACCCTGAAACTTCTGATCAAGGGAGAGAAGGAAAGCGCAAGTGAATAGAGGAACAGATACAAGGCTGGAAGGCAAATTGGGATTCGACCGTGTCAGGACCATGATTTCTGACAGGTGCATGACCGACTATGCCGCACGCAGGGTTGCCGAAGAGGAATTCAGCTCCGATCCGGCCACCATACGCAAGCGTCTCGCCCTCACCGACGAGATGCGCCTCATACTGATGTTCGAGGAGAACTTCCCCACCACGGGATACATCGACGCCCTCCCCTTCCTGGAGCCCCTTCTCAAGGAGGGCAGCTGCATTGACGCACTGTCCCTCGCCAAGCTCAAGACAGCCATCGACACCATACGCCGGATCATAGTCTTCTTCGGCGGCATAAAGGACGGCATATACCCTCAGCTCAAGCGTCTTGCATCCCCCGTGCACCACTATCCGGAAGTGCTGCGCCGCATAGAGCAGATACTCGACAAGTACGGCGAGATCAAGGACTCCGCATCCGAGAAGCTCTTCGAGATAAGAAGGGACATCAGGGCCAAGGAGGCCTCGGTGTCAAAGCGTGCCGCAGCCATTCTGCGCCAGGCCCAGGACGAAGGCATCGTGGAGGCCGACGCCAGCGTGAACATCAGGGACGGCAAGTACCTGATCCCCGTCGGCACCTCATCCAAGCGCAAGATCCAGGGTTTCGTTTACGGCGAGTCCGCGTCCGGCAAGACCACATTCGTGGAGCCCGCCGAAATCGTGGAACTCGAGAACGACATACTCGAGCTGCGCTTTGCCGAGTCCCGTGAAATCAACCGCATCCTTCTGGAATTCACCGGATTCGTGCGCCCGTACGTGCCCGAACTCATGGAAGGTGCCGGATTCCTTGGCGAGATCGACTTCCTGATGGCCAAGGCCGGTACGGCTCTGGATTTCATAGCAGGCATGCCCGTGGTGTCGGAAGACGGCACCCTCGCTCTCAGGAAGGCCCGCCACCCTCTGCTGGAAAAGGCCCTGCACAGAGAAGGCAAGGAAATGGTCCCTCTGACGGTGAGCCTCGACCCCAGGAAGCACATACTGCTCATCTCCGGACCCAACGCCGGAGGCAAGTCGGTATGCCTCAAGACTCTCGGCCTGCTTCAGTACATGTTCCAGTGGGGCATGCTCATACCCACCTCGGAAAGTTCCGAACTCCCGGTCTTTGACCGAATCATGGTCAGCATAGGAGACGACCAGTCCATCGACAACGACCTCTCGACATACAGTTCCTTCCTCGCCGACATGCGCGACATGCTCGCGTGTGCGGACTCGCGCACGCTCGTGCTTATAGATGAGTTCGGCTCAGGCACGGAACCTGCCGCCGGCGGAGCCATTGCCGAGGCCATACTCAGCGAACTTGACCGCCGTGGCGTGTACGGACTCATAACCACCCACTACACCAACCTGAAGCGCTATGCATCAGGCGCCGAGACAGGCGTGATCAACGGTGCGATGCTCTACGATTCATCCCGCATCGAGCCGATGTTCAAGCTGGAGGTCGGCCTGCCCGGCAACTCGTTCGCGTTCGAGCTTGCAAGGAAGATGCGCCTGCCCGAGGCCATTGTCAAGGACGCCGAGGCCCGCGCAGGAGAGGAGTTCGTGGGAATAGAGAGGAACCTGCGCAGGATAGCCAGAGGCCGCAGGCAGCTCGACGAGAAGCTGCAGAAGGTCAAGAAGACCGACAGGAACCTGGAGGCCCTCACCGAACAGTACCAGCAGGAACTCGAGGAGATAAAGGCCCGGAAGAAGCAGATACTTGACGACGCGCGCAAGGAGGCCCAGGACATTGTCAAGGGAGCGGGCGCCCAGGTGGAGAAGACCATACGCGACATCAAGGAAGCGCAGGCCGGCAAGGAAGAGACCAAGGCTGCAAGGCTGGAGCTGCAGGGCTTCCTCGGAGCGATAGAGAAGAAGAAGGAGAAGGATCGCAAGACCCGTGACGAATACATTGACCGCAAGATATCCCAGCTGGAGAAGAGGCGCAGGAAGAAGGACACTCCCTCCCCTGACGCAAAACCCGACACCAGGCAGTTGCCGCTCAAGGTGGGCGAGAAGGTCCGCATGAAGGACAACGGAATGGTCGGCGAGGTATCGAAAGTTTCCAGCAAGGCTGTGACCGTGATAATAGGCAACATCTCCAGCAGCATGGCACCCGAAAGGCTCGAGCGCATATCCTCCAACGAGTTCAAGGAGAGCACACGAAAGCAGTTCAAGCCCGTGCAGCAGAAGATGGACGCATCCATCTCGGAACGCAAGCTGCAGTTCAAACCGGAGATCGACATCCGCGGGGCAAGGCTGTCAGACGCCCTTGATGCAGTGACTCGCTACATCGACGACGCCATCATGCTCAACATCGGAATGGTGAGGATCATACACGGCAAGGGCACCGGAGTCCTGAGAGAGGAGATACAGAAGTACCTGCGGACAGTGCCGGGGCTCACCGTGAAGGACGAAGACATAAGGCAGGGAGGCACAGGAGTGACGATAGTGACCTTCGACTAGACAGATAACACCTGACTTGACGACCATGAAAACTCAGAGACAACAGACAGGAAGGGCTGGAGAAGAGGAAGCCTGCTTGTATCTGCAGCGGCTCGGGCACACGATACTCGACAGAAACTGGAGGGCATCGCATCTTGAGACCGACATTGTATCATTAGACAAGACAGGCCTGCATTTTGTAGAGGTGAAGACGCGGAAGGCTCCTGTTGCGGCTGACCCCGCCGTCAACGTGGACTGCAGGAAAATGCAGAGAATGGTCCGGGCCGCGCAGAGGTATCTGCATGATCCCGGCAGAAAGCTGCCCGATGTCGAGGTGTTCTTTGATGTGATCACCGTCGTCATTGATGGGGATGAGATAACACTGGAATACTACCCACAAGCATTTATACCCACATATGTATAACAGACAACACTACTACTGCGTCATTCTGGCCGGAGGCATAGGAAGCCGGTTCTGGCCCATCAGCAGGGTGAGCCTGCCGAAACAGTTTCTGGACTTCACCGACAGCGGAAGGTCCTTCCTGAGAATGACATACGACAGAGTCAAGAACGTGATCCCGGAGGAGAACATCCTCGTTGTGACCCTGAGAAAGTACCGGGACATCGTGAAGGAACAGCTCCCCGAACTCAAGACGGAGAACATCCTGCTTGAGGAGTACAACCGTAACACGGCACCGGCCATAACCTTTGCAGCGTATTCACTGCTCAGGCGCGACCCCGAAGCCGTGATGCTCGCAACCCCGTCCGACCTTGCAATCGACGGGCAGGAGCAATTCGAGAAGGCACTCGCCAGGGCTTTCGATTTCGCGTCCAGGTCCGATGCCCTCATCACCCTGGGCGTCGTACCGACCAGGCCGGACCCCAACTTCGGATACATCCAGGCCGCAGAAGCCCTTGATGAGGACAGGGCCGTGCGCGTGAAGACATTCACCGAGAAACCCGACCCCGACCTGGCAAAGGTATTCATCGACACCGGCGAATTCCTCTGGAACTCGGGCATGTTCGTATGGAAGGCGCAGTCGATCAAGGACGAGCTTGAGAAATACGCCCCGGAAATCACGATGATATGGGATGGCTGGGAGGAATCCCTGGGCCAGGATGGCGAAGCCGCTTTCCTCCAGAGAGTCTACACCTCCGACATGCCGCGCACCTCGATCGACTACGCGGTGATGGAGAAGACGGACAAGGCCTGGGTCTACCCGACCCACTTCACATGGGCCGACATCGGCAACTGGGATTCCCTGTACGACTATCTCCCCATCCATGACGAGGACGGCAATGCGTCCAACATCGTCGGCAAGGTACTGCTGAAGGAAAGCAGGAACAATGTCCTGTATTCCGGCAAGCGGGGCAAGCTCACGGCCATACGCGGCCTTGAGAACATGATAGTGATAGACACTGACGACGTGCTGCTGATCTGCCCCAGGGACGACGACAAGTTCAAGCCGCTCCTGTCAGATCTGGCTCTGCCCGACTATAAGGAATTCAAATGACCCACCAGCTCGGCAGGGCCGGTCAGATAGACATCGACGGCCGGCTCTGCGGGCTTGAAATCAACGGAAAGATCCCCTCCAAGGGCATGCAGACGGTAGATGACTCTTCCGTCTGCTTCTGTTTCATTGGGAGCGACGCCTGCTCCGTACAGTGCAATGGCGCAGGCAGTGATGCCTGTCCCGCAGGCCAGGGTCTCGGCCTCGACACCCTTCTCGAAGGTGCGTACGGAGAACGTTCCGTCCTGGTCCCGTGAAACAAAGTTCGCATTGGCTCCCTGAGGGGCAAAAGCCTCATTCCAGCGGAATGACTTTCCCTCCGTCTCCACATCCACGGCCTTGACGTCATCGACCATCTTCACGAAATGGCGGGTACCTGTATTGAGGAAGGTTCCCCCAAGCAGCTCCCTGCGGTCGCTTGCGTCAACCATCTTCAGGCGTATGCCGTACATGTTGCCGTCCTTTGAAAGCACAGTGCCGGCATGCAGGCCGTCGGCAGCCTCGAAGAGGTATGTGTCACCGCTGCGGGGGATGCCAAGAAAATCGGCGAATGCCACTATGCAGCGGCCTCCGTTGCCACACATCATGCCGCCGGAACCGTCGGCATTGTAATATTCCATGCAGAAGTCGCATCCGGGAGCCGGATCGGTAACTATCAGCAGGCCATCGGCACCTACCCTGCCGTCGGGTGCATGCACGCCTTCGGTGCGGCTGCACAGGGCGGATATGCGGTCAGCACTGCGGAGGTCGCCAAGGTCTGCGGCGCCACGGCCATCGGCGGCTATGAAATCATTGCCGGCGCCGGAATACTTGTAAAGATCCATCAATGTATAGTTTTTATTGTTATCGTCCTCTCCAATTCCCTGCAGGCGGTGCATCTGTATGCCTCGAACGGGCCGTTCGCGGTGTCGCCGACCCCTGTGGTGTCGTAGTCCAGATTCACGGTAAGCTCTCCGTCTCTCTGAAGCTGGAACGGGTACAGGGCCTTGGTGAGATTGCCGGTCGTGAACGGGTATGCGTTGAAGGCAAAGGGAGTATCCATGCTTATCCGAAGTCCCGAGCCGGAATCGTTACGGAACTCAACCCAGCGCGTATCCATCCGCAGACCATAGTCCTGCGGGATCAGGTAAGGCTCATACATATCCTCGACCGTGGATCCGTACACCCCGATTCTGTAGCCTGTCTTCCTGTCCGGATACGAGGCCTGGGGACCTCGGCCGTACCATGACACATTTTCATACTTCCCGTCCAGAGACAGCGTGAGCCCTATCCTCGGCAGCCACTTCGGCAAGTTGCCTTCGGGGCAGAGCTGATGGTGTATGGTTATGGTTCCCGAATCGATCCTGTACAGATATCTACTCTCGAATCCGGCATAGCCGCCGGCATCCAGATAGTCCTCGAGCGTCTGCATCCTGCGGTCGGCGTTGCCGCCGAACAGGACGAGTTCGCGCACATCCACATACACAGAACCGTCAGCCTCGAAGGCCTCGACGTGCGAAGGCAGGAAGATGGGGTCGTCGAGATGTGCCACATGGTACATGCCGGAAATGGAAGTGTATGCACCGGCTGCGGCATATCCCTTCGTGTCGTCATAGCTGCCTCCCGAGCAGGAATAGCTGCCCCAGCTGTCGGTTTCGTTTGCAACGGGTGCGCGCCACAGATTGAGATGCAGGGGCGATTCCATCATCTCGCCGTCCCCGGTCTCAATCGACACAAGGGCGCCGGAAACAGCGTCGAACGAGCATCTGAAGCCGTCGGCGACTGCCGTGATGCGCTCCGAGCTTCTCTCAAGAGAGACAGCGCCGCCGGTCGCGGCCTCGGGCACTGAAGGAAGCCTCCATGCAGGGAGTTCGAACTGCTCCCATGCGACTTCATGGCCGGCAGATGCCCATATGGCATCTTTCCTGAGCACGGAGCTCAGCGTGATGCGGTATTCCTTGCCCGGCTTAAGGTCCGGACGGGTATATGGAATCCTGAAGAATCCCTTCTGCCCGGGCTCCAGGGAGATGGCAAGCTCGCCGGAAGCCAGCACCTCCGAATCTTCGTTCAGGGTCCAGGTAGTGCGATACTCGGATGCGTCGAGGAAGCAGCTGCGATTGAGCACCTCGAGCTCTCCGGTGCGGGAATCGAGAAGCCTGAAGCGCAGGGGCTGGGTACTCTTCTTCATCTGATACATCTCGGGCTGAGGTGTCCTGTCGGGCCAGATGCAGCCGTATGTTCGGGCACCCATGCCGTAGAAGAAGAACTCTCCTGTCCTGGTCTCCTTCTCAAAATCGAGCCAGAGGGCGGCTTTGGCGGGGTCGAATCCATCCGCCGGTCTCACTGCCGCCTCGAAGATTCCCACGTTGTCAATGCAGGCCTCACACACAGGCGACTCGCAATCCTGACCATGCTCCTGCTCGTCGCGGCCTATGCACACCGAAAGCGGGAGGTTGCGTATGTTTCCGCAGGCATCCCTTGACGCGGCCTTCCTGCCGTCGACATACAGCTCCATGGTGCTGCCGTCATACACTCCCGTGACGTTGTGCCACTTGTTCATCCAGTCCGAGGGCACATCGGCCTGCAGGCTCACGTGTTCCCCGTTGTCGATGTAGAAATCCAGCTTGCCGTCGTCTGTCTGCACGATTCCGTACTGGTTGCATCCCTTGGTCAGGAAGTAGTTCGTCTCTCCAAAGTTCTCACGGGGCAGAACGTCGAATGTCAGGGTCAGCTTGTCGGAACAGATTTCCAGGGCGTCGGCACGATAGACCTGCACCCACTGGTCGTATTTGTTCAGCGAAAGCACTGCGCTTTCGTGGCCTTTCATCTTTCCGATTGTGGCAGAGCCCATGATCACTGCCATGATGCCGTTCGGGCTCTTGTCCTCCAGCTCCCTGACGGGCCTTCTGATTCCAGGGCTCACGAAATCCCATATTGCACCGCCCATCAGCGAAGGATGCTCGTATATCTCACGCCAGTAGTCGTCCAGGGCTCCGCCACCGTTGCCAGCCACGGAGACATACTCGTCCATGAACGAAGGACGTCTGTCGCGGGTATCGAAACCCTGCCCCAGCTCATGGTTCAGCGGCATGGGATATCGCGGTCCGATAATATCCTCCGCAGGATGTTTGAGGGCATTGCCGCCATACATCCAGAAGCGGGTCGGGTCACAGCTCTTGCCTTCGTCGATGACTTCCGCGATGTTCTGGCCCTCGCCGCTCTCGTTGCCGGCACTCCAGAAGAGCACACAGGCGTGGTTGCGGTCGCGCAGCACCATCTGGCGGGCTCTCTCGCGATACATCGGAGCCCATTCCGGTCTCTCGCTGAGTTCCTCGGTTGCATGGGCTTCGTCCCCCGTCTCATCCACTATGTACAGGCCGTACTCGTCGGCCAGTTCGAGATATCTGTTCACCGGAGGATAGTGCGAGGTGCGCACTGTATTGAAATTGAACTGCTTGAGCAGTTCCATATCCTTGCGTATCGTGGCCTCGTCCATCGCGTGGCCAAGGTCGGGATGCTGCATGTGCGAGCATACGCCGCTAAGCTTGACGGGCTTGCCGTTGAGGTAGAACACACCATCCCTTATCTCCGTCTTCTTGAAGCCCATCTTCTTGCGTATCACGTCCAGCGTGGCACCGGAGGCATCCTTGAGAGTCATCTCGAGATCATACAGCTCGGGCGTTTCGGCTGTCCACTTCAAAGGGGAAGGCACCGTTGCGGCAAAAGACACGGTCTTCTCCTCTCCGGCGGAAAGGACCACATCCTTCTTTTCCATGCGCACAACTTCCTTTCCGTCCCTGCTTACCGCCGCCGAGACGGATACGGTACCTCCAAGATCGTAGGCCTTGACATATGTATTCAGGGTCAGCTGCGAGTCCTTGAAGGAACTGTCGAAGTCGGTGATGACCTGCCAGTCGCGGATGCGCTGCTGCCTGGTGGAATACACAGT
This sequence comes from Candidatus Cryptobacteroides choladohippi, assembly GCA_018065985.1. Lineage (GTDB taxonomy): Bacteria > Bacteroidota > Bacteroidia > Bacteroidales > UBA932 > Cryptobacteroides > Cryptobacteroides choladohippi. The sequence goes on from JAGHSF010000006.1 coordinate 31,595, forward strand.
CACATGATCGAATATGCCGGCCAGTCTCCAGTAGTCCTGATCCTCCAGATAGTATCCATCAGAGTATTTGAGGACAAGGACTGCCAGGCTGTTGCTCCCGGGCTTGACATACTTCGTTATGTCGTACTCCGAGGGCTCCTGCGCACCTTCGTTGTAGCCGACCTGCTGGCCGTTGACCCACACGAAACTTGCGGAGGCAACCTTCTCGAACCTAAGGAACACCTTGTCTCCCTTCCATGATGCCGGCATCCTGAACTCTGTCCTGTAGGCACCGGTCGGATTGTAGTCATCAGGGACATAGGGCGGATCGGGATGGAACGGGGTGGAGACATTGCGGAACACCGCCTCCCCGAAACCCTGCATCTCCCAGTTGGAAGGGACGGGGATCTCGTTCCATTTCCTGTCATTGAATCCCATGCGGAAGAAGTCTGCGGGAATGCCCTCCGGCGTTTCGGAATAGAGGAACTTCCACATGCCGTCGAGACTGATGCTGCTTTCCGGGATATGGTAGGCCCTGCCGGGTTCCTGATTCAGTCCGTACATCTCCACATTCTCGATGTAGTACGGAAGGTCTTCCATGAAAGGCTTGTTCTGGGCATTCAGAGTGAATGCGAGCACAGATGACAAAGCCACAAGAGATAGTCTTGGTGCCATAGTATTGCAATAATTAGTATATCAGCCTGATGTCGTCGATCCACAGCCTGCTCTGTGAGGAACCAGTGAAGTAGTCACCGAGCGCACTGGATGCGAATGACACGATTATGTGCGTGGGCTTCCTGTTCACAGCCCTGTAGTCCAGAGGGATCTCAAGTTCCATCCAGCCGTCGGCGTCACTGCCTATCACCTGGGGAAGGCTGCTCCAGCTGTTGGAGGAGCTGTTGGCAGAAAAGTAGCCATAAGCGATGACAGCCTCGTTTCCGGGGTCCAGGAAAGTGCTCTTGTCGGTCGTGTTGACCTGAACGGGACTTTGCGGAGTGCCGCCGAACTTGCGGTAGTCCCAGTCGCCGAGCGCCACCATCATCGAACAGAAGTCAGGATCTCCCACCTTCACGGGATTGCCTGCGGGATAGCCGTCCACAACATCTATCTTTCCGCATTCGTACCTGGCCCACAGTCTGATTGCGCGCGGACGGAGCACCCACGGACGGCCGAAGTTCACCAGACCGCCCTGAGTTCCCACCAGGCCTGCGAATTCGCCGGAGAAAGTATTGCCTGCAGCAAACTTTATGACCACATTGCGAGACACCAGCGATGCACTGGCCGAGCCCTCATGCCTTATGTCCGTGTCGGGAATGGCTATGCAATATGCGGAACCTACAGTTGTGGATCCTATGTTGCCGGAATCCCACCACTTGGTCTGCCAGCCCAGTTCTGATGAAGCCGGGTCGAACCACGAGCAGTATACCTGCGACTCAGCATGGCTGAACGCCTCGAATCCGGCATTGGGGAGCTGGTCCGCCGCTTCGGTCACAAACTCGACGGTTTCCGTATTGTCGCCTCCGCTGTAGGCCTGGCATTCGTATGCGGTCTTGGGCTGCAGGCCATCCAGGCAGACGCTGAACGTGCCTCCCTCCATGGTGACTCCTTCAGCCTCAATCCACTCACTGCCGCCCTTGGCCCTCCAGAGGAAGCCGCTCTCGCTGTCAGCGACACCGCTGGCACTCAGATATGCGCAGCCTGTCCAGGCATCTATCGAAGTCATCTGCACCGACACATCCGTCTTCTCGGCATACAGTTGCCAGTTCTCGGTCCTGCCGCCAAAGCTGACCTCGACCTCGACCCCGTCGGTAAAATCGTGGATTTCCGACATGGTCGGTTTGTATGAGGCTCCTGCGGGACCAAGTTTGAGAGACGTCACCGCGATGTTCTTCATGGAGGTGGATCCGGAAACACTGATGACGGCCCTGCGGTTCACGTCGTCGATGACAGCGGCACCCACCTGTCCCTTGACGGTGAAATAGCGCTCTATGTACTGGATGGCGGTCAAGGTCCACTCATAGTCCTGATAGGTCTTCAGAGTGACCTTCAACGGCTCGCTGAGGTCGTGCACCGTCACAAGTTCGGGCTCGCTGACAGTGAACTCATGCTTGTAGGCCGCGCTCAGGATGCGCACCTTTGAGATATCGGCGGTCTCTTCAAGCTCGATGGTCACACTGCGCCTTGCCGGGTCTATCTTCACCGATGACGCGTCTTCAACCTCCATGGCAGTGATTTCAGCCACCCGCACAGGATACGGAAGGTCATTCTCTATGCAGCCGCAAAGGGAGACAAGAACAGATATGATCGCGAGTCCTTTCTTCATCTCTTGAAATGGAACGCCACGCCGAAGTTTATGCCGGTGAGGTCGATGCCGAACCTGGCGGCAAACTTGGACCTGCCGCCGGACTCCGAACCGTCGGTGTAGCATTTGACTGTATTGTATGATACATTGGCCATGCTTATGGTCAGCATGGCGGACACCCTGTTCATCACATAGAACACAAGTCCGGGGCTGAATGCGAAATTGAGCTTGCCGGAAGTCGAGTAGTTCATGCCGGGCTTGGAATTGTCGTATTCGATGCGGCCCTCGCTGAATGAGAGGGATTCATCTGCGATTATGCCCACACGGCTTCTAGGGTCAAGTGCAAAGTAGTTCCTGTGGAACACCGAAGCGCCTATGCGCTTCATGTGGGTGTTGAGGTTGGACAGATCGAAGCTCAAGCCTTCGCTGAGAAGGTCGATGGTGATATTGTCCAGCACGGCAGCTCCCGAGAAGTACTGGACTCTGGCTCCGAAACTGCAGTCATCCTTGTAGGTGTACTCGAAGAACGGGGAGAACTGCGATATCTTTCCCTGTGCCGACACCGGATTCACGAGCAGCATTATCTCGCTGTTGTCGCTGTCGAGCTTGAGGTGCGCGAACTGGGCTCCCACGGAGAAATCCCCTTTCTGGACCATCACCTGGGCGTTTGCGGCTGCAGTCATAAGCAGGGCGGACATTGCCGCCAGAAGTATCCTGGCTTTTCTCATTTCTTTCCGATGTAGAAGTCAAGACCGATGTTCAGGGATGTGAGGTCGAGCATGTAGCTCATGGTGAAGGAGCCCCTGGATCCCGAATCCACCTGATTGTGCACCTGGCTGACCCTGCCATAGCAGAGTCCCGCCATTCCAAGGCTGGCGAATACCGCAACATGCTTGCTGAAGTAGGCCATGATGCCCGGATTGACCACCAGACCGGCCTTCCACTTGTCCTGCCAGGTACCCACTATTGCGCCCGTGTGGGCGTCGCTCTCCTTGGAGTGGCCCCAGACGCCCTGCAGGCCTGCATCGACATACATTGCAATACGCTCCGAATCTGCAATGGGAAGGTAGTAGCGCATGAATGCGGTGAGGCTGACGTCCTGGCTGATGGTGTAGAAGTCCTTCACACCAAGGGAGATGCTGCCGAAGTCGATGGAACCGGAGGCGGCATCCAGCATGGTGCGGCCGTAGCCGACCTTGGCACCGAATCCCAGGTTGTCCCGAAGGAACCAGCAGAACTCGGGAGCCACCGATACGCGAAAGCCCACCGAATTGATGCCGCTGACTACAGCGAAGTTGTAGTTGGCATTGTCGTGCCCTGTCAAGGCTGCGGTGCCTCCGACTATCCAGGAGCCCTTTGCGGCTATCACCGGATGCACGGAGTCGTCGTAGCGCACGATGCTCTCCTGGGCCAGTGAACTGATGCAGAGGCTCAGGAAGATCGCGGTAAATGTCAGGCGGCGGTTCATATACTATTCGTAGACGAATTCCATCTTGTCAATCCAGAGGGCTGCGGTACGGCAGCCGGTGAAGTAGTCTCCGTACATGCTGGCTGCACAGGAGATGATGATGTGCGTGGGTGCGGTATCGATGTCCTTGAAATCCAGAGGGATGGTGTATTCCTTCCACTCATTGAGGCCGTCATTTTCAGAGCTCTGGAAAAGCTGCTCTCCATATGCAAGGGTACTTGGGTCGGTGGTGTAGTCGACGAAGGTTGCCTCGTTTGTGGTGTTGACCTGGACAGGGCACTCGTTTGTGCCGCCATAAGTCTTTCTGTTCCAGGTACCAAGAGCTATCTGTACACGTCCGCAGTCATAGTCATCCTTGGTGACCCTGTGGTCCTTCGGATAGCCGTTGACGTCGGTGATCTTTCCACCCCTGTACTTTGCCCAGAACTTCAGTGCAGTGGGACGCGCCGTGAAAGGACGTCCGAAGTTGACCATACCGCCCTCTGTTCCCACAAGACCGGCGAAGTATCCTGTGAAGAGGTTGCCTGCGGCAAACTTCACGATGGCGTACTGGGACTGGAGGCAGGCCGACTGGTCGCCATCCACCTTGGCTCCGGTATCGGGAGCACAGATGATCTTGTATGCCGCAGAACCGGAGATGTTGTCGCTACCGTTACCTGAACCCCACCATGGAGTGCGGCAGAGAGGATCGGAGGAGGATGCGTTGTACCACTCCTTGTACTTTCCGTCAAACGATGTAGAAGTCTCCTCGAAGCTGCTGTTGGGCACAACCGGAGCCGCATCGGTGGTGAGTGTCATGGTATCTCCGACATCCTCGCCTGCAATGACGAGCTTGTATGTGTACTCGGTCTCAGGGGCAAGATTGCCAAGAACGGCCCTGTAGCTGCCCTCGGCCATCCTTTCTGCAGGCACTGAGGTCCAGGTGGCACCGTCCGGGCTGAAGGCGAAGGCGATGGCAGATGCATCGCTGTACTCGGTCTCGTCCACATCGGCATAGACTGTGGCGTGAGCCGCCCAGATATCCCTGTATGCCGAAGCTGAAAGGCCGGTTGACACGGGCTCGAAGAGGATGTTGTCCTCGATGACCGTGGTGGTGTAGTCTACGAACAGGTCGAAAGTGCCTATGCCGTCCTTGAGGGAGTATTTGAGATTCATAGCATATACCTTGCCGGCCTCGAGACCGGAGATCACGCCGCTCTTGCTGAATGACGCCCCGTCCTTGGAAAGGATGCCGTCGAAGGTCCATGCGAACTCGGGCTCGTCCTTGCCGGCGATGAGGAAGTAGCCCTCCGCACCGCTCCTGGATGCATCATACACGAGGCTTGCATCCTCCACGCCAATGGTGAAGGTATAGCCGTTCTGGAAGTTGTCTGCCACGCTGGAGTCGAAGCTCACCTTGGAAATCGCGTTGCTTACACCTGCCACAACCTCGACCGAGGTTCCCTTGCCGGCCTGGATGGTGAAATTCCTGGAACCGCTGTAGCTCTTCTGCTCCCATGATGCGGGAGCGGGAGCAGCCTTTGCGGCCTCGCCGGCGATCACGTCCACACGGTACTCGTTTGCAGGCAGCCAGATTTCCTCGGGCGTCTCCGAGTATGTGTATGAGCGTACAAGGCCGGAGAAGTCGGCATAGTAGATGTTCACCTTGGCTGTGTTCAGCAGATCCTCAGCCCCCATCGCCGCCTTGGTCTCGGGGATGGCAACGCCAAGGGTGAGACGGCCGGCGCCGGTATTGTTCTCCATCTTGTTGCATGAGAACAGCGCCAGGACCGCCATGCTTGCTATGATGTAGTTCTGTCTCTTCATATCCTTTCCTCCCCTATTCCACTACAAGCACCACGGGAATGCTGTTCTTGCAGCCCTTCTGGTCTGTGATAGACATTGTGAACGTATGATGGCCGCGGAATGCGCTGATAGGCTCCTGTGCGGCACTGAGATCAAAGAGAAGTTCCGTCTGTCCGAGAAGTTCCTCTCCGTGCGGGAAGGGCACTATGTCGAATACAAGGCCCTGGCTTGGCAGAGGATTGATGAGGTCCAGCTGGGTGCTTCCGGTGAGCTTCACGGAGTTGATGAAATCGACACTGTCAGAATCGATATCGACGATGAACTTCTTGACTCCGCCCGGAACCGTGATGACAAACCTCAGGTCCATTGCAGCCACTGCGGGATCCGGAACCACGATGTTCTTCAGATCGGTATAGGTGCTGCCCTCGGCAAATTCGAGCGTGATGCCGCCGTCACCCTTCGGTGCGTTGGGGTCATCGCCGATGACGGACTCGCCCTCGACCTTGAGATCCACCACCAGTTCCTCGTCGTCCACGAAACTGTTGATACCGATCTGGAAGGTGGCATTGCCCTGTTCGTCAAGCTTCTTGTAGAACTTGATCTGGCGCCACTGCCTGGGCTGTATGCCGGTAAGCGACGCGGTCATCTTCTGGCTCTTGCCTGAGATATTGCCCTTGAAGACCACTGTCATGGTAGTGCTCTTGCCATTGTTCACGGCGAAGTAACCTGCTGACTTGTCGTATATTGCAGCTCCGTCATTGTACTGGAGAGCATATGTCAGAGGTGCTCCGGCGGTGACGGTGACGTCGGTCTGGCAGGGGCCGGTGACATCGCCAAGGAACAGGGCATCATATTCTACGGTAACCTTGCACTGCAGCAGAGTGCAGGTAAGGCTGCCTATCTCGGTTGTCTGTCCGGCAGCGATGGTGAACTCGCTGGCCGCACCATAAACGGGGGCTTCGAATACGGAAGCGGGGATGGCCTCCTCTGTGCTGCGTGCCTCGAGGGTGTAGTTGCCGGCAAGCAGTGAGACACCACCTCTGGCCTGAGCCTCCGAATAAGTGGTCTTGAGCACCTGTTCGCCGGCCTCGTTATAAACGAATACGGCATAGTTTCCGGGAGCGGACGCAGCTTTTGTCACGACTGACTCGTCACATTCTATGTTGAGACCGGCGAATGAGAGCGTACCCTCACCGTTCATCTCGGGACCGCCTATCTTCCTGCAGGAAGTAAACAGCGCAGCTGCAACGGCTGCATATATCATGATCTTCTTCATCTCTCTACTCGTTAAGGTCCTGTTCAAATTCTACTGTCTGTACGGTATCGTCGAAGCTGACAGCAACCGTCACATCGCCCACGTTCACAGCATCGAACACAACATTGTAGCATGTTGCGGCATCGACGTTCCAGCTTTTGGGAGACATGGTGCTTGTCTGGCCGTTCTGGGCCGTGAAAGTGCCGGAAACCGTGAACTTGTATGCATCCATGAAGATGGCGCCGCTCACATTCTCGAACACATTGCCGGCACCGGTGGTGATTGTGAACGAATAGGAACTGTAGTAGCTCTTGAACGCGTCGGTGCAGCTGAGTCTGACGATGGTGTTGCCCAAAGAAACGGGAATGTTCACATTGCTCTGCTGACCTCCCGCAACGGAGAAGTCAGTCCTGCCGGAAAAGCATGGCTTCGAGTAACCCTCATCCTCCGGTGAACCGTAGGACACCTCGGCAGTGTAGCTTCCGGCTTCGATTTCCTTTGCAGTGTCCCAAGATGAGACAAGGCCGGTCCAGATTGTGGAAGTTCCCTTCTTAAGCGTCAGAGTGAAGTCCCCCTCGGAAGGGATGGCCGCGTAATCGGACACGTTGCCCTTGGTCTGCACGTCGGCGACCTCTCCTTCCTGGAGAGCGAAGCTCAGACGGCCCGTCTGCGAAGTCTTCTGACACGCAGACGATGCGAGAGCCGCAAGGGCAATCATTACAATTGCGATTCTTTTCATTTGCTTGCTATTTTCACTTTTACATTGTCAATATACAGCCAGGCCGTGGTGTTGGTGGTTCCGGCCTGATGCTCGACCTCAGTTCTCCATGTCACACGCAGCAGGCCGTTCGCGGGAACGCCGTGGATGACATAAGAGTCATTGTTGGGAGTGTTTGTGTAACTGCCGGTATACTCCTTCACATAGAACGAGTTGCCGGATTCGAATGTGCCGTTCGTATCACCACTCTTGTAGTTCGTGGTTGTGGTGATATAGCCTATGAAGCATGTCTGACCGGCGTTGCCGTCCAGAATGATGGGTATTCCTCCGTAACGGTTGTCGGCACCGTAGTCGAACTCGACGCTGATGTCGGCCGGCTTCTTGATCACACCGCGCAAAGGTGCAGAATCCACACGTGCATCATAGCCGAAGGACGTCTCACGACGGCATGCTATTCTTATGCTGGTCCCGCCCATGGCACCTATGCGGCCACCGCTCCAGCCGTCAAGGAAGGCATATGCGCTCTTTGTTCCGGCGCTGGAAGTCTGGTACTCGTCATTGGATGAGAATGAGGGAACGGACGAGAAGTCCTCATACAGCAGGTAAGGCACATTGAGGTTCAGCACTGTCGACAGCTTCCCGGACAGATCCCCGACGGTTATGTCCTCGCTGATGCTCACATGCTCGGAATCATATGTGACGGTCACCATCTGGCCGCTCAGTGTGCGGAAGGCCGACTCATCCTCGTACTCCAGCATGAATGAGCAGGTACTCTCGATTGCCCTGGAGGGCTCATAGACATAGACATTGCTGCCGGTGTCGGACCATTTGCAGCCCTCAGGTGCGGAAAGCGTGACCCTGTCGACCCCCTCTCCCAGATTGTTGGAGAGGATGTTGACATATATCCTGCAGAAGTTCGACACCGATTCGGGAATGATGCGCACCGGGGTGGAATGCCCGGCCGCGAATGTTCTTGAGCGGAGGTCTATCTCCGCACGGGCAACCTTGGTCTCCGTATAGAGCCTGACCGACATGGACTCGCCGTCGGCGAAGGTGGTCGGAACGATGGACGCTGTAAGATAGTTGCGCTGCGCCGTGCCTGATATTGCGACGGGCTCAGCTGCCTGAATGGTCAGCGTCGACGACCCGCCCGCACGTGCGGATAGCTCGCGGTTCTCGAGATTCACGTCGACATCGCCTGTCACAGGCCTGGGGAAGCTGGCGACTATGCGCTGCACGGGCTCTCCCCCAAAGCGTGGGTCGGTCGTATAGAAGCGCAGGCGGTGCAGCAGGTGATCCATTGTCATGACCATGCCGGAATGGCCTGCATTCATCCAGTCCACGCGCTCAAGCGCACCGTGACGGACAGGACCTGCAACCATGAGGTCCTCGCCTGAACCCGAACGGCCGTCCTGGACATCGGGGATGCTGAAGCATGCCGAGAGTCCGCTGTGCTGCCTTGGCACGGGATAGGTCACATAATAGCTGTACTCCCCTTCCGGCATGGGCTGGGGAAGGATAGAGGTGAAATAGGCGGTTTTGTCTGTGACTCCGTAGATATGGAAGACATTTGCATCAAGCACGGATTCACCGGCGTCTGCTATCGCCCAGAGGGCGACATCGTCCCCCTCCTGCCAGTCGGTCGAAAGGCCGTCGTCACCGGCAACAGTCTTCACGCCCACCCCGGAACAGCCACTCGCCAGAAAGCCCACTTCGACAGGGCCGCCGGGTCTGGAGGGCAACTCCTGCAGTTTCCCGGAACATGCGTTCAGGAGCAGCAGAAAGAAGAAAAAAGATATTTTCCCTAATAATTTCAAGCTTGTCACTGACGCGCCCATATGCGCGAAAACATGTAAAGTTAATGATTTTCCGCGGATAGAACAAAATTCAACTAAGTTTGTTATATTTGTAAACATGAACAAGATAAGAACAGCAATTGTCGGTTACGGCAACATCGGCCGTTATGCGCTGCAGGCGCTTCAGGCCGCACCGGACATGGAATGTGCAGGTATAGTTCGCAGAAACCCTTCCAAGGAGGGCTGCCCGGAACTGGAGAACTATCCCGTAGTGTCCGACATCAGGGAACTTGGCAAGGTTGATGTGGCAATCCTCGCAACACCCTCAAGAAAGGTGGAGGAGACTGCCGTGAAATACCTTGAAATGGGAATCAACACCGTTGACAGCTTTGACATCCATACCGGGATATGGGATCTCCGCTGTGCACTTGACCCGGTGGCAAAGGAGAACGGCGCAGCTTGCATCATCTCAGCTGGCTGGGACCCCGGCACAGACTCGATCGTGCGCACTCTGCTGGAGGGAATGATACCTCAGGGCATCACATACACGAACTTCGGCCCCGGACGCTCCATGGGACATTCCGTTGCCGCAGCTTCCAAGCCCGGCGTGATCAAGGCCCTCAGCATGACCATCCCCGAAGGCAAGGGCATACACAGCCGCCAGGTCTTCGTGGAGCTTGAAGAAGGTGCCGACTTTGCCGCAGTGGAGAAGGCCATCAAGGAAGACCCCTACTTCGTGCACGACGTTACCACAGTAAAGCAGGTTCCCAGCGTCGACGAGATCGACACCCATGCACATGGCGTGAAGCTCGAGAGATTCGGAACCTCGGGAAAGACCGAAGGCCAGAAGGCTGAATTCAACATGAGCATCAACAATCCTGCGCTCACATCCCAGATACTGGTCATGGCCGCCAGGGCGGTTACAAAACAGAAACCGGGATGCTATACCATGATAGAAGTCCCGGTCATCGACTATGTTGCAGGAGAGCGCGAGGCTCTGATCAGAAAGCTTGTATAATGTCCTGCATAAGCTGGACAGTTGAGGATGAGGCTTCCGTAAGAGGGAGCCTCATTTCCTTTGTACAGAGGCCCATCAGGCTGAGGGCCGCCTTTACAGGAACAGGATTGCTCTCTATGAAGCAGGCCTTGTAGAGTGGCTTCAGCGTCTCATCTATCAGCGCGGCATCCTCGAAGCGGCCGTCGAGGGCGGCATCGGTCAGTGCCTTGACCTTCCCGGGAACAATGTTGGATGCCACAGAGATGCAGCCGGCAGCTCCACGCTTCATCATCTCAAGTGTCAGGTCGTCGTCGCCACTGAGCAGAGCGAAGCCCTCGGGAGCACCGTCAAGTATCTCGAAGACCTGATCAAGCTTGCCTGAAGCCTCCTTGATGCCAATGATGTTGGGGACATCCTTTGCAAGGCGCAGACAAGTCTGCGCCGTCATGTTGGCACCCGTGCGGCCAGGTACGTTGTAGATGATCACAGGCTTCTCGGTAGATTCCGCTATCGTCTTGAAGTACAGATACATGCCCTCCTGGGTGGGCTTGTTGTAGAATGGCACGACAACCAGCCACGCGTCAACGTCATAAGGCTCCAGGAGCTTCATGTTGGCGAGAGTGCCTGGCACCGAATTCGACCCGCAGCCCACTACAACCGGCCTGCCCCCGGCCAACCCGTGGGTAAGACGCAGAAGTGCAACCTTCTCTTCGGCCGAAAGTGTGGGAGTCTCTCCGGTGGTTGCCAGAGCCACAAGAAAATCCGCCCCGAGTTCAACCTGACGGTCAACAAGTGCCGCATATGCCTCATAATCGACTTCGCCGTCGATGAATGGGGTCACCAGAGCGGTGCCACAACCTTTTATGACAGTATCTTTCATTTGAGTATGAGTTCTTTGAATGAGTGCACACCGACAAGGCCTTCGGTAAGTATGGCGGCAAGCACCGCTCCGTCGGCAAAACCCTCACGGGAGAATGCTTCGTGCGATATCTTTATCTTGTCAACCTCAGACTTGAACTTGACCACATGCGTACCGGGAACCTCGCCCTGCCTGATGGAGGTGATGTCGGGTCTGATACCCAGGCTCTGGTCTACTATCGAAGCCATGGTCTTGGCCGTACCGCTGGGTGCGTCAAGCTTGTGCACGTGATGTATCTCCTCTATGTGGGGAACGTAGCCGTTGCCCTTCAGGATGCTTCCAACCTTTTCAAGTGCGGCGAATACGGCATTCACTCCGATGGAGTAGTTCGAGGAGTAGACCATGGGGGTGCCGGCTGCATTGAATGCGCCAACCACATCTTCGAAGATGTCGTCCCAGCCGGTGGTGCCGACAACCACAGCCTTGAAATGGGTGGCCATCCACTTGTAGTTCTCCCTGAATGCTGCGGGAGTGGTGAAATCGATACATACGCACTGAGCTGCCAGTGCAGGGTCAACAGAGCAGACATCCTCGGAAGCCTCGGCGAGCTCCAGACCACGACGAAGAAGAGCCACCTCAACCATGTGACCCATCTTTCCATAACCGCTGATAATTATCTTCATATTACTTGAGTATATCGTTCAAAATGCTCGCAGCCGCCTGCTGGGCACCCTCTCCGGCACCTTGGATGACAAGCGGACTGGGATGGAATACGCTGCGTATGATGATGGCGTTGTCGGTTCCCTGCAGCCAGTATGCCGGATGGTTCTCGGGAACTGTCTTCAATCTGATGCTCGCCTTGTATCCAAGAGGGCTGCTGCTGTCTTCATCCAGGGAAGCCACGAAGCGCTGGTTGGATTCGTAGACGGAATCAGGGTTCACAGGCTCGATCTCGACATCTTCCGCCTCGAGGGGAACGCCGGCCTCTCGCGAAAGGATAAGCAGTTTGCGAAGAGCATCCCGGCCTCCAAGGTCATGACTTGGATCCTTCTCGGTGAGACCGATCTCCTGCGCCTGACGGAGTGCCGCATTGAAGGGCCTGCCGCTGCTGAGTATGTAGTTCAGGGTGCATGACACCACCGCCTCTATGGAAATGATGCGGTCTGAACTTGCCTTGCTGCGGGAGATGGTCTGCAGCATGGGCAGAGAAGTGCCGACCGTTGTTCCGTAGCGCAGGAAGCACCCGTTCCTCATGGCAGCCTGCCGCATTGCGGAGTATTCCACAAAAGGCACTGCAAGAGAGCGTCGGTTGCTGCTTACTATGTCTATGCCCGCTTCAAGGAGCGGGATGTATTTTTTGTAGATGTCCTCTGAATCGGTGCAGTCCACGAACACCGAGTGCCGTGCGGCATGGGCTATCACGGTATCGGCAAAACCGTGGTCGCTCGAGAATCCGGCAATGTTGAGCTCCTTGCCGCTTTCCCTGGCGATTCCGGTGGAAATGAGTTCATAAAGGGCATTCCCCACAGCTCCCCGGCCGGCGATGTATACATCCAGCTTGGTCAGCCTGGGAACCTCGAAGAATTCCCTGTGTATCGCCGAGAGTGCCTGGCGGGCTATTGCCCTGCGCACGTCGAAGTAAACGAATCCCGAGCCTTCCCCCATGCAGAGCGCACTCACGCCGGCATTCCTCAGGGCGGACATCGCCCTTGCGTTGGCGGATACTCTGTCCATTGGACCGTCCGCAACCAGGAAGATGCGTTCGTCGTCTCCGACGGAAAGACTGCTCACGCCCACCCACTCGCACAGCTCAGGACTGGGAAGGTCAGAGATGAAGGTGCCGTTGGAACGCAGGTCGAATGTGTTGCGTATGCGTATCCCTATTCCCGCCTCCATGGCCGGAAGGACCGTGGGGGCATAGAGCACCTTGGCGCCATGCTGTGCCATGCACAATGCTGAGGCATAGGACATTGCAGGTATGGTGCGGGCCGAGGGGACATCCTTGGGATTGGCAGTCATGATACCGGGGACGTCTGTCCAGATTTCAAGGCTGTCAGCCTTCACCGCTGCAGCAAAAAGGGCTGCGGAATAGTCGGAACCCCCTCTGCCCAGGTTGGTCACATGCCCATATCCGTCGCCGGCTATGAATCCCGGAGCCACAAAAACCCTGACTTCGCGATGGCTGCCCACGGCTGAACCTATCTTCGAGTATGTGCGGGCCTCGTTGTCCTTGATCACCACGCTGCGTGAGTCGATCCAAAGGGTGCTGAGGCCTTCGCAGGCAAGCTTTCTGGCAATGATCCTGGTAGATATGAGTTCCCCGTAGGTCTGACACTCGTCACCAGGCACGGTCAGGAGCTCTTCGAACAGGATGTCCAGCTCTGCCTTGACGGCATTGCGCTCCACCCCTGTGAAGAGGCGTGTCACTATGTCGTAATGCTGCTGCTTCAACGGGGCCAGGAGCGACTCGCGCCTTTCACCTTCAACCTGGCCCATGGCTATGAGCTGGTCGGTACAGCCGCTGATGGCCGAGCATATCACAATAACACGGTCCTCGCGAGCCTTCTGCTCCACTATGTCAAGTACGCGGGATATCCTGGTTGCGTTCGCTACCGAACTTCCACCGAATTTCAGTACCTGCATTTCTCTAGTTCTTTCTTGAAATATGCGCCCCAAGGGCATTGAGACGGTTCTCGATATCCTCGTAACCGCGGTCAATCTGTTCTATGTTGTCAATCTCGGATGTGCCTTTGGCCGACATGGCGGCAAGCAGCAGTGCGATACCGGCACGTATGTCAGGAGAGCTCATGCGCCCGGGCTTGAGCTCGTGATGATGGTCGTGACCTATCACAACGGCACGGTGAGGGTCGCAGAGTATGATCTGCGCGCCCATGTCGATAAGCTTGTCGACGAAGAACAGGCGGCTCTCGAACATCTTCTGATGAATGAGCACGCTGCCCTTGCACTGGGTGGCTACCACCAGCATGACCGACAGGAGGTCAGGGGTGAGGCCGGGCCAGGGAGCATCGGCTATTGTCATGATAGACCCGTCGATGAACGACTCTATCTCATAGGACTCCTGTGCGGGGATGTAGATGTCGTCGCCCCTCTGCTGAAGCTTGATGCCCAGACGGCGGAAACACTCGGGAATGATGCCGAGGTTCACCCAGGACACATCCTTGATGGTGAGTTCGCTGCGGGTGATTGCTGCCATTCCTATGAACGATCCCACCTCGATCATGTCGGGAAGGACACGGTGGCTGGCACCGTGCAGGTGGTCGACCCCATGGATTGTCAGGAGGTTTGAGCCGATTCCGTCAATCCAGGCACCCATTGACACAAGCAGGCTGCAGAGCTGCTGCACATAGGGCTCGCACGCAGCGTTGTAGATGGTTGTGGTGCCGCTTGAGAGCGTGGACGCCATGACAATGTTCGCCGTACCCGTAACGGATGCCTCGTCAAGAAGCATGTAGCAGCCTTTGAGATAGTCCTTTGCACGAAGGTGATATGCGCGCTTCGTGGAATCGTATTCACACTCGGCTCCGAGTTTCATGAATCCGTCGATGTGGGTGTCAACCCTGCGGCGGCCTATCTTGTCTCCGCCCGGCTTGGGAAAGTATGCCTCACCGAAGCGGGCCAGAAGCGGGCCTACTACCATCACGGAACCACGAAGGGCGGCACATCGGCGCACAAACTCGTCACTGCAGACATACTCGCTTCTGATATCGGCCGCAGTGAAAGTGTATTCTCCCTTGGCGTGGCGCTCGACCTTGACTCCCATGCCCTCCAGCAGGGAGATAAGGTTCCTGACATCCAGGATCTCGGGTATGTTGGTGATGGTGACCGGCTCAGCCGTAAGCAGGACGGCACTGATCACCTGCAGGGCCTCGTTCTTGGCCCCCTGAGGTGTGATGCTGCCACCAAGTCTGTGGCCACCTTCTATGATAAACGAACTCATATTCTACAAATATAATCAAATATGTTCAACCTCGGGGCGAAGGGTGACACCGAATTTCCGCTGAACTGCGGCAATCACCTCCGCCTCCACCGCCAGCACGTCTGAAGGCGTGGCCGAACCGCTGGCGTTCACGATGACAAGAGGCTGCCTTTCGTACACTGCCGCACCTCCGATGCCTGTACCCTTGAGACCGCAACGGTCTATCATCCACGCCGCAGGGACCTTGATGAAGCCTCCGTCGACGATGAAATGCGGCACCTTGACATCCTGTCCCCACTCTGAACGGGCAACGTCGATCACGTGAGCGAACTGAAGCGGGCTGATGATGGGGTTCATGAAGAAGGAGCCTGCGCTTCCGATTTCCGCGGGATCCGGCAGCTTGGTGTTCCTGACTCCGATGATCGCATCACGGACCTGCATGGGGGTGAGATCTGCCGGGGCGTCATCCGCTCCGATTCCCAAAGCCTCACGCACACCCTTGTACTCCAGACGCGGCTTGTACGCACGGCTCAGGCGCAGCAGAATGCTTGTCACGATATAGCGGCCCTCTGCATGCTTGAACATGGATTCCCTGTAGGCATAGCCGCATTCAGCGGCCGAGAACTTGACTTTCCTGCGTTCCTTGATATCATAGCAGACGACCCCGCTGACAACATCCTTGAACTCGACACCATAGGCACCGATGTTCTGCACCGCAGCAGCCCCCATCTCGCCAGGGATAAGGGAGAGGTTCTCCATTCCCCACAGGCCGTAGCCGCAGGTCTCGGAAATGAATTCATCAACCACCACGCCGGAACCGACCATGACAGGAACGTCCTCCAGGCCCATGTCGATATATTTTTTGGTCTTGATGGCGCTGTGGAGTATGGTTCCCGGGAAATCCTGTGTGAAAAGCAGATTGCTGCCTGCACCTATGTGCATTATGGGTTTCGGCAGGGAATCGAAATCCAGGGATTCCAGCTCGGCCGTGGATGAATACTCGATATACCTGGCGCATTTCACGTCCATTTTGAACGTGTTGTGCCCGAGCAGACTGTAATTGTCCAATATCTTCATGAAACAAAGTTAACTGATATAGCATAAAAGACAAAAAATCCGCCACATAATGACGGATTTCCTGATAATATGACGTATGACTTATTCCTTGACTGTGCTGGCGAGGAAGAGTTCGTCCATCTGCACCTGGTCGATCTTGCTGGGAGAGTCGATCATGACGTCGCGGCCCTGGTTGTTCTTCGGGAATGCGATGTAGTCGCGGATGGTCTCCTGACCTCCGAAGAGAGCGCAGACACGGTCGAATCCGAATGCAAGGCCTCCGTGAGGAGGTGCACCGAACTTGAATGCGTTGATGATGAAGCCGAACTTGTACTCGGCGTCCTCCTTGCTTATGCCGAGCACGTCGAACATACGGCTCTGCATCTGGGCCTCGTGGATACGTATCGATCCGCCACCGAGCTCGGTTCCGTTAAGCACGAAGTCGTATGCATTGGCGCACACGCGCTCGAGGTCTTCCTTCCTGTCGGAATAGAACCACTGCTCGTGCTCCGGCTTGGGAGCTGTGAACGGGTGGTGCATTGCGTAGAAGCGCTGGTCCTCCTCGCTCCACTCGAGCAGAGGGAAGTCCACGATCCACAGGGGAGCAAAGACGCTGGGATCCCTGTATCCGAGACGGTTGCCCATCTCGATACGCAGAACGCCAAGCTGAGTCTGGGTCTTGCGCTTGGGACCGCACATGATGAGGACGAGGTCGCCCTCCTTTGCACCTGCAGCCTCGGCAACAGCCTTGACCTGCTCGGGAGTATAGAACTTGTCGACGCTGGATTTCACGCTGCCGTCAGAGTTGTACTTGATGTACACGAGACCCTTGGCACCCACCTGCGGGCGTTTCACCCACTCGGTAAGTTCATCGATCTGCTTGCGGGTGTACTCTGCACAGCCCGTAGCGGCGATGGCGCCTATGTACTCGCTGCCGTCGAACACGCTGAAGCCGCAACCCTTCACAAGCTCGGATACTTCGTGGATCTCCATGCCGAAGCGGATATCAGGCTTGTCGGAACCGTACTTGTCCATCGCGTCGTACCAGCTCATTCTGGGAATGGGGTTGGCGATCTCGACGCCAAGGGCGTTCTTGAACATCTGGCGCATCATGCCCTCGAAGGTGTTCAGCACGTCCTCCTGCTCGACGAACGACATCTCGCAGTCGATCTGTGTGAACTCGGGCTGACGGTCGGCGCGCAGGTCCTCGTCACGGAAGCAGCGCACAATCTGGAAGTAGCGGTCATAGCCGGCAACCATGAGAAGCTGCTTGAAGGTCTGGGGGCTCTGGGGCAGAGCATAGAATGTACCGGGATTCATGCGTGAGGGAACCACGAAATCACGGGCACCCTCGGGAGTGGACTTGATGAGATAAGGGGTCTCGATCTCCATGAAGCCCTGCTGGTCGAGATATGTGCGGATTTCCTGTGCCAGGCGGTGACGGAGCGCAAGGGCCCTCTGCAGCGGCGCACGGCGGAGGTCAAGATAACGGTACTTGGCCCTGAGGTCCTCTCCACCGTCGGAATTCTCCTCTATGGTGAAGGGAGGGGTCTGTGCCTTGTTGAGGACATTGACCTTTTCAATCTTCACCTCGATATCGCCTGTGGGCATCTTGGGGTTCTTGCTCTGGCGTTCAACCACTTCGCCGGTAATCTGGATAACCCACTCACGGCCTACGCCGGGATCATCCTCGGTTACGAGCTGGGTGATGCCATAACGGTCGCGAAGGTCGATGAAAGTCATGCCACCCAGCTTGCGGGCCTTCTGTACCCAGCCTGCAAGGGTGACTTTCTTTCCTGCATCGGCGAGTCTGAGCTCGCCGCAAGTGTTCGTTCTGTACATAGTATGCAAACGTTTGTTTCCAATAAAACGGAGCACCATAACAGTGCTCCGTCGTGTATGATCTGGGAAAGAAGATTAGTCTTCTTCCTGCTCCTGCGCTGCGTACTCGGCAAGGAGCTTGTTCTGAACATCACCGGGAACGGGCTGGTAGTCAGCAAATTCCATTGTAAATGTTGCAGAACCTGCAGTGATGGAGCTAAGTGTCGTAGAGTAACGGTAGAGCTCTGCGAGGGGAACGCGTGCCTTGAGGATTGCGAAGCCCTTGTCAGCGCCCATGTCACCAAGCATGCCTCGGCGGTTCTGGAGGTCTGACATCACGGCTCCCTGATACTCGGCGGGAGTCATGACCTCAACGTTGTAGATAGGCTCCATGATCTTGGGACCTGCGTTACGGAAGGCCTCCTTGAATGCATTGCGGCCGGCGATGATGAACGCGATTTCCTTTGAGTCAACCGGGTGCATCTTGCCATCGTAAACGAATACGCGGATGTCGCGAGCGTATGAACCGGTGAGAGGGCCTTCGGTCATCTTCTCCTTGATACCCTTGAGGATTGCGGGCATGAAGCTGAGGTCAATGGCACCACCGACTACACAGTTGTAGAACTCGAGCTTGCCGCCCCATTCCATATCCATAGTTTCCTGAGTCTTGACGTTGAGGACAGTTTCCTTGCCGTCAATCTTGAACTTGGTGTTCAGCTCACCCTCTGCAGGACATACGAGCAGGTGCACCTCACCGAACTGGCCGGCGCCGCCTGACTGTTTCTTGTGACGGTACTGTGCAGCGGCCACCTTGGTGATAGTCTCACGATAGGGAACCTTGGGGGCGAAAATCTCGACATCAAGCTTGTAGTCGTTGTTGATCTGCCACTTCACTATGTTGAGCTGCTGTTCGCCGTTGCAGCTGATGATGGTCTGACGAAGCTCCCTTGAGTACTCCACGAGAACTGTGGGATCGGTTGCGGAAATCTTCTTGAGGGCCTCACCGAGCTTCTGGTCTTCCTGCTGAACCTTGGCCTTGATGGCGCAGGTGTACTTGGGAGCGGGATAATCAATCTTCTCATAGGTGATGCCTGAACCGGGCTGGGCGAGGGTGATGCCTGACTTGCCGTTCTTGAGCTTCACTGCGCAACCGAAATCACCGGCGCAAAGTTCGTTGACAGCTTCCTTCTTCTGGCCGGCAACGGCATAGATGGCGGAGAACCTCTCCTTGTTGCCGCTTGCGGCATCCTCAAGCTCGGCGCCTGTGGTAAGCTTACCGCTCATAACCTTGAAGAATGACACCTCACCGAGGTTCTTCTCAACGTCGTTCTTATAGATGAAGATTGACACGGGGCCGTCAGCCTTGCACTCGACTGCAGTACCGCCAACGGTTGCGTTGCTTGTTCCAACGGGTGAAGGAGCCACGTTGCCGATGAACTCCATAAGACGTTTCACACCGATTTCCTTGCGTGCGGACACGCAGAAAACAGGGTAAGCCTCACCGTTTATGATACCTTTGTTCAGGCCCGTGCGAATCTCGTCGTCGGTAAGTTCGCCTGTCTCGAAGAACTTCTCCATCAGGGCATCGTCGAACTCAGCGGCCTTTTCAGTAAGGGCTGCGCGGTACTCAGCGGCCATATCGGCATACTGTGCAGGGATTTCAAGATCTTCGCGAGTACCGTTGGCATCCTTGAAATGATAGTACTTCATCATCAGAACATCCACGAAACCGTCAAATGCGGGACCTGCGTTCACGGGGAACTGCACGTTGACGATCTTGCCGCCAAGAGACTCCTTGAGGGAAGCCTGCACGTTATCCCAGTCGGCCTTCTCGGCGTCAAGCTGGTTTACGGCAACGATTATAGGCAGCTTGTGCTCGTTGGCGTGACGCATTATGATTTCTGTGCCGACCTCAACACCCTGCTGTGCGTTGATTACCAGCACACCGCTCTCGCATACCTTGAATGCTGAATATGCGCCACCGATGAAATCGTCGGCACCGGGAGCGTCGATGAAGTTTATCTTCTTGTCCATGAACTCCGCATAGAGAGGAGTCGCGTATATGGACCTCTGGTTCAGCTTCTCGAGATCGTTGAAATCTGAGACTGTATTCTTGTCTTCTACTGTGCCCTTTCTGTCGATGATCTTGCCTTCGTAGAGCATTGATTCCGCAAGAGAGGTTTTGCCCGACTTCGTGCTGCCGAGCAGAACGACGTTACGGATGGATTGGGTCTGGTAATTTTTCATTTTATCTTTTGATTATTAGTTTTTTTCAAGCACGTCCTACAAAAATAGGAATTTTTCGTCACAAAAAAAGATGTTGGGGCCAAAATAGACGAGAATTTTCAGATATGACCATTTTCTCTTGCCAATGGCACAAAAAACGGTCATTTTTCAATTGTTTTTAAGTATACATTTGCAGTCATGTTTAATTTTTAATCTTTAAATTTTATGGACAATCACACAGCAAAGAAGAAACTGAAAAACCTCAGGACAAAAGCAAACATGACACAGACTGAGATGGCCCGCCTTCTGGGCATCAAAAGGACGACTTACCGCAACATCGAGAGCGGTCCCACGAAGCTCATCAATGACACCGTATTCAAAATTGCGGACATTCTTAAGCACCCTGCCGAGGCCATCATTTCAGACTATGACCTCTCAGGCGTCACACCGGCCCTGCTCTGCGAAAGGAGTGAAGAGTATGAGAATAAAATCCGCTCTTTGCAGGACCGCCTGGACAGGTGCGAACAGGAGAAAGATGACCTGAGGGAAATCAACCAGCTGCTGCGGGAAATCCTGCGTTACGAACGCAAGGCCGCCTCGGACAAGAAGTAATATCCTTGTAAACTGTACACCGTCATTTCAGGGGATTTGAATTTCGGTTTATGTCCTCTGAAGTGGCAACATTGTCCTTTGTCAAGCTTTCATTATCGGCACAAATTCATTACTTTTGCCCGACAAACCCTGGTGCATTCTTGTTATGAAAGGAAACCTTGCCATCCTGCCCGCCCTGGCGTTGACGCTTGCGGGCTGCTCTGAAAACTGGAGCGCGGAAGAAAAACGCATAATCAATTCGGATACCGACATCCTGCACGTCTATACCATTGACAACCCGGAAGAGACGCAGGTGTTGCGCAGCAAGTCGGAGGACTTCTCGACGCAAATGCTTCGCAGCGATGAGTACAGGCTTCTGGCTGCAAAGATGGTTGCAACGGTCACTGACCCTTCCCAGGACGGTGTGGGGATAGCAGGACCGCAGGTGGGCATTCTGAGGCGCATAGTCGCGGTGCAGCGTTTCGACAAGGAGGGCGAACCTTTCGAGGTCTATCCGAACATCTGCATCACGCAGCACTATGGAGATACTGTCCCGGGCCCCGAGGGATGTCTGTCAGTTCCGGGGCGCTGCGGGGACGTTTCCCGCTGGCAGGACATTGAGATAAGGTACCGCAATCCTGATACCCTGGAAGACACCACTGAGCGCGTCACAGGATTCACCGCGGTCATCTTCCAGCACGAGTGCGACCACCTTCAGGGCATCCTGTATATAGACAGGTGAGGCTGGCCTCACGAACAAGTGTCATTTCAGCTTATAGAGCACACAGGCGTGGGGGACGAGCTTGGCCGTAAGGACGGAGTCACCTGCATATCTTCCGACCTTTTTGCCGCTCCACATATCCGTAACGGTGGTTTTCCTGCCGATACCCAGTTCGCTCAATGATACGCTCACATCCTGAGGGCTGTTGTCGTCAAGATTGAAGAGGGCAAGGTATTTCTCGCCCGTGAAGGGGTTCTCCGAAGCTATGGCCACCTGATTGTCCCTCTGGAAGAGCTGGCGCACGTCCGCGCTTTCGCGATGCATCCTGAGAACCTCCCTGTTGGTAAGAAGGGAGAGGGTGAAATCATCCATTGTGGGAAGGTCGCCGCCGAACATCAGCGGAGATTTGAATATGGTGAAGAATGACATCAGCGTGTACTGCTCATCCACCGTGAGACGCGTCATACGCTCTTCGCCGCGCTCGCCGCGTATGGAAATGTGGCCGAGAGGTATCATATCACAGTCGGGCCAGATTCCGGGAGCTATATGGCCGTACCAGCCCTGTGCCGTGTCCATAAGGTGGGTAATGTCCTTCCACAGGTCCCAGACGTCGTTCACCATACGCCACATATTGGCGTGGGCGCTGATATGCTCCGCCTTCTCCACTGGCGTGCTGCCGGGAGACGTGCTGAGCACTATCGGGCGTCCGCAAGCGTCTATTGCCTTGCGTATCATCTCTATCTCTTCCTGATGGTAGGGAGCGGAGAGGTCGTCTATCTTCACGAAATCCACGCCCCACTCCGAATACATTTCGAAGAGGGAGTTGTAGTACTCCTGGGCTCCAGGTTTGGTGTAGTCAACGGTATAGTTGTCACGCAACCACCCGCAGAGCCTGTCCTCGTTGTAAATCATATCAGCCGTGATGCCTTCCGTGCCTTTGACCGGAGTCTTCTGCTGAACGGCTATTTTGGGTATGCCTCGCATCAGGTGGATGCCGAACTTCAGCCCCTTGGAATGCACGTATCCGGCCAGGGCGGTGAAGCCGCTGCCATCCGCGGCGGAAGGGAAACGGTTGACGGCCGGTTGGTAGCGTCCGTACTCGTCGATACTGTATATGGGGTCATCCTGATTGTAGCCGCCGGCCTTGTCATTGGCCACGAACCATCGTATGTCCACTACAATGTACTCCCATCCGAAGGCCTTGAGTTTTTCGGCCATATAGTCGGCATTCGCCTTGACTTCGCTCTCTACCACCGTGGGTCCGTAACAGTCCCAGGAATTCCATCCCATAGGTGGAGTCTGGGCCCAGCTGCGGAAATCATTGGGGTCGAGTTTGGGGGTTTTCTCTCCGGCACAGGCCGCCATAACCAGCAGAAAGACCAGCAGAAATGTCTTTTTCATCGTTTTCATATCAAATCGGGAATATAATGAATACAAGGGCATCCCATAGGGCGTGTGACACTATGAGGGCGGGAAGCAGGGAGGGGCGCAGACGATATATGACACCCCACACGGCACCGGCGACCAGAGCTGCCATAACCAGCATGAAATTGAAGGACCATATATGCACAAGGGCATATATCAGCGTCGTCACCACCATCGCGCGGGTGTCACCTGTGAGCTCCGCCATAGTTTTCTGCACATAGCCTCTCCAGTAAAACTCTTCGGCCGGGCCTATCAGGAAAAGCAACAGGAGCGCTATCAGAGTGCCGTCAGTTCCGGCTTTCATCCCATAGACGCTGTCCACCTGGGCGCGGGCGAAATCGAACATCAGCCTGGACAGGGCATCCCCTATCCAGAATATTCCCCAAAGGGCAAAAGCCAGCGCCACGCCGATGCACAACTGCAGACAAACAGGCTTCCATCCGCGCTTTGATGCCGGCAGGTCAAAGGTAGCGGACAACCCGCCGCCACTCAATGCCAGCAGGGTGAGTATGACGGCAGAGATGCTCATATTCAGCCAGAATCCGGTCAATCCTGCAGTCCAGGGGCTGAACATATAGAACCACAGCACAGCTGCGGCAACGATTGAAGAAATCAGATGACGGACCTTGGAACCTGTTTTGAAATGGACCTTACCCATCAGAAAAGAGTCGCAGCGACAAGACCTAGCGAAAGACAGAGGCTGAAGGCAAGATGCAGCTGGGCCGTCCTCTGGTCCAGACCTATCATAGCCTCACGGCCGCGGGTGAAATATCCGTATGCCGTCTTTATGATTTTCACTGCTACGGGGACAGAGAGCAGGCAGGTAAGCGCCGCATAGGGCAGCAGGCCGGCAAGACAGAAAATCACCGTTATAAGATAAGGTGCGATTATGTACGCGATGTACAGTACGACCGATTTTCTTTCTCCCAGATACATAGGTATCGTGCTGATGCCGGAATCCTTGTCGGTTGCGATATCAACGGTATTGTTGTCGTGCAGCACGGCGACAGTCAATATGCCGAGGGGCAGGGATAGGACAAGGGTGCTCCAGTCTATCTGTCCTATGGTCACCAGAGACGTTCCCAGGACAGGCAGCACGCCGAAGCAGACGAAAACGAACACGTCGCCCAAAGCCCTGAACTTGAAGAAGGAATAGCTGACGGCCAATATAAAACCGATAACGCCTATTATTAGCAATGTCCAGCTTGTCATCAGGGTAAGCACTATGCCTATGATGATGCCCACTGTGAAAAGTATGGCCGAGAACCTCAGATACTCCTCCGCTTCGAAATGGTGAAACACCAGATTGGGGACAGCATAAGCCCTCTCGTTGTCAACTCCTTTCTTGAAATCCCAATAATCACTGAGCAGGTTCCCCGCAAAGTGGAAGACTATGTTGCCGACGAGCGCAAGAGCCGCACAAATCCAATTTATACCGTTACCCTTCCAGGCCAGATATGCCACCGTAGCGATTACGGGCATCGCCGATACGGGGAAAGACCAGTATCTGGTAGCCTCAAACCATTCTTTTGCCGTGTGTTTCATTTTTCTGCCGTTTCAGCACTTTTTGTATATTTCGTGTAAAATTAGGCATTTTTCCGAACCTTTACAAAACAAATGGATATTGTTCCCGAAGTGGCACAGGTACTTTTGCTGAATCGTCAATGCATTCCAATTACTCTTTGTCGGCCCCCAAAGCCTGACGCAAGGCTTCGATATTGGCCTTCGAGACAGGAACGGTCCTGTCGATGCTGAACAGATGGAGCCGGCAACCGGCAGAATTGCCGTCCACGTGGGTGATAAAACGCGTGTTCACGAGGAAAGCACGGTGGCAATGGAAGATGAAGGGATAGCCGGAGAGGGTTTCCTCCACGCTTTTGAGTGTGTTGCGAATCCGTTTCTGCTTCAGTTCTCCGTCATGGAAATACCATATGCTCAGGTAGTTGGCAATTGATTCTATATAGAGTATATCGGCTGGCGAAACAGCTAGCGATTCTTTGTATTCACCACAGATGACAACAGTATCGACATTCTCCTCCTTGACGGTTCCGGCCTGTTCGATGGCCTCATTGAGCGAGAGCAGTTCCTGAATCCTGTGCTCTTTCATTCGACTTTTTGTCATGAACAGCCAGTATAATGCAACAAAAAGCGCCCATATAAGGTCCTGTCGGAAACCGTTCATATACCATTGTAGGGAAAAATTCCCGTCATGGTCTATCCAGAAGTAATACCAGTGTCCCCATCCCCATTCCAATATGGTGAAATACTGACCAGCGAATACAGAAATCAAAATTATGAGGAACAGGAAAAACAACGCACCCCGCCTTATCTGATAGGGCCACTCCTTGGAGTTGTCGCAAGGAAGGCGAAAAATGCAGGTGACAATGATGTCGGAAATCATAGACCCCACAAAGATAAGCGTGCAGCATCCCAGACTCTGCAGCGGCCAAAGCCTGTCGCTTATGGAGTTCTCCAACCCATACGGCCTCATCAGCGTGAAGAAAAGGAAAAAACCGACGCTGAGAAGCAGATAGTCCCAAATGCTGATTTTTTGAATCTTTTTCATGATGATGCAAAAATACTCATTCCACGTAGTTCCGCAAGCGTTTGGGGATGATTGGAAAGATAAACGGGACAGTTGGAAAAACTGCTTCCGTCCCCGGAGGGCATGCAAGTATCCCCGTATATTGCACAAATTACACTGCCGTGTTATGTTTGCCGCCGAAAACAGGTTCTAACACATGTAATGAAAAAGACAATCGCATTATTCTCCGCAGCAATGCTGCTCTGCCTTGCACTCCGTGCACAAAGTACTGAAAACATCATCAAGTTTGCCGTTATGGATGAAAACGAAGCCCCGGTGGAATTCGTGACAGTCGCTGTGCTCTCGCTTCCTGATTCCACCATACTCTGTGGCGGAATGACGGACGAACACGGGCTATTCGACCTGTGTCTGCCGGAGGAGGCGGCCCTCGTGCGGATATCCATGATAGGATATGGTACGATGGAGATGCCCGTACGCGGGCTTTCAGCTATCACCACGGTACGTCTGCGCCCTGACGCCACAGTGTTGGATGGGGCGGTGGTCAGTGCCAGTCTGCCACGAACCGAGCTCAAGGGTGACGCCATCGTCACCAACATAAGCGGCTCGGTGCTCGAACACAACGGCAATGCCTACGATGTCCTCGCCAAGGTACCGGGAATGATCAACCGTGGAGGAGGGCTCGAAGTCATAGGCCGCGGCACGCCCGTATACTATATAAACGGCCGCAAAGTCACCGATGACTCCGAACTGCGCAACCTGATGTCGGAGGATATCCGGTCCGTTGAGGTCGTGAGCAATCCAGGTTCTCTCTATGGAGGAGATGTCCGCAGCGTCGTGCGCATACGCACCGTCAAGCGTCAGGGGGACGGCTTCAGCTATGCCCTGACCAGCCAGGCCAAGCAGCATATCTACAATTGCAGCGACTTCGAGCCATCCTGGTCGGTCCTGGACCTGAACTACCGCACAGGCGGCTGGGACTTTTTCGGTAAACTCGTCTATTGGGACAACCGAAACTATCAGATCAGCACCATCGACGGTTCCACCTATCTTGAAAAGGCTGACGGCCATCACCTTTTTCGCGAGGCCGGGCATCTCGACTACAGGAGCCACAATGGCGGCTTGCAGTTTCTCGGAGGTGCCAACTGGCAGATAAATGACAGGCATTCACTCGGCTTCAAGTTGGGCCGTGACCAAGGCCTTTTCGGCTCCGGCAGGCTGGTGATGTCAACGGGCATCTACTATGACGGCGTACAGGAAGACGACCTGTTAACCCTCAATGATGCCAGAGTTCCGACCAACAACCAGTGGAACGGCAATCTCTATTATGACGGCAGTTTCGGCAAGCTGGGAGTCAATTTCAACGCCGACTTTCTCAGAGGAAGGAATGATTCTTCTACCGAGATGACTGAAAAGAGCTGGAGCTCTCCGGCAGAACTCAGTTCGGAGCAACGGTCAACTACTGCAATGGGCGCAGGAAAGCTCGTGCTATCCCTTCCTGTCTGGAAAGGCAATCTTAAGTTCGGTGCCGAGGATACCTATGTGAAAGCAAGTCAGACCTACTCCATCACCTTCTCCGGAATACCGGCCACGGACGCATCCCTGACCGAGAACAACATTGCCGGCTTTGCAGAGTACTCCGTCGCCCTGCCTTTCGGCCAGCTAAGCGCGGGTCTGCGATACGAACATTCGGATTATTCCTATTATGACCATCTGACCCGTATGGAAACCGTCAAAAAAGAATACGACAACTGGTTTCCGTCATTCAGTTTTTCAACAAAGCTTGGCCCCGTCGGAATGTCCCTGTCATACACGGGCAAGACACGACGTCCTGACTTCAATATGCTTTCGACAGAGATGTCGTACAACAACCGCTACTGCTATCAAAGCGGGGATCCCCTGCTACTGAGCGAGAAGCGCCGTACCGCCTCCCTCAACGCCAATTGGAAGTGGCTGACGTTCAGCGGCAACTACGAACGTGTCGACAATTACTTCGTCCAATGGGCCACGCCGTACAACGATGAGGGTGTTGTGCTGATAAAGAATGCAAACCTGAACGTCCCGAGACGCAAGATGGTATTATACATAATCGCAGCACCGACCGTAGGAATATGGAATCCACGTTTGACAATTGGCATGGACAAACAGTTCCTGACGCTTGAACTGGAGGACCCCATGGTAACCGGAGGACTCCGCACAGTATCATTCAACAAGCCTATGTACGCCGTGCAATTCGAAAATGCCTTCCGTTTCGGGCACAGCTGGCTTCTGGAGTTCGGGCACACATTCGTCAGTAGGATGAACACGTCCAATGCAGAGGTTTACAAGCCCCTAAACACCACATCCCTGAGCCTTCAGAAATCTTTCCTGAAAGATGATGCCCTGACTTTCCGTCTCTCCTGGGCGGACATCTTCGATTCCTCTGCCGTCTATTCCCGCACCGACTTCGGCCGATACAGAATCGACCAGTCGAATGACAACTTCAAATCCTGCATCACCCTGAGGGTATCCTACCGCTTCAACACCGCTTCCAGCAAGTACAAAGGTGCAGGTGCCGGCCAGGAGGTAAAGAGCAGGATGAAATAATAACAGTAACGTAGTGAAACAATGGAAAAAGAAACTGAATTCAAGCAGACGCTTTTTCAACGTATAGACAAAGTCTGCAGATACTGCGTGGCAATCGTAGTGTG
>JAGHSF010000049.1 GCA_018065985.1 Candidatus Cryptobacteroides choladohippi
CCATTCCTGACCACATTTGAAGACCCACAGAAAAAGCATTTTTTTAAGCATATCAATGATAATCTTTGCAAAGATATGCAAATCAATCGTTTGCAAGGATTTCATCCTACAAAATGTCCACCCCGCCAAATTCTGAGGGATGAACGTGTTCTGGAAGAGAAGCTGTTCGACTTCCTTATGGCGGGAGTTTTCATACATGGTGAGGGCAGCCAAGGCGGCCACGAATCACGCGAAAATCTGGCCTCGCACGCCTTGTTTTCCATGAATTCTGCGTTTTTGTGGAAAATAGTTCATTATTCTTCGTAAATTCCTGAAAAACATCAACTTTATGGAGGGAAGGCCATTCGTGTCCACAATTGGTGCCACTTTGTGGACGGACCGCCGTCACCATTCTACGTCCAAGAGGCCAACCCCAAAAGGGTCGGCCTCCATTATTCAGTGTATTTTATGTTTCTTACTTGATCTCGAAGTCGAGTGCGCTGAGGTCGGCGTCACGTGATGAGGATCCGTACAGGATCTGGTAGCGTCCCTTGTGCACGGTGACCTTCTTCTGCTCAAGGTCGTATCTCTCGAATGAGTCTCCTGCGAGGGATATCTTCACCTGTGCGGTCTTTCCGGGCTCGATATTGACCCTCTCGAAGCCCTTGAGCTCCTTGACGGGAGCGGTGGGGTCGTCGAGGCTCCTGATGTAGACCTGCACCACCTCGTCGCCTGCTACTGCGCCGGTGTTGGTCACGGGTATGGTCACGTCAACGCCATTGCCGGCCTTGACTGAGCCTGCTGAAAGCGTTGCCTGGCCGTACTCGAAGCTGGTGTAGCTCAAGCCGTATCCGAAGTGGAACTCGGGCTCCTCGCCGCGAAGATATCTGTAGGTGCGGCCCTCCATGTTGTAGTCCTTGAAGTCGGGAAGCTGGGCTGTGGATGCATATACGGTCACGGGCAGCCTGCCGGCGGGATTATAGTCTCCGAAGAGCACGTCGGCAACGGCACGGCCCATGGCCTCGCCGCCGTAGAATGCCTGCAGGAGAGCATTGTACTGGTCTTCTATCTCAGTGAAAGTCACCGCACTGCCGGAGCAGTTCACGACGACTACGGGTTTGCCGGAAGCGTGCATCTTCCTGATGAGCTCCTGCTGTTCGATCGGGAGCTCGACCTTGGTGCGGTCGCCGCCCAGGAAACCGTCGACAAGTATGCAGTTCTGCTCGCCCTCGAGGTTGGCATTCAGACCGCTTACAAAGATGATGGCGTCTTCGTCGGTAACCTCAACCTTCTCGGCGGGATAGGGGTGCTGCTCGGCAAGGTCGAAGTACAGATGGGCGTCTTCCCCTGCAGGATGCACGAAATCAAGTGTGAATTCGTACTTCTTCCCGGGCACGGCCTTGATCACGGAGTTCATGTCGGGTACTGAATCGTATCCTGTCTCGTGATGGACCTCCTTCTGACCGGCAACCTCCTCTCCGTTGATCTTCAGCGAGTAAGGCATGTTGCTGCGGATTACGTATAACAGGGTCGAAGGAGTGTCAAGCTTGACTTCGCCTGTATAGCGCACCGAATACGCGTCGTGGCCTTTCAGGAACTCCGGCAGCGGGGTGTCGGGGTTCATGTTGATGTATCCTGCCTCGCATGTGCCTATGAGCTTTCCGGAGAAGGTCTTGCCATCGAAGTATTCCGCCTTGAGGGGATGTGCGTCGAAATAGAAGGTAGAGCCTTCTGTCTGGGCATATCCGCAGCCCTTCACGTAGCGTACCTCGGTACCGGGCACGGCCTCCCGAATAGCAGCGAGAATGGACTGTGTGTGCTCCTCGGTGGGGGTTCCGTTATAATTGCCGAGGTGCATATTGGCAGCATCGGCATTGGGGCCGACAACGAGTATCTTCTTCAGGTCCTTCTTCAAGGGAAGAGTTCCGTCGTTGGCAAGGAGAGTCATCGACTGGCGAGCTGCCTTGAGGGCCAGCTGGTGGTGCTTTTCGGAACTTACGTCAGCAGCGCCCAGATCCTTCCAGGGCAGCAGTTCTGCGGGATCGAGGTCGCCAAGCTTGATCCTGAGCAGGAGTGCACCGCGCAGGACTCTGTCGATGTCCTCGACCTTGACAAGACCCTGCTCGAGGCTCTTGCCGAGGTTGACGAATGCAGTGGTGCCTCCAATGGTTCCGCATTCGATGTTCGAGCCGCTCAGGATTGCGTCTGCGCTGGCGTCGACGCCGTTCTTATGGGTCATGTGGTGGTTGTCTTCGTAGAAGTCGCCAATGGCTCCACAGTCGGTCACAACAATGCCCTTGAACCCCCACTGGTCGCGGAGTATCCCCGTGAGAAGCTTATCGCTGGCGCAGCAGGGCTTGCCTTCGAAGCGGGTGTATGCGCACATCACTTCAGATACGCCGGCCTTCTGTACAAGAGTCTTGAATGCTGGAAGATATGTGTCCCAGAGGTCGCGGTCTGACACTGAAGGGTTGTAGCTGTGGCGAAGAGGCTCCGGGCCACTATGCACTGCATAGTGCTTTGCGCAGGCCGCTGTCTTGAGATAATGGCTGTCGTTGCCCTGCAGACCGTTCACCACGGCACTGCCCATGACTGCGGTGAGGTACGGGTCCTCGCCGTATGTCTCCTGGCCGCGCCCCCACCTGGGGTCGCGTACAATATTGATATTGGGGGTCCAGTAGCTGATGGCGCCATGGCCCATGTTCCATGTGGCACGGGCTTCGTCGGAAACTGCCGAGAAGACCTCGTAGTTCTGCTCCTTGTCGAAGCTGGCTGCAAGCGCTATTGCCTGAGGGAATACTGTTGCACCATTCTGGCATATGCCGTGGCATGCCTCATTGCCCCAATTGAAGGCAGGTATGCCGAGCCTTTCGATGGCGGGTTGCCCTGAGACGAGAAGGGATATCTTCTCTTCGGTAGTCAGAAGTGACATGAGGTTGTCGACCCTTTTTTCAGGAGAAAGCTTCGGATCCTGGAAGGGGTACTGATACTCGGAATGGGTGCATGCACCGGACAGGCAGAGAGCCAGGGACAGGAATAAGATGAGTCTTCTATTCATTATTTATTTTATTGGTTTTCAGACAGTTTACTATCAAGATAGCGCAGGGGCGTTCCGTGGGTGCCACGTGAACATGCAAAATCCCGGTAAAGATAGTTATAATTCTTGTATTTGGCATGTGCAGGAACGCCCCGGTTCCTGCCAACTCTCTTTGTATAGTGCGAAGAGGGATGCCAGGTTCTCGGGAAATGATGACAGCGGAACTTCCGGGATTTGTTGCCACAAAATCAACAATCAGGAAAACTCACACCATTATGACAAACCCTTTCCGAGGTCCAAAGAGGGGCCACTCTCGAGAGGAATTTCCATCTTGTCATCCGTTGCTCGGGAATGTAGATATACAGTGTATCCGTCGGACTGAAATGTAGTCTTTATTCTTCGAACTTCCTGAACCTTATCCAGTCGATATCCATCGTAGTGGGAAGGTCCTCCGTGCACAGTGGGCCGACCCATTCTCCGCTGAGCTGCATGCTCAGGATAAGATAGAACTCACGGTCGAAGGGCCACTGGCCTTCCGGACCATCCGCCATCCTGCTGTACGTATAGGTGTCGACCCCGTTCACGCTCCATACAAGGCTGTCGCGGTAATGGGCAAGGCCATAGACGTTCCATCCGGTTGCATCAATCGGAGCCGTCGATGAGTGCTCGTAGACGGTATCGCGCTGGGTAAACGGCGTGTGTGCTGTCGTATAGAATATATCTTCGGAATTGAGCCGCTCCATGATATCTATCTCCCCTCCATTTGGCCAGGGAGAGTTGTCGAACGGGAGCATCCAAATAGCCGGCCAAGCGCTGCGGGCACCGGCCAGACGGGCGCGGATTTCAATCTTGCCGTAGCCGAAGCCTACCTTGTCCTTGCTCCAGAGTCCACCCGTCAGCACCGGAGCGTCATCGCCATCGATACCGGGATTAACGATGCCCCGCAAAGTCAGCATACCGTCGTGAACGACGTAGAGCGAATCCAGATCTGACATATACCGGCGCCAGTCGTAAGTGCCTCGCGGGACCTTGCTCCAACTTTCCACATTGAAGCCGGTTCCATCAAAATTCTCCTCCCAATCCCATTCGGGAATGTTGTTGCAGGAAAGAACGGCCGCAAGCACGGCGACAAAAGCGAAAATATGTTTCATAGGACAAAGATATATAAAATTGTACACCGCTGTTTTGCTCACGCCGAGAAATTGTGTAACATTGGCATTAGTTGAGCTGGAACATAAACAACTTCTTTTGAGTTGTGAGCACTCCAGGAGGGGCTTTCGTAAACATTTGAATCACTGTGCCTCCTTATTTTTGGCTTATCACTCATTAGATGAAAACGTTTTCATCTAATTTCTGTAATTATCCTTAAAACAGCAATTTACAGTGATTTTACCAACCGTTTTTCAATTAAACCAGAAATGGAGAGCAAGATTGAAATGTTTTAGCCGTAAGTTCAAAGAACCTACGGCTAGAACTCTGACGGCTGCGGAGCTTGATGTAATCGCGCCTATATGCAACTCACGTCTTTCTGATGCAGATATACTTATTTTTCTGGATTTGCAAATTTTCCGCGATGCTCCACCTCCGGCGTCTGCATTCATATGCGGCCTCGTGTATTGTAGAAGCCGATTATGCGCTCAAGTATGGTCAGTTCATCTTGATCCACATGGCCATGACCGGATCCGTCAGCGTGATTCCTCCGTCCGTAGCCTGTACCAGATCCCTCTCCTGCATCATCCTCGTTATCGCGACGACGTTGGCGGAGGAACCCAGCTTGTATCTGCTGACTACGTTTGCCGTGGTCAGCCCCTTCGATATCCCGTCCGACACGGCCCTCAGAAAATTCATCTGGTATGCCGTAAGGGATTCTGTCTTGTCTCGAAAAGAGGCGCGTTCTGAGCTATCAGTTCTTCAAGGGCAGCCTCGAACACGGCAGAATCCGCTTCCTCCTCCGTTTCCTGGAACAGGTTCCCGGACATCCTGTCGAGCGTCTCGGACTGTACTTCCTTAAGAATTAATCAGAAGCCTTGCATCCGAGGCTTCTATTCTTTTAAAGAAAAGATTATCAGATTACCATTAAATGATAATCATAAAATAATAATATATGCATTGGTATTCGTCAGATCAGGGTTGAGATGACCTGGCGAGCAGAAGACACAACTTATAGAATTCCATGGATGTTTATGTCTGACTATTATCGCTTCCAGATCATCCTGTAGTTGAATCGGCGGTTAGGGGCTGCGTCTCCGTCGGTGCAGAGCGAGATGGTATCCTCAAGAGACTGAGGGTTGTCGCACCACTTGAAGTCGAAGATGATTGAATCCTTCTCTCCGGCGAGGCCGAGGACCTTGCGCGGAACGCAGATCTCAAGCTTGTTTCCTGCGGTGGCGAAGCTTGCTGTTCCCACTGCCTGCCATTTCCCGCTGCGGGCATTGTACTTCATCACCGAGGTCTTGCTCCCGGATTTGACTGACTTGTTGACCACAAGGTCGTAGCCGCACCATCCGGTGTTGGAATCCTTGTCCACGTCGATGAAGAGGAGCATCCAGTTCGGGTCTGACCATGCTGTCAGAGCCTCGGCGGTCTCGGCGTAGAACGAGATGTTGTCCCTGCCGACGGCCACCTTGGACCTTACGATGTCGTTTCGCCCCGTGGTGTTGGTGTAGTGGAGGTCACCGTATCCGTCCTCGTCGCGGTGGAAGGTGTCTCCCTTGGTGTCGTAATAGGTGACTGCGATGCCTTCCCACTTGCTGAAGTCTCCGTCTGCCGCGAAGTCATTCAGGCCGACGTTCTCCGGAATCGGGCGTACTCCCTTGTAGCGGCGGATGTTCTCCGCCATCTGCATGTAGTAGTTGTCAGTGTAGAGTTTGTCCTTTGCCGGTGCAATCGTGCGGTTGAACTCTGCATTGTACTGGTCGATGAAGAAGAAGTCCGAAGGGCGGCCCAGGAATGAGTCGATGTCGGAATTCTCCAGCGGGAACTTCCCGGCTGACCATTCGTTCCAGTCGTTGAGGTAGAGGAATGATGGGTCTGCGGAGAGTGCCTCCTCCCAGCGGTCCTGGAAGTAGATTCCGTAGGCGCTCGGGGTTTCGACTTCCTTTCCGAGCCATGGAACATAGGCCTTTTCCGGCAAGTCTCCCTTGCCAAGCTCGGGCTCCTTGCCGTTGTGCCAGCTCTTTCCAACGAACGTGCTGGCGTGCTGTGCCGGGGTGACGGCCATCTGCTCGAGCTTCCCGCAGTGGTAGGATGCGCGCTGCTCGGGAGTCATTGCGAGTACATTCTCGTCATTCAGCTGGTAGCCGAAGCTCCAGTTGTCCTCTGTCCCGACATACTTGTGGTCGTTCCATTCGTTGTAGCCCCACCAGAAGTTCCTCAGAGTGAAGAAATTCATGACTTCCTTGGTGTAGTAGGCGTATTCCTCGAGGCAGTAGTCCGGGTCGAGGTAGTGGGGGTTGGTCGGGTTGACTGCTGCGTCAGGGTCGTAGTTGTGGTTGGAGCTGCGGCCGTCTCCGCCGTTGGCGTCCTCCCATGGCTCCGAGTTGAACAGGAGCAGAGGCTTTTCGTCCCAGTAGAACCAGAGGTCGCGGTACTCGTTGTTCTTGTAGAACTTTTCGTAGAGGGTCTGGACGACGGTGATGACTTCTCCGTTGAAGGCCCAGAAGCAGAACTGCGGGACCTTGTTGCCTTCTGCCTTCATCTTGCGCATCGTCTTGAAGATGGCGTCCCATTCCTCCCAGTAGAAGCAGGCGTTGGTGACGTCAAGGATGAGGACATCCACTCCTGCGTCCGTGAGCATGGAGATATCGTGGCGGATCACATATTCATCGCGGCTGAGGAAGTAGCCGTACTCGGGCTCTCCCCAGTGGAGGGAGGAGTCTTTCCATGCAGGGTTCTTTCCGTCGAACCTGGCGTTGTCGTCCTCCGCCAGAATCTTGGTCACGTCGGCAGTGAATGGCTTGCCGGTGTGAGCTTCTGCCGTGTGCCACGTGATATAGAATATGCCCACGGTGCGTGGCTTGTCGGTCTTGATGTCTCCGACTTCGGCGCTGGTCGGCATCTTGCGGCCGAGGGCGTCTGTGCCCACCCATGTGTCAGAGTAGATGTCCTGGATTGTCTGCGCTGAGGCTGTCAGCGAGATGGCTGCTGCCAGAATAGTGGCCCAACAGTTTGTGTTCATACTTTGTCCGTTTTCAATTCGAGGCACAAAATTAGTCATTTCCAATGTGTTTACCAAAGCTGGACGCTGGACCCGCCGAGCTCACCCTTCGGGAGCACGACATCGAAGCAGCGGCTGCTGCCAGCCGAGCGCACCGTAAGATGCAAAGCCGAGCAGTTGCGCGACGGGTCCGAGGCGACAAGTTCAGTGACTGCGCCCGTGGAGGCGTCGAAGCGCACGAGCAGCATCACGGGCGTCTCGCTCGCGATGCTCAGCGAGTCGCTCAGACGCAGTTCGCCGCCGGCATACATCACCGCATAGGCTATGCCTGCGCCGGCATCCATCACCGCCTGCAAGATGCGGGTGTTGGAGAGTACCAGGATGCCGTTGTGCGATGCGAAATCGGCAGTCTGCTCCGCGTCCGCACCGGGCACGACAATGTAGGCATAGCGGCCGTCTCCAAAATCTTCACCGTGGTCAAGGTAGAGACAGAAGATATCGTTGACAACCGGACCCTTCTCGCGGATATGGGACTGGAGATTGACCTGCTTCCATGAGCCTTCGACCGGCTTGTTGAGGATGCCGGCCTTGGCGCCGCCGGGAAAGACGTATCCCACTCCGGCATGGTTGACCCACGAGACATTCTCGAGCATCCTCTCGCCTTGTGGCAGCACTCCGCAGAAGCCCTTCGAGGACACTGCGACATCGCCGTCAAGGAAGCATTGGTTGACCGTGGTGGTCACGTCCTGCGGGCCGAAATGGGCTATCCCGGCACCCAGGCAGACGTAGCAGCCGTCAAAGAAGAACCACGCCTTGCGCGCACTGACCACATCCAGCGCGCTGATGAAGTCGAAGGCGGCGGCCCCGTAGAGCCCATCATCCACACCGCCAACAAAGTCGGTAAGTCCCCTCTGCTGCACTGCGTCCTCGGGCGGCATCGCGCCAGCCTGGACCGTGGTCACACCTGGCACCTTGCGGAAGTCGAAGGTGGGATAGATATCGGCGTACTCGCCTCCTGTGACCGTTAGATGGTTGGCGCCATCGCCGCGATAGTGGTTGGTGATGCCTTCGCTGTTGTGGGGATACTCCATGCTTGCATTGCGCGATGAGTGCATGCGCACGGATGCAAACCAGCCGGGGCGCTGGAACACGAAATACTCGCTGTTGTAGAACATCTTGGCATAGGAAGCCGGCACGACGTCGCGGCCTTCGCGAAGGTCGATTATCGCCTGCAGATCATCGCGGCGGTAGTCCGTCAGCCCGATCAGAGCCTTGGGGATGGAGCAGTCGGACACTTTCCCGCCGCTGCCCGGGCGGGAGATCTCCCTGTTCATGATGCCGGGATCGTACTGCACGCCGAATGCCATGTGCTTGCAGATGCCGTCGAGGTAGTAGTCGACCATAAGGTCGGTATATTCCGAGCCGAAGGCATAGCGCGTGCCCTGCAGGTTGACCGCCCACTCCATGAACGAGCTGGCGAACGAAATGCCATACCCCAGCGTGTTGTCGATTCCGTCATCTCTGTGGTGGAAGCTGAAGTCGGGGCGCAAGCCTTTGCCAGGAGTAAAATAGGCCGGATTCTCGCGACTGAGCTGCGCGAGCTTCTCTTCGGTGTAATAATCCATCTCTGTGCAGATGATGTCCAGCATACGCCGGACCTCGTTCTCATCTCGCTGCCAAAGCCTCGTCTTGGTGTACAGGCTGGCAATCTTGATCCTGTCGCCGCTGGGGCGTGCCCCGCAGGCCTGCATGTTGGCCCTGAGGGCAATCTCGACCATCTTTGCAGTCCTCTCCCCGCCCAGCTCACCGTCCATGATGTAGAGCAGCTTTATCATATGGTCGGGCGTGTCGATCTGGTTGTACCACCAGTTGGCGCAGATGAAATCGTTGGCAGTCCAGTAGTCGATTGCGAGCAGCAGCTTCCTTTTCAGCTCCTTGCGCCCCTTCAGCGGCGAACCTTTCATCTTGTAGGCCCTCGCCATCTCCACCACGTGACGCAGATGCTCGTGATTCTGGAATGCAACGTTACGGGTGTCGACATAGTTGATGTCCGGCCATGAACCGTCGGGAGAAAGGTCTGCCATGCGCTGCGCTACCCTTTCGTAATCAATCGGCCCTGAAGGATCAAGAGCAGCCGTGGCGAAGCGGCTGCGGACCAGCTCCAGATCGCGGTCAGGCAGCGAAGATGCAGAGTTTGTGAAAAATGGGAAGACCAGTGCGCAGAACACGGTCAGGATACGTAGCAGACTCTGTGACATATCGGGGGTATTGCAATATCAGTTCAGACAGTATTTCTAAAGCCGGACGGACTGCTGTTTACCGTTGTACCTGACTTCGACAGGTTCCTGTCCAACGGTTCTCAGGGCTTCGCAAGAGATGATAATGCGCCCGGCCGGTACAGGCATGCGCTACAGTTTCCGGAACAGATAGAGCATTTCAGAAGAGACCGGAAGCTTGACGGTGGAGCCGCCTTCGAATGTGGCGGATCCGTCATATGACTCCCATCTTGCACCCGGTTCGGGGAAATAGATCTCGATCTCCTTTTCTCCGTATGCGGGCGGGGCGGCCATCAGGTGGTCGCCTATCATGTACTGGCCGTTGATGTCGGCAACCATCGGGTCGTCGGGCCAGTCGATGACAAGGGCGCGGAAAGGCGGAACGCCGGTACGAGAATACACACCGAAAGCATCCTTTATCTCGGGAACGAGTTTCTCACGCAGTTTGGCAAGGTCACGGCATTTCTGTTCGAGATCTTCCCATCCGGGCATGAACTTTCCATCGTTGTTGAGAGCCTCGTCCACCTGCTTCCACGGCTGATGCTTCAAATACCATGCATTGACCATGGCAAGAGGCGAAAGGACGGTCGCCTGCATCCTGAGAAGAAGTTCCTCCGGGTTTGCAGCCTCCCTGACCTCAGGGCACCAGAGAAGTCCGCTGAACGATGCCTGCGCCACGCTGTTTATGAATGTCCGATGATCATACAGGTCGCTGTAGAGCACGAACGGATATGGTGCAGCAAACGAACCGGAGCTTCTCACCAGACCGTAATTCTCGTCTATGCCTGCTTTTGCCGCCGTTTCCAGAAGGGCATCCTGATAGCGGAGACCGAACATCGAATGCATCTGCTCTCCGTCGGCACCTCCGGGGAAACGGGCATTCATAGGGAAGGACCATCCTCCCGTAAAATCGGAGCCGTCGCATTCGTCAGCCTTGAAGCCGCTGATTCCCATGCGGGTGGTAACGTCCGCCATGTAGTCGCTGAATATCCCTCTGGCTTCCGGAAGGGTGAAGTCAGGCACAAGGCCGTCCCAGACCAGGCTGTCGCCGCTGCACGGCTCCATGGCTTCGTGTATGGGGGATGAAGGGTGGATGAATGCGTGCTGCCAGGCATTGACCTTGAAGCCCATCGCATCCAGGCTGTCCAGGAAAGCTTTCGGGTCGGGGAAACGGTCACTCCACACATACGAGCAGGAATATGACTGCGTCTGCCATCCCGGCTCGAGGCCGATGACGGAACAGGGGAAATCGCTCTTTCGGAACTCCGCAGCTATGGAAAGGATATCCTTGTCTGTCAGCTTCAGTTCCCCCCTGTACCAGAAGCCAAGTCCCCACTCGGGCGGATTGCAGCCGCCTCCGGAGTACATGTTGTAACGTGCCAGAGCCTCTTTCATGGTAGGTCCGGCGAACACCTTCAGGCTTGCTCCGCCGCTTCGGGGCACATATATGGTGACCTTTCCCGGCTGAGAGAAATCGAAGGTCGCATATCTTTCGGTATCCACGAATATGCCATAACCTGCCGTTGAGAGGAAGAACGGCACCGGGGCATGCGAATCACCTTCATCGGTGGCAGGATCGGCGTTGACTCTTATCCTCTTCTTCAGGCCGTTGAGCCTGTAGGTGCTCATCTGAAGGCCCAGCCCGTAGAAATTCTCCTCAGGACCAACCGGGATGCAGAACACTGCCGTGTCATTCTGCATGCTGCCGGAGACTCGTACCGGGCAGCGCTTCACGCTGCATTCCGCTTCCTTTATCTGAAAGTTTCTCACGGATGTAGGGACAATCGTTTCCGGCGTGCCGACCGTGCATTCCCAGACACCCTGGATTTCCTTGCCAAGGGTGAGAGAACCGTCATTTCCAGTCCGGCAGCAGGATGCCAGAATCAGAGCCAGCGAGAAGAAGGAGAAAAGTCTGTTCATTTGCTATACTTTTTTTTACAAATATAGCACAATTCCCCCCATAAATCACTATTGTCCTGCATCAGCTGTGGACGCTGTTCCTGATCACGAAAAGGATAGGGAAGATTTCCAGACGGCCGAACAGCATAAGCGTTATGCTGCCGATCTTTGCGACGTTGGGGATATCGGCATAGTTCCCGAACGAACCGACGTCTCCGAAGCCGGGGCCCACATTGCCTATGCACGCAATCGCGGCTGATATCCCGGTTGTCAGGCTCTCACCGCATGCAACATTTATTGCCGCACCCAGAAATGCCAGGAACAGGTAGCAGGCCAGGAATATGAACGTGTTGTTTGCAAGGTCCTCGCTCAACTTTTTCCCATCAATGGAAATATTCAATATACGATTGGGATGCCTCAGATGGATTATGCCATTCTTGCTGGCCTTCGCCATGATTACAGCCCTGTCGAGCTTGATTCCACCGGACGTAGACCCGGAGCAGCCGCAGATGACCGATGCCGTCAACAGAATCAGAATGCTGATGCCCGGCCATACGGACGTGTCGGCTGTCGCAAACCCTGTCGTCGTGATGATCGATGTGAACTGGAACGCAGCCTTCCGCAACGTGTCACCGACATGGATGTCTGAACCGTTCGCAACCAGATCGAAGAATATCATCAACGTCCCGGCGACTGTCAGCGCCAGATATATCGTCACCATCTCATATTTCTTTTTTGTCCTGTCTCTTCTGAACAGGTTGGACAGGCTGATGAAATTCATGCCGGAAATGGTCATGAATACAATCAGGACAATCTCTGCAGCAGGGTTGTGATATCCGTATATGCTGTCGTTCAGCACACCGAACCCGCAGGTACTGCAGGTCGACATTGCAGTCGTCATGCTGTCGAACCAGTCAAGTCCTGTGAACTTCAGCGAGAAGCCGCACAGCAAGGTAAGCGAGAGATATACGCTCAGGATTGTCTTGACAACGGGATTGCCTTTGTTCCCGCTCATTACGATATCGGACAGTTCCGCTCCGCGAAGCACGGATTTGACATCCCTGTTCCTGGGTATAAGCAGGGAGAAAAGCGTTACTATCCCGATTCCGCCTATCCAGCAGGTACTCATTCTCCAGAACAGCAGCCCTTTGGGAAGTGACTCGATGTCACATATTATGGAGGCTCCGGTTGTAGTGAAACCCGACACGCTCTCGAACAATGCGTCGACGAGTCCG
This sequence comes from Candidatus Cryptobacteroides choladohippi, assembly GCA_018065985.1. Taxonomy (GTDB): domain Bacteria; phylum Bacteroidota; class Bacteroidia; order Bacteroidales; family UBA932; genus Cryptobacteroides; species Cryptobacteroides choladohippi. Next base: position 12,583 of record JAGHSF010000049.1, read on the forward strand.
AATTCGCTGCCATAGCATATATATGGAATCATTCCGAAAATGCAGCATGCCAGCCATGACAAGACCACGATGAAATATCTCTCGGGAGAGGATATGCGTCCATCTGACCTGACAAACAGCAAAGGGAACGCGCCTGTCAGGCCGGTAACCAGAGCGGCCGTCAACAAAGGCATCATGCTGTCATCCTGATTGTCAAGATATGCCACTCCGGCAGACAGGAGCATCATTGATGCTACCAGAAGCAGGGACAACCCGACATATCTTGTTACTATTGTTGCTCTCATATCTTTTTTCAGGGCGCAAAATTATTTCCCCATCGTTGATTTATCAATACAATATTTTCTATATTTGCATAGACAAAATCTATCAGCATGACCTTACAGCAGCTTGAATACATCAGGGCGGTGGACAAATACGGCCATTTCGGAAAAGCCGCCGAGGCTTGCGGAGTCACACAGCCCACCCTCAGCCTTATGATCAAGAAGCTGGAAGAAGAGCTTGACGTACGCATCTTCGACAGAGACTCCTATCCCATCGTTGCCACCGAAATGGGGAGAAAGGTCATCGACAAGGCCGGCATTGTCCTGTATAATCTGGGCCAGATCACGGAGATTACCAGATCAGAGAAGGATCTGGATTCCGGCGAGATCAAGATCGCCATGACTTCCACAATCGCCCCAGTCCTGATTCCCGGAATGTTCAAATATATCGGTAAGAAGTACCCTGCCGTACAGCCGATAATACAGGAAAGATTTTCCGAAACGATAATCAGCATGCTGAAAAAGGCGGAGATCGACATGGGAATACTCGTGTCATCCGTCAACGACCCGGAATTGCTCGAAATCCCCCTGTACCACGAGAAATTCCTTGCATACGTTTCCCCCGAGCATCCTCTGTACGGGAAAGACGCATTGGATTCGACGAAGATTCTTGACCATCCCCTCTGGATAATCAAGAATGGTCTGAGAAGATTCGACCGCTCGATGCTCGAAAAGGGGGAACGGTTCGACTACGACAAGATGTATGAAGGCGGACGCGCCGGCACCCTGATACACATAGTGAACGAGCTGGGAGGGTTCACGATAATACCCGAACTTCACAAGAAACTTATTCTGTACAGTCTGCAACCGAACCTGAGACCTATCGTCAATCCCGTTGTCTCAAGGAAGGTGTCTCTGTATATCAGAAAGGACTACATCCACGAGCACCTGCTCAACATCATCATAGAAGCAATACGGTTCACCATCCCTCTGGAGAATCTGGACAAACTGGTCCGCGAGGGCAGGCTGGTCCTGTAGGACACGGGCAAGCTGCGGCAGATATATATGAAACACCATCAATAACATACACCATCCATGAGCAATCTCAAAAACAGCATAAAGGAAATCCTCACGATGTCGGACCAGGTCAACTATTCCGGCGCAAGCGATTCAATCAAGAAGAACATCTACTTCCGCGGGCCCAACGTGTACATTCTGGCCTGCGCCATAATAATAGCATCCATCGGCCTCAACGTCAACTCGATTCCGGTCATAATCGGAGCGATGCTCATTTCCCCGGTGATGGGCCCCATACTCGGGTTCGGGTTCGGTCTTGGCATCAGGGACAGCCGGCTCGTCAAGGATTCGCTGAAGAATTTTGCAGTGATGGTGAGCATCAGCATCGTTGCCTCGACCCTGTATTTCATCCTGAGCCCGCTGAACCTTGAAAAGCCCACAGAGCTCCTTGCACGAACCAACCCGACAATCTACGACGTGCTCATAGCCCTGTTCGGCGGCTTTGCAGGAATCTTCGAGATCTCCAGAAAGGAGAGAGGGACCGTGCTGTCCGGGGTTGCAATCGCCACAGCGCTCATGCCGCCCCTGTGCACCGTGGGCTACGGGCTGTCGGTCATGAACTGGCAATATATCCTGGGCGCGATGTACCTGTTTGTCATCAACAGCATCTTCATCGCACTCGCAACATATGCGACAGTCAAATACCTGCAATATCCTGTGGTCGAATCAGTCACGGACAGACGCACCCAGATGACACGTACGACTGCGTCCATAGTCCTGATACTGATCATCGTGCCCAGCGTGATCTCGGCGATAAACATAATCAGGGAAAGCAATTTCAGGATCCACGCCCACAATATCGTGGAGGAGAACCGCTCCATAGGACAAGGTTTCATCTATGACTACAAGATCGACAACGGCGTGAAGCCTCCTGTCATCGAGCTGTACATGGCCGGGCAGAGACTTGACCTCAAAAACAAGGAAAAGATCTACACCTCTGCCGAAAGATTCGGAATCGGAAGGTCTCAGATACGCTTCCACGAGGATGCCGCGCGTCAGCATGATGTGCTGTCGGAATCCCAGATCGTCAAGGGAATCTACGAGCATACTGACATGCAGCTGCAGGCTCTGAACGACACCATTGCATCTCTCAAGGGGAGGTTGTACGGTTACGAGTCAAAAATACTGCCGGCAGAGGAGATTTTCCGCGAACTCCAGGTTCAATATCCCAGCATCGTCGCACTTTCACTTACCAGAGGCTCGAAGGTATCCAAAGACAACTCCTCAGAGGAAGACTGCATTGCAGCCATGATCGATTCGGCAACCAGCCTGGATGAAGAGACTGTCGGCAGAATCAGAAGCTGGCTGAGTGTCCGCCTGAACTCGGACCCGGTCGTTGTGGTTGTTTCAGTCGTGAAGCATAACTGAACAACACTAGTGTCCAAAGAAATATTTGTTAGTTCTTTGTAATATATTGTTTAACAATTAGTTATAAGCAAAAATGCAGCGTGTCGATTTGAATTGATTCCGTAATTTCACTGTCCAGAAGTAGATCAAGACAGAATGAATAGCGGAAAATACCTTCTCAGTCAACTCGTTGAGTTTTTGCCGAAACGAGTCTTCGATGGAATCGTCAAGAAGTACAGTGGAGACAAGTATGTGAAGACCTTCACATGCTGGAATCAGCTTCTTGTGATAATGTACGGACAACTTTCCAGCTGCGACAGCCTCAGGGAAGTAATCTGCATCATTGATGCCATCAAGAATAAGAGTTACCATCTCGGATTTGGCAGCGGAGACATCAAGCTCAGCAATGTTGCCTAC
>JAGHSF010000034.1 GCA_018065985.1 Candidatus Cryptobacteroides choladohippi
AAGTCGAGCAGACTGAGGTCCACGCCCGCAATGTTCTGTTCCTCCTTGCCGGAGTAGCGGTAGCGGTTGGTGGCCCGAGTCTTCAGCGGCATTCTGGTGCCAAAGGGCAGGTAGTCGTTCTGCTCGAGGATGAGGCTTCCGGTGAGGACGGGACGGTTCATGTGATGGCCACCAGGGGTCGGGAGGACGATATAGTTCCCGCTGGAGATGTTGACCACCGCAGCCACGTTGCCGAGGTGGTCGGTGAAGAAGGCGTCCGACTTGAAGGAGACGTCTTCGATGAGCATTCCGTTATTCCCTTCGATTAGTAATCCGGTATCTACGGCGATGAGCCTTCCTGTGCTTACCGCGATGCTCTGAAGACTTTGTGCTCCGGAGGCGGATACGTTGTAGACGAACGAACCGCGGTAGATCTTGCCTTCACGGCCTGTGGGTATGATGTTCAGTCCGTTGTCATGAACTATCGTCCGCACCCTTGCGCCGGCCTTGGTGCCGTCGCCCAGGAAGGTGTATGTCATCGTGCTTGTCATATTCCCGACAGTGTCCCTTGCTATCATGGGCAAGTTAAGGACATTGTGGGAGATTTGCAAGCGCTTGCGGCTGTCTCGAACCCGAATCCGCTTGGTGACACTGCTCCGCCTGCCTAGGGAATGTGCGCACTGCTCAAAATTTTATGGTATTGCGCGCGTTAGGAATCGCAACATACTGATTACCAGTTGGCTAAAAATAAGAATGTGCTCAATACCCCTGATTTTTCTGGTAGTAAGCTCCGGTGGCGATTTTCGGATTCGGGTCGGTGTCCGAAAATGCGGTTTTCGGTTACCTGGCTGGTATGTGTCACCAGATTGGATAAGAAAAGTCAGAGCCGAAGGTTATTATACCACTCGGCTCTGACGAATCAGGGTACTAATAGACATTTGGGGAGAATTCTATACCGGTTCCTGACACACTCGTTGAAACACTACAGACATTTTTGCTACCTTTGCAGAATGACAAGCACTTCAATCTGTTCCGAATGCGGAACCACCTTCGAGTCTGAGGTCTACCAGAGCATCAACGTCCAGACAAACCCTGAACTGAAAGACAAGGTAGTCAGCGGAGAGATTTTCATCCGCCGCTGCCCGTCATGCGGCAAGGTGCAGCTTGCAAAGTATCCCCTCCTGTACCTCGACCCGGCGGAGAATCTTCTGCTCTGCCTGTCGGAGCAGGAACTGGGCGTGGACGGGCTTGATGGCTACACCGCACGCAGGGTCACCAGTGTGGGAGACCTCATAGAGAAGATCAAGATCTTCGATGCCGGACTGGACGATGTCATCATAGAACTGTGCAAGTTCGTGACCTGCCAGGAGATGGGCACAGGTGCAAGTCTGAAGTTCCTCAAGATGGACGGGGCCGACAACGACCTGATCTTCACCTACCCCAAGAACGGCGACATGGAGATGCTGTCGGTCGGATTCAACGTATATCAGGACTGTGGCGGCATACTCGCCCGCAATCCCCAGCTCAGCGAGGCCGCAAAGGGCCTGGCCACGGTCAACCGCGACTGGCTGAACAATTTCATAGCGTAAATATCACCCTATCTATAAAGAGAGGGAAAGCAGTTCGTTTCCCAGACGATGAAGGGCACTCTCTATTTTCCGGCGCTGCGCCTGACGTGGTTTTGTCACGCCATTTGCATAATGCCATAGCTGTTTCTGGTTGATTCCAGTAAGTTTTTCAAGACCGGACTTTGTGAAGATTCCCTGATAGATCATCAGGAAACTCTGAATGTCCAGCTCAAAAGCAATCTCATAATCTCCTTTCAGCTCTGCAGGAACCTCAAGGCCTAGATTCCTGCACGCAGATTTATATTCCTCAACAGCGTTGATGATCGATGTTTTGATTTCTTCGATGGTTTTTCCTGTTGCAGTGATTCCGTCAACATCCTGGACATATGCGGAAAAATTGTTTTCTGCCCGTTCAATTACTACTATGACTTTTTTCATAATTTTACTTTGTATATAGACTCATTTCATTTTTGTATTCCGGCCTCTTTAAGAATCGATTTCAATGTACCGAAAGCCAGATCATCATTCATATTGCCAGGGACTACTATCGGCCGTCGAGCTCCTTCTTTGTCATAGTTTTTTCAAAGTTTAAGTCACCAACAAATGTAACTAAAATTCTATTAATTATACGTATAAATAGAAGATTAGTTACTATTTTTTAAAATTAATACTGAAAATAACCGGCTGATGATCGCTGATGCCTCCGTGGTAGCGGAGGCCGGAATAGGTGCGCCGGGGCTTGGTTCCGCCCCAGTTGCGGTCCTCCTCGAGCAGCTCCGGAACAAGGAAAACCCTCTCCGCGGCTTTGACGCTGCCATAGCAGAAGCAGCCGTCAATCTTCTCCCACGCCCCGTTGTACTTGATGGTACCCTGGCCTCCGGAGTGCCACTGGTCCTCATTGAAATCACCGATGCACAGCACCCCCGGGCAGCCGCTTTGAATCAGAGAATCACACAGGAAGCGCATCCTGGCCATGGCGAGGGTGCGGTTTGAGTCCTTGCCGCCCACCTTCGAAGGGTGATGGTTCACCAGCACGGCAAGCGAATCGAAGCGCGCAAGGAGTATGTCCCTGGTTGGGATCACGGCACCGGAAGAGTCGTAGATGTGCTTGGGTTCAGCCCCTAGGAGATGCAGCGCAGATTCCCTGTAGATCAGGCCGCAGTCTATCCCGCGATGGTCCTGCGAATCGAAGTGAAGCACCTTGTAGTCGAGTTTTCTGAGCGCTGTGGAAGAGATCAGCTGCCTCAGCACGAAAGCATTCTCTATCTCGGCAAAGCCCACGGCATCGGGCAGCCGCCCCTGCGAGTCGGCAATCATCAGCAGCACCTTCGCTATGCCGGAGCATTTCGAATAGAAGCGTTTCCTTGTCCAGTGCCGTGCACCCCCGGCACTGAAATCACCCTCCGACCGGCTCACTCCGTCGGAGCGCCAGTCGAAGAAATTTTCAAGATTCCAGAAGACCACGTCAAGGGAATCAGCCCCTGACGCCGCGGATGGAAGAGAGATTGAAAGCGCAAGAAGTACTCCTATCCACCGCCTAGACATTGAACAGGAAGTGCATGATGTCACCGTCCTGAACAACGTATTCCTTGCCCTCGACACCCATCTTGCCGGCAGCGCGCACGGCAGACTCTGTCTTGTAGTTCACGAAATCGTCGTACTTTATGACCTCTGCACGGATGAAGCCCTTCTCGAAGTCGGAATGGATGACACCGGCAGCCTTGGGAGCCTTGTCGCCCACGTGGATGGTCCAGGCGCGGCACTCGTCGGCACCGGCGGTGAAGAAGGTCTGCAGCCCGAGCAGCTTGTATGCGCTCTGGATGAGCCTTACCACTCCCGATTCCTCAAGACCCATCTCCTCAAGGAACATCTGGCGGTCGTCGTAGTCCTCCATCTCGGCGATGTCGGCCTCGGTGCGGGCGGAGATTATGAGAATCTCGGCGTTCTCCTCCTTCACGGCCTCGCGCACTGCATCGACATATGCGTTTCCGTTCACGGCAGAAGCGTCATCGACGTTGCACACGTACATCACAGGCTTGTTGGTAAGCAGGAACAGGTCGTGGGCTATGGCAGCCTCCTCCTCGTTCAGGAGCTTCACGCTGCGGCAGGATTTGCCCTGCTCGAGAGCGGCCTTGTAGCGGGTGAGCAGATCGGCAAGCTTCCTTGCCTCCTTGTCACCGGCCTTGCCTGCCTTCTCGGCCTTCACAAGACGGGAGTTCACGGTCTCGAGGTCCTTGATCTGGAGCTCAAGATCCACAACATCCTTGTCCCTGACGGGGTCCACCGAGCCGTCCACATGCACCACGTTGCCGTCGTCGAAGCAGCGCAGAACGTGCAGGATAGCATCGCACTCGCGAATGTTGGCAAGGAACTGGTTGCCGAGGCCCTCGCCCCTGCTGGCACCCTTGACAAGGCCGGCGATGTCGACTATGTCGACCGTTGCGGGGATGGTGCGCTGGGGATTGCATATGTCTGAAAGCACCTCAAGGCGCTTGTCAGGGACGTTGGTGGAACCAAGGTTGGGTTCTATTGTACAGAAAGGGAAATTGGCACTCTGTGCCTTTCCTGAACTTACACAGTTGAAAAGAGTGGACTTGCCTACGTTGGGCAGACCTACGATACCGCACTTTAATGACATCTGCTTTATGTTTTAATACGCGAATTTACGGAAAATTTGATATATTTGTTTTTCAGACAATATTTAAAACCTCATAATATGGACATGCAAGCTAAAATTCACAAGAAATTTGTGGAACTTTACGGAGAAGGCGGAGAAGCATACGCATCTGCCGGTCGCGTAAACCTCATCGGAGAACATACCGACTACAACGGAGGATTCGTATTCCCCGGAGCTATCGACAAGGGCATCATAGCCGAAATCAAACTCAACGGAACAGACAAGATCCACGCCTACTCCCTAGATTACGGTGCAGAAGCCACCTTCGGACTGAACGAGGAGGACAAACCCGCAGAAGCATGGGCTTGCTACATATTCGGCGTCTGCCGCGAGACCATCAAGCGTGGCGGCAAGGTCGAGGGATTCGACACCGTCTTCGCAGGTGACGTTCCCCTCGGCGCAGGACTTTCAAGCTCCGCAGCACTCGAGAGCTGCTTCGCATTCGCCCTCAATGAGATTTTCCAGAACGGCATAGACAAGTTCGAGCTTGCAAAGATAGGCCAGAGCACCGAGCACAACTACTGCGGCGTGAACTGCGGTATCATGGACCAGTTTGCGTCTTGCTTCGGCAAGGCCGGCTGCCTCATTCGCCTCAACTGCAAGACCTTGGAGTACAAGTACTTCCCCTTCAATCCGAAGGGATACAAGCTCGTCCTCATCGACTCTTGCGTAAAGCATGAGCTCGCTTCATCGGCATACAACTTCCGCCGCCAGAGCTGTGAGCGCGCAGCTGCCGCAATCAAGAAGAACCACCCCGAGGTGGACTTCCTGAGCGACTGCAAGCGCATCTGGCTTGACGAAGTACGCGACCAGATCTCAAGCGAGGACTTCCTCCGCGCAGAATATGTGATCGGTGAGGTTCAGCGCGTGCTCGACGTCTGCGACGCCCTCGAGCGTGGCGACTATGAAATTGTTGGTGAGATGATGTACCAGACCCACTTCGGCATGAGCAAGCTCTACGAGGTAAGCTGCGAGGAGCTCGACTTCCTTGCAAAGCTGGCACGCCGTGTGGGCGTTACCGGTTGCCGCGTCATGGGTGGCGGCTTCGGAGGCTGCACCATCAACCTCGTGAAGGACGAGCTCTACCTGCCCTTCGTGGCTGCTGCCAAGGCTGAGTACGCACTCAAGTTCGGCCATGCACCGAAGGTTTACGACGTTGTCATCTCTGACGGCGCAAGGAAGCTCTAGTCTCCTGCACCGCATTTGAGCGCCATGGATGCGGCGGCGGCCGCTGACTTTTGCGCTCCGGACTGAAAAAACTACCCCATCTCGAAAGAGGAGGGGTAGTTTTTTTCCCTGAGCTGAGCGGGCAGAAGGCCTTGGAGCAAGCCTATCTGCATGATCGGGATCAGGTTGGGAGTCTGGTTGACCTGACGGGCAGAGGCCCATCAGTCGGCGTGAATTATGGCGTGACCCGGCGACTTTTTTTGTTGATAATTGCTCCAAGCTCTTGACTCGTACCTTAGGTCATATACTATCTTTGTATCCGTTAACATCAAAAGCGCTTTAATGATGGCACAGACAAAGTATAAGATTGGCGAGTTTTCCAGGCTCGGAAGGGTTACTGTCAGGACATTGCGACATTATGAGAAAATAGGGCTGCTGAAGCCCGGCATAGTGGATATGTGGACCGGGTATCGTTACTACAGAGCGGACCAGTTGCAGAAGCTTCTCTCGATCGTCCAGCTCAAACAGCTCGGATTCACCCTTGCGGAGATAACGGAACTGTATGAGAATGACACGCACTATCCCGATATCAGGACTCTCGAGTCCAAGATCAAGGCTTGTGAAGAAGAGCTGCAGACGCTAAAGGAACGTCATGCCCAGTTGGAGAGCCTGGTGGCCGCACAAAAGAAAAGAATGAACATGGAAAAGATTTATTTTGACTCACTGCCTTCTGTCATCGTCGCTTACAACAGGACGATTCTTCCCAACTATGATGCCCTCGGAATGCATCTGGTGACAGTCGTGGCACCCGAAATGGCCCGTCTGGGCTGCGAATGCCCGGAACCGGGATACTGTTTCACGGTGGAGACGGCCAAGGAATACAAGGCCGAGAACTTCGAGATCGAATACTGCGAGAAGGTCTCAGAGGCCAGACAGGACTCGGACATCGTCAAATTCAAGACCCTGCCGGAGTACCCGACGGCCATCTGCATGAAAGTATACGGCCCTTACACCGGATTGCGGGAGAGCTACATCGAACTCTTTGCAGAGATCGCGAAGATGGGGTACGAGATAGCCGATGCGCCTCGCGCCTGCTATGTGGACGGTATCTGGAATCAGGAAGACCCGGATAAATGGCTCACCATTATCCAGGTCCCTGTACGAAAATAAGCTGTTGGGAGCAAAGCCCCAGGACTATTTGACAGTGATGTCGATCTTATAGATTCCGTCGTTCATGTATCCATACTGGAACGACGGGAGGCAGTATACGGCGTAGAGCTGGAAATGCTTGTCATCAAGCTTCTTGTTCTGGGCGTCGTATTTTGAGAAGTCGCGTCCCCAGATGTAGTCGCTGGGATAGTAGGCCCACGCCATGTGCTTCTTGTTGAAGAGCATTCCGGTCGCGAACGGCTTGAAGTTGATGTGGTTACCGTCACAGCTGAACTCCACATAGTCCGGAGTCTCGCCGAGCCAGCCCTCTGCCGCATACTCCTCTGCCACAAGTCCCTCATAATAAGGATCCATCACACGGTATATCTCCTCACCCACTGCCTTGTATATCTCGGTATTGTATGCATTCTCGAAGATGCACTCATCGAAATACGAGCAGTCGCCGTACTTCTTGAACACGAGCTTCTTGGTTACGGTCACGATGACGGAACTGCGCTTGGACGGAGACACGGCGTCACTGATCTCAAGTTTCATCCTGTACTTCGATGTGGTCTTGAGCTTCCCATAGTCCCCGAACCTGATGCGGGCCTTGGCCTCGCACGAGTTGGTGGCAAATGTCACCTTCGGAGAGACGAGAGAGAAGATGCCTGACGGATCGGCATCCGTCCACTCAGGATCCTCGGTCCCGGAAGGGGATGCATCATACTGGAATGATATCAGAGCCTGCGACGCGTTTCCGTCAATCCCCCTGTAGACGGGAACCTCAAGGAATCCGCCGTCCTCCTCGGACACCTCGGCATACAGCACGGGGGACGCGAATGCAAATCCGCTGTCACCGCCGTAAATGGCGCCGGTGGTCTCCTTGTCACATGACGTCATTGACGGCATGATGCAGATCCACGCCGCCAGCAATAATGAAAGTCTAGTTCTGCACATATGGATTCTGGTCTTCAGGGTTGATGTTGGGATTGTTGTCTATCTCGACCTGAGGAATCATGAGAATGCACTCGATGTAGTCCGCAGGGAAATTGAGGTACTCAGGGTACTTGCTAAGGCAGTTGGTGTGGTTTGACGGTTCGCCGTTGACCGTCCAGTACCTTGTCCAGCCCTTGGCAAGCCTGAGGATGTCAAAGATACGCCCTGTCTCACCCCAGAGCTCGATGCGGCGCTGGAGGAGAATCTCGTCCATCAGCGTCTTGACGGTGCCGGTGGAGCCGAAGGTCTGCTCACTTCCGCTGAGCCTTGAGACAGCCGACATCCAGTTGGTGTCGCGGCGGCTCATGACCTCCCCGAGGGCAGTTCTGGCCGCATTGTAGTCTTCCTTGCGGCAGTAGGCCTCTGCAAGGATCAGGTAAGCCTCTTCAAGCCTCATGAAGATATAATCTCCCTTATATGACTTCTGGTCGGCCCACTGGAACTTGAACTGGTTGTAGTTGATGTTGGCACCATACTTCCATTCCTCGGCGCTGACGCCGATGTTGCCGTTCCACCAGCCCTTGCGGACATCAGTTTCAGGAATCTGGGCATAAAGCCAGTTGCTGATGCATTTAGGAGCCTCGGCGGCATAATAGACATTGGTGCATGCATCCATGTTGGAGAAGAATGAGGCGAATACCGTCGACTGGTCTGAGATCACCTCGGCGCCCCACATGACAGACGGAGACTTGACACTGTTGAATGGTGTCGTACCTGTCGTCCATGCCGCAGTGGTATTGTCGAAGGTGCCCTTTGTCACCTTGGCCTGGTCCCTGCTCAGAAGAGAGGCGTCAGGGGTGCCGACAGCACGCGTTGCAGCAGTCACGGCCTTGTCCCAGTCATTTTCGACCAGGGCGACACGGGCCTGGAGCAGGCTGGTCGAATACAGGTCCAGGTTGGAGATGTGCTTGCGCTTCACCTTGCAGGTCTCGAAAAGTCCGAGTGCGGTATCGAGGTCCTCGTCTATCTGACTGTAGACCTCTGCCACGCTGTGGCGTCTCTCTCCTATGCTTGACGCAGTCGCAGGCTTGGTATAGATCGGGACACCGGGAAGCGTCTCATGGCCCTTGAAGGTCTGCTGGAAAGACTGTACGAGCATGAAGTACGCATATGCCCTCACGGCATGAGCCTGGGCGAGAGTGCATGCTATCTCATTCTTGTCACCTGATGCCTCCGGGGCAGCTTCGATTATGTAGTTGACGTTGCTGATGATCTCGTAGAAGTACTCCCATGTGAAGTAGCAGCGCCATATCTTGCTGGTATAGCGGCTGCGCTGGTCGTAGTTGTAATCCTTCCAGAACCATCCCGCACCCTGGGCGGTCTGGACCATATCCTCACCCATAAGGTCGGCGGCAAGCGTCACCGCCATGTTGCCGAAGCACTGATGGGCGTTGGCAGTCACGAAATCCAGACGGTTGTACATTGTGGCATAGACGCCGTTCATGGCTACCTGCAGCCCTTCTGCATCCGAGAGGAGTTCATCCTTTACGACATCCGTCGATGGAGTGGTTTCCATCAGCGAAGTGCAGGAGCAGATGAGTGCCGGTACAAGTATGACAGTTATCAGAAATTTTCTCATGGCTGCTAGAATTTCAGGTCAATGCCGAGAGAGACTGTCCTGTTCGGCGTATATGTGTACGATGTGGATCCGGAGAAACTGCTCTGCGGGTTGAGTCCCCTGAGCGCGCTCAGCATGAGAAGATTGTCCCCGGACGCATACAGTCTTGCAGACCGGATATGGCACTTCTCCAACACTGGAAGATTGAGGGTGTAGCCTACAGAGACGCTCTTGATGCTGAGGTACGACGCGTCCACAAGATACCTGTCATTGATGACGGAGGTGGAGGTGGTCATGATCTTGGGAACGTCGGTGATGTCGCCGGCCTTCTGCCATGCGCGCAGCGAGTTGACATGGTAGGTCTGGCCCACGAACGAGGGTTCCATCAGCGAGCGGTAGGTGCTGTCATATATCTTTCCTCCGAGCGAGTATGTCAGCAGGGCCGAAACATCCCAGGACTTGACATGGAGGCTGGTCGAGAGAGAACCGTATATGGCAGGAAGTCTGCTGCCGCAGAGCCATTTGCAGCCGGAGGCCACGGTGGCATCATTGGTCGCATATTCAGTTCCCGGAATCCTGCTCCCCTTCTCATCCTTCTCATACGCAAGGTACAGCTGCTCGCCTGTGGCGGGATCGACTCCCGCACTTCTGGCCATGTAGAAGGTGTTGACCGGCTCGCCCTCGCGGATGAGGTAGACGCCGTTGTTTATGTCCTGGCCGTTACCGGTCAGGGACACCACCCTGTTGCGCACAAGAGAGCCCATCAGGGACACGTTCCAGAAGAGATCCGGCTTGTTCATGATGTCATATCCGAAGGTCATGTCCACTCCGGTGTTGTACATCTTGCCGACATTGGCGTAATAGCCCGGGAAACCCAGGGAAATGGCGATAGGATACTCCAGGAGCATGTCCGACGTTGTCCTCCTGTACCATTCCACGGTGCCGCTGAAACGGCTGAACATCTTGAATTCGAGTCCGGCGTTGACATTGCCGTTCTTCTCCCAGGTCACGTTCCTGTTCTCGAGAGAAGCGATGACGGCACCGGAATAGCTGGCATTGGGATAGCCCATGTCATAGAGGGCCTGCCATGCGTAATAGGACCCGATGTTGTCGTTTCCCTGAACGCCGTAGCTGAGCTTCATGGTCATGTTGTCCAGCCATGTCGCATCGGCAAGGAAAGACTCCTGCGAGATTCTCCAGGATGCTCCGAGAGACCAGAACACGCCCCACCTGTTGTCCTTTCTGAAGCGGGAGGATGCATCGGTACGGAGACTTCCTGACAGATAGTACTTGTCATCGAAGCTGTAGTTCGCACGGCAGAGCCAGGAGTCGATGCTGTATGTATCGGCTGACGAATCCGCCTCTGCCAGAGTGGATCCAAGGCCGAGTTCGTCAAACTTGTCAAACGGGAATCCCGTCCTCTGTCCGACCAGATACCGCGCATTGCTGCTGTAGAACTCGTGCCCGGCCATGGCATCAACGGTATGGAGGTCAAAGGAGCGCCTGTAGCTGAGAAGCTGGTTCCAGGTATAGCTCTGGGTACGCTGGCTCTCCTTGGTGAGACGGCCTGTACCTGCCGCGTTTCCGTTGTTGCGGTTGTACATCGTGGTGGTATACGTGTTGATGATATCGGCACCGACGGATGTGCTCAGCTTGAAATCCCCGACAGAGATTCCGAGATGGCCGCGGAGGTTGACATTGTCATGGATGCTGTAATAGTCGTCGTCAAAGAGGGTTGCGATGCAGTTGCGGTTGTTCTGTGCACCTGCCGGTCTGGAGGTGCCATAGTCGAACACGGGAGCACCGTCCTTGTAAATGACATTCCCGGACTTGTCCGTTTCATAGACGGGATAGATGGGAGCCATCATCATGGCGGTGTACCAGATGTTGTTGGCTTCAGTCCCGCTGGCGCCGAGATAATCGCTCCTCGAGTTGGAATAATTGGCGTTCAGGCCGAAATCCAGCCACTTGTAAGGAGTGAACTCAGCTCCGGCCCTGGCCGTGAAGCGTCTGAACTCCGTGGTCTTGATGGTTCCGTTCTCGTCGAGGTAGCTGATGGACGCCATGTAACGGCTCACATCCGATGCCCCCGACATCGAGAACAGGTGCTCCTGACGGAGAGGGAACTTCGCCTTTGCAGCCCCCAGCCAGTCCGTGTCATACTTCAGGCCTGCCTCAGGGACAATCCTGCCTTTCGCATCGAAAAGCTCGGCGACATCCATGTCGAAGGCATTGTACCTGTTGTCCCTGCCAAGGATATTCTTGGCAAGACGGGGCACCGTCATACCCTGAGCCTCTTTTGGCAGGCGGCCCTCGGTATGGACGAGGTCGTTGTAGAACGCTCTGTACATCTGTTCCATGTACTGGACCGGGCTGACCGTCTCATACGGTCTGATGGCCATGGAATTGAATCCCACCCTCGAGGTGAAATCGATAGACACCCTGTCCTCCCTGCCACCTTTCTTTGTGGTGACGATGACGACACCGTTGGCGCCACGCGAACCGTAGAGCGCACCGGCAGAGGCATCTTTCAACACAGAGAGGCTCTCGATGTCGTTGGGATTGAGGGAGTTGAGATTTCCGTCATAAGGGATGCCGTCCACTACGATGAGTGGCGAACTGCTGGCATTGATGGAGCCGAAGCCTCTGATCATGATGCCGGAGCCGCTGCCAGGCTGGCCGCTTCCGGATGTGGACATCACGCCCGACACCTGACCGTCAAGCATCCTCGACACATCAGAGACAGGCCTGTCATGGAGTTTCTCACCCTTGATGGTCTCGGCCGATCCTGTAAACGAGGATTTGCTTGCCGTACCGTATGCCACAACGAGCACGTCGTCAAGCACATTGGTGTCGCTCTCCATCGCCACATCGATCTCGGTGCGGCCATTTACCGGGATGACCTGCTCGACCATGCCCAGACATGTGAAGGAGAGAGACGCTCCCGACGGAACGGATATCGTGTAACGGCCGTCCAGGTCGGTGATGGCATAGCCGGTGCCATCCTTCTCGAGGACAACGGCTCCCGGCAGCGGGCTGCCGTCGGAAGCGACCGTCACCTGCCCGCAGACAGATATTCCCTGTGCAAGAAGAAGCTGTGCGCCTGCAAGAGCGCACAGCGTTGTCAACAGTATTTTCCTGAATGTCATCTTATTCCCTTATGCAGCGTGTAGATGCGCCATACGGACGGTTGAGACCGGTCTCACTTGCAGGATTGCCCCATGCCATATTCTCATAGAGAACGGTGTTGGAGCTGTCTGTACGGGTATTGTACAGAGCACTGCCGCCCACACCCTGCAGGGTACCCTTGGTGCAGTCGATATTGCCGGTAAGAGGGAACCAGAACAGCTTTCCGTCCGGAGTCTTGTATCTGAAACCTATGCTCTTGTCATAGTCCTGATACCAGGGATAGGTCTCATCGTACTTGGAGTCGTCATTGAGTTTGCCCGCCTTCTTGTACTCTGAGCGGAAGCCCCATCCGTCACCGGCAGCGGGAATCCACCAGCCTTCCGGACACGGGTCGTACATGGTCTTGGCATTGGTCTTGCCTCCCCACAGGTCGTTGTCCTGAAGGGCAGCCTGATCCGTAAGCCAGTCCACTGACGGCCATGAGCTTGAAGGTGCATAATAGAATGTCAGCGGGTTCTCTATAGCCACCTGGAGGTTGGTGCTGGTGCGGTCATCATAGGTAGGCCTGAGCTTCGCCTCCATGAATACCGGATTGTTGTCAATATCATAGATGCTGACCTGAACGCTGGACTCCACGTCATCACCTCCCGGGAACGGGTCTTTGCGTCCCCACTGGTACATGAGTCCGAGAGACTCCTTGCTGTACATCTCAGCGCTCATGGCGCCGAGGTTGCGGTCCATATACTCGTATGTGTTGCCCATCGAGTCAGTCCATGCGAAGATGTTGCTCTCCGGATCATAGTCTGTCACCCAGAGGTGCCAGCTCCACACGATTCTGTTGCCCTTGCGCGCAGCCACGACTGCATTGCCCTGCTTGCCGTCGGCAAGCTTCACGACAACCACGCCCTCGTTGCCGTTTCCGGCGACAGAGGAAACCATGCTCCTGGTGTCCTGCCATACGAGCACTGCGTTGTCGAAGTCGAGAGTCTCGGTCGAATTGCCCTTCACGCCCTTGATGGTGAGGGTGCTGCCCGGCTTGACGATGTGGCAGTTGGCCGCACCTGCGGTAGTGGTGATCTCCACGATGGAGAGGCTGCCTGAATAGTCGAAACTGCGTCCGTGGTCATCGGCAGCGGAGATACTGTATGAAAGTATCTCGGAAGCCGGAGACGGCGCCGTGAAGGTGATCTTGATGATATCCTCCACAACAGTGACGGCTGTGGTCCAGCCTGAAGTGGCCTCAACGTCGGGAGTGCCGGAAATCTTCGCGGGAGCAAGGTTCTCCACCTGATAAGAGAGGGTAAACGATCCGCCTGCCTTGACCGCCATTGTCGACGGGTCGCCGAGCACGGTGATGACAGGCTCCGGAGATGCTGCCACCTTCACGTTTATGGACTTGGTGACGCTGCGCTTGTGGGTGTCGCTTGCAGTGAGTGTCACCTTCACCTGGGTCTCCTCGGTGATGATGTCAGGCGCGGTAAGCTTGATCACACCCTGATAATTGATGTAATCGACCCTGCCGAGGCTGCACTCGAAATCGCTGTTGTCAGATGCAGGCTCCAGGTTGAGGGTCGCGCCCTCGGATCCGGTCACTGTGAAAGGAATGTCAAGAGTCTCGCCCGGATTCATGGTCGGGGCGGTGACATCGTAGAATATCCCCAGATCGCCGTAATCGTCATCCTTCTTGTCATCGCCGGAGTCCGGATCATCGTCCTGAGGAGCCTTTCCGTTGCCCATGACCTTGATGTCCACGAAGCGGGTGAGTTTCCTGCCGTGAGAGTCAGAGACAGTGAGGAACACCTGGGACTCGAGGTCCTGAAGGAGGTTCTTCGGAGCAATCACCCTGATGACTCCCTGGCAGTTTTCATAATCGACCTTGGAGAGTCTTACCGTGATCTTGCTGTCGCCTGAAGACGGAGTGAAATCGAGGGCTTTCCCGTCACTTCCTGTAACAGTATAAGGGATTTCCATGACCTCTCCAGCCTGCATGACGATGTTTTCGGCATCAAAGATGATGTCGAACTCGCTGAGGGGTTTCGGAAATTCAACATAAGTGCAGCCGAAAACCGACGCTGCACTTATGATAGTGGTGAGAATGTATAGTAATCTCTTCATCCTTGTTGTTCCGAGTGATTATTTCTCCCTGATGCAACGTACAGGGAGAGCATAGTGGAGACCATATCGGCCGGTGGTGGTGAGAGCGTTGACCTTGATGGCAGAGAGGTCATCGTAGTTGCCGTTGCCGGTAGTGTTGACCTTGACCGCAGTGCCTCTGAAATAAGTTACCTGGGTAGGAGTGGTCACATAGTTGGGCTCGATGTCGGCACACCATACCTCAGCGGTAGGAAGAGCCCTGCCGACGCAGTTTGCGAAATTCAATGTTCCATTGGATGTGCTGGCATTGATCTCGCCTGTCGTGGTCAGCTTGAGACCATCATAGCTGCAGCCTCTGAACTGGACTTTTCTCTTGTTTCCTGCAATGTACTTCTCGTATGTTCCGATAGCAGTGTTATCCCATGTAACATAGTCATTGTCCCAGATCTCTTCAACTGTTCCGGCGGTCTTCACGCCTTCCCACGCTGCAATTGAAGCTACCTTGTATCCGGCAGGACATGGATCATAAACTGACTTCTTGCCATCATTCTCCCAGAGGGCCTTGAAATTGTCAGCGCCGAAAGTGGTCGCATCCTTTGTGATCCAGCTGTAATTGTGCTTCTGTCCTGAGACGTGCTTCTGATAGAAGTACACATCAGGTTCAGCTATTGCTCCCTGAAGGTTGTTGTCATTCTCATTCTCTTTTACAACAATCGCCGTCTCCTGTCCGTCAGCGTCATAGATGGGCTTCAAACCATATCCGTCTGTTGAATATCTGATTCCGGGGAACGGATCCTTGCGGCCATACTGATAAACGACACCGGTGGAAAGATCGCTCTTCTCGTCAAGAGTGAGGGCACCGATATTGCGGTCCATGAAAGTATATCCGCCTACGGTCACATCCTTGGGAGCATCCTTGGTTACCCAGAAATGCCAGCTCCATACCACCTTGTCAGCGTCATCAAGACCTGCGATGACAGCATTTCCTTCCTTTCCGGCGGCAAACATGGCGATAGCTCCGTTATCCTGGGGCTTGACACATGACACAAGGCCTGCCGCATCCTGCCAGAGGACTGCATACTTCTGGGCACCGGCTTTGTCGTTGGTGTTACCCTTGCATGCAGGGAAGAGTGCCACTGCACCGGGAGCCACGATGAATGAATTGGCAGACTCGGTGAGCTTCACAAGACCTTCTACCTGAACAGGGTTTACGGTGATCCTGGATTCGGCCACACGCTGATGGGCGTCATCTGTGAAAGTGACAGTCACATTGAAAGGAGTATCGTCGAGAATCATGTCAGGCGCAGTGATGTTGACAGTGCCGCTCTCACCACCCTCATTGAGGATGACAAAGGCATTGTAGTTCTCAACTGCGATGTAGGTACAAGTGGTGGTGATTGCATTGCCACGGACGTCGTTAAGGCTGAAATCAACCTTCACGGTCTCACCGGAAGTTATGCTGATGGTCTCACTGGACATTACCGGATCAAGCCCCTGCAATGGCTTCTCACATGCTGCGACTGCTGCACACATTGCAAGCGCTGCCGCATAATTAAATAACCTTCTCATAATACTTATGAATTAAAATTGACAATACATACTAACTGCCGGCCTGTCCGCAAAACCGGCCTGCTTTTTCAAAGTTAGGAAAAAAATTTAAAAAAGCAAATCTTCTCTGCCCACGACCATTGTTCAAAAATCTTTTTCATAACTTTATGTTTCAGCAAGCACACAATCACAGTTACCATGCGAAAAAAGATATCA
This sequence comes from Candidatus Cryptobacteroides choladohippi, assembly GCA_018065985.1. Taxonomy (GTDB): domain Bacteria; phylum Bacteroidota; class Bacteroidia; order Bacteroidales; family UBA932; genus Cryptobacteroides; species Cryptobacteroides choladohippi. Next base: position 16,082 of record JAGHSF010000034.1, read on the forward strand.
ACATTAATCCTGACAGTCCTTGCCATCTGCTTTTCCGACGGTCCTGCGAAGGCCATGGCTGGCGTCACTGACGGAAACACCCCTGTCTTGTCCGCCATAGGACGCATAGGCGTGGCCGGCATGGAATACCGCAGCGCCGACGGACAATGCCTGGAAATCCTGACCGATACCCGGAACCGCCAGGCAGGGCAGACCGTCACCCTCAGCCAGAGAGTCGACATCAAAGACGGATCAGCCATATGGCGCATAGAAGTACATAACGGATCCGCAGGCGACATCTGCATAGGTTCTCTGTGGGTAAGGCTGCCTTTCGGCGAAATAGACAGATCCAAAGCGGCAAATGAGAACATGTGTGCCCACAGTTCCATTACAGGAAACTCTTCTTTCGTGTATTGGAACAGATTCTCCAACCATACGGGCATCCTGATGACTCCGTCAGGCGATACCTCACTCGAATTCGAGGACGGGGACCACAGGCTGTTTATTCATGCGGGAAGCGCATGTCCGGAGGACGGAGGATGGAGGCTCCCTGTTACGACCAGGGAAATCAAACCCGGTGATTCGGCGGAATACGCATTCGTATTCGACAGTTTCGACTCATATGACAGAATGTCGTCACTCCTTCATGAAAGAGGAATACTGACAGCCCGATTCGCCCCTGGCATGGTGGCACCGGTTTCGTCAGAGGTGCTGTGCGCAATCGACAGCAGGGAGGCGGTCAAGGGTATCGCATGCGAATTCCCGGAAAGCACATCCTTCCGCAAACTTAAAGAAAGCGGTTCCGGCAAAGAGATGTATTCGTTCCGCTTCAAGCGCAAAGGCGAAAACATGGTCACCATCGAATACGGAAACGGACACAAGGTCTATATGAATTTCTTCGTCACCGAAGCGGTGGCGGACCTGATACGGCTCCGGTCCTCCTTCATAGCCGGCAACCAGCAGCACAGGGATACAGACAAGTGGTATGACGGATTGTTCTCCATATGGGACATGCAGGAGGCGAGACTGCTCTCCCCTGACGACAGACAGGGGCTCCCGGATTACGTCGTGGGAGGCTCCGACGATCCGTCCAACTCCAAACCTGTGTTTATCAGCGAAAAGAACGTCCTGTGGCCCGACGCGGCCGAAATTGAAGCACTGGAGTATTATGAAGACAATTTCGTGTACGGCAAACTGCAAAGGACCGGCGATGAGGAGCCTTTCCCATACGGAATCTATGGCTCCGACAACTGGTACCTCAACCGCTCAGGCATGGCCGGGGACTACGGCAGCGGCGGCCTGGGAAGAGAGAGGATGTGGCGCACCTTCGACTATACAACCCACATTGCAACGTACTACAATCTCTACCTGATCGCTTCCGGAAACAAGTCCCTGACAAGGCATGGGCCGGAATACTGGCTGGACATGGCATACCACACCGCGATGGCCTATTTCTGCGTGCCATATAACATACGGATGGGTGACATGTGGTCTTTCCATGGCTGGTGCGACTGGGCATACAAGCAAGGGAATTTCCATGAAAGATACATCACCGACCTCATCTGCGCCCTTGATGACGAGGGCAGGCACGAAGAAGCCGCCACACTCAGGGGCGAATGGGAAAAGAAGGTCATGTATTTCATGTATGAGGATCCGTGGCCGTTCGGCTCGGAGATGTATGTGGACAGGACCGCATTCGAGTCATCCTACTACATCGCAGACTATGGACTGACACATGACATAGAGCCCAGACAGAACATGTGGTATGACAAGAACAGCCTCAAGTGGTATTCCTACGACTCCTATGACAGAGGCAAAGCCGCTTCCCTGATGGAAAACCAATTCACATCCAACCTGGCGATAAGGGGAATCTTCGGTCAGGACTACTGGAATTCGGGCACTGCCTGGACCAGGGAGAACGTGCTTTGTTACATGAGCCAGATGGGTGGAACCGCAATCCTTGATTACGCGGTACGGTACTCAGACAGGCCATACCGGGATGTCAATTACGGCTTCAATTCCATCATGTCGTCCTGGGCACTGATAAACACAGGATATTGGAGCGATTCCCCACGGAATTACGGTGCAGCCGGATGGGCCTTCAGCCGCCTGCCTGAAGGACATACCTATTTCAGCAACATCCCCGCCGGATGGGGGCCTTGGAGATACTGCGGAGAGATTGACCACGGATTCACCGGAGGCGCCCATGGAATGGGGACATACGTCGTTGACGACCCGGATTTCGGCCTGTACGCATACGGAGGCACATTGAAAGGCAGTGCAAGAGGCATCAGGCTCTTCTGCGACGAGGCGTGCGCCAGACGGGTGTTTGTGACAAGTCCTCTGAAATGCGGTGTAGAGCTGAGGCAGGATGCCGTGGACACGGACAGGCCGTTCAAAGTGTCATATGACCGCAGACGCATCTCCTTCACCATCTGCAACAGATACGGTGCCGCCCACAAATGCATGATGACACTTACCTTCCCGGAAGCAGGAACCTATACCGTCAAGGCTGACGGCAGGCAGATCGGCAGAATTGAAGTCTCTCATCCGGGACAATCCGAAACGCTCAGCTTCCCTTTGAAGAAAGGAAGGACAAGGATAAAAGCAGAAAGGTGACCGCACGGACCAATTGGCCCCAGAAGCGGCACATCCGCCGGAAAGGTGGGTACGGATCCCGGTAAACTTGTGCCCAATCCCGGATTCTCGGGGGATAAGGCATGCGTTCATGTCACACACAGTCTTCCAGGATATTATGTCGTTCCCAATCCCAACCCATAGGAGGGCACTGAAAAAGGGTAGCTTTTAATAAGTCCTTGACAATACAATATCCGGCACAACTTGATGATAGTTCAGATTGTGCCGGATTATTCGATTCTCAGAGAGTTGTTTCGCGGGATATAGGG
>JAGHSF010000018.1 GCA_018065985.1 Candidatus Cryptobacteroides choladohippi
ACCCTATTTTATGCGGTGCAGATGTTGCAAAAATCGGCCTATTTCTGCGTTCTTTCTTTGTTTTTGAGAAGTTCCGGTCTGAGCTGTCTTGTCCTCTCCAGAGCCTGCTCATCCTGCCACTGCTGTATCAGTTTCGGGTTTCCGCTCAGAAGTACGTCCGGGACCTTCCAGCCGTTGAATTCGGCCGGTCTGGTGTACACGGGAGGGGAGAGGAGGTCGTCCTGGAAGGAGTCGCTCAGGGCCGAGGTCTCGTCGGTGAGGGCACCGGGAATCAGGCGCACGATCGAGTCGGCCAGCAGCGCTGCCGGGATCTCTCCGCCGCTCACCACATAGTCGCCAACTGAGATCTCCCTCGTGATGAGGTGCTCCCTGATGCGGTGGTCGATTCCCTTGTAGTGGCCGCAGAGGATTATGATGTTTTCGCAGAGCGACAGTTCGTTCGAGATCCCCTGGTCGAGCCGCTCGCCGTCCGGCGACATGTAGATGATCTGGTCGTAATGCCTCTCGGCCGTGAGTTCCTGGATCATGTTGTATACGGGCTCCACCCTCATCACCATTCCGGCGTCTCCGCCGTAGGAGTAGTCGTCAACATTCTTGCGCGGACCGATCCCGTACTTGCGCAGATGATGGACGTGAATCTCCACCAGGCCTTTCTGGATTGCCCTGCCCACAATCGAGTGACTCAATGGACTTTCGAGGAGCTCGGGCACTACTGTCAGTATGTCTATTCTCATTGATTCTTTATTTGTCTGCAAAATTACTCAAATTCCCGAAAGATTGCTATATTTGTGAATTATAAACAATTTTAACTCTAGAATCATGAGCGAAATGAACATTCCTGAAGAGCCTATAAAGCAAACTTCAGACGTAGCAGAACAGGTGGAGGACCTCGCAGGCAAAACACTTGCGGAACTTTCAGAATTATTTGAAAAACTCAAGGACAGCGCAGACAGCATGCTCCGTTCCAAGGAGGCTGAGTCCATCAAGTCGGCATTCTACAAACTGCTGATCAAACTCAAGGGCGAGGCCGGTGCGGAAGCCGGAGAAGGCAGCATCAACAATCCCTTCGAGTCTGTCGAGCAGAACTTCAAGGCAATCTATTCCGATTACAAGAAGGAGCGTGCCGAGTTCAACAGGCAGCAGGATGCTCAGCGCGAGGAGAACCTTGCAGCCAAGAAGGCCATCATCGAGGAGCTCAAGGCCCTTGTCGAGAATCAGGACGGCGTCAGCGCGCAGTTCCCTGCGTTCCGCGAGATTCAGAACCGTTGGAGAGAGGCCGGCCCCGTACCTGTTACCGAGTTCAGGAATGTCAATGACACATATCAGTTCTATGTAGAGAAGTTCTACGACATGGTCAAGATCGACCGTGACCTTCGCGACCTTGACTTCAAGAAGAATCTCGAGGCGAAGGAGGCGTTCTGCTCTGCAGCCGAGAAGCTTGCCGAGAACGAGAACGTAGTGAACGCTTTCCACGAGCTTCAGAAGCTCCACGAGCAGTGGAAGGAGTTCGGCCCCGTTGCCAAGGAGTTCCGCGAGGACATCTGGAACCGCTTCAAGGCAGCTACCGCTGTAGTCAACAAGCGCTACCAGTCCTACTTCGAGGACCTCAAGGGCCAGCAGGCCGAGAACCTCGAGAAGAAGGTTGCTCTCTGCGAGAAGGTCGAGGCCCTCGCCGACAGGGAGGACATCGGTTCCGGAGACTGGAACACCATCTCGAAGGAGATCGAGGACATCCAGGCCGAGTGGAAGAAGATAGGCTTCGCCACAAAGAAGGAGAACCAGAAGGTTTACGACCGCTTCCGTGCAGCGTGCGACAAGTTCTTCACACGCAAGCGCGAGTACTACAACGGCTTCAAGGACAACATGAACGAGAACTATGACAAGAAGATGAACATCATCGAGCAGGCCGAGGCCCTCAAGTCAAGCACTGAGTGGAAGAAGGCCACCGACCAGTTCATCGCGCTCCAGAAGCAGTGGAAGGAGATCGGTGCTGTTCCCCGCAAGAAGAGCGAGCAGCTCTGGAAGCGCTTCCGTGCAGCATGCGACGAGTTCTTCGCCGAGCGTGACAAGCAGCAGAAGCCTGAAAACGACTTTTACGGAAACCTCAAGGCAAAGAAGGCCGTCATCGCAGAGGTGCAGGCATTCGAGCCTTCTGATGACGAGGCTGCCAATGCAGAGGCAATGCGCGCATTCTCAGAGCGTTGGCAGGGCATAGGTCATGTTCCCTTCAAGGAGAAGGACAACATCAACGCCGACTTCAGGGAGGCTATGCAGCAGAAGTTCCCTCTCTATGGCCAGAGGCCTCAGGGCGGACGCGGCAGGGCACCCAAGAGCCCCAAGGACATCCTCATCGAGAAGTACAACACTCTCAAGCAGGACATCATCACATACGAGAACAATATCGGATTCTTCTCCGCTTCGAAGAACTCGGAGCCTCTTGTCAAGCAGATGCTGGAACGCATCGAGACAGCAAAGGCTGAGCTCAAGGGACTTGAGGACAAGATACGCAAGGCAGAGGAGGAGCAGGAATAATGGATAAAAACTCGGTAATCGGATTCATACTCATTGCGGCCATAATGTTCGGCTTTACCTGGTATGAATCGTCACAGGGCCGCAAAAGGATAGAGGCACAGCGCCAGCTGGATTCGATAGCACGCGCCGAGGCCATCGCAAGGGGAGAGATCGATACAACCGCAACTCTCGACCTCGCCGCCGCAAACCAGGAAGCAGGGCAGGCTCTCAATTCAGCCTCGTTCTACAAGGACAGCCTGCTTTCTGCAGCGCACGACGCCGAATCCCGCATCGTTGCCCTTGAGAACAGCAAGCTCCGCGTGGAGTTCAGCACAAAGGGAGCCCAGCCGTATTCCGTAATGGTCAAGGACTATTACAACTACGACAGCACCTCCCTCTATATATTCAAGCCCGGCAATGCTGAGTACAATATCAGCGTTTATGCCGGCGAATACATCCAGACCAGGGATTTCAACTTCGAGATAGCAGAATGCACCGACTCTACGGTTGTCATGCGCCTGCCCTTCTCCGGAGGCGGATATATCCAGCAGGCCTACACTCTCAAGGCCGACAGCTATTCTGTCGACAACATGCTCTCGTTCGTCGGCATGGATAACGTTATCCCCCGCAACGTCAGCATGTTCGACCTTGACTTCAACGTCACCGTTCCCCGCATGGAGAAAGGTTTCAAGAACGAGAGCCAGTATTCGAAGCTTGACCTCTATTTCAATGGAGACAAGAAGCCCGAGGAGATCGGCCGCGGCCGCAGCGGTTCAAAGCGCGTCGACTCGCGCCTGAGCTGGTTCGCATACCAGCAGCAGTTCTTCTCAGCCATCATGCGCTCTCCCAAGGAGTTTGCATCAGGCCAGCTCGGCATCAACTTCTTCGCACCGGACGACGCGTCCCATAACCTGATGTCCTGCACGGCAAGCATGCGTCAGGAGTTCCAGAATGGCCAGAACGTCGAGATCCCTTACGAATTCTACTTCGGTCCCAACCACTACAACACCCTCAAGGCCTATGACCTCAAGTATGAGAAGATCATACCTCTGGGCGGTAATCTCGTCGGCTGGTTCACCAGATTCGTGATCATCCCTCTGTTCAACTGGCTGCACAGGTTCTTCGACAATTTCGGTATCATCATCCTTCTCATGACCATCGTCATCAAGATCGTTGTGATGCCTCTGACCAACAAGTCGTTCCTGTCTTCTGCCAAGATGGCGGCGCTCAAGCCCGAAATCGAGAAGATCAACGCCAAGTACCCCAAGCAGGACGATGCGATGAAGAAGCAGCAGGCCACCATGGATCTGTACAGGCGGGCGGGAGTGAGTCCCGCCGGAGGATGTCTTCCCACGCTGCTCACATTCCCTATACTCTGGGCGATGTTCAGGTTCTTCCCTGCATCCATCGAGCTTCGTCAGCAGCCTTTCCTGTGGTGTCATGACCTCAGTGCATACGACTCCATCCTGGATTACGGCACACGCATTCCCATCTTCGGCGACCACCTTTCCCTGTTCGCCCTTCTGATGGCGGTGACCATGTGGCTCTATTCCAAGATGACAATGTCGAACCAGGCATCCAACGATCCCAGCGCAGCCAGCATGAAGTTCATGAGCGTGTGGATGATGCCTATCATGATGTTCTTCATCTGCAACAACCTCTCGGCTGCATTGAGCTACTACTACCTGCTCTCACAGCTGTTCAGCATTGCTCAGAACTGGATCCTCCGCAAGTGGTTCGTGAACCCCGAGAAGATTCTCGCCACAGCCCGCGCCAATGAGGGCAAGCCTGCCAAGAAGAGCAAATGGCAGCAGCGCCTCGAGGAAGCACAGAAGATGCAGGAACAGCAGCTCAAGGCTCAGCAAAAGAACAGAAGATAATGATATCTGAAAATCTAGCAACAATCTATAAGGAACTGCCATCAGCTGTTGAACTGGTGGCAGTTTCCAAATTCCACCCCCTCAGTGCAGTTCTGGAGGCATGCAAGGCCGGCCAGCATGTGTTCGGCGAGTCACGCCCCCAGGAACTTGAGAAGAAGGTGAAGGAACTTCGGACCATTCCCGATGCCCCCGAGGTGCACTGGCATTTCATCGGCCACCTGCAGACCAATAAGCTCAAGATGGTGCTCCCGTATGTGGATATGGTGCATTCAGTGGACTCTCTGCACCTGCTGCAGGAGATAGACAAGTGGGGAAAGGCAAACGGCAAGGTTGTCGATGTCCTTCTGGAGATGCATGTGGCCGCGGAAGATACCAAGCAGGGATTTGTCGAGGAAGACCTGCTTGACCTGCTGCTGCGCCAGGCTGACACCCATCCCTACAAGGGAGTCCGCATCTGCGGTCTCATGGGTATGGCCACCAATACCGACAACGAGGAGGATATCAGGGCCGATTTCGAAAGGATAGCCGATTTCTTCGAGTACCTCAGAGACCTCTGCCCCGAGCTGACGGAATTCACCGAGCTCAGCATAGGCATGTCGGGGGACTGGAAGATCGCGCTCGAATATGGCGCAACCAAGGTGCGCATAGGCACCGCAATCTTCGGAGAAAGACAGTATTAGACTATGTGCGCAAACACACTGAAAGCGGCCTTGCTGGCCTTCGCGGCATTTTTGCTTGTGTCGTCCTGCAATGTGGATCGCAGGCGCGACGCCACCGAAGCCGTGGGCGGCGAACATTCAGCGCTTGACGAAACATTCACCCGGGAGCGCCTCCGCATCGATCTCACCCTCGCAGGCAATGCCCGGGAGCAGCATGCTTACGTGAACCGCATGTTCCGTGAGAGGGAGTGGTCGGGATCACGGAACCAGAACATCGACGAATCCGGATTCGGCAACTACAGGTATGAGGTGTTCTCGCACGACAGCCTCGTGTTTTCCAGAGGATTCTGCACCCTGTTCGAGGAGTGGCGCACCACGCCTCAGGCGAAGAGCACGGATATGTCCATGGGCCACAGCATATGGATGCCGTTCCCCAAGGACAGTGTGCATGTCGTTCTGTATCAGCGTGTCCGCCAGACTGGTATGCTTGAGCCCATGCTCGAGTTCGACGTCGATCCTGAAGACCGCCACATCGCCCCCGGAGGCAACGGCCTAAGGGTCGCCAGCCTGCATTACAGCGGCGAACCGGCCCGCAAGGTCGACCTGGTATTTGCCGGAGAAGGGTATTCTGCCGGCGAGAAAGGAAAGCTCCGCGCCGATGCCCGCAGAATGATGGACTACCTGTTCTCGATGGAGCCGTATGCTGCCCGCAAGGACGACTTCAACATATGGCTGGTAGAGAGCCTCTCCGCCGATTCGGGTGTGGACATACCTCAGGACGGCATCTGGAAGGACACGGTGATGGATTCCGGCTACGACACATTCTACGAGGACAGATATCTCACCATCTGGGATCAGACAAAGATTGCCGATGTGCTTGCGGAGACTGCCTTCGATGCTGTGTTCGTGATTGCCAACGATGCCAAGTACGGTGGCGGCGGAATATACAATTCTTATGCTCTCGGCTCTTCTGACCACAAGTATTCTCCCGAAGTGTTCATCCACGAGTTCGGCCACAGCTTTGCCGGCCTTGGCGACGAGTACTTCGACTCCTCGGACCCGTATGCCGACGACTACTATCCTTCGGGGGTCGAGCCCTGGGAGCCCAACATCACAAACAGGACTGATTTTGCCTCGAAGTGGGAGGACATGATGGATGTGCCCGGAGTCGGCCTGTACGAAGGTGCCGGATATATGACCAGAGGATGCTGGCGCCCCTGCGATGACTGCCGCATGCGCACGAACCAGGCTGATGGATTCTGTCCCGTATGCCAGAGGGCGATAAGCAGGATGATAGATTTCTACACGAAATAAGCCCGCACTGCAGCTGCCTTGCGGCATGCAAGCTGTGCGGGCTGTGAATATTTCCGGGGGAGTCCCGTAGAAGGCTGAAGGTGAGGAACTACTTCTTGTAGTTCTTCGCCTTTTCCCTTACGATGGCTGCGCGCTTTGCGCTGTCAGGGTGTGAGGAGAACATCTGTGCCACTGCGGATGCCTGCCTGCCGTTCGAGAGGTTCACGAGCTTTTCCAGTGCGGTGGCCATTGCATAGGGGCTCTGCCCGTTCTCTATGGCGAAGTTGAAGCCGTAATCGTCGGCTGCATATTCCTGCTTCTGGGAGAATTTTGCGGAGACGAAGGCCTCGGAGATGTCGCCGAGCACTGCAGAGGACACTGCGCCTACGGAGCCTGCTGCGGCGATGGCGTCCCTGGCTGCAGAAGCCATGTATGCCTTCTTCATGGCATTCTTTGAGTCCTGATGTACCACGTGGCCTATTTCGTGGCCTATGATCGCCATCAGCTCGCCGTCGTCCATCACGTCCATGAGGCCGGTATATACTCTGATGGAACCGTCGGCGCAGGCGAATGCGTTGACCTCCTGGGTCTGATATACCTTGAAATTGAGGTTGAGACCGTCCACTTTCACATTGGAGAGAAGTTTCTTGAGCCTAGCCTGGTAGGGACCGTTCTCTATCTTGCTCTGGCTGTCCATCTGAGCCACGGACTGTGCGCTGAGCTGGACTATCTGTGCGTCTGTGATGCTGGCTGCGGTCATTGCCTTTCCTGCAGCTGAAGCGAGCGCCTCGCCATTCCAATTGATGGCTCCGAGAACCGAGCAGCTGCACATTGATATGCACGCTGCCGCGATGATGAGAATTCTTTTCATATTGTTACTTTCTTAGTTCCTTGATTATTGCCTTTGCCACCGCACGGGATGCGCCGCGTCCGCCAAGCGACTGGCGTATGTCGGCATAGTCGTCGAGCATCCTTTCGCGGTATTCCCGGTCTGTGGTGAGCCTGCGCAGCTCGGTGGTCACGTTCTCTGCGGTGAACTCTTCCTGGATGAGCTCGCGGAACGCGCATTTGCCTATGCAGAGGTTGCCCAGCGAGATGAAGTCGATCTTGTCCATTACGCGGAGTATGTTCCTGGCGACGAAGGCGGTGAGCTTCGATGTGCTCCAGCATACAACCTGAGGGGTGCCTATGAGCGCGGCCTCCAGCGACGCGGTGCCGCTGTTGATGATGGCGGCGTCGGCGTACCTGAGCACGTCGTAGGTTCTGCCGAACACGAGCTCGACGTTCTTCCGGTCCCCGATGTATGCCGAATAGTCCGCTGCGGACCTGGCCGGAGCCCCGGCAATCACCACCTTGCATCCAAGATTGTCTGCCACCTGCATGCACACCGGCATCATGCGGCTTATCTCGGAGGCTCTGGACCCTGCAAGGAGGGCGATGTACGGGCCGTCGGTCACCGGCTTGTACTCGTGGTTGTCGACTGCATCCAGAAGCGGATTGCCGACGTATTCGAAGGGAATCCCTGTCTTTTCGAAGTAGGGAACCTCGAAGGGGAAGACTATGAACAGCTTGTCGACCCAGCGCTTGAGCTTGCGGTTGCGGCTTTCGCGGCTGGCCCAGGTCTTGGGCGCGATGTAATAGAAGACCTTGATGCCCTTGCTGTGGCAGAACTTCGCGATCCTCATGTTGAATCCCGGGTAGTCGATGAGTATCACGACGTCAGGCTTCCATGCAAGTATGTCGCTCTTGCAGAACCTGATATTCCCAAGAAGCTTTCCTGCCTTTGCCATGACCTCGGTGAATCCCATCACTGCGCCATCCCGGTAGTCCTTTGCAAGGATTACCGGAATGGCGCCTTTGGCGCCTTTTGACGGGGGTTCCACCCCCGTAACGTCTCCCGGCTCCCTTCGGTCGCTGCCTGCTGGCGAGCATTCTGCAGGGCAGGGTGGCGTTGCGGACCCAATATTTGGTTCAGTCTGTGGAATAGGATCTCCTAGCGCTGCGCCGAGCATCATATCACCGCCCCAGAGGCGGAACTCCGCCTCCGGGTCCTCGGCCCGCAGGCCCTTTATCAGGTTGCTGCCGTGAAGGTCGCCCGAAGCTTCTCCTGCTATTATATAATATCGCATAGCCGCTGATATTCGTTATGGTCCGTATTGTCTATAGAGTGTGGAGTTATGGTGACGTAGCCCTTCTCCAGAAGAAGATGGTCGGCTGCCGCCGTGTTGCCGGCATTGCTGGTGAAGTCTCCGGCCATCACATATATCTCCTCGTCAGATTCCTTGTTCTTGACATAGTCGAGGTCGGCGCGTGAGGGCTGGAAGCCATTCTCGCGGACGAACTCCCCGTAGTCCTGGTATTCGCGCTCCCAGTGGGCCATGCCCATTTCCGCGGGCACCACGCCTTTTATCTTGCCGGCCGGCAGATTCGGGAAGTTGACGTTGTAGAATGTGCCGAATCTCGGTCTTGCCTGCCTTGCGAGTTTCTCGAATATGGCAGGGAAGAGAGCCTTCACGCCGCTGAAATCGGCGTCGGGGTCGAAGCAGTCGAGGCTAACGCCTATGCTGGGTATCCCGTTCACCGCACCTTCCATTGCCGCACCTATGGTGCCTGAATATATTGCTGCCGTGGCCGCGTTCGAGCCATGGTTGATGCCGCTTACCACGAAATCCGGCTTCTCGGGCCAGCATATGTTGTCTATCCCGAATTTCACACAGCTTGCTGGAGTGCCGTCAAGGTACCACCATGACTCACCGGGCAATTCCTTTATGTGCTTGACGGCGATGGGCTTGTGCCCCATGGTGACGGCCATGGACATGCCGCTCTGCGCCGACTTCGGCGCAACGATGAGAAGACTGCCGAACGGACGGAGTGTTTCCACCAGCGCAATCATTCCTTTCGCATCAAATCCGTCATCGTTTGTAACAAGAATCTTCATTTCAAAATAAATTTGTACAAAGATAATTGAATTTCACTTATTTTTTGGTAAATTTGCCACGCCAAAAAGGCAAAAAGGAAATTATTGTTTAACAAACTTTCATAAAATCAAAAAAATGGTAAAACTCGGTATTAACGGATTTGGTCGTATCGGCCGTATGGTATTCCGTGCAGCAGTTGAGAATTTCCCCAATGACATTGAGGTTGTAGGTATCAACGATCTTCTTGATCCTGACTATCTCGCTTACATGCTCAAGTACGATTCAGTTCATGGCGCATTCAAGGGCGACATCAAGGTTGAAGGAAGCACACTCATCGTCAATGGCAAGTCTATCCGCCTCACCGCTGAGATGGATCCCGCTAACCTCAAGTGGAACGAGGTAGGTGCAGATGTTGTTGTTGAGTCAACAGGTCTCTTCCTCACCGACGAGAAGGCTCGCAAGCACATCGAGGCTGGTGCAAAGAAGGTCATCATGTCCGCTCCTTCAAAGGACGCTACCCCCATGTTCGTTTATGGTGTTAACCACGAGACATACGCTGGTCAGGACATCATCTCAAACGCATCCTGCACAACCAACTGTCTTGCTCCTATCAGCAAGGTCCTCAATGACAAGTTCGGCATCAAGCGTGGTCTCATGACAACCGTTCACGCTGCTACCGCTACCCAGAAGACCGTTGACGGTCCTTCAAAGAAGGATTGGCGCGGTGGCCGTGGTATCCTCGAGAACATCATCCCTTCATCTACAGGTGCTGCAAAGGCTGTAGGCAAGGTTCTTCCCGAGCTTAACGGCAAGCTTACCGGTATGTCTCTCCGCGTTCCCACTTCAGACGTCAGCTTCGTTGACCTCACCGCTGAGCTCAACACTCCTTGCTCATACGAGGAGATCTGCGCTGCAATGAAGGAGGCTTCTGAGGGCGAGCTCAAGGGTATCCTCGGATACACCGACGAGTGCGTCGTATCTACCGACTTCCGCAACGAGAGCAAGACTTCTGTATTCGATGCCAAGGCTGGTATCCAGCTCGATCCTACCTTCGTAAAGGTTTGCGCATGGTACGACAACGAGTGGGGTTACAGCAACAAGGTGCTCGAGATGGCAAAGGTCATCACAAAGTAATTTGTTCAAGTAACATAGAAATGAAGCCGGTTGCATCGCAGCCGGCTTTTTTCTTGATTATCAAAGGTTGTTAAAAATTATGTTGATAACTTTTGCCGATACATGGCATTTGATGCATCCAATATATATAACTTTGTTATTCACGAACCGATAATACTGAACAATAAAGTAAAATAATTGAACATACTATGGATGTACGTAAAACCAACGGGTCGATAGAGGAATTCGACAAGGCCAAACTGGCAAGAGGAATTCACGAGGCCTACAAAACCGCTGGACAGTATTGCGACGACTCTATTGTCGTATCAATCATCAACAACCTTTACACCTACGAGGGCATAACAAGCCTTGAGATCCGCCGCCAGGTGGAGGAGGCTCTCATGGCCATCAACAAGAAAGTTGCCCTTGCATACATCGAGAAGTTCGATGCTGACCTTGACCTGCGCAAGAAGAGAGACTTCATCAAGGACTACATCGCAGCAAAGAACGCCGCCACCGGCTCCAAGTTTGACGCCAACGCCAATGTGACCCGCAAGAACATCGTCACCCTCGGCAACGAGCTCTACAAGGAGAACAACATCAAGCAGAACCGCTACATCATGTGCGACAAGATCAAGAGTCTGTACGGCCGCTCCCTTGCAGACCAGTACCTTGCCGACCTTGACTCTCACGTCCTCTACAAGCACGACGAGAGCGGTACTCCCGGCTATCCCTACTGCGTGGCCATCACCATGTACCCCTTCCTCGTAAGCGGACTCAAGGAACTTGGCGGTGTGTCAGTCGCACCCACCGACCTCAAGAGCTTCTGCGGTGAGTTCATCAACCTTGTCTATTCAGTGTCTTCACAGTTCATGGGTGCTGTCGCAACCCCTGAATTCCTGATGTACCTCGACTACTTCATCCGCAAGGACTACGGCGACAACTACATCGAGCGTCTCGACGAGGTCGTCGAGCTCAACGTGAAGCGCCGCACCCTCATCAAGGTCATCGACAACTGCTTCCAGCAGGTTGTCCACTCGATGAACATGCCAGCCGGCAACCGTGGCTATCAGACAGTGTTCTGGAATATCGGCTATTTCGACAAGCCCTACTTCGAGGGTGTGTTTGGCGAGTTCGTGTTCCCTGACGGCATCTCTCCCAAGTGGGAGACCCTCGACTGGCTCCAGAGGCATTTCATGCAGTGGTTCAATGAGGAGCGCAACCATTATATCCTCACTTTCCCTGTCGAGACCATGGCCCTTCTCACCGATGGCGCCGACGATTTCGCCGACAAGGACTACGCCGACTTCACCGCACAGATGTGGGCAGAGGGACACAGCTTCTTCTGCTACCTCTCCAACAGCCCCGACTCCCTGTCAAGCTGCTGCCGTCTGCGCAACTCCCTGAAGGATGTCGAGGATTCCGACCACAACCATACCACCCATCAGTACTCAATGGGTACGGCTTCTGTCAGCACAGGTTCGAAGTCGGTGATGACAATCAACCTCAACCGCCTTATCCAGGACAGCGTGCGCCGTTACTTCCTGGAGCGCCGCGGCGTGAACCTCGAGGCCGGCAAGCCGCTCGATCCCGCAGCCCATTTCTACGACAAGGACGACCTCTATGCCAATTATATCAACAAGGACATCCGTGAGATGACCGAGCGCGTCCACAAGTACCAGATCGCGTTCAACGACATCATCAAGGACTTCCTCAAGGCAGACATGCTCGACGTCTACAAGGCCGGCTTCATCGATATGAAGCGCCAGTACCTCACAGTGGGTGTGAACGGCCTTACCGAGGCTGCCGAGTTCCTTGGCCTGAGTGTCAGCCCCAATCCCGAGTACGGTGCATTCGTGAACACTGTCCTCGAGACAATCAACATCGCAAACCGAAAGGACAGGACCTCGGATGCAATGTTCAACACCGAGTTCGTGCCTGCCGAGAACCTCGCTGCAAAGAACTACAAGTGGGACAAGAAGGACGGTTACTTCGTATCTGCAAAGCACAACCTTTACAGCTCATACTTCTACAATCCCGAGGATGAGAGCCTCAGCATCATCGACAAGTTCAAGCTCCACGGAGAGGACTTCGTGAAGTACCTCGATGGCGGTTCCGCTCTCCACATGAACATCGCTGAGCACCTCGGCAAGGAGCAGTATCGCGAGCTCCTGAAGGTGGCTGCCCACTACGGCACCAACTACTTCACCTTCAACTGCCGCAACACCGTATGCAACGACTGTGGCTATATCAGCAAGGATACCCTTAAAAAGTGCCCGCATTGCGGAAGCGAGAACCTCGATTACCTGACCCGCGTGATCGGCTATCTGAAGAGAGTGTCTTCATTCGCCGAACCTCGCCAGATTGAAGCTGCTTCGCGCTTCTACACACCCAAGAATGATTAAGTACGTTCCGGGGATGACCAACGTCGTCCTCGAAGAGATACCAGGCAAAGTCACCCTGGCAGTTGAGATATCCAACTGCCGGGGTTCTTGCGTCGGATGCCACTCACCCTGGCTGAAGACTGATGTGGGCGAGCCTCTGACTGAAGAGGTGGTTGACGCCCTCATGGCAGACAACTTCGGTGTGAACTGTTTCCTTCTCCTCGGGGAAGGACGTGATCGCGAGGCCGTGCTCCGTATAGCAGCCCATCTGAGAAGGAAGTACCCTTCGATCGAGACGGCTATCTATTCCGGTCGTGAGGAGGTCGAGGATGAGCTCTTCGACGCTTTCGACTATGTAAAGGTCGGACCGTACATTGCTGAGTTCGGGCCGCTGAACATTGAAACCACCAACCAGCGTCTCTTCCACCACAGGGAGGATATCACCTCCCGTTTCTGGCACAGGGGCCTTGAAAACAAGAAATAGAATGAAAAGAACGATTCTTCTCGCAATTGCCGCATCCGCATTGCTGTCCTGCGGCAATCCTTCGGCAGTCGAGGTGTCCGAAGCCCCCGTCAGTTGGGGCGACCAGGGCGATGGAACCTTTGTCAATCCTGTCCTCGTGGCCGATTATTCCGACCCCGACGTCATCAGGGTCGATGACACCTTCTACATGGTCGCATCGGATTTCCATTTCATGGGAATGCAGATCCTGAAGTCGAAGGACCTCGTCAACTGGGAGTTCGTCACCCAGATCTATGACCGCCTGAACTTCCCCCACTACGAAAGCATGGACGGATATTCACTCGGATCATGGGCTCCGTCAATCAGGTATCACGACGGAAAGTTCTATGTGTATTTCTGCACGCCTACCGAGGGCCTGTTCATGACCTGTGCCGAGAAGCCCGAGGGCCCCTGGAACGATCTTGTCTTCGTGCATGAAGGCACCGGACCAGGTTGGGAGGATCCCTGCCCGTTCTGGGATGAGGATGGCCAGGCATATCTGGGCCGCAGCCAGCTGTGTGCAGGCCCCATCATCCTTCACAAGATGAGCGAGGACGGCACCAGGCTTCTTGACGACGGCGTGCAAATCTACTACGGCGACGTTGCTGAAGGCACCAAGTTCCTCAAGAAGGATGGCTGGTACTACCTTCTCATTCCCGAAGGTGGCGTGGAAGGCGGCTACCAGGTGGCACTGCGTTCAAAGAATATCTACGGTCCTTACGAAAGGCGCGTCGTCCTCGAGCAGGGCACGACCGACATCAACGGCCCTCATCAGGGCGGCTACGTCGACGCTCCCGACGGCAGCTGGTGGTTCATGCACTTCCAGCACACCTATACCCTCGGACGTATCGTGCATCTGCAGCCTGTGCGCTGGGAGGACGGCTGGCCGCTCACCGGCGTCGACCTCGACGGCAACGGAGTAGGAGAGCCCGTACATTCATGGACCATGCCTGTTGCAGGCGGGGCAGTTTCCAAGCCCGCAAGCTCTGACGATTTCTCTTCAGCCGTGCTTGGCACACAGTGGCAGTTCAACCACAATCCCGTGGACGGGGAATGGTCGCTCAGCGAGAATCCGGGCAAGCTCACAATCCATGCCCTCAAGGCCAAGTCATTCTTCAAGGCAAGGAACACCTTGACACAGAAGATGATGGGCTTTACAGGCACCATCACCGTGAAGCTCGAGACAGCTGATCTTGCCGAGGGCCAGCACAGCGGACTTGCCTTCCTTGGCGGCGATGAGTTCATCATCGGCGTGCGCAAGGTCGATGGCAGTACCGAGGTCTACCGTGAGAACGGCAGCGACGAGGAGTACACCGCCGACGGCAGCGCTCCGTATGGCGCCGAGGCCATCTGGCTCCGCTGTACATACGACACTGCAAGCGGAACGGGTGCCATGTCCTATTCTTCAGACGGTAAGGACTTTACCGTGCTGGGAGGCAATGTGAAGCCTTCATACGGATGGTGGAAGGGCCCGCGTCCGGGACTCTTCAGCTACAACACCGTCGAGAATGCCGGAGAAGGCGTATTCGATGAGTTCGAGTACATTTTCGACTGATGACAATGATGCATTGAAATATCGGGGTCGGCTGAAGCCGGCCCCGTTTTTTTTATGAGCGGAGCACGCTGGCAATGACCCCGGGTGAACTGTCTGAAACCCTTGACTGACAGTGATTCAAGACTCGATGTCATTCTATTTTGCGTCCACGGAAAAAAATAGTAAATTTGCTCTGTTATGGAAAAAATCATTCTCACAGGAGACCGTCCTACCGGACGGCTTCATCTAGGACACTACGTAGGCTCGCTGCGCCGCAGGGTCGAGCTTCAGAATTCAGGAGAATTCGACAAGATATTCATCATGATCGCCGATGCACAGGCGCTGACCGACAATGCCGACAACCCCGAGAAGGTTCGCCAGAACATCACCCAGGTTGCCCTCGACTATCTTTCTGCCGGCCTTGATCCCGCCAAGTGCAACATCTTCATACAGAGCATGGTACCTGAACTCACCGAGTTCACGTTCTACTATATGAACCTCGTTACGGTTCAGAGGGTACAGCGCAATCCTACCGTGAAGCAGGAGATCCAGATGCGCGGCTTCAACGACGACGCCGAGGAGAATGCCAACAAGAAGGGCACTCCCGTAGGCTTCTTCTGCTATCCCATCAGCCAGGCTGCCGACATCACCGCCTTCAAGGCCACCACGGTTCCCGTGGGCGAGGACCAGGCTCCCATGATCGAGCAGTGCCGCGAGATCGTGCACAAGTTCAACACCACATATGCTCCCGTCCTCGTCACTCCCGACATCCTTCTTCCGGATTCACAGGCATGCATGCGCCTTCCGGGTACCGACGGCAAGGCCAAGATGAGCAAATCGCTCGGCAACTGCATCTACCTCAGCGATTCGGCAGAGGAAGTGTGGGCCAAGGTCAAGGGAATGTACACCGATCCCGGGCATCTTCAGGTGAGCGACCCCGGCAAGGTGGAGGGCAACTGCGTGTTCACCTACCTCGATGCATTCTGCCGCCCCGAGCATTTCGAGAAATTCCGCTCTGCATTCATCGGCCGCAAGGTGAGCTTCGAGTTCAACTCTCTCGACGAGGTCAAGGCACAGTACCGTGCCGGCGGTCTTGGCGACATGATGATCAAGACCTTCCTGAACTGCATCCTCAACGACATACTCGATCCCATCCGTGCCCGCCGTGCCGAGCTCGAGAAGGACATCCCCGCAGTGTGGGAGATTCTCCGCAAGGGCACTGAAGCTGCACAGGCTGCTGCTGCACAGACCCTCAGGGAAGTGAAGCAGGCCATGCGCATCGACTACTTCAATGATGCCGACCTCATCGCAGGAAAATAAGACACACAAAGCCAACCCCCAATTCTTATGAAGAAAAGGAGACTGTTTACCCTGACGGCGCTGGTATTGCTATTGGCAGTACCGGCGTTTGCCGTTTTCAACGAGAAGGATCTCGGCCAGACGCTGAGCGTCCTTCGCCAGGAACTCAAGTCTGATTATTCGAAGATGTCCAACTCGAGAGAGCGCCTTTCGAGGAGCACCGACGTGCAGCACCACCAGATGGTGAGCATGATGAAGAAGTGCAACGAGCTTGCGCTCATGCTCTACTCTCAGAAGCAGGACTTCACCTTCGACATGACCTATGCCCTGAAGAGCGTCACCAGGGAGTACGAAGAGTTCAACAATCGAAGGATGCCCTTCGATGACATCGTCTCGAGGATGGACCTTGAGATCGACCGTTATTCCCGCCTTGTGGAGTCCCTGCGCCGTCTGCCGCCTCAGCTCCATGATGTGTATGACGTGCCCGACAGCCTCCAGTACCATAACGACAGCCTCAATTTCGATATTCCCCAGGAACTGGAGACCGAGTGCCTCGACCCCCAGCACTTCCACCAGACCAGCTCTTTCGAACTTGACGAGCAGGGTCTGATCGACCGCGACTCCTGCCTCTTCTATGCCGCCAACCTCCTCAAGATGTACTCCGGCATCAAGGACCAGATTGTCGAGGACAACTACTACTATGAGGATACCTCCGCACGTCTGAAGGAAAGCTACGACTATGCCCAGGCACGCTATGAGGTCCTCCAGAAACGTATCTTCGTGGATGGTCAGGACAATTACATCAAGGTGCTGAGCAACTTTGGACGCAAATGGCGCACTGCCATGAGAGAGATGCGTGGCAAGTATGAATCCAAGTTCTCCGTCGATGAGAACGGCATTCCCGTGAAGAGCCAGTGGCAGGGTCCCATGGTATTCGGCTTCGTGGCATTCGTGTTCGGCTTCCTCATAATAGCCGCTCTGCTTGCCTTCTGGGCAGTCAAGATGGTCAAGCGCTTCATCAAGCACATGCGCCGCGAAAGCTTCAAGGCAAAGGAACGCTGCCTGATATATCTTGCCACCAGTTTCATATTCGCATGTGCGATAATGGTAGCGCTCATCTTCGTCCCCAACAGGAATTTCTTCTCCGTTGCCGCCAACCTGGTGCTTGCGTTCGCATGGCTGCTCGTTGCCATACTCATGTCTCTGGCCATCCGCCTGAACGACGAGCAGAGCAAGGCAGGCATGCATATCTATATGCCCGTCGTCATTTCGGGCCTGTTCGTCATCATCTTCCGTATCATATTCATCCCCAACAGTTTCATCAATATGATACTGCCGCCGATTATGCTGGTGTTCCTTGTCTGGCAGGCGGCTGTCTGCAGGAAGTACAAGGATATTGTGGAGCCCGGTGACGCCGCTCTTGGCTGGATCACGCTCGCGGTGTTCGCCGCCACTACCGTGGTGGTATGGATAGGATACGTGTTCATCGGCGTCATGGTTCTTATCTGGTGGCTCTTCCAGGTGGCCAGCATCGAGACCATAACTGCAATCAGGGAGCTTCTTGAAAGATACGGCAAGAACAAGCTTGTGGCCGACCTCAACAAGTTCTACGGCATCAAGAAAGCATCGGTCACCAAGGCCAGGGAAGGGGAGTACATCTCGGTTACATGGCTCTATGACCTCATCAGAATGACCGTACTGCCCGTCATCACCATCTTCTCGATTCCGTTCTGCCTCATGATGGCTTCAGACGTGTTCGACTTCATGGGTACCTTCAAGACGCTGTACTACTCTCCTATCGTCTCCCTGTACGATGCCGCAGCCAAGCCTATCCTGCATGTCTCCGTATTCAAGATCGTGCTTGTTGCCGGACTGTATTTCGTATTCAAGTACCTCATCTATGTGACTCAGGCTCTCTACAAGGATATTGTCACGATGTCCGTGAAGAGGCATAACGGTGCCAACAGCATCAGACTGAACCAGATCAACTTCTCACTTGCAAACCATGTGATCAACTTCGTGTTCTGGGCGATATACGTCATAACCATAATAGTTCTCTGGAAGATACCTGTCGGAGCCATATCGGTAGTGTTCGCCGGTCTTGCCACTGGTCTCGGTCTTGCCATGAAGGACATCCTGAACAACTTCATCTACGGTATCCAGCTCATGTCCGGCCGTCTCCGGGTTGGCGACTGGGTGGAATGTGACGGTGTGCGCGGAAAGGTAACGGCCATCTCGTACCAGAGCACACAGATCGAGACCATCCAGGGTGCTGTGATGTCGTTCCTGAACGCCGACCTCTTCAACAGGAACTTCATGAACCTCACGAAGAACAATGCTTACGAATTCGTCAAGATTGTCGTGGGTGTCAACTACGGCGCCAACGTCGAGAGCATACGTGAGATTCTCCTCACCGCACTTGAGGAAGTCAAGACGGAGGACAAGTATGGACGTGACATAGTCGATCCGAAGCGAGGCATCACCATCGCCTTCGACGAGTTCGGCGACAGCAGCGTCAACCTCGCCGTGAAGCAGTTCGTGCTCGTCTCAGAGCGCAACAACTTCATTTCCCGCGAAAAGGAGATCATCTACAAGACCCTTAACGAAAACAACATAGAGATACCGTTCCCCCAGAGGGATGTTCATATCATTCAGTAATGGTCAACGTCTATTGCATCAATACCGGAACGGTACGCAGCTTCCAGGAGGGCACGACTCTCCTCGAGATGCTGCCGGAGTTCCAGATTGCCGGTCCGGAGCGCATCCTTGCCGCCAAGGTCAACAATGTCCTGGAGGGCCTCAAGTTCCGCGTGTTCAACAACCGCGATGTGGAGTTCGTCGATTACGGCAGCTACTGCGGCCGCGGCACCTACTGCCGCTCGCTGTGCTTCCTGCTCAGCAAGGCCTGCGATGACCTCTACCCGGGCAGCCGCATCACAATGCGCCGTCCCATCTCCAAGGGCTACTTCTGCACTCTGACAAAGGCTGACGGCACTGTCCTCACAGCTGCCGATGCCCGGGCCATCACTGCCAGGATGAAGGAGATTGCCGATGCCGACATTCCCTTCCACCGCTATGAGGTGAGGACCGGCGATGCCATAGATATCTTCCGGGAGCGCGGACGGCAGGACAAGGTCAACCTGCTCCAGTCCAGCGACAGCATATACGTCAACTACTACACCCTCGGAGGCTATCCTGACATGTACTACGGTGCGCTCGTGCCGTCTTCGGGCTATATCAAGGTCTGGGAGCTCATGCCGTACCGCGGGGGAATGATACTCCGGGTGCCGGACCGCCACAACCCATCCGAACTGGCGCCGTTCCTGGAGCAGCCCAAGACATTCGAGGTGTTCTCCGAAAGCATTCGCTGGAACGCCATCATGGGGCTAGACAACGTGGGCGATGTGAACCTTGCATGCAGTCACGGCCGTGCCAGCGAGCTCATCCAGGTGTCCGAGGCCCTGCAGGAGAAGAAGATAGTCAAGATGGCCGAGGACATCCACCGGCTCTACCATTCCGAGAGGAAGGTCCGGCTCGTGCTCATCACCGGCCCCTCGAGTTCAGGCAAGACCACGGTGTGCAAGAAACTGAGCATACAGCTGATGGCATGCGGCCTGAGGCCGGTTTCCTTCTCGACCGACGACTACTTCGTGAACCGTGTGGATACCCCCAAGCTGCCCGACGGATCGTACGACTTCGACAACTTCGAGACCGTTGCGCATGACGCACTGCAGCAGGATGTGCTGCGCCTGCTCGATGGCGAGGAGGTGGAAGTCCCCGAGTACAACTTCGTCACCGGCATACGCGAGTACAACGGCAAAAAGCTGAAGCTTGAGCCGGGCGCCGTGCTGCTCGTGGAGGGAATACATGCCCTGAATCCCAAGCTGACCGAGCTGGTGAGCGAGGATTGCAAGTACCGCATATTCATCAATGCCATCACCAGCATAGCACTTGACGACCACAACTGCATCCCCACGTCCGACAACCGGCTCCTGCGCCGCATCGTCCGCGACTACAACGTGGGTGCCTTCACCGCAAGGCAGACTATCAGCAACTGGCCCAATGTCCGCCGCGCCGAGGTCAAGTGGATCTACCCCTATCAGGAAACGGCCGATGTCCTCTTCAACTCAGCCTATCTGGTAGAGTTTGCCGTGCTCCGCAACCACGCCGAGCAGGTGCTCTCCACCGTCCCCAAGAACTGCCGTGAATACAGTGAGGCCCATCGCCTGCTGACTTTCCTCAGCTATTTCAATCCCGTCAGTGACAAGGAAATCCCCCCGACGTCTCTTCTGAGAGAGTTCGTGGGAGGATCAAGTTTCAAATATTGACGGTCTTTCCGTTACTTCGTTCCGAAGATTCGGTCTCCGGCATCGCCGAGGCCGGGAACGATGTAGCAGTTCTCGTTGAGTTTCTCGTCAACTGCAGCCACATAGACCTTGACGTCGGGATGTGCCTTTGTGAAGGCCTCGACTCCCTCGGGTGCAGCTACGAGGCACATGAGGCGGATGTGCTTGCAGCCGTGGTCCTTGAGCATCTGAACGGCGTCGATCGAGCTGCCGCCTGTTGCAAGCATGGGATCGGTCACGATCACGAGGCGCTCGTCGATATCCTTGGGAAGTTTGCAGAAGTACTCCACGGGCTTGTGAGTTTCCTCGTCGCGGTAGAGTCCGATGTGGCCTACCTTGGCAACGGGGATAAGAGACATGAGACCGTCAACCATGCCCATGCCTGCACGCAGAATGGGAACGATCGCGAGCTTGCGTCCGGCGATTCTTTTTGCTGTCATATGGCAGATGGGGGTGTCGATCTCGTAGTCCTCGAGTTTGAGGTCGCGGGAAAGCTCATATCCCATAAGCATTGAAATTTCGGTAAGAAGTTGGCGGAAATCCTTGGAGCCGGTTTCCTTTTTCCTCATTATGCTCAGTTTGTGCTGGATAAGGGGATGATTGATGACGTGTACTTGCTGATCCATATAGATTGTTGGTTGTTGTTTCGATTGTATGCGTCCGCAAATTTAGTTAATTTTGCGCTAATAAGGTTAAAAATTAAGAAATTATATGTCTGATACCATATGCGCACCGGCCACCGCGTCCAATGGTGGGGCCATTGCAGTCATCCGCATAAGCGGCCCACAGTCGCTTCAGGCAGTCGACAGCATTGCCGTCCTGCGCTCAGGAAAGGCGGTCGATGCTCCCGGGTACTCACTCCGCTTCGGCGAAATCCCAGGCGTGGATGAGGTGCTTGTGAGCATCTTCCGCGCGCCGCATTCCTACACGGGGGAGGACTCTGCCGAACTCAGTTGCCACTGCTCGCCGTACATTGTGCGCAAGATACTCGAACTGCTGCTGAATGCCGGCTGCCGCATGGCCGAGCCCGGGGAGTTCACCCGGCGTGCCTTCCTTGCCGGCAAGATGGACCTGGCGCAGGCCGAGGCGGTGAGCGAGCTGATATCTTCCGATTCGGCTGCCGCCCACCGCATAGCGCTGAATCAGCTGCGTGGCGGCTATTCTGCCGAACTCAAGACCCTCAGGGATTCGATCCTCGACCTTACAGCGCTTGTCGAGCTGGAACTTGACTTCAGCGAGGAAGAGGTGGAGTTTGCCGGTCGCGACAGGCTGCGCACGCTCCTTGGTCAGGCAATCTCGCACGTGGACTCGCTATCGGAGTCGTTCCGGGTGGGCAATGCCATCAAGAATGGTGTGCCGGTGGTGATTGCCGGTGCGGTGAACAGCGGAAAGAGTACCCTGCTGAATGCTCTGGTGGGGGAGAACCGCGCCATCGTGTCCGACATTCCTGGTACCACCCGCGACACGGTCGAAGAGGTGGTTACGGTTGACGGAGTGCAGTTCCGCTTCATCGACACCGCCGGAATCCGCGAGACTTCCGACACTGTGGAGAGGATAGGCATCGACCGCGCACATTCTGCGATAGCCGCTGCCGAGATAGTCATTGGCGTGATTGACGGTAGTGCCGCTAAGGCAGGGGATTGCGCTTCTGCCGGGGCTGATGCACTGGCGCCGGGACGCATCTGCTCCGGGAATGCAGGCATCATTTCCGCCGTCGACGCCGTGCGCGCCGTGGTTCCGGCCGGAAAGAAACTGATTCTGGTGCGCACGAAGATTGACCTCTGCCCTGATGCGGAACCGGTTGAAGGCGTACTGGATATCTGCGCCGCCAACGGACAGGGTCTCAATGAGCTGAAGGCCGAGCTCAGCAGCTACGCATCATCCGTTTCAGAAGGCACCGTGGTCACTAGTGCCCGCCACTACGAAGCCCTTCGCGACGCCTCCTCATCGCTTGGAGCCGTGCTCGCGGGAATGGACGCCGGCATCCCCACCGACCTTCTGGCCGAAGACCTCCGCGAGGCCGTCCGCGCCCTCGGCCGCATCTGGGGCGAAGACCTCGGCATTTCTGCCCAGGATACGCTGAACCACATCTTCAGCCGGTTCTGCATAGGTAAATGATAGTGGTGCTCAAACTGGAAAAATCCTTCCAGATTGAGCACCACCCTTCTCTCGGCACGGGCCTGCTATTTGGATATCTGGCTCTTCCAGCAGAACTTCGTCGTCCCGTCCTCCATCGTGGCGAGCACGAGATCCACGCAACTGACCCCGGACTCAAGGACGGGGCTGATGGTATACCTGTTGGAACCGGCAGCACCGGCAGCATTGATTGAATTCACCGTCGAAGCACTGAGACTGACAGCACTGGCGCGATTGTTATCAAAATATGTCCTGCAGTTGGAATTGTTCAGAGTGCCGACCTTGGAAGCCTCAACAGCAAGGTAAACGACGGACTTCAATCCCACGCCATAGAAAGTATGGGTGAATTTGCCGGTCGTAGAACTTGTGGCAGTCGTGAATCCGAACGTCTCCGTATGTACCATCCTGGAGCAAACGATCTCCTTTTCACCGGAAACAACCCTGGCAACTACATAGTAGTCTGAATCGGGAACAAATGCAAGACCGCCATTCATATTGGCATCTTTGCCGGAATTAATGGTGGAAATGGTGCTGGATGACAGCGAAGAAGCGTTTTCGAGCAGACTGTTGAGATTGCCAGCCGCAGCGCGATAATCCGAAGCGCTAACGACTTTGAAGTCCACCGAGCTGACAGCCTCCGGCGAACTGAAGGAATAATACAGCAGTGAATTTGAACCAGTCAAACTGCTTGACGGCTTCTGCTTGATATTGAACCAGTTGCATCCGATCTCGCCCGTAGTCATGTCTACGGTAAACACGGACCCGTGCCCCCTTTCGAACACAAAACCGTTGGGAAGGGCGTCGGTTCCCGGAATGGTGGCATTCTTCGCATATGAGTTTCCGTCCTGAGTGAAAACCTCCACCTTGAAGCTGTCCCCCTCGGAAAGTTCAAAAGGATAACAGCAGAAGTATGCAGTAAAACCGTTTGCGCCCGCTGCTTTGAGCTCCTGCCCTGTATAATCGAGGACGATTGCCTTATCTTCGACGTCAGACGTCAGCTTTATCGTGCTGAAATCACCTTCGACGAGATCGTACAGACGTCTGCCGGCAAGTGTGACGGCCTTTCCGTCCTTGATGGCAGAGAAACGTACGGAATCGACATTCTCCGAAGACGGAAGATTGCATATCTTCATCTTGCCTATCGAGCATGGACGCGTATACGACATCTGGAACTTGTTGATCAGGCTTGTACCGGTCATATATGTGGATATCAGAATGTCTGACATCGGGTCGAAACTGTCCGCGGTAGGAGTCTGCAATGCAGGAAGAACCATTACAGGATAGAACACACCGTTTTTCTTGTAGTAATTCTTGTAGTTTGCATTCGGATAAAGGGAAATGTATGCTGCCGTCGTTCCATCCGGAGGCGTAGTGAATTTCGAGGTGGTGAAAGTGCCGAAGACCTCACGGTCAGAGGCGAGTCCCTGATTTGACGTGGAATTCACCACATTTCCGTTTTCTGTCTCATAGAACTGCATGAAGCGGACCTCGTCTCCGGAAGTCCACCATATGTCACCGTCATGGAATCCGGTTTTCGTGTCACCGGCACCTTCACAATAGAATGTTACGGAAAAGTCGCCGCCTTCATTTTCTATGGACTCCATTGAAGGAGTTGTGTCAGGGATGAGCTTCGCGCATCCCGCAGCCACAGCAAGAACTGCGGCACAAGCTGATATCGCTATAAAATTCCTTTTCATCGTGTCACAGTATTATATCAGAATTCCCCGTAGAGATTGTCATCGTCCGAAGAATAATTGCCGGGATATCCCGCTCCGCCATACCATTCGGAGCCGACCAGAATTTCTACCATAGGCATGACGCTCAGAGTTTGGATGACAGGCGCCTGATAGATTGAAACGTCCTTTAACATAGAGGATAATTTTTAGAAAATTCGTAATACGGGCCCAAATATAGCGTTTTTTCTTTACTCATCACTGATTTTCAGAGAATTGTTGTCAATCAACCATTTCCGGTGAAAATAATGTGAAATAGCTTGACTGTTTCATCGAAGAATTATTATTTTTGTAACCCGGACGAATTCATTGAATCCCCATAAATTCCTACGGAGATGAGTTATTGTTGGCTACATAAGTCCGGGTGCACTGCACTGGCAATGTCATTCCTGCTCAGTATCAGGCAGGATATCAACTATCTCCGTCAATCGCAGCCCCCCCAATCCATAGAACCGCCAGGCCAAGTCGTTCCCCGAATCGCGACTGACGGCTTTTCTCTCTGCTTCCAGCAGCACAGGCAATGTTTCCGTGGGCCCGGACCGGGACACGATAATCAGTAAAGAACAAGATGAATACAATAATCAATACAGATTTTTCCTTTCCCGGACTGAAAAGCCGGTATGTAGGAAAGGTTCGCGACGTATATGGCGACGATGACCTTGTTGTGATGGTAGCCACCGACAGGATTTCGGCCTTCGACTGCGTCCTGCCCGAAGGGATTCCATACAAGGGTCAGATACTCAACAAGATAGCTGCGAATTTCCTCGATGCTACGGCCGACATCCTCCCCAACTGGAAGCTGTCTGTGCCCGATCCGGCAGTGACCGTGGGCTACAGATGCGAGCCCTTCAAGGTCGAGATGGTGATCCGCGGCTGCCTCACCGTCCACGAGATATCCAACGGATACAGGATCAGGCGGTCGGCGGTGGACCTCAACATCCCGCTGCTTACGAACGCCAGACTTGCCGCGGCATTCATACAGTGCTTCTGCACCATCACACCTGAAGACCTTGCCATAAAGAGCTGGTCGGAATACAGATAGTAAACGCGTTTCATAAAATAATCGACTTTTGCAGAGGAAATCATAATGGAGAAGGAAAGAATTGTCTGGATTGACTGGCTCAGGGTGGCCGCATGTTTCATGGTGATGGTGGTACACAGCACCGAGCCTTTCTATCTGGGAGGCGAAGGCTCACTTATCGCCAGCAGGTCCGACGCCTTATGGGCGGCTTTCTTCGATTCCATAGTGCGTTGCTGCGTGCCGCTGTTTGTCATCGCGTCGAGCTATCTTCAGTTCCCTCTGCACTACAGTGCCGGAGAATTTCTCCGGAGGAGGGCCGTGAGGATTCTGGTGCCGTTCGTGCTCTGGTCCGTTTTCTATGCCATCTACTGGGGCGAACCTGTTTCCAACCTCAAGGATCTGGTGTTCAACTTCAACTATGCGGCCGGACACCTCTGGTTCGTATATATGCTCATCGGCCTCTATCTTGTCATGCCCATCCTTTCCGCATGGGCCGAAAGGGTACAGAAGAAGGAACTCGGCATATACATAGCCATCTGGCTTTTCACAACACTGATCCCTCTTCTGCGGGATTATCTGAGCACTGAGCCTCTCGCGTTTGCTTACGGCCCAACAGGAATCCCGCGCCAGGCTCTCTACCCGCTTTGGGGAGAGGCCAGCTGGAACGGATACGGAACCTTCTATTATATGAGCGGTTTCATCGGCTACCTTTTCATCGGGCTGTGGCTCAGGAAGTTCGGTACCGGGATCAGCCTCAGGAAGTCGCTCTGCTGCGGTATTCCATGCTTCCTCGCAGGCTTTGCCATCGTATTCGGAGGCTTCATCAGAAGGGTGGAGATCAGCGCCGGGGGCAGATTCCCGGTCGAGGGCCCGATCGGCATGGGCGTATGGTGGGAGACAACATGGATCAACGATACCATCGGCGTGGCGCTCATGACCATAGGCCTTATCCTCCTTTTCAGGAATATCCATGCCAGTGGTGCATTCTACAATCGTATCATACTCCCGATCTCGAAGGCAAGTTATGGCATGTACCTCGGGCACATGGTGGCCCTGAGCGCCTTTGCCGGCCTGTTCAGGTCCCTCATCCCATCCACTCCTCTGGTCATACTCGCTACCTCGGCATGCTCCTTCGTGACGGTGGCCATTGCAGCCGTTCTCATTCAGCGCATTCCCGTGGTCGGAAAGTATATCGCCGGATAGCAACGGACATTGCACGAACACAATCATCATCCATGACAATGAGATTCTATCCCGTCATCATTGCGGCCATGCTCGCTGTTTCCGTCTTGGCCCCGGCCCTCACCCCGCAGATGGCTCCCACTGATGCCGAAGCCATCAGCCTTCTCAAAAGACTGGTGGACGATACCGGGAAGTATGCAGGAATCGCCACCGATGATGGTGGCGATATCAAGCTTCAGAACTGGCGCGATATGTTCTTCAAGAATGGGATATAGTTGAAGGCCCTGCTGCTACCTTGATGTGGCTACGGCTATGCCTCTCTCGTCCTTGTCGTTGACTGCACAGTAGAAGTGGTAGGTCACACCCTCCCAGTTCACGACGTAGCTCTTGTGGGCGAACACGTTGTCATAATCTTCCGTCGGGTAGATGAGATCCTCACCCTCCCATGGGTACCAGTGGATAAGGTCACGGCTGCATGCGAAGCTGTTGTATGCCATATACTTTCTGGACGGATCGAATGCACGGAAATAGAACATCACATAGAGGTTGCCTATCTTCTGGATCTGCGGATCGCCTGTGATTGTGTCAGGGTCCTCGAATGAGACGACGGGGTTGTAGCGGAATCTCTCCCAGTGCTTCATGTCATCGGAGAATGCCATGCCTATGCGCTCGGCAGTGAATCCGGGTGTTATGCTGTCCGGACCATATACGATGGGATTCTGACCTTTTGCGTTGTAATATATGACGAATCTGTGACCGGTAAGGCGGTCCTTGTCCTCTATGATGCAGCTCTTGTACTGGGTGCGTTTCTCGAACCACTGGCTGTCTTCGTCCATGGGGGAGAGGATGGGCTCGCTGCCGCATTCCCATTCCACCGGCTCGCCGAGCGTGTCGCAGGATGCGAGACCTATCATCAGAGGCTCGGTCTCGTAACCGGGATTGCATCCTCCGAGATAGCTCATCCAGTATTTGCCGTCATATTTCTGCATCTCATAGCTTCCGCCCCACTCGAGGTCCTGAAGTGCAATGTATCCGGCCTTCTGGAATCTGTCCCAGGTATCATTGGTGTAGCTCATTATCTTTCCAATGGTCGTCCAGTCGAGGAGGTTGTCGCTCTCGGAAAGCCAGGTCTCATAGCCCTTGCCGTCGAACACGATCCATGTCATGTACCACTTGCCATTGTGCCTGAACACACTGGGGCTGTCGGACTTGTATTCGGGGTTCTCCGGCCTGACCACGATTCCGTGCTTGACGGGCGTGCACACCTGCTCATATACGGACTGCATCTCCTCCTGGGTGACGCTCTGATATAATTCGGGAAGAGTAAGGTTCTTGACGGCTTTGTTGAATTTCCTGTTGTTCCTGGTAGGCTTGACCATCTTTATGGTTCCGTCCTCATTGTAGTAGAGACGGTCTGCGCACATGCTGCGGCGGCTGAATGCCTGGTCCCCGCCGCCGGTGGCGACACCTACATAGGCATTGTGGTAGAACACCCACCACTTTCCCTTGTACTCGACGATGGAGTGCTCGTTGGTGAAATTGCCCTGCGCGTCCATGAACTTGCCCTTGTGCTCGTACGGCCCGAGCGGACTGTCACCTATGCAGTACTCCAGCTCGTATGCGTGGTCGGTATCGTACGGATTTGCATATGAGAGGTAGTATCTGCCGTTGTATTTGTGGCAGCAGATGGCCTCGAAGAAGTTGGGTACATCGATATGATAGACTCCGGTTTCGTTGCCGTTCTCGTCGAGGACGCCGCCGCTGTGGTCATATGAGATCATGTCGTCGTTCAGCTTGACGACGTTGACGGTATTCTGGCCCATGAAGAGGTATGCCTGGCCGTCATCATCGATGAAGCAGTGCGGATCGATGAAGTCGCGGTTGCAATATATGCCAGGGGTGTCTGTGGTGAAGAACGGCTTGCCGAGAGGGTCTTCGAAAGGTCCGAACGGTGAGTCGCTGACGGCAACGCCAATCTGGCTGTTATTGCCGGAATAATAGAGGAAGTACCTCATCACGAGGGTAGGGTCTGTCTCGCTCTTAGGAACCATCTTCCTGACGCACTGAGGACCCCATGCGCGCTTCTTGACCCATGTGGTCTGCTCAAGAGGCCTGAATATCACACCTCCATCGGTGAAATGCTTCATGTCGGTGGTGTAGTAGCAGTGATAGTCCTCCATGTTGAAATCCACGCCTGCGGTCTGATCATGGCTGGGATATACGAACAGGGTGTCGCCGAATACAATTGCAGACGGGTCTGCCGCATAGGCGTCGGTAAGGATGGGATTGATGCTCTGGCTGCATCCTGTCATGAATAAAGCAGATGCTGCCAGGCACAGTAAATGATTGATATGTTCTATTTTCATATAGTTGTGAAATATGACCCAAATTTAAGCAAAAATGACGGGTGTGACAAATATGAGGGGGACCCGCCGCCTCATATCTTGCCGTTTCTGTATTCTGTCGGAGTCTTTCCGGTAAGGCGCTTGAAGAATTTGCCGAAGACGGATTGAGACACGAATCCCAGGCGGTCGCTGATGGCGTCGATTGTCATGCCCGTCTCATGCAGAAGTCTTTTTGCCTCGCCGATCAGGTAGAAGTCTATCCAATGGTTGGGAGACATGCCGGTGACTGATTTCACGCACATTGTGAGGTACCTCGATGTGATGAACAGCTTTGACGCATATGCCTCCACCGTGTGCGCTTCGGTGAAATCTGACTTGAGCAGGGCCATGAACTCCGCGCATATCTGTGTCGGGCGGTTGCCGCGGTTCCCGTTTCTGCCGCACATCCCGACCAGTGCGCCATAGAAGAGTGCGATGGTGAGGTGCCTGACAATGTCGATCCTCCGGGGATTCTGCTGGTCGGATATCGTCAGGATGCATGATCTGACATAGCTGTCGACATATGCGCATCCGTATTCGTCCAGATGGATCACCGGATTCAGCAGCAGAGTCGCGAATATCTCGTTCATCTTGAATGACATGTTGAAGAACTCGTTCATGAATGTTTCCGAAAGGATCATCACTCTGGTCTTTATCGTGCTTTCAAATCCTTCTGTCAGCCTGAATACCTGGCCCGGGACGAATATTAGAAGGCATGGTGCTTCGAATTCGTATTCGACCGAATTCACCATTGCATGGCCTCTTCCCTCGAGAACGTTCACTGCCACCGTGTAGTTTGTCCGCAGCGGCTTTCTCAACAGGGGGGCTGCTGTATAATCATCGAAGAGCAATATCTCGTCATCGACTCTTCTGTCTTTGTCTGCAATCCTTCTTATTACCTTATTGAAAGCTGCACCTCTGGTTCCGAAATCTATCATAATTTCCTAAATATGCGAATATTGGTCAATTCTTGGCAAATATAACAATAAAATATACAATTATCTTTGCCGTTGCATAATTTTTAAAGATATGACACATTTCATTGAACACATTGAGAATACTCTCAGAAATGCATGGACCAGGCCTATCCTGTCTGATTTCCACACTCGTGATCTCTCCGGGGCGGATATAGCAAAGGGCATAGTCTCCCTGCACTGCCTGTTCAGGCGGGCCGGGCTGGAGGAGGGGACCAGGATGGCCATCTATGGGGCCAATTCCGCCAATTGGGCCATTTCCTTTCTTTCTGTGAATACATACCATGCCGTTGCCGTTCCACTGCTGTCCGACTTCCGCCCGGAAGACGCGACAACCCTTGTCCGCCATTCCTCGGCGTCTGTGCTGTTTGTCCAGAAATCGACATGGAATCTCATGCTCCTGGAACATATGCCATCCTTGCGCATAGTGATATCTCTGGACGATTTCTCGATTCTCTGGTCCGTGACAGGCGATTCCGGCAGCCTTGAGAATGCCATATCCGCGGAATCCGTTGATGATCTGAGCCCTGACAAAGTGCATTTCATCCCGCAGGAAGATGATGATCTGGTTGTCATCAACTATACATCAGGGACTACCAGCGCGCCCAAGGGGGTGATGCTGACAGTGGGCAATTTCGATGCAAACGTCGAGTTTGCCCTTGAAAACATCCCTATCCACGGTGGTGAGCGCATCGTTTCCATGCTTCCCATGGCACACATGTACGGTTTCATGTTCGAGTTCATCTATCCGATGAGCGGAGGGGCGCATGTCTATTTCCTTGGCAAGACCCCAAGTCCGGCACTTCTGCTGGGGGCACTGAAGG
Source organism: Candidatus Cryptobacteroides choladohippi (assembly GCA_018065985.1). Lineage (GTDB taxonomy): Bacteria > Bacteroidota > Bacteroidia > Bacteroidales > UBA932 > Cryptobacteroides > Cryptobacteroides choladohippi. The sequence continues at coordinate 30,694 of JAGHSF010000018.1, forward strand.
AGGTCAGGCCGTATCTTCTCATCACCGTCCCTCTGGTAATGGAGAAGATATTCAAGAACTCCGTGCGTCCTGTGGTGTCAAAGAAGTCCATGAAAGTGCTTCTCTCGATTCCGGGAATATCACAGATCATTCTGGGCAAGATCCGGGGGAAACTTATGGATGCCTTCGGCGGTGAAGTGCGCGAGGTCATCATGGGTGGAGCCGCGCTCAATCCTGACGTCGAGCACTGGCTCCGCAGAATAGGACTCCCTTACACCATCGGCTATGGAATGACCGAAGCGGCGCCCCTTCTTGCCTATGAATGGTGGGAGCGCTTCGTCCCCAACTCATGCGGCAAGGCCATAGCCGGCTGTGAAGTAAGAATCGAATCGGAGGACCCGCAGCATGTGGCCGGAGAGATACAGGCCCGCGGCAAGAACATCATGAAAGGATATTTCAACAATCCGGAGGCTACTGCCATGGCCTATACCGATGACGGCTGGCTGCGCACCGGCGACCTCGGTGTGATTGACGCCGACGGCAACATATTCATCCGCGGCAGGAGCAAGAACATGATACTCTCTTCCAACGGGCAGAATATCTATCCTGAAGAGATAGAAGCCGTCATCAATTCCCTTCCTGATGTCGTCGAGTCCGTTGTGGTAAGCCGCAATGGCAGGCTGACCGCTCTGGTCTACACGGGCGAGAACGGTCCCGTGCTTTCAAAGGAGGCTCTGCAGAAGATCAATTCAAGGCTCCCTGCCTACTCCAGGGTCGCCGACATCGAGATGGTCCTGAAACCATTCGAGAAGACCCCGAAACAGAGTATCAGGCGTTTCCTTTACAAATGATCTGATTCAAGTTTCGCATGTAAATGCAGATTCTGAATGAGGAGATATTTCAGCCATGCCAAACAAAGTATGGATAAAGTGCTGCGGCGTCATGCTCAAGGCTCTTGGATGGACGGCTTGCGAACCAGTTGTCCCGGAACCCAAATGCATCATCATAGGTGTCCCTCATACAAGCATCTGGGATTTCGTCATATCATACCTTTATTATACCTCTCAGGGAGGAACAGCAAAAGTGATGGTCAAGTCTTCGGTATTCGTATGGCCTATAGCAGGGCTCATGAAGAAACTTGGAGCCGTGCCTATCGACAGAGACCACCCGGCCAAACAGATACTCAGCACAATAAGACAGTTCGAAGAGAACGAGGTGTTCCACCTTGCAATGTGCCCGGAAGGGACACGCAAGGCTATACGGAAATGGAAGACAGGCTATCACACCATTGCAACTCAGGCCAATGTCCCGGTTTATCTTGGATATTTCGACTGGGGCACAAAGAGAATAGGTCGTGGCCGGAAATTCGAGCTTACCGGAGATGCGCGTGCAGACACAGAGAGGATGCAGGCCATCTATGAAACCATGCACATGACCGGGAAACACCCTGAAGGCTATGTAACACATTAATTGACACAACACTGACTCACATGGAAGCTGGCAATAGATTCTTCAACAAATTCAGAGAGTCATATGTGGACACTCTGGCTAATCTCTATCAATACGCAACCAGCGTCTACGCCAATAACTGGCAGTCACGGTTTGTAGGCACTGACGACGGCTACACATACAAGGAATTCAAGCGCACCACCAACGGCCTCTCGAGAACCATGTCCTGCTATGGAATCGGAGCAGGCGACGGAGTGGCTATCCTGTCCCAGAACATGCCGAACTGGGCTGTGGCGTTCTTTGCAGCAACTGCATTCGGACGAGTATCAGTGCCGATTCTTCCTGATTCCTCCCAAAACGAGGTGACAAACATGCTGACACACTCTGAGACAAAGGTGCTCTTTGTATCCAGGAAACTTTATTCAAAGGTTACTGAGGAATGCAGACAGAAGCTGACCCTTATCTTTGACATAGAAACGCTTGAGATAATAAAGCGTGACCCTGAATCATTCACCTGCGACGGAAAAGTCTGCCAGCCAAATGCAGACGACCTTGCAGCACTGATCTACACTTCCGGCACGACGGGAAATGCAAAAGGAGTGATGCTGAGCCACCGCAACCTCTGCCAGAATATCCTGGCATCCCTCCACTGCTTCAAAGGCAAGGAGAAGGACGTATGGCTATCGATCCTGCCAATGGCCCACACATATGAGATGAGCATCGGTTTCCTATATCCGTTTTTCGTAGGAGCATGTGTGAACTACCTCGACAAGCCGATGTCCACCACGGTCCTGATGAATGCATTCAAGACAGCCAGGCCGACGATTGTGCTTTCCGTTCCTCTGATAATCGAGAAAGTGGTCAAGACAAGCATACTCCCAACCATCAGGAAGAGTCCTGCGCTCAGCTGGATGGAAAGAAGGATGCCGCACCTGCTGTACAGCATAATAGGAAAACGACTCATCAAGACATTCGGAGGCAAGCTCAGATTCTTCGGAGTCGGCGGCGCCAAGCTCAACATGGATGTGGAGACGTATCTCAGAAAACTGAAATTCCCATACGCTATCGGATACGGCCTCACAGAAGCGGCCCCTCTTATCTGCACTGCCAACCCTAAAGAAACCGGGAACGGTACGATTGGATGTGCGTCTTATGGGGTGCAGGCCAAATTGATGAATGTGAATCCGGAAACTGGAGAAGGGGAGATCATCGCACGAGGAGACAACATAATGCTCGGATATTACAAGGACCCGGTACGTACACGCTCCATGTTCACGGAAGACGGATGGTTGAGGACCAATGACCTCGCATACCAGGACGAAAAAGGCAGATTCTATATCAGAGGACGTCTCAGCAACATGATTCTCGGCCCTTCTGGAGAGAACATCTACCCTGAGGAACTCGAGAAGGTCATCAACGAGATCGATTCGGTAAACGAATCGCTCGTTCTTGAAAGAGACGGAAAACTTGTTGCCCTTGTACAGCTTGACGAAAGTGCCATCAACTGGAAATTCAGCGAGGAAGCAGGCTTCATCGAGAAGCTTGAGGCCACCCGGAAAGCAATCCTCGACTACGTCAACAAGAGAGTCAACAAGTCCTCCAAGATTTCTTCAGTCGAAGTCATGAGGGAATCGTTCCAGAAGACAGCAACCCAGAAGATCCGTCGCTTCCTCTACAAGAAGACGAACAGTCCTTCCGCTGATTCGTAAAGTAATATTTACTTGCGATACCCAAATGATTTGAAAATTCGGAATATTTTCATAACTTTGAAACAGTTATCACGAGAAGATGAACTGTGCACGTTACTTTTACTTTTATTTTTATGCCGCTGTTTTGAAAATGGACGGTCATGATTTCGTGCGCGGTTAACATAGGAAACGAAATGAATCAGAGGCTGTCCGATTGGGCAGCCTCATTTTTTTACAGAGTATGAGACAGGACAGTGACCTTGACAAAGCTCGTAAGGCCATCAATGAGATCGACATCCAGATGGCTGAGCTGTTCGAACGGCGAATGCTGCAAAGCCGTGAAGTTGCGCAGTATAAGAAAAGAAACGGCCTTGGCATCATGGACGACAAACGTGAGCGGGCGAAGATGGAAAATGCAGAGGACCTTGTGAAGGATCCCGAACTCAGGGAGTTCTATGTCCTTTTTCAGAAGCATCTGATGGATCTGTCCAAGGACTATCAGCGCCGTCTTTTCAAAGAGATGAAGATTGCGTATTGCGGAGTCCCGGGAGCATTTGCCCATATCGCTGCACAGAAGGCATTCCCGGAAGCCGAGACCATCCCGTTCCCCGATTTCACCCAGGCATACACGGCGTGTGTCAATGGCGATGTCGACGTGGCCATACTGCCGATAGAGAACAGTTTTGCCGGAGATGTCGGGACTGTCCTTGACCTTGCATATCATGGTGACCTGTATATCAACTCGATTCTGGATATGGGCATCACGCAGAACCTTCTTGGAGTCAAAGGCGCCGACCTGGGGGATATCGATACTGTCATCAGCCATCCCCAGGCTATACGGCAGTCCGCTGAGTTCCTGAACCGGAACTCCATCGCATTCAAGGAGACCGGCAGCACCGCCCATGCTGCCAAGGTCGTGTCCGAGATGGGGGACAGGAGCATCGGTGCCATCGCTTCCGAAGAGACCGCATCGATCTATGGCCTCGACGTGATGGCCCGGCAGATCAACACATCCCCTCACAACCAGACCCGCTTTGCCGTGTTCTCGCGCTCCATGAGCAGCCCTGTCGCTTCGGGACATGACACGCGTTTTACCATTGTGTTTGCGGTCCGCAACGAGGCCGGCGCCCTTGCCAAGGCATTGAATATCATAGGCTCCCATGGATACAACATGTGCTATATCCACAGCCGTCCCTCGCACGGGACAAACTGGAACCACTATTTCTTTGCGGAGCTTGAGGGTGACGTGAACGGTGAAAATGGAAAGGAATTCCTCCGCCAGATGAAGACCGTATGCGACAATCTTCGCCTTGTAGGATCTTACAGACATCAGGAAATATGACACTCGCTCACGGAAAGGTATTGATTGTAGGTCTGGGACTCATCGGGGGCAGTTATGCCGAGGCCCTGACCAAGGCGGGCGTCCAGGTGGGCGCCATTGACAGAAACCGGGAGTCGATCGATTACGCACTCGGCAAAGGCATCATAACAGAAGGGGCCGTCGTCCCCGAGAGGGAATTCATCTCGCGATACAGGCTGATCGTCTCATGTCTCTACCCGTCCGACTTCATCGGATGGATAAGGGACTGTCAGGACCTGATAGCTCCAGGCACGCTGATAACTGACACTTCCGGAGTGAAGGTGCCGGTCGTGTATGAGGTCCAGCGCATGCTCAGGCCTGATCTTGAATTCATCGGGGCGCACCCCATGGCAGGCCGGGAGAAGTCGGGCGTTGTCAATAGCGACTGCTCGGTGTTCAAAGGTGCCAACTATCTGGTCACTCCCACCGCCGGCAACACTTCGCATGCCATAGAACAATGCAAGGAACTTGGAAGGATGATGGGCTTCGGCAACATATCGGAGCTCCCCCCGGAGGAGCATGACGAGATGATAGGATTCCTCAGCCAGCTGACCCATTGTGTTGCTGTATCTCTGATGACATGCCGTGAAACCTCCCGGATGGCGAAGTATTCCGGCGATTCCTTCAGGGACCTTACCAGAATCGCTGCGATCAACGAGACTATGTGGAGTGAGCTTTTCATGCTCAACAGGGATGTGCTGATCCACCAGATCGACCTGTTTGCCAGCAGCCTTGAGAAACTGAAAGCGTCCATCGAGAAAGGCGATGCGCAGACGCTCAGGGAAATGATGGTCGAATCGACACGGAACAGGAAACAGTTTGACAGAAAATAATCCGGCAGAAAGATGAATATGAACATGACATTCAACAGGGAGCTGTTCAGCCCACAGGAAATAAAGGAAATGTATCCTCTGCCAGAAGAGGGACAGAGGGCGAAATCAGAGAACGACAGGCGTATCAGAGAGGTTCTGGAAGGGAAGGACAACAGGATCCTTCTGATTATCGGGCCGTGTTCGGCCGACCGTGAAGATGCGGTGCTGGACTATATCAGCCGCCTTCGCCGTGTGCAGGAAAAGGTCGAGGACAGGATAGTCATCATCCCGAGAATCTATACGAACAAGCCCAGGACCACAGGGGCTGGCTACAAGGGCATGCTGCACCAGCCCAATCCTCTTGCATCTCCGGATATGTTCAAGGGGCTGTTTGCCATCCGCCATCTTCATCTCAAGGCCGTCATGGAAACCGGCTTCTCATGTGCGGACGAGATGCTCTATCCTGAGAATCATGTGTTCCTGTCAGACTTGCTGTCATATGTCGCAGTCGGAGCCAGGAGCGTTGAGGACCAGCAGCACCGTATGGTGGCAAGCGGGCTGGACATTCCTGTCGGAATGAAGAATCCCACCGGAGGGGATATCTCCGTAATGATGAATTCCATAAAAGCCGCTCAGAGCGGGCATATGTTCATATACCGCAATTGGGAGGTGGAGAGCGCCGGGAATCCGTACAGTCACGCGATCCTGCGCGGATATGTCGACAACCATGGCACCAGTCATTCCAATTATCATTACGAGGACCTTGTCCACCTGTCGGACAGCTTCATGGCTGATCCCGGAATAGTCAACCCTGCGGTAATCGTTGACTGTAACCACTCGAATTCAGGAAAACAGTACCTGGAGCAGGGCCGTATCGCCAAGGAAGTGATTCACAGCATGGATCACAATGATGCGATAAGGTCGATGGTCAAAGGCCTGATGATCGAGTCCTACATCGAGGATGGCGCGCAGAAGAATGGCGGGACTGTGTATGGGAAATCGATCACGGACCCGTGTCTGGGATGGGAGAAGACAGAGCAGCTGATTCTTGAACTTGCCGACCGTCTTAAATGATGCGTGTGGCAATCAGAACGGCAGGTCCTCGCCGGGATCGAAGGCGGGCATGTCCTCTGCCGTGGGCATAGGCGCCGGTTCTGGCATCGGAGGCCTGCTGTACTGCGGCGCGGGTCTCTGATACTGCTGGCGAGGGGCATTGTCCTGCTGGACGTCGCGCTCCCTGGGGAGCCCTGCCTGCAGGCTGATGTATGAAGTGCCCTTCTGGGAGGTGCGCTCCCATCCGGCTATCTCGTAAACTGTTCCGTTGATCATTATGGTTCCCTTGTAATCGGGCTGGCGGTCGTTCTGCTTCTCATTGCGGAACATCGATCCCTGACCGTCCTTGTGTTCGTATGCCATGATGCGATTATTTGTATTCGTTTATGTTCTGTCTGGCGGAGCCTGCTACCAATCTCCAAGTGTGCTGTCTTCGTCTGTAAACTGAAGTTCCAGATTCTCGTCGGTGTATTTGAACTTGTAGATGTCGAACGCCTCGGTCAGCTGGCCATCCAGCACCGACATTGCCGAATAGTAGACATGCCCGGGAAGGAAGATTGTCTTCGAAGACCCGTCACCCTCGCCGTTGTTCCAGTGGGAATACACTCCGCTGTGGATCTGAAGCGACCTGCTGTCCATCTTGTCGAAGCGGTCCATGAAAAAGGCTCCCGGGTTCACAGCGCCGCTCTCTACTATCTCAAGGCTGTCGGCGGTCATGCCACCCCAGGGTACGTTGATCTCCAGCTGGTTGGTTTCGGTGTCGTAGGGATATATGTAATCCCAGAGGCCGCGAACCCTGTAGGCGAAACGTATGCTGGTGCATTTGCTGTCGACAGGAGTGTGTACCAACTTCCAGAACAGCTTGCCGTCGGGGCGGGTTGTAGCCTTGTTTACAGGGAAGGCGAATACCCAGTAGTCGGTATCAGGGGTGAGGAATGTACGCGTCTCCTCGGTGTCGCCGTAATCCAGCATGTGTGAGGTGAAGTCGGCAACATACTGCTCATTGGCCACAAGGTAGTTGTGACGCCACTGCACATATGCCACGTAGGCGCTGTCCAATGCCAGTTCCATGAATCGCTGGGCGATGTCGTCAGGGTTGACCCCCGGCACCGCCTTTTCGATCTTGGCAAGGTAGAATGCCGATCTGTTCAGTTTGTACTTGACTTTGATGAAGCCGGATGATACCTTGTTCACCTGTATGTCGATATTCACGTCTTTGCCGGAAAAGGCTATGGGTTCGGGGCTGCATGAGAGCAGCATCATCATGGCGGCAACGGCACAGAAAATCAATCGTTTCATGGTACTAGTCATTTGATTGCTCAAGCAGAGTCTTGACGGTAAAAATGAATCTCACGCAGCACATCACATGGTTTCCGTAATGTCCGAAGTTGTACTGTATGTTCGCATTGGACCACCTTTCCTGCGCTTTGGTGGCATTTCCGTAGGGCACTGTGTCGTCGTCGATGGAGTGCATCATGAACACCGGAGCCTTGGGGGTCCAGGCGTACGCCAGTACGGAATTGATGGTCATCATCGAGTAGAGGGTGGATACGTCGTAGTCCGAAGGCGTCATGGCCTTCTCGGTGAGTATCTGGTCTGTGACGTGGGTGCCTATCTGCAGGTTGATCTGCTTTGTGGATGTCTTCTTCTCGACAAACCACCTGTTGAGGTTGCAGTTGTTCTCGCCGCGTATCTCGGGACGGAGCATCTTCTCGAAGTAGGAGTCGTCAAGATGGAATCCCTTGACCTGGCCGTACAGCACGAAGGGTACTCCGCAGGGGTAGCTGGCCCAGTTGGTGAATATGAAGTTCTCGAAGGTGTACCGCACATCGTAGATGCCGCCGCCGGCAAACACGCGCTTGATCGACACGGCGTTGCTGTAGTAATCCTCAAGCAGCCTCTGCACGGCCATGGTGGTGCCGCCGCCCTGCGAATAGCCCATCAGGTATATCTCGGGGTGCTCGGGAGTGATGTCCAGCTTCTCAAGGAAGGGCATCACGGCAAAGTACATGTCCACAACGTTGGTTGCCGTGACATCCATCATCAGATATGGATGCGGACGGTCGACGGTGGCTCCGTAGCCGATATAGTCAGGTTCTACCACTGCGTATCCCAGGGTGGCCAGCAGGCCCTCGAGGGGGAAGGTGTTGCTGGGCGCCTCATAGTCCGTACCTATTGTGTAGTGTGACACCAGGATGACTCTCTTGATCTTGCGGTCGGCCGGCAGCACGATCTTGCCGGACAGGGTCAGGGGATCGCCGTTCTCGTCGACTGACTGGTATACGCCTGCAATCTCCAGCACCTTCTTCTGGCGGCTCCAGCGCATGAACTGCTGCAGGAATGCGGGCAGGGTGGTGCTGGTGGCCTTGGTGGCATCGCTTTCCTGTGCCAGATATTCCTCGACAGGGGTGCCGTCAGGCAGTACCGTGCTCTCGGGCATGCCGTTTCCGAGGTCGGTCACGCATTGGTTGAGAGGCTGGAACATGCGGGTGTCCGAGCTGTCAATGAGGGAGAAATCCAGATAGTCGATTTCTTTGAATGTGCACGAGCCCAGGCATACGGCTGCAAGCACTATTAGATATATCTTTTTCATATTTGGAATCTGCCGTTTAGAATTTGAAACCTACGCTGACGCTGACAAGCCTCGAGCCCATCATGTATACGCAGTGTGCATGCTCCAGGGCCACCAGGGCGCCAAGGTCGACCTGCGCAAAGAAGTTGTCGTACATTCCCCGTACACCGAACGGGTTCAGGTAGTATGAGGGCGAGAATGCGGTCTTGCGTCCCATGAAGTCGATCTCGCTGCCCGTGTTGATGTTCATGCCGGCCGCCAGGCTGCTGTGGAACGACACATGCTTGCGGTTGAAATAGTGGAACTTCAACTGCGGCAGCAGAGAGATGTTGCAGAAGTGGTGGTCGGGGCTGCGGGTGATGATGTCGTCGACAATCTGCACCTCGTCCCATCTGACACCGCTGACATCGGCCATGACACCCATGCTCAGCCAGTTGCTGAGTCTGTAGCTGCAGTCGACAAACCAGTGCTGGAAGTAGCGGAAATGGTCCTGATAGTTGATGGATACTCCGGGCATCTGACTGGGGGAGTATTTCTGATGCCAGACAACCTTCTCGAAACACTGGTCGCCCCAGCCGAAGCTGATCTCGTGACGCGGGCCCTTGGTCTGGGCGTGAAGCGCGAGCGGCGCGAGAAGCGCCAGGCAGGCGAAAATGCACTGAATTGCTATGACTCTTTTCATAGATGACGAAATTTCGGCAAAGGTAGTGTTTTTCTGCCTATCTTTGCATAAATACTTCTTTAAGATGAAAAAGATTCTGCCGATTCTTGCAATGTTTGCCATGGCGGCCTGTACTCCGTACAGCATTTATGTCAGCACTGGTGGTGACGACTCCGCCTCAGGAAAGAGACGTGCGCCTCTTGCGACCCTCCGCGCAGCGCTTGACAAGGCTTCTGATTATTCCCTTGCCCATCGGGGGAATGCGGTGGAGATTGTATTCGGCGATGGCGGGTATGCCATGACCGGATGCGTCCTTGTCGAAGGCGACCGCTTTGCCGGCCCTCTGACTCTGCGAGCCGGTGACGGCGCCGGGGTGGTGCTCTCCGGAGAAAGGAAGACCGGCCCCTGGCAGAAGCTGAGCGACCCTGACGCCCTTGGCCGTGTCCCGTACCCTGAGAAGGTCTGGCAGACAGACCTCGGGGCTGCAGGCCTCTCCGACTTTGGAGCTGCCGTGGGAGACAGCAACCGCTTTGACCTGTATTATGACGGCCGGCGCCAGACCCTTTCCAGATGGCCTGACAAGGGCTTTGCCTATACCGGAAGGCACCTTGGCGAGACCCGCGAGTCACCGGTGCTCGAGTATGTGGATCCCCGCATGGACAGGTGGGCTGACGAGGCCGATCCCTGCTTCCACGGCTACTGGTACTTCGACTGGTACGACGAGTACAACAAGGCCACATTCGATGTGCGCTCAAGGTCGTTTACCGTACTGGGCCGCAGCCTGTATGGTTTCAGGGACGAACGCCGTTTCCGCGGAATCAATCTGCTCTGCGAGCTTGACACTCCGGGCGAGTACTGGGTAGACCGCAGCAAGGGCCTGCTTTTCTGGTACGCTCCGGAGGGCTTTGACGGGCAGGGGACAGCCGTTTCCTCGCTCCCGGATGCGGCCATGCTGAAATTCATCGGCTGCACTGACGTATGCGTCAAGGGCCTGGCAATGTGCGGAGGCCGTGGCGGTGCCGTCATTGTCGAAGGCGGCCGGAACGTGGTGTTCGAGGACTGCTCTTTCACCCGGTTCGCGCAGGATGTCGCCGTGGTCCGTGGGGGGCAGGGTCACAAGTTCCTGCACTGCCACATGTACGAGCTGGGATGTGCCGGAATCATCATGGAGGGAGGCGACAGGACCACGCTGGAACCGGCCGGATATGAGGTGGCCGACTGCACGATAGAGTCGCTGTCGCTCTACCGCAAGACATATCAGCCCTGCATACGCTTCGGCGGCTGCGGCCTCTCGATTGTGCACAACAGGTTCAGCGACGGTCCGTCCTCGGCCCTGCGCCTTGACGGCAACGACATCCTCGTCGAAAGCAACCAGTTCGAGAATCTGGTCCTCGAGAGCGATGACCAGGGAGGAATCGACATCTTCAACAACTACGGCTTCAGGGGCATTGTAATACGCGGCAACTACTTCCACAACATTGGCGACCCCAAGGACAACATTGCCGGTGGCGTGCGCTTCGATGACCGCATCTCCGGAATGCTGGTCGAGGGCAACGTGTTCGACCACTGCGGCAGCAGCGGGTTCGGCGGAGTGCAGATCCATGGCGGCCAGGACAACATCGTGCGCGGGAACGTCTTCTATGACTGCACCTCAGCCTTGAGCCACTCGCCATGGGATGCTGACAGCTGGTTCTCCAGAAGCAAAGGCGACTGCAAGCTCCTCGGGCTGACCCCGGAGTTGGATTCGCTCACGCCTATGGGCAAACTTTACCTTGAGCGCTATCCTGACATGGTCCATGTATTCGACACCGCACTCGTCAACCGCAACTATCTGACCGGCAACCTCGTGGTGAAGACCCCCGAGCTGATACTCAGAGGCCGGAACATCGAGAGCGAGGGCAATATCTTCATCCCCGACGACTCCGGTTATGGCCTGGACCACTGGACTTCGGACGAGGTCCTCGAAAGCTACGGACTCTCTCCAGTAGGCCTTGACAAGACGGGCCCGCGTGAAACGTCAGGGAAATTTCGTAATTTTGCAAAATGATCCGCAACGGGTCGATCAAAGCGAGTGAACAGGTCATGTCAAAGAAAATTTCCATATACAATACTGCCGAGAAGGTCATCATCACCATCCTTCTCATAGTGGTGGGCGTCGTTCTCGGCCTTGCCAGGAACGGCTGTCTGCCTTATCCCTGGCTTAAGGGCTTATGCGGTGTCGCGCTTGCCGGAATCTGCCTCTTCTCATTTTGGAAGGTCAGGAAGAAGTCGGGCGATGAAGGGGAGTAGGACGCTGCGTCACTCCCTTTGGCCCGCTATTTGATGATATATACAGTGTATTTACCTTATAAATTCAATTTAAGATCAATGAAAAAGATTTTACTTCTTGCAGCATCCATCATGCTGGCATGCTCTTCTTTGTCTGCACAGCAAAGCAGCGAGTTCAATTATTCCGGAGCCGCAAGGCCTGATTTCAACGAGATCAGCCTCTCTTACGGTTATTTCACCCTGAATCACCTTGCCAATTCATTTGGCGGAATTCTGGGAGCTGTCATCGTCGCTCCTCTCTCTGACGAGACCTTCAGCAATTGCAACAGCACCGGTTTCATCGGTCTCGAGTATATGCGCTACCTCAACAGCGGCCGTTTCGCATTCGGTGGTCTTATAGGATATGAAGGCATCGAGTCTTCATTCAAGAACAAGAAGACCGAGGACATAAGAAAGGTTGGAGAGACCCTCATCACCGTGATGCCCACAGCCAAGGTGATGTGGTTCAACCGTGCCCATGTGGGCATGTACAGCCGCGCCGGTGTCGGTGTGAGCGTTGCACTCGTGCCTGACAAGGCAGCAAACTGCTCACTGGCTCTGCAGGTCAGCCCCGTTGGCGTTGACTTCGGCGGCAAGGCCGTCCGCGGATTCGTAGAGGCCGGCTTCGGCACCCAGGGCGTGATAAGTGCGGGTATCAAGACCTGCTTCTGATCCTTTGAACAACCGGGCCTGCGGGCCTGAAAACAGAAGAGGATGACCAGAGTCCCAAGGACTTGAGGTCATCCTCCTGCTTTATTTCCTGCTGCCTCCGAGCGTCGGCTGTCAGAGCAGTACGATTCCGGCATTTTCGCAGGCCTGGCGCATGTCTTCGGGCCAGATGGAGGCCTGGATCTCGCCTATGTGGGCCTTGCGCAGCATGTACATGCAGAGTCTGGACTGGCCGATGCCTCCGCCAATGGTGCACGGCAGTTTGCCCTGCAGCAGCATACGGTGGTATAGAAGGTCCTTCCTTTCGAGCTGCCCGCGTTCCTCGAGCTGCCTGAGCATCGATTCCTCATCGACCCTGATACCCATGCTTGAAACCTCGAACGAGTGCTCCAGGATAGGGTTCCAGAGGAGTATGTCGCCGTTCAGCGCCCAGTCGTCGTAGTCGGCGGCGCGGCCGTCGTGTATCGTGCCGTCGCCAAGCCTGCCGCCTATGCCTATGATGAAGACGGCCCCGTATTCCCGGGTCACGGCATCCTCGCGCTCCTTGGGGGACAGGTCGGGGTAGCGCTGCCTCAGCTCCTCGCTGCCGATGAAGTATATGTCTTCGGGCAGGATGGGCTCAAGCTGGGGGAAGTCAACGTAGAGTTTGTTCTCGGTGACCTTGATGGCCTCGTAGATGCGGCGCACCGTCTGCTTCAGGAAATCGAGGTTCCTGTCTTTGCGGTCGATGACCTTCTCCCAGTCCCACTGGTCAACATATATCGAGTGGATGTTGTCGAGGTCCTCGTCGGGGCGGAGGGCATTCATGTCGGTGTAGATGCCACGTCCGACGGGCATTTTCATCTGCGCGAGCTTGATGCGCTTCCACTTGGCAAGCGAGTGGACAACCTCGGCCCTGCAGTCGCCGAGCGACTTGATGGGAAAGTTTACCGGGCGCTCGATGCCGTTGAGGTCGTCATTGATGCCCTGGCCGCTCAGCACGACCATGGGTGCGGTGGCTCTGAGCAGTGTGAGCTGCGCCGCCAGATTGGCCTGGAACATGTCCTTCACGGCCTTGATGCCTTTTTCGGTATTCTGCGGGCCTCCCAACAGGTCCCGGTAGTTTTTGGGTATGTAGAATCCAGTCTTTTCCATATGGGTATGTTTTTTTTGCTGTTTACAAAAATCGCAAAAAATCGTAAATTTGCAAAAATCGCAATTCTGATGAGACGTTTCTATTTGTTCGCAGTGGTAGTCCTTGTCCTGGCAGCATGCTCCGGTAATGGCAGGAGCGCCGCTGATTACCCTGAATGGGAATATGCCAGGATAAGGAAGGAACTGAAAAAGGGCTGGAACAGCTGGGATACCAGAAGTGTGTTCACGCAGGTATACTTCCCCGAACTTACGGGTGTGAAGCTCTCGATGCAGGATGCCGGCGGCAATGTGAACGATCAGATACGCGTAGGCAACCGTGACGAGGATGCCGTCCTCGTCCACCCTTATGACCACAGCTACGACGGCTTCTACAGCGAGGTCGACGCCAGCTGGCACGGTACGTCCGTCAAGCTGCGCTGTTCTGCCGAGGGCAAGCGCCTTGTCATGCTCGTGACACCTCTGGAAGAGGGTAATACCGGCCGTATGGTCATCAAGCCCGGTCAGATATGGGCTGGACAGAGGCTAGAGGCGGAGTACGACGTGGCGCCGGAGTACTTCGACCTTATCTCCATGCATGATACCGATGTGATACGCGGGCATGTGGTGGGCAGCGACTGCAGGTATACCCTTACGGCTGAAGGTATATCCAACGGCCCGGGGGATGACCGCGGGAACAATGACGGTTATTATACCTGCCGTGCTGATGCTCCCGTGCTGGTCTATACCGGCGATGATATCACCGTTGAGGAGGCCGAGACCCTGCTTCAGGGCCGCAAGGAGGAATTCGAGCGTTCTGAACGCGAGAGGTGGGGCGACATGTACGACATCCACCATGCAATGCAGACAGTGCTTGCCTGGGATACGGTGTACGATCCTGCAGACGCGGTGGTGGTGACTCCGGTGAGCCGCAACTGGAATGTGGGATGGTCGAACACAAGCGCTGATCTCGGCGGATACGTGCTCTTTGACTGGGATACATATTTTGCCAGCGAGATGCTGAGCGTGGATAACCGCGAGCTTGCCATCTGCAATGCCATCGAGATCACCATGGCGGTCGACAGATGCGGCTTCGTGCCTAATTTCACCTGCTCCAACGACAGGGTCTCATATGACCGCTCGCAGCCTCCCGTGGGTTCGCGTGCCGTCTGGAAGATATACGAGCGCTACGGCGACCGCTGGTTCCTTGAACTGCTGTATCCGCGCCTGCTGCGCTGGAATCTCTGGTGGCTTGACAATCGGCAGGCTGACGGCCTGCTGTGCTGGGGCTCGACCCCGAGCAATGGCGAGGACTACACCGATGCCCAGTGGGGAAGGGAGGTCTCCGTCCTGGAGTGCGGCCTGGACAATACCTATGTTTACGACAATGCCGGCTATTTCCCCGACAGGCACATAGTAAGCTATAATGACGTTGGCCTGAGCTCCATGTATGTGATGGATTGCGAATATCTTGCGAAGATAGCAGCCGAGCTTGGCCGCCGCGGTGATGCCAGGGATCTGCTGGCCCGCGGCAGGAAGATGCGCGACAGCATCCAGAGCCTCTGGAGCGAGGAGGACGGCATGTTCTTCTGCAAGGACCTCGAGACCGGGGAACTGGTCAAGAGGATGGATCCCACCAACTTCTATCCCATGCTCTGCAATGCCGCAACCCCCGTACAGGCGAGGCGCATGATAGATGAGCATCTGCTGAACGAAGACGAGTTCTGGGGAGAGTGGGTCATTCCGTGCACGCCAAGGAACGCGCCCGAATTTGCCGACAATACCTATTGGCGCGGACGCATCTGGGGCCCGACCAACTTCCTGGTGTATCTGGGACTTCGCAATTACGACTGTGCCGGCGTCCGGGCCATGCTTGCCGGGAAGTCTGCCAGCCTTCTCATGAAGGACTGGACCGCCAGGGGTTACATCTTCGAGAACTGGAACTCGGTTACCGGCGAGGGCGACGACGTCGAGAATTCCGACAAATTCTATCACTGGGGCGCCCTGCTCGGATACATCAGCCTGATGGAGAACGAAAAGCAATAGCCATGAAATACGATTTCGACGAAATGATCGACCGCAGGGGGACCGGCTGCGTCAAGTTCGACAAGGCCCCGAAGGGGCTGATTCCCCTCTGGGTGGCAGACATGGACTTCCGCACCCCCGACTTCGTCATGGACGCCATACGCCGCAGACTCGACTGTCCGATTCTGGGTTATCCCTTCATTCCGAAGGACTATTTCCCCACCATAGCCCGCTGGGTGCGCAACCTGCACGGCTGGGAGGTGGATCCTGACTGGATGTGCTTTGTGCCCGGCATCGTCAAGGGCATCGGTCTTGCCGAGTGCGCCTTCCTTGCCCGGGGGAGCAAGGTCATCATACAGCCGCCTGTCTATCATCCTTTCCGCATAGTCTCTCAGAAGAACGGAATGGAGGTGCTGTACGCTCCGCTGAAGCCCGTTGAGGAGAAGGGGAGGCTGATTGGCTATGAGATGGACTTCGATGCTCTCGAACGGTGCATCGATGCTGGTGGCAAGGTGCTGATCCTGAGCAATCCGCAGAATCCGGCCGGAATATGCTGGAGCCGCGCAACGCTGGAGCGCCTCTCCGAGATCACCTCTGAGCGCGGTGTGCTTGTGGTGTCGGATGAGATTCATGCCGAGATGGCCCACAAGGGCTTCAGGCACGTGCCTTACGCCAGCGTGAGCGAGGCGGCTGCGATGAACAGCATCACCTTCATGGCACCCAGCAAGACCTTCAACATCGCCGGAGTGGTGAGCTCCTACGCAATCATCCCCAACCCTGAAATCAGGCAGAGGTTCTTTGCGTTCATGGATGCAAACGAACTCGACTATCCTTCGATATTCTCGATAGAGGCCACCCTGGCCGCATACCGCAAAGGTGCCGCATGGCGCAGGCAGATGCTGCGCTACGTCGAGGGCAACATCGCCTTCGTGGATGCGTACCTGCGCCGCAACATCCCTCAGGTCAAGGCCCTGCTGCCGCAGGCGTCGTTCCTTATGTGGCTCGACTGCCGCGAGCTCGGCATGAGTCAGAAGAACCTCATGTACTTTCTCAAGCGCAAGGCCGGGCTGTACCTGAACGACGGCTCGATGTTCGGAGACGAGGGCATCGGCTTCGTGCGCCTCAACGTCGGCTGCCCCCGCAGCGTGCTCTCGCAGGCACTTGAGCAGCTGAGGTCGGCATTCACTGAGTGAAGCTGAAGTAACATATCAGACAATGAAACGCAATATCAAGAAAATCGACTACAAGGCCACCTTCGCCCAGACGGCTGCGGAGGACCACCGCATCGGCGACGACATCCTTCTGCTGGATGAGTTCGTCTTCGATCCCGTCTTGGAATATGAGTTCATCTCGGCGGGCAACACCTTCTTCGAGGTGCTGGAGGGCGGCGGCACAATATCGGTCAATGGCGTTTCTCACCGGGTTGAGGGCCATTGCCTCATTGTGTATTTCCAGGGCCAGGTGGTGCGCGCCAACATCAACAACAGCAACACGGTGCAGCGCGCTGCGGTGTTCTCTGACCGCTTCATGGAAGAGTTGTACCATGATTCGGTTAAGTTCAGCGACTTGCGCTCGTCTGTTCTGGTGAATCCGGTGATCCATATTGACGAGGCTTCGTCGGCGCGCCTCGAACTTTATGTGCAGACCCTGAGAGAAATTGCAAAGGACCCGGATGACGTCAACGGTCTGGTATCTGCCAAGTTTGAAACGCTCTCATTGTTCTATGGTCCTTTTGGAAAGTGCTTTCGCACAGGAGACAGCGCCGCGTCGTCGAGGAAGCCTCTTGTGTCTTCGGGATTCTTTTCGCTTCTCAAGGTACACTTCCGCACAGAACACATGCTGAGTTTCTATTCGGCGCAGCTCAACATATCCGACAGATACCTGTATGTGTGCGTCAAATCCACTACCGGCAAGGCCCCGAGCTACTGGATAGACTACTATATTTTGCAGGAAGCAAAAAAAATGCTGATCGAGAATGTCTTGTCTGTAAATCAGATTTCAGACAGACTGGGATTTGCCGGGCCTTCGCAATTTGGAAAGTTTTTCAGGAAGCATGAGAGCATGAGCGCCGTCGGGTATAGGAAAAGTTATTCCAATTAACGCCAAGAGTGTTCCAAGTCGTATCACACCACTTCAATATTAAAAAAATTAAATATATATTTATTCCGAGCAAATCCTGGAGGTCTTCAATATCAGGGTTTGCCCGGGTTAGTAAGTGTTTTTAGCTGGTTGCTTTGAACCGGACCTAATTGTTACGCGATGAAACAGAATTTAGATTGGAACAACCTCGGTTTTGAGGTCAGGGAAACGAATGCCGTCATTGTATCCAAATTCAAGGATGGAGTATGGTCGGAGCCTGAGGTTGTGAAAGACCTCAACATGGTTTTGAATGTTTATTCAGGCGTATTGCATTATGCAAACAGCTGCTTCGAGGGACTTAAGGCATTCCGCGGCGTGGACGGCAAGGTCCGTCTTTTCCGCCCGGATGAGAATGCACGCAGAATGCAGAGGGCCGGAGTCTTTCTTGACATGGCTTATCCCTCTGAGGAAATGTTCGTGAAGATGTGCCTCATGTGCGTGAAGGAGAACCTCGATTTCCTTCCCCCTTACGGTTACAATGCATCGATGTACCTCAGACCCCTTCTGATCGGTTCCAATCCTCAGTTGAATCTGCTCACATCCACGGAAGTGACTTTCATCGTGATGGGCAACCCGGTGGGCAGCTACTCAGGTACTGCCTCTCTGACTCCTGTGAATGCGGTTATCTGCCGTGACTTTGACAGGGCTGCCCCGAACGGCACAGGTTCCTACAAGCTGAGCGCCAACTATGCGCCTTCTTTCAGGGCATACAACCGTGCCCACGCTGCAGGTTACAAGGAGATTCTCTTCACCGATTCTCTCACTCATACCAAGATTGACGAATTCGGGTCTTCGAATTTCTTTGCCATCAAGGGCAATTCATACGTGACTCCGCTGTCGGATTCCGTGCTCCCGTCTATCACCAACAAGAGCCTCCAGCAGCTTGCAGCCGACTTTGGCATGAGGGTCGAGAAGAGGGTGGTGCCCGTGTCAGAGCTCGATGAGTTCAGCGAGGTCAATGCCTGCGGTACCGCAGTGGTCATCACACCTATCTGGAACATTGTGGACAAGGCCACCATCGAGGACTCCGCAATCATCGGAAACCACGTCTTCGGGTCAAAGGAGGTATGCGGCAAGACCAGCGCCATGCTCTACAATACCATTCGTGGTATTCAGGACGGTACGGTCGAAGACGCCCATTCCTGGTGTATCACATTATAGAAAGAGAAATAATTGTTTAATTGAAAAACAGTATGACTAAGTTTGCAGAACAGTACGTCGAGAGCTTTATGACAAAGCTCATCGCGAAGAACCCTGGTGAGAGCGAGTTCCATCAGGCAGTCAGAGAGGTCCTGACCAGCGTCGCCCCTTATCTTGAGGCTTATCCTTATCTCCTTGACAACAAGATCATGGAAAGGATGGTCGAGCCTGAAAGGGTGATCATGTTCCGTGTACCCTGGATGGATGACCGTGGAGAGATCCAGATCAACAGAGGCTACCGTGTTCAGATGAACAGCGCAATCGGCCCCTACAAGGGAGGTATCCGTTTCCACAGCAGTGTGAACCTCAGCATCATGAAGTTCCTCGCGTTTGAGCAGACTTTCAAGAATTCCCTGACTACACTTCCCATGGGCGGTGCGAAGGGCGGTTCCGATTTCAGCCCCCGCGGCAAGTCTGATGCAGAGGTAATGAGGTTCTGCCAGAGCTTTATGACAGAACTCCAGAGGCATATCGGCCAGGACACTGACGTACCTGCGGGAGACATCGGTGTCGGCGGACGCGAAGTCGGTTTCCTCTTCGGACAGTACAAGCGCCTGCGCGACGAGTTCACAGGAACTCTGACCGGCAAGGGTCTCGCATGGGGCGGAAGTCTCCTTCGTCCTCAGGCTACTGGTTACGGTACCTGCTACTTTGCTCAGGAGATGCTCGCTACAAGAGGCAAGAGCTTCGAGGGCCAGACCGTAGTCATCTCCGGTGCCGGCAACGTTGCCCAGTATGCAGCCGAGAAGGCTATGCAGCTCGGTGCCAAGGTTGTGACACTGTCTGACTCCGACGGTTTCGTTTACGATCCTGACGGTCTCAACGAGGAGAAGATCGAGTACGTCAAGTACCTGAAGAATGCCATCCGTGGCCGTATCAGCGAATACGCAAAGAAATATCCTACAGCTCAGTACTTCCCCGGCGAGCGCCCCTGGAAGATCAAGTGCGACATCGCAATGCCTTGCGCAACCCAGAACGAGCTCAACGGCGAGCAGGCAAGGGCTCTCGTTGCCAACGGATGCTACTGCGTCGCTGAAGGTGCCAACATGCCTTCTACACCTGAGGCTATCGCAATCTTCCAGGAGGCACGCATCCTCTACTCTCCCGGAAAGGCATCGAACGCCGGCGGCGTAGCTACCTCAGGCCTCGAGATGAGCCAGAACTCTATGCGTCAGAAGTGGACAGCCGAGGAAGTGGATGCTCAGCTCCACAGAATCATGTCCGACATCCACGCCGCATGTCTCAAGTACGGCACCGAGGAAGATGGATACATCAACTACGTCAAGGGTGCAAACATTGCCGGCTTCATCAAAGTCGCAAACGCAATGGTTGACCAGGGACTTGTTTAATTGATTCACAATCCGTAATATGAAGGATTCGGCAACTTTCATGGCGCGACGCATCCGCAACATTCTGCTGATATGCAACAGCTATGACGGTTTTCTGCTTGAAGAGGATGGAAGGATAGAGACTCAGATCAGACAGGAATACATGGATCTGAGTCTCTCCAATCCACCCGAGATCCATCGTGTCGAAACGACGTCGGATGCTCTGGACATTCTCGCTGCCGGAGCGCGATTCGACCTTATTCTGACGATGTATTATGTGGGCGAGATCAGCGTCTTCGATTTCGCCGCACAGGCAAAGTCCTACGACCGGGATGTGCCCATAGTGCTGCTTTCTTCATATTCGAGAGAGATATTCCGCAAGATCCAGGAGCAGGGAGATTGCGGAATTGACTATTATTTCTGCTGGGACAATTCCACCGACCTCATCATCGCCATAATCAAGCTCATTGAAGACAGCTTCAATGCCGAGCATGACATTCTGGAATGCGGAGTGCAGGCGATCCTCCTCGTGGAGGACAACATGCGCTACTGCTCCACCTATCTTCCGGCGCTGTACAAGATCATCCTGCAGCAGAACAAGAGGTCGATCCAGGATGCGCTGAACGAGCAGGAGCAGATCCTCAGAAAGCGCTCTCGCCCCAAGGTGTTCATGGCTACCAATATGGACGACGCCATGGACCTGTATCACAAGTACAGAGACAACTTCCTGGGCATCATCTCCGACGTCGGCTTTGTGATTCACAAGGGCGACAAGAGCTCCGACGAGAAGATTGATGCAGGTGTCGACTTCTGCAAGTACGTCAAGAAGGAGAATCCCAGGATGGCATTCCTGATGCAGTCGTCGCAGCAGAGCATGAAGGCGGTGGCTGACCAGTTGGGCGTGGGGTTCCTGCGCAAGTCATCCAGCATGCTCCATCAGGAACTGGGGGAGTACCTCGAGAGGGAGTTCGGATTCGGAGACTTTGTCATCTTTGACTCTGCCACCGGCAAGGAAGTGGCGAGGGCAAAGGACCTGTTCGAGTTTGAGAACGTTCTGAAGACCATTCCTCAGGATGCCTTTAACCGTCTTACCGAGAACAACTATCTTTCAAAGTGGCTGTATGCACGCGGCCTGTTCAAACTGGGCAAGAAAATTGCCGTTATCCGCTCTGAGAATTTCACCGACATCGAGGTGCACCGCGCCTATGTCATCGACATAATTCACGATTTCCGCATCTCGCAGGCGCAGGGTGTTGTGGCTGCCTACAATCCCGACACCTTCAACGACGCCATATGGTTCTCAAGAATAGGCTCGGGCTCTCTTGGCGGAAAAGCCAGAGGCCTTGCGTTCCTGAACCATATCCTTCAGAAGTACCACCTCTACGACAAATGGGAGGGGGTCAGGGTCATGGTCCCGCGCACAATTGTAATAACCACCGAATACTTCGACAGATTCATTCAGGAGAATGGTCTGAAGTATGTCATAAATTCCGAGCCTGACGACTATGAGGTTCTCTCTGAGTTTGTTTCCTCAGCTATGCCCCGTGACTTGCGGGAGGCTCTGCGTCAGTTCATCAGCAATGTGCACAAGCCCTTGGCCGTAAGGTCGTCGTCAAAGCTCGAGGATTCATATCACCAGCCTTTTGCGGGTGTGTATTCAACCTACATGATTCCCGATTCCGAGAATGAGGACCAGCGGCTCAGGATGCTGTGCAAGGCAGTCGCGAGCGTGTACGCCAGCGTCTATTTCTCTTCGGCCCGAAGCTACATCAAGGCTTCAGGCAACGTGATTTCTGAAGAGAAGATGGCCGTTGTTGTGCAAGAGGTCTGCGGAAGCGAGGATCAGGGCTATTTCTTCCCGACTCTTTCAGGCGTTGCCGCAAGCATCAACTCGTACCCCATAGGCTACGAGCAGCCCGAAGACGGTATCATGAAACTGGCCTATGGCCTGGGCAAGGCCGTGGTTGACGGCGAGCAGGTGCTCAGGTTCTCGCCCAGATACCCCAAGCACGTGCTTCAGACTTCCACCCCCGACCTCGCCATGAAGGAGACCCAGAACGTGATGTATGCCCTGAGTACGCGTGCCGACAAATTCAAGACATCCATCAACGATGCGGTCAATCTTGACAGGCTCAGTATAGTCGACTGCAACAAGTTCAAGTCATTCAAGCGCGTCGTGTCTACCTGGGACATGGCCGACATGCGTATGGTCGACTCTGCGTTCCCTCAGGGACCGAAGTTCGTCACCTTTGCACAGATGCTCAGATACAATACCTTCCCGGTTGCCGAGATAGGTGACACGCTGCTGCGCATCATAAAGGACGAGATGAAGAGCGATGTCGAGATAGAGTTCGCAGCCGACATCGCCGAAGACGGCACTTCAGTATTCTCTGTGCTGCAGGCCCGCCCGATCTCCATCGACTCCCGCTATGCGGAAGTCAACTGGAATGAAGTGGACTCCTCAGGAGCCTTCCTGGAATCCAACTGCGCCCTGGGCACAGGATGGATAGAGGGTGTGCGAGATATAGTATACCTCAAGCAGGACGCCTGGAATGTGTTGAAAACAAGGGAAATGGCCGCTCAGATCCGAGGAATCAACGCGCGCATGGCGAACGAACGGAGAGGCTACGTGCTCATTGGATTCGGCCGCTGGGGTACAAGCCAGGATTCACTTGGCGTGCCTGTGGTATGGGGCGACATTTCCGAAGCCCGTGCCATAGTGGAGTGCTCGCTTCCTGATTTCCAGGTAGACCCGAGTCAGGGAACGCATTTCTTCCAGAATCTCACGTCCTTCAATGTGGGTTATGTAAACGTCAATCCGTTTGCCAACAGGGATGACAGAATAGATTTCGCGGTGCTGGATGCGCTCGAGGCCGTCGAGGAGACCGAATACCTCCGTCACGTCTGCCTCCCTGAAGACCTTCTGCTGTGCATCGACGGAAAGACCAACCGCGCCATTATGAAAATTAACTCCAAATAGATAGTAGTATAATTATGAGTAAGCAAAGGTTTGACATGGTTCAGGAAGCCTTCGGCAAGAAGGCTATCGCCGTGGATGTACCAAAGGGTAAACTTTCAGATTGTTTCGGAGAACTGGTGTTCAATCGTGAGAAGATGTGCAAGTATCTCGACGCTCAGACCTTCGATTGCATCTGCAACTGCATCGACAACGGCGTTGCCCTGGACGGTGCAACGGCACAGAAGGTTGCCGATGGAATGAAGACCTGGGCGATGGAGCACGGAGTTACTCATGTCACCCACTGGTTCCAGCCCCTGACAGAGGGCACGGCAGAGAAGCATGACTCATTCCTTGACTATGACGGCAAAGGTGGAATGATCGAGACCTTTGACGGCAAGGCTCTGGTTCAGCAGGAACCTGACGCTTCCTCTTTCCCGAACGGCGGCATCCGCGCGACGTTTGAGGCTCGAGGCTATACGGCATGGGACCCTACTTCCCCTGTATTCATCCAGGAGGATACCCTCTGCATCCCGACTGTATTCATATCATATACAGGCGAGGCCCTTGACTACAAGACCCCTCTCAAGAAGGCCCTCAAGGCTGTGGGCGATGCGGCGCTTCCTATCTGCCGCATGTTCGACCCCAAGGTGAACAGGGTCTTCTCGTACCTTGGCTGGGAACAGGAATACTTCCTTGTTGATGAGGACCTGTATGCGGCAAGGCCTGACCTTATGCTGACCGGCAGGACTTTGATGGGCCATGCATCTTCAAAGAGCCAGCAGCTCGGCGACCACTACTTCGGGGCAATCCCCTCAAGGGTCGCTGCGTTCATGAGAGACATTGAGATTGCAGGCTACAAGCTTGGTATTCCGCTCAAGACCCGTCACAATGAAGTTGCGCCGAACCAGTTCGAGCTTGCTCCCATCTACGGCGAGACCAATCTGGCAAACGACCAGAACCAGATGATCATGAATGTCATGAATATGATTGCCAGAAAGCACGGATTCGTCGTTCTCTTCCATGAGAAGCCGTTCGACGGCATCAACGGAAGCGGCAAGCACAACAACTGGTCGCTGGGCACCGACACTGGCACTCAGCTGCTCGCTCCCGGCAAGGATGCCAAGAGCAACCTCCAGTTCGTCACCTTCTTTGTGAATGTTCTGGCTGCCGTCCAGAGGCACAACTCCCTGCTGAAGGCGAGCATCGCCTCCGCTACCAATGCGCACAGGCTCGGAGCGAATGAGGCGCCT
>JAGHSF010000057.1 GCA_018065985.1 Candidatus Cryptobacteroides choladohippi
CGACTCCATGAAGCTGGATTCGCTAGTAATCGCGCATCAGCCATGGCGCGGTGAATACGTTCCCGGGCCTTGTACACACCGCCCGTCAAGCCATGAAAGCCGGGGGTGCCTGAAGTTCGTGACCGCAAGGAGCGACCTAGGGCAAAACTGGTAATTGGGGCTAAGTGGTAACAAGGTAGCCGTACCGGAAGGTGTGGCTGGAACACCTCCTTTTTGGAGCAAGACCTTGACGCCGCTCAAAGAATAGCAAGGCACTGGTCTTGTACTTGTCTTTAACAATATATATAGGCTCGTAGCTCAGTTGGTTAGAGCGCCACACTGATAATGTGGAGGTCCGCGGTTCAACTCCGCGCGGGCCTACAAAAAAGTTTGTAGGTTCAGATTTTTTTCTTATCTTTGCAAACGCAATCGGGGGTATAGCTCAGTTGGTAGAGCACCTGCTTTGCAAGCAGGGGGTCAAGAGTTCGAATCTCTTTATCTCCACCTAGAATCAAGCACTCACTTATGTGGGTGCTTTTTTGTTTTAACTGCTTTCCGCCATGGACGTTACAATCAATCCATCCCTGAAGGAGTACATCGAATCCGAAATCATTCCCAGATACGACAGTTTCGACAGCGGCCACCAGCGTCCGCATGTGACTGCAGTCATCGATCAGGCGCTCCGTCTTTCCCGCTTCTATCCGGTTGATGCCGATATGGTCTATGCCGCTGCAGCATACCATGATACAGGCCTGTGCGTGTCGCGGGACGTCCATCATGTCGAATCAGCCAGAATCGTACGCGGAGACAGGCATCTTCTCCAGTGGTTCACACCTGAACAGATCGACACGATAGCCGATGCAGCAGAGGACCATCGTGCTTCCTCGTCGCATGAACCAAGGACCGTATATGGCCGTATCGTCGCGGAAGCTGACAGGCAGATAGTGCCTGAAACGGTGATTCTTCGCACGATACAGTTCGGCCTTGCCCATTACCCTGAACTCGACGCAGAAGGCCACTGGCAGCGTATGCTGGAGCATCTTCATGAGAAATATGCCGAGGGTGGCTATCTGAAACTGTGGATTCCCGAGTCGCCGAATGCCGTGCGCCTCGCCGAACTCCGCAGAATCATAAAGGATGAGGCTCTTCTCAGGAAGATGTTCGACGATATTTTTTTATCTTTGCAGCATTGACAAGGATTGACATGGAAGTAGTCATAAAGGATTTGCAGGATCTGGAGCGCGCAGCGCACGAGTTCCTCGAAAAGATTCAGGACAGCAGACTGGTTGCATTCTATGCACCCATGGGTGCAGGCAAGACCACCTTTACCACCGCAGTGTGCAAGGCCCTGGGCGTGAAGGAAGACGCCATCAGTTCCCCCACATTCGCCATAGTGAACGAATACAGGGCAGGGGACGGCTCTCCCGTCTTCCATTTTGACTTCTACCGTATCACCAGGAACGCAGAGGCGCTTGACATCGGCCTGTACGATTATCTCGACAGTGGCTGCCTTTGCCTCATGGAGTGGCCCGAGAACATCGAGGACCTTCTGCCCGACGAGACCCTCAAGGTCAGCATCAGCGTCAATCCCGACGGCTCCCGTCTTCTGAGCTGGTAAGCCTAATACTCCTTTTTGTCAAGGAACCTGTATCCGGCAGCCTCTATGAGGTGCGCCACCTTGATGTCGTCACTGCCATCAAGGTCGGCGATGGTTCTCGCCACCTTGATTATCCTGAAGTACGCCCTCATCGACAATCCCATCCTTGCAATCATTTCAGCCATGGTCCTGAGGCACTCTTCGCTCAGCGGACAATAGCGCTCTATCATCTTGTTGGTCATCTCGGAATTGGTAAGGATGGGTTCTGAGGCGAATCGGAACTTCTGCGCTATCCTTGCCTTCATCACACGCTTTGCGACCTCGCTGCTCGGTTCGGCCTTGCCGGCCTTGAGGATCCTTCCCGAATCGACCGGCCGCATCCATACCTGCAGGTCTATCCTGTCCATCATCGGCCCGCTCAGTTTGCCGAGGTAGTTCAACCGCTGTGTGGGGCTGCAGTTGCACCGGTCGCCCTCGCCGTAGTATCCGCAGGGGCAGGGGTTAGAGGCCGCCACGAGCATGAATGAGGCCGGATATTCCACCTTTGACCGCAATCTCGATATCACCACCTTCCTGTCCTCGATAGGGCCGCGCAGCGCCTCTATGACGCTCCGCGGCATCTGGCCGAGTTCGTCCAGAAAAAGCACTCCGTTCATTGCGAGGCTGACCTCTCCGGGCATGATGGTGTCGCCTGCGCCTCCGCCCACAATCGCAGCCAGAGATGCGCTGTAGTGCGGTGCACGGAAAGGCCTTTGCCTCATAAGTCCCAGCCCTGCGGGGCCTCTGCCGGCAATCGAGTAGATCTTTGACGTCAGGGTGGCCTCCTCGTCGGTCATCGGGGGCAGAATGCCGGGCAGAGCCTTGGCCAGCGAGCTCTTCCCACTCCCGGGACTGCCGATGAAAATCAGGTTGTGAGCCCCGGCGGCCGCTATTTCGAGAGCGCGCTTGGCGCTTTCCTGACCGATGATGTCGCTGAAGTCCGGCCGGTCGTCGCTTGCATGAGAGCCGATGCGCCGCTCTCCACGCTGCATTTTCCTGTAAAGCTGAGTGTTCCAGATCAGCAGGTCGCTCACGTCTTCCTTCTCTTCCAGAATCCTCAGCACATCGCCAAGGTCCCTGACCCCATAGACCGAGGTGTTCCTGAATTCCACGGCCTCCAGCGCGGCTTCGGCCGGCAGTATGATCCCGCTGAAGCCTTCGCACATGGCCAGCTCCGTGAAGGGGAGGGCGCCCTGAATGCTGCGTATGCTGCCGTCAAGCCCCAGTTCTCCCATCATTATGTACTTTCCCGCTCCCGGCAGTTCCCTCTGTTCCGATGCGGCCACGATTCCCACGGCGATGGGAAGGTCGTAGCCGGAACCGTTCTTCCTGAGGTCGGCCGGGGCCAGGTTTATGATGATCTTCTTACCGGGGATGCGGAATCCCAGGGACTCCAGCGCTGTTGTGGTGCGAAGCAGACTTTCCTTCACGGCCGCGTCCGCAAGGCCGACCAGATGTATTCCTATGCCTCTGTCAATATCTATCTCGACCGTGACCTTCACGGCATCGATTCCTATGCACTTGGCTCCGTAGATGTGTGTAAGCATGTTCAGTTCTCCTTCATTGTTATTTCTATTCCCGTGAGAAAGCCATTCAGGCTCACGTCTGTGCTCTTTCCTCCATAGATGACCACAGGTGACCCTCCGTCTCCCATCGGCGTCAGGGCCAGAGCCGGCCCCGAAGGACCCAGAGCAGCGCATCTGGGAGAGAAGAAGTACCAGTGCCCGTCCAGCGTCCGCCCTTTGCCGGAGTCAGCCACCTTGACGGACCCGTCCCTTGAGTGGTCGAGTGCAAATTCCCGGTCCTCATCGAGATATATGAATGACTCGGGACTGCATTTCATCTCCCTGATGCTGCCTTTGCTTCTGAATACCGTCGGCGTGCCGGATGCGGCACCACTTATCGCGTATCCGGATGGAATGGGCCATACTCTGGCGTTCTGCCACGTCTGGCCATTCCTGACTCCATTGGCCGATACGGCGGCTCCATTGATGATTCTCATATCCTGGATGGTGGCTGCAGCCGCGTTGACAAGATTGTCGTCGCCGTCGATGACCTTGAATGCCGACCCTCCTGAGCTGAAACAGAAACAGACCTTGCCCTTGTCAAGGTACAGTGCGCCGTTTGGCCTGTACGAAGGCTCGGTCATCGAGCCGTAAATCTGCCCTCCGCCGCTGGAAAGGATCTTCTGCCCATCTGCCATGAAGCAGAATCCTTCCCCTTTCAGAGGCTTGGTGAGGGTGTACAGCACATTGCCGTTTTCGAGCACGCCCATGAGCCTGTGCCTGCCCTCCATTGCGACGATGTCCTTCCCGTCAATGCCTATGTAGGTCATCGATGATGCCTGGTACTCCGTGACCAGATGCCCGCCGACTATGTGGTGGCAGTCGGCCGCTGCGCTTACGTGAGGCCCGACAGGGATGCTCACGACCTCGTGGCAGTTCCGCAGCAGCACGAGTTCGGCCTCCACCGCCCCGTAGGCGCTGTCCTTCTTCCAGTCATAGTCGAGGGGGAACCTGACTGCGCTGAGGTACACAAGGGTGTCTTTCCCTGGTGCGGATGTGCTGTCCTTCCCGGCGGATGTGCCGGTGCGTGAGCCTTTCCTGGGCCCGTAGATGTGTG
The DNA here is from genome assembly GCA_018065985.1 of Candidatus Cryptobacteroides choladohippi. Lineage (GTDB taxonomy): Bacteria > Bacteroidota > Bacteroidia > Bacteroidales > UBA932 > Cryptobacteroides > Cryptobacteroides choladohippi. The sequence goes on from JAGHSF010000057.1 coordinate 4,238, forward strand.
GATACCCGAGGCATATGTTGTCTTCCACCAGACTGCAGGAAGAGAGAGCCGCGGCCGCCAGCATGATCAGCAGATGCTTGTTTTTCATAGTGCGTTTTTTGGGGCAAAGAAAGCTGTTCTGACGTTAGGGCGAGGCAAGAAACAAGAAAAATTCCGCAGTTTCCTGCGGAATTTCAAGTTTCTTTATTTTCTGGCGCCTTATTTTGAACCAAGGTTGAACCTCAGGCCCGCTTCGAAGTCGAACATAAGAGGATGCTCCGTCCTCACGTTCTTGGGCTGGTCGCAATGGAAGTAGTAGTTCACGCCGGGGTCGAGGTACAGACCGATGGTCCTGCCAAGCTTGAACTCCACGCCCAGGCCGGCCCCTATCGAGTACTGGAATCCGTTTGCCGGGTCGGAGAAGAGTATGTCCTTCGGACTGGAGTTGATGCTGTACTTGTTGGAGATGCAGTATTCCGCCTCTCCTCCGCCATATACATAGAACTTGGCACGCTCTCCGTTGAGTATGTCGTAGTAGATGTGCACGGGAATGCCTATGTACTGCATCCTGTGTGTTATCTCTCCGCTCACGCTGTTGGTGACGATGCCGCCGTTGACCTCGTTGTATGTTCCGTTGAATTTCCTGCTCAGCAGGGAGTAGTCGATACCGGAGCCCACGGAAAGCCTTGGGGTGAAGTGTATCCTGACTCCGAGTCCCACGCTGAAGGGAATGCCGTATGCGGAGGTGCTGGTCTCGTCGATGCCTGTCTTCCTGATGGAAGTCTCGCCTGGGCTCATGTGTGCGCTGTGGCTGCTGCGTGCAAGGATGTCGGCCTCATTGCCGCTGAGGGCCCCTATCATTGCGAGTGCCACGCGAGGCTTGAAGGTGACATCGCTGTCTTCGAGTGCCATCTGTGCCCATACGTCGATCTCCGATGCCGGAGCCTGGGCCTTCCTGGGCTTCTTTGCCGGTGCGGGCTTTGCTGCCGGCTCCTGCACGGGGGTTGCAATCTCCTCCTGAACCTGGACTGTGGCGGGCTCTTCGGCCGGACGGCTCTCTGTCACTGCCACGGGCTCCAAGGCGGGGACGGACCGGGTCCTGGCGGACTGCCCTGAAGTTTCAGGCTCTTCCGCAACAGGCTCATTATCCTGAGCCTGAGCGGTGAGCTTTTGTGAATGGTTGCTATTATCGGAATTGGTTAGAATAGCCACTGAATCCCCCTGTACGGGAGCCTTCCTGCCCATGGTGCCGGAGAAGAACAGTCCGGCAGCGAGGACAGCTGCCATTGCGAGCGATACGCCGGCCCACCTCCACCATGCAGGCGATGCGGGAGCCGCGGCGGATGCGGCGCCTTCGTCAAGACGCGCAGACACAGCCCTCCACGCTCCCTTGGGCGCCTTTATCTCGGCATCCTGAAGAGCTGACCTGAACAGCTGGTCGAATTCGTTCATGTTTTCTTCGCGCATCTTGTTATCTCTTTATCTTTGATTGCAGCAGTGACCTTGCTCTCTGCAGCTGGGACCTTGACGTGGTCTCGGAAATCCCGAGTGTCTCGGCTATCTCCTTGTGCGAGTAGCCTTCCAGGACATACATGTTGAACACCGTTCGGAATCCGGGCGGCAGGGTGGATATGAGGTCCAGAAGTTCCTTGTAACCCATCCGCTGGATGATTGTGGGGTCCTGACTTGTGATGTCCCATGCGGCATCCACGTCATCGGCCTGCTTCAGGATATCTTTCTTCCTGAGGGCCATCAGTGCTGTGTTTACAAAGATCTTGCGGGCCCAGCCTTCGAAAGATCCGTCTCCCGAATAGCTGTCCAGTTTGGTGAAAAGCGTCACAAAACCATCCTGCAGGATGTCCTGTGCGGAGTCTTTGTCGGCCATGTATCGGAGGCACACGGCATACATTTTGCCGCTTAGTGTGTCGTATATGGCTTTCTGGGCTCTGCGGTCTCCGCTCCTTGCGCTTTCGACGAGTGCGAGGATGTCTGACGATTCACCTTGCCCGGCACGTGAGAAAAGATGCTTTTTGTCTCCAAAAAGTTGCATCGCTAACTCAAATATTATTGCGAAAATAGCCAAAAAATCTCGTATTTTTGTGTTCGTTATGCGGAAAATCCTTTCATACATCCTGGCCCTTCTCCTGTGCGTGCCCGCAATGGCCCAGAAGGAGGCTCTGGAAAATCTCCTCATTGATGCGGTCTCAGTGTACGATTCGGGCGACTTCGCCCGGGCAGACACACTCCTGTCCCGTATTCATGCCGCCGATTCCACCAGCGATGCCGCGTGCTACTATCTCGCTCTTTGCGAACTCCGTCAGGGCCGTGCGGCGTCCGGCACCGACCTCCTCAAGAAGGCCGTGTCCCTCGATCCCGCCAACGTGTGGTACCGCCACATCCTTGCCTCCCAGCTGGTAGACAGCGGAGACTATGCCAGTGCCGCCCCGATGCTTGAAAGCCTCGTCAGTGATTTCCCCCAGGCATACAACAATCCATACATGCTCACTTCGGCGGGCGATGCCCAGCTCAGCGTCTACAAGGACAGCCTTGCCCTTTCGTTCTATGACAGGGCTCTGGAACTCCAGCCGGAATATGCCCCGGCCGAGCTTGGCCGTGCGGAGGTGATGAAGATGCGCGGCAACATGGCCGGGTATTTCGTGAGCCTCGGGAACATCATCGGCAACTCTGAGGTGATACCCCGTGCCAAGAACCAGATACTCGAAAACATAATGCAGAATCTGGACTCCCATACATGGTGGGTGTGGGGCACGCAGATCAAGGATCTGATCTCTTCCAACCTGAAGATGCATCCTGACGACATCGACGCCAACTTCATGCAGATGAACATAGCCTTCATCGAGAGGGACACCACGGCAGTCATCGACATCTGCTACAATGTGATCCCGCTCGCCGTGGCTCAGGACAACAAGGAAAAGCTCCTGCAGTCCTGGAACATAATAGGTGACCTGATGCACGACCGCGGATATCGCAAGACCGCATACCAGGCTTACGAGAATGCCCTGGCCGTCGACCCGGACTATGCTCCCGTGCTGAACAACTACGCCTATTATCTCTGCACGGAAGGCCGCAGGCTCCGTAAGGCTGAGAGGATGAGCGCCATAACCGTGCGCGACAATCCCGACAATGCGACATACCTCGACACCTATGCGTGGATACTCCATCTGCTCAAGCGGGATGCCGAGGCGAAGCCATACCTGAAACATGCCATGATCTATGGCGGGCGCGACAGCAAGGTGGTGCTTCAGCACTACGCCGACGTGCTCCGTGCCCTTGGCGACAGCCTTGCAGACTACTATCAATCCCTTGCCGACCAGAAATGAGACGTTTTGCCGCCATAGTCTTCCTCCTGCTCGCCTTTGCACATGCATGGGCTCAGGACGCATCTTCGCAGCGCAGCCTGAAGGCCAAGCTGGAAAAGGAGATAGCCCTGATCGAGCAGCAGATAAAGGAAAACACAGGCAAGAATGCCAATGCCATGAACTCGCTGTCGCTGGTCCGCAAGAAGATGTCGGCCAGGGAGGCGCTGGTGCGCGAGAGTGATGCGCAGATCAAGGTTCTCGACGATTCCATAAAGGTGCGACAGGACAAGGTGAATGCCCTTCAGGCCCGCATGGACACGATGTCGCTGTACTACAACCGCCTGGTCCGCAATGCCTACAGGAACCGTGACGCCCGCGTCTGGTACATGTACATCCTCTCCAGCAGCAACATAGGCCAGGCATCCCGGCGCTACGGGTATCTCCGCAGCCTGTCGGGCCAGATGAACAGTCAGGCCCGCAAGATCAAGGACACCAAGGCTGAACTTGACAGCCAGCTTGTGGTGCTCAAGGACATGCGCGCCCGCTCCGAGGAGCTGCGCACCTCACGCCGCAGGGATGTGGATGCGCTCCGCGGCGAGAAGAGCCAGGCAGAGAAGCTCATCGCCCAGCTCGGCCGCGAGAAGTCGAAGTACGAGAAGGAGCTCAGGGCCAAGCGCCAGAAGATAGTCACGCTGAACAGGGAAATCCAGAAGCTCATCTCCGGCACCACCAAGGCCACCACGAAGGTGGACACAAAGCTGGCCAGCGAGTTCGAGGCCAACAGGGGGAAGCTCCCGTGGCCCTGCGAAGGGACTGTGCTGGAAGGCTTCGGACAGCATAACCATCACGTCTACAGCAATGTGGTCATGCCTTTCAACAACGGTGTGAACATCGGTGTGGCCAAGGGAACCCAGGCCAGGGCCGTGTTCAACGGTGAGGTCAAGAAGATAATAGTGATGCCCGGCTATAACAAGTGCGTGCTGGTTCAGCACGGCAGCTATTTCACGTTCTACTGCAAGCTGGCGTCGGTCAGCGTCAAGGCGGGCGACAAGGTCAAGACCGGCCAGGTCATCGGGGTCGTCGACACGATAGACGACCAGACGCAGATGCATTTCCAGCTCTGGAAGGGCACGACCCCCCAGGATCCGGAACTCTGGCTGAGATAAAAGGGATAAATCGGGATCAGGCTATGACCCAAACGAGAACGTGGCGGTCGAAGGTGATGTAGTTGAGCTCGTACTCTTCTTCGTAGCCATCCTTGTGGATGAAAGTGGCTTCGAGCTCGCCCTCTCCGTGTGGACGGAAGTCCTCCACCTCGATCTGCTCGGCAAAATCCACATTGTACACTGAAACCAGTTTGTACACTGCTTCCTTGGCACACCAGTAGATTGCCAGCTGCTCGCGACGCTCGTCTGCATCGTCATCGAGGTCGTCCTTCTCTTCCTCTGAAAGGGCCTTCTTCTCGACAGCTGAGAAATCCCTGTCCAGAGACTCGCAGTCGATGCCGACCTCATCGGTGTCGTTGAGAATGACTGCCACATACTTGGCGGTATGGGTGATGCTGATGTTGATGGCGCTGTTCTCGATGTAGGGCTTGCCGTTGTCGTGGTGATTCAGGTATACCTTCTCTTCGAACATTGCATCGAGCAACGCACGCACTGCAAGCTTCTGCTTGCGGAGCGAGTCACTTTTTATGTAGGAAATTTCCTCCAGCTCGTCTGAAGGGATTGATGATAGTTCGCGAAGTTCTTCTTCGGACTCGGTGATCTGCCAGACGCCTATCCGCGAGTGGTAGTCGTCATCCAAATCCTTTATGAGATATAGTGCCATAAAATTCTTATAACATCGCAAAGATAAATCATTTTTCGGATATCCCAAAAATTACAGGAATTTACTATCTTTGTGCCGTTGTACGCAAATAACTTTAACTCATTATAAGATGAAATTCCTCACAGATGAAAAATTGCTCATCGTCGGTGCCGGCGGAATGATCGGCTCCAACATGGCACAGACCGCTCTCATGCTCGGTCTTACTCCCAATGTTTGTCTCTATGATATCTTCGAGCCCGGTGTTCACGGTGTTGCAGAAGAGATGTATCATTGCGCATTCGAAGGTGCAAACGTTACCTGGACAACCGATCCCGCTGTTGCATTCAAGGATGCAAAGTACATCATCTCATCAGGTGGCGCACCCCGTAAGGAGGGCATGACCCGTGAGGACCTTCTCAAGGGTAACTGCAAGATCGCCGCAGAGTTCGGTGACCTCATCAAGACATACTGCCCTGACGTGAAGCACGTGGTTGTGATCTTCAACCCCGCTGACGTCACCGCTCTCACCGCTCTCATCCACTCAGGCCTCAAGCCCAACCAGCTCACCTCACTTGCAGCTCTCGACTCAACCCGTCTGCAGGAGAACATCGCTGCCGCATGCGGCGTTGCCCAGTACAAGGTGGAGGGTGCCCGCACCTACGGCGGACATGGCGAGTCAATGGCTGTATTCGCAAGCAAGACCATGGTTGACGGCAAGCCTCTCGCAGAGTACAACATCGCTCCCGAGAAGTGGGAGGAGATCAAGCACGACACCATCCAGGGTGGTTCGAAGATCATCAAGCTCCGTGGCCGCAGCTCATTCCAGAGCCCTGCATATCAGGCTGTCAAGATGATCGAGGCTTCCATGGGCGGCGCAGAGTTCAACTGGCCTGCAGGATGCTATGTAAACTGCGACAAGTGCGGCTTCAAGAACGTCATGATGGCAATGCCTTCGACAATCAATGCCGACGGTGTCCACTTCACAGCTCCCGAGGGAACAGCTGAGGAGATGGAGGCACTCCAGGCTTCTTACCAGCACCTCATCAAGATGCGCGAGGAGATCATCGCTCTCGGTATCATCCCCGCAGTCGAGGAATGGACGAAGGTCAATCCCAATCTTTAATCGATTGATTCCACATATGGGTCGGGCGGCTTCGGTCGCCCGGCTTTTTTTATTATATTTGAGGAATTAACCAAGAGCAATTCATATGAAGATCAGCAACGGAACAATCGAGGTTGAGGCTTCCGCCCACGGCGCCGAGCTTCTCAGCATAAGGAAAGATGGAACAGAGTACGTATGGCAGGGCGATCCCAGGTTCTGGGGAAGACATGCCCCGGTGCTCTTTCCGATAGTCGGAAAGGTATGGAACGACGAATACAGGGTGGACGGGAAGGCCTTCCATCTTACGCAGCACGGCTTTGCCCGCGACATGGACTTTGAGCAGCTTCCTCAGGAGTGCCCCTCGAAGATGGCCTTCAGACTCGGATCGGACGAGCACACACGCAGCCTGTTCCCTTATGATTTCGAGCTCACGGTCGAGTATGAGCTTGACGGGAACACGGTCACCAAGCGCGATATCGTCAGGAATGCCGGGAATGTTCCGATGTACTATATGATAGGCAACCATCCTGCATTCCTGTACAAGGACTTCGACCCTTCCGACAAGGTGCATGGCTACGCCTGCTACTACAACGGCACGCAGCTGCTCAGGAACATGATGCTTTCCCCTCTTACCGAACATGGCGCCCTCAGGCACGAGAAGACTCTGTTCACGCTGCCCTCCGGTGTTCAGGAACTCAAGGCCGACACCTTCGACGACGACGCACTGGTATTCGAGAACTCGCAGATCGACATGGTCGTGCTGCTCGACAAGGACCAGAATCCATATCTTGCCGTCAACTTCCCTGCAGCCCAGACCCTCGGCATCTGGTCTTCGAAGGGCAAGAATGCCCCCTTCGTATGCATCGAGCCCTGGAACGGCCTGACCGATCCTGAGGGATTCGATGGCGATATAGCCGAGCGCACATGGATACAGTGCCTCGAACCCGGGGCGGAATCGGTGTACGAGTATACGGTAGCGGTGCTCACCTGCACTGCTCAGGACGAATAGAACAGCGGAACCGAAATATCTCCCTATGAAGAAAATTACTGCAATCCTTGCGTCACTGGCGCTCTGTGCCGCCCTTGATGCCCAGCCCTGGCAACCCAGGCCATGGCCCGTACTCACAAGCTATGACTCTGCACATCTGCAGCGTGTCACCCTGCCTCTGGGAGGCATAGGCACCGGAACGGTCTCTCTAGGCGGACGCGGCGAGCTCCGGGACTGGGAGATAATGAATGTGCCGGGCAAGGGCTTCAGCACCATCAGGGACGGCAACGATGCTCCGTTCTTTGCAATATACACCCGCACTGCAAGCGAAGGGGAGAAGACCAGACTGCTTGCCGGACCGCTCTACCCCCAGGAATACCTCAACTGCGAGGGCCAGCCGGTCAACCACCATGGCCTGCCGCGCTTCCGCCATGCCTCGTTCGACGCCGCATATCCCTTCGGGCAGGTCAATCTCTCCGACGATGCCATGCCGGTGAAGGTCAGGGTCAAGGGCTTCAACCCCCTTGTCCCCGGTGACACCGAGGCCAGCAGCCTTCCCCTTGCCGTGCTCAGCTATGAGGTCACCAATACCGCGGGCGAACCCGTTGAGGTGTCGGTCTGCGGTTCCATCCGCAATTTCGTGGGCAGGGACGGCAGAGAGAACGATACGAACGGCTACGGCTACAACAATCCCACGGGTGCCGCTGACAACAGGAACGAGTACAGGGAGAACCCTTCCGCAGGGCTGAAGGGCCTGTATTTCTATTCGGAAGGAGTGGATGAGAAGCACCCCGCCTGGGGCAACTTCTCCCTCGTGACCGATTCCGACCAGGTTGTTTCCTACAGGACCTTCTCGGTCGACAATTCGTGGGCCAACAGCATCCTGAACTTCTGGGATGACCTCAGCGACGACGGCGTCATCTCCAACCCTGTGGCCAATGTGCGTCATTCGGTGGGCAATGACCAGGACCCCATGGGCTCCCTTGCCGTCAAGTCGACCCTCGCTCCCGGCGAGTCGAAGGTCTTCAACTTCTACCTGGTCTGGAACTTCCCCAACAGGATTGCATGGGCCTGGAACAACAAGATCGTAGGCAACTTCTACAGCCGGCAGTATCCCGATTCCTGGGATGCGGCATCGAGGATCGTTCCTTTCATGGATGCATACGAGGGCAGGACGCTGGCATTCGTGAACGCCCTGCTGTCGTCATCTTACCCTGGCTCCATCAAGGAGGCAGCACTCTACAATCTCAATGTTCTCCGCTCCCAGACGGTCTTCCGCATCGCCGACGGTCATATGATGGGATGGGAGGGCGTCATGGACAGGTTCGGCGCGTGCATGGGTTCCTGCACTCACGTGTGGAACTATGAGACCGCGACAGCATTCCTGTTCCCCGAGCTCGCAAGGACAATGCGCGACGTGGAGTTCAACATCTCCCTGCATGACGACGGCGCCATGGCATTCCGCACCGAACTGCCTCTGGACTCTGACCAGAACCGCAGCACCGCTGCAGACGGCCAGCTCGGATGCATAATGAAACTCTACCGCGAGTGGCAGCTCTGCGGCAGCAGCGACTACCTTGCTTCATATTGGGAGCAGTGCAAGCGCGCCCTCTCATATGCCTGGACCGAAGGCGGATGGGATGCCAACGAGGACGGAATCATGGAAGGTTCGCAGCACAACACCATGGATGTGAACTACTTCGGCCCCAACAGCCAGATGACATTCTGGTACATGGGTGCCCTGCGTGCAGCCGAGCAGATGGCCCTTGCCATGAAGGACAAGGCCTTTGCAAGGAAATGCCACGCCATCTTCGAGAAGGCATCGGCCTATGCCGACGGAGTCCTCTTCAACGGCGAGTACTATGAGCATAAGATAACCGATCCCGAGACCTTCGAGTTCCTTCCCGAGGACTCCGACAGGATCCCTCCTTTCCAGCTTGGAAAGGCCTGCCTGGTGGACCAGCTGGTCGGCCAGTACATGGCACATATCTGCGGCCTGGGCTATCTTGCCAGCAAGGACAACATACGCACCACGATGCAGAGCATATTGAAGTACAACTATCACGAGAACCTGTACGGCCACTTCAACAACATGCGAACCTATCTCTTCGAGGATGAGGCCGGCATGCTGATGGCCGCATGGCCCAAGGGGCGCCTGGAGGTCCCGTTCCCTTATTTCAACGAATCGATGACCGGCTTCGAGTACACAGCGGCAACGGGCATGATATACGAGGGAATGGTGGATGAAGGCGTCAGGTGCGTCAGCTCCATCCGTGCCCGCTTTGACGGTGCCAAGCGCAATCCTTTCAGCGAGCCCGAATGCGGCCACCACTATGCGAGGTCCATGGCCAGCTGGTCGACAGTCCTGGCATACAGCGACTTCCATTACTCGGGAGTGGACAGGACCATGTCCATCACCGGCAAGCCCGGAACGTGGTTCTGGAGCGTAGGCACTGCATGGGGAACCGTGACCAATGAAAACGGCAAGACCACCCTCGAAGTGATCGAAGGCGGTCTTGAGCTCGGTTCATTCCGGTCAGGGGACCGTGTATGGAAGAAGAAGATCTCCCTCTCTGCGGGGGAGTCCTTCTCTTTCTAGTCTATTTCCTTCAGCAGTTCCTCCACGGCAGCCCTCAACTGTGAGTCCTCTCCCTTGACCACGGTCTCGGGAGAGTTGAGGACATAGATGTCGGGTTCGAGCTGCAGTCCCTCGAGGTATTCGCCCTCTTCGGTGCGGTAGCCTATCACCGGCACGCCGAAGATGAGAGAGGGGTCCTGCATCGTTATCCAGTTCACGCTGCTCATCGTGCCCGGGACAGGTGCGCCCACGAGCTTTCCTATCTTCATGTGGCTGTAAACCCAGGGTGTTCCGTGCGCGTTGCTGTAGTTGGCCTCGCACTGCAGCATGATGCTGGGCTTGTTCCAGCGCCGGCTGGGCATGTCGCAGGTCTCGCGTCCGCGGATGACCTGTGTCAGGTACTTCTTGCCGCTGAAGAGGACCTCGATGTCCTCGTGCATGCGTCCTCCGCCATTGAAGCGAGTGTCTATCACTATGCCTTCGCACTTGTTGTACTTGCCGAGGATATCGGAATACATGGGGCGGAAGCTGCCGTCGTTCATCTGCCTGATGTGCACGTAGCCAAGGCGGCCGCCAGACCATTTCTCGACGTCGGCGGCGCGCTGCCTTATCCAGCGCCTGTAGAGCAGGTCATTCATGGCTGAAGCCTTGATGGGGATGACGACTTCGTCCTTGCCGCCCTTGATGCCCACGAGGGTTTTCCTGCCTTCCTGGCCCATCAGCAGCATGCTGATGTCCTGCCCGGCGGTAATCTCCTGGCCGTTGATATGGGTGATGACGTCGCCGGCCTTGAGCTTGAGCTGCGCATGGTCGAATGGGCCGTCCTTCACCACTTCGGCGACCTTCAGTCCCTCGCCCGTCCAGCCAAGGTCGAAGAGCAGACCTAGCGATGCGGTGGCCTGCTTTGCGCCGCTGGCATAGTACCTGCTTCCGGAGTGTGACACGTTGAGCTCGCCGAGCAGTTCGCTGAGCAGTTCGGCGAAGTCGTAGTTGTTGGAGATGTGGGGGAGGAACTTGCGGTATGCTGCGGTCATGGTCTCCCAGTCGCAGCCGTTCATGTCTTCACGGAAGATGCGCTTTTCCGCCTCGCGGCACACATAGTTGTACATGTACTCGCGTTCGGCTTCGTGGTCAAGCTTCAGCTCGGCCTCGTAGCTGATGGCGGTCAGCTTGTCTCCGTCGAGTTTCCTGAGCTTGCTGCCCAGCAGGAAGATGGTCTTGCCGTCGCCGCTGGTGGCAAAGCGGCCGCTGCCGGCAGCCTTCGACACCAGTCTGGTCTCCTTCTTGCGGAGGTCCATCTTCCAGAGGTCCATGCCGCTCTCGAACGATGAGAGGTAGTAGAGGGTCTCGCCGTTCTTTGTTATGATGGCGTCTCCCAGGCTGCTGCTGTTGGGCGTGATGCGGACGATCCTGTCCTGGATGCCGTCGAGCTCCACTGTGATATCCTTGCTCTTGGACTTCTTGTCATCCTTGGCCTTGTCATCCTTGGCCTCGCCGTCCTTGGCTTCGTCCTTCTTTTTCCTGTCAAGTTCCTGCAGGAGCTCGCAGTCCTCCTTGCTCAGGCGGAACCTGTCGTAGGCATCCTGGTTCACAAAGCAGAGGAAGAGGTCCTCCTGGGACCCCCAGGACGCGTGGGCGCGCATGCCGTATATCTCGCTCGAGAACATGATGGCGTTGCCGTCCATCACCCAGCGGGGATTGCCTTTCATGTAGCCGCTGCAGGTGAGGTTGGTTATCTCTCCGCCCTTGGAGCTCACAAGGCCCAGATCATAATAGGGATCGTGGCCGTTGGGGTTGTATTCTATCACGAACCACTTGCCGTCGGGACTCCACCTGTAGTCGAATCCGCCTGACTGGCTGAACCAGGTGCTGCCGTCGGTGACCTGACGCACGGCCTTGCTCTTGAGGTCCATCACCATGAGTTTCGTGCGGTCCTGGATGAATGCTATCTCCTTTCCGTCGGGCGAGAAGCAGGGGTTGCTGCGCTCGATGCCATGGTCGGGAATCAGGGCCTCTTCGTCGATGATGGTGGCGTTCGGGAAGTTGGGGTCCTCCTTGCGGCCTATCTTTGCCATGTAAAGCTGTGAGAGACCGTCGCGCTCGCTGGCATAGACGAGGCTGCGGTTGTCGCTGCCGAAGTCCACGCTGCGTTCTGCCGCTGCGGTGTGGGTGATCTGTCTGGTGGTGCTGTATTCGACGGAAGTGACAAACACTTCGCCGCGCTCGATGAACGCTATCTGCTTGCCATCGGGGCTTGCCGCTGCGCCGGTCGCACCTGAGCTGAGCTTCATGATCTCCGGCGCATTCTCCTCGTCAAGGGTGAGGTCGATCGTGACCTTCTGCGGTCTGCCGTCCGGCCTCATGGTGTAGATCTCACCGTCCCAGGTGAAGCAGAGGGTCCCTCCGCCCTCGGAGAGAAAGCGTACGGGGTGGGTGTCGAAGCTGGTCACCTGCCTCCATCTTTCGGGATCGGACGGGGTGAGGGGAAGCGACCATACGTTCATGGTCCCGCCCTTCTCGCTGAGGATGTATGCCGATCTGCCGTCGGCCGCCAGTACGGGATTGCGGTCCTCGCCCGGGCGGTTCGTAAGGTTCGTGTGCCTGCCGCTGGCCGTGTCGTAGCGCCAGATGTCGCGCGTGATGGATGATGTGTGGTGCTTTCGCCATTCATCCTCACCGCCCTTGCGGTCCTGATACAGGAAGAAGCTGCCGTCGGGGCTGTAGCTGATCATCTCGGCAGGAGTGCCGAGCAGCTGCACAGACTTGCCTCCCTCTGTGGGGACGGCGTACACTTCAGTGAGCGATGCGGTAGGGAAGAGGGCGCTTTCGGCAGGGTCCTGGATGGATGCGCTGAAGAGCACCTGCCTGCCGTCGGGTGTGAATGCCGAGGGGATCTCACCGGCGGAGTTGAACGTGAGACGGGTGGCGCTGCCGCCGGCCGAGGGCATGATGAAAATGTCGTTGCCACCGTAGCGGTCGCTCGCGAATGCCAGTTCCGTGCCGTCGGGGCTCCATATCGGGCAGGACTCGTAGCTGTCCTGCGTCGTCAGCCTCTTTGCGGTTCCGCCGCTTGTGGGCACAGACCAGATGTCGCCTTTGTAGCAGAATGCTATCTGTGTTCCGTCAGGTGATATCTTTACGTCCCTGAGCCACATGGGCGTGATGCCGCCTGCAGTGATGGATGCAGCTGCAAGCATGCATATGAGTGCAATGTGTTTCTTCATATATCCGTTTCTTTAGAAGCAGTATGCCAGGACAAGGGCGGCGCGGTGCGCGCGTCCAAAGTCGGGTCTGTTTTCGGGTGCATAGATCTTTCTGGTGCTATCCTGAACAAAAAGTGCATCTGCGGCCGTCAGGGTGTTCCATGACGAGAGCAGCATGAATGCAGCCAAAGTTGAAAGTTTTGCCCTCACAGTTCAGATATCTATTGTTTTCTATTCACTATAATATTCTTTGGGAATCTTGAAATTCCTGTATTTCCCGGATACCTGATACCATCTGTTCAGGGATCCGTTCGGGGTTTCGAGCACGAACTTGTAGAAGCCGGACTCGGGCAGGTCGTCCATGTTCACGACAAATCTCTCCGAGCTGGCCGGCGCTGTGCCTATCCTGGTCCACTCGTCATGACCGCCGTACTTGAAATTGTTTGTGGGCGATGCGAAAACGGTGACTTCCGCATCATCCTCGAGGCAGGTCCAGGTCAGCTCGACGCCATTTCCGTATTGCATGACTTCCATATCCATGATGTCGCTCCTGCCATAGAACGAGGTGCCGTCCTGCTCCCGTTCCAGTTCGGTGGGAACCTCGAATCCAAGCCATCTGCAGATGGTCGGATTGATGTCGGTGGCTGCGCTCTTCCCGCTTGTCATCCTGGCGTTGACGCTCTGATTGACGGCAACCCAGGTGGTCCTTTCGCGTTCGCTCTGCCCACCATGTCCATATCCGTTGCATTCGCGGCCGTGATCGGTTGTCGCAATCATCATCCACTCCTCATTGAAATTCTCCTCGCGGTATCTGACTGCATCCCAGATGCGGCCTATCTGCACGTCGGCAAGTCTGGTGAACTCGTCGAAGGTCTCGCCGTTGCCGAAGATGTGGCCGGCGTCATCAGTATACCACAGGTATACCCAGCTGAGGTCCGGAGCGTCCCTGCGTATGCATTCGGCAGCCTGTCTGGAAACATGCTCGTCTATGTCGAAGATCCTGGTCTCGTATTCCTTTTTCGGGAAGGCCTCGTAATCGTTCTCGAATCCGTCCTGGACGAAATCTATTGTCAGGCTGTCGGTCTCGGGTTTTCCCTCGCCGATGAGTACGGTCCTGTTGTCGATCCAGCTTGAGAAGAGACCGGTCGTGACATCGCGATTCTGCTCCTTTGCGATGCGGAACAGGGTCCAGTAGTTGTAGTTGGGCTCGAGATTGTCGTTGCCGGGAACGTTGTGCTTGTTCACCCACGTGCCGGTGAGGATGTCGGTGTATCCGACGGCCGATATGGTCGGGGTCTGGTCGTATCTTCCGACGGTTCCTCCGACATAGCTGCGCCCGTAGGCGCCTCTCGAGGCTATGTCCCGGATGTTCGGCAGGTCAAGCCGCTCGATCATGTCGGCGGGAACGCCGTCGATTATGACATAGACGGCTTTGCGTACCTTGTCGGGCTGAGCTGTTGACTGCTTCGGAGCCGTACAGGCGGAAATCGCGAGAAGGATCAGGCTGATCGGAAGTGCAGGATGTTTCATCAGGATGCTGTTTTTGCGGCCCGCATTACATGCGGGGCTATGGAAAATCATTCAAAAATCGGCAAAAAAAGTGATTATTCATAGCATGTTTTGGATTATTCGTAACTTTGAGTGCACAAGCGACAATGCTGAGGCTAAAGACAAAACATAGCGTATGAATATTCTGACAAGACAGATGGTCGCCCTGGCGGCGCTTTCCTGCATGGCTCTCTCATGCTGCCGTTACGTCCCGGTACTGAGTTCCGTCGAGGAAGGGGAGATGATGATGTTCTCCGATTCCACCCGTACGGGCCGGCCCATGAGCAAGGACCCGCATGTGATTTTCTTCAAGGACAGGTTCTATCTGTATTACTCCATGCCTCCCGGAAGGGAACCCTCGTCAAACGGTGTTCCCGGATGGACCATCGGCATTGCCACCAGTTCCGACCTCATCCATTGGAAAAAGGCCGGAGAGGTGTGTCCGGAGCCTTTGTCCGAGCCCGAAAGACGCGGCTATTGCGCCCCTTGCGCGAGGGTGATTGACGGTACCGTCCACCTTTTCTATCAGTCGTACGGCGGAATGGAAAAGGATGCGATCTGCCATGCGACATCGGAAGACGGCATCAATTTCAAGGGGGATCCCACCAATCCCATCTTCTCGCCGGAGCCCTCCGACTGGACCTGCGGAAGGGCGATCGATGCCGAGGTCTGCAAGTTCAAAGGCAGATATTTCCTCTATTTTGCCACCCGTGACCCTGAATTCAAACGCCAGCTGCAAGGGGTGGCGGTTGCTGACGGCGACACCGATTTCAGCCGCGGCTCCTGGACTCTTGCCAAGGATGCCTCAATCCTTCAGCCTGAGCTGCCATGGGAGCAGGACTGCATCGAGGGTGCTTCCGTGATCGAGAAAGGCGGCAGACTCTACATGTTCTATGCAGGAGCCTACAACAATGCCCCTCAGCAGATAGGCGTTGCGGTGAGCGATGACGGCATCGAATGGGAGCGACTCTCGGACGAGCCGTTCCTGGCTAACGGCCCGGAAGGTTCCTGGAACAGCTCGGAATCAGGCCATCCGCACATCTTCGAGGCTCCTGACGGCCGGACATACCTGTTCTATCAGGGAAATTGCACCGGCGGAGGAACCTGGTACATCTCGCAGAAGGAGGTTGTGTGGCAGCGTGCCGCCGATGGCTGCGGAAAGCGGAGGCGAAGATGAAAACAGGAACGGACGCATATTCCATTGCGTCCGTTCCTGTTTATGGTCGGGGTGACATGACTCGAACATGCGACCCTCTGGTCCCAAACCAGATGCGCTACCAACTGCGCCACACCCCGATTTTCAATTGCAAAGATAGTAAAATTTCATATCTTTGAAAGTTATGATTGTCAAAGCGCAGAATATTCACAAGTCCTTCGGTTCCCTGGAGGTGCTGAAAGGTGTTGATTTTGAGGTTGAAAAGGGTGAGGTGCTCGCCATAGTGGGCGCTTCAGGTGCAGGCAAGAGTACGCTGCTGCAGATACTCGGAACCCTTTCCACCCCCGATGAGGGGTCTCTTGTCATAGACGGCAATACCATTTTCGGAGGATCCTTCAAAGCCGGTCAGGCCGATCTGTGTGCATTCCGCGGCCGGCACATCGGCTTCGTGTTCCAGGCACACCATCTGCTGCCCGAGTTCACTGCGCTTGAAAATGTGATGATTCCCGCGCTGATAGCCGGCCGCAGCCGCAAGGAGGCTCAGAGGGAGGCCCAGGCCCTGCTTGCCGAGGTCGGGCTTTCGGAGCGCGCAGGCCACAAGCCTTCGGAACTCTCCGGAGGAGAGGCACAGAGAGTTGCAATCGCCCGTGCGCTGGTGAACAAGCCCGCTGTGGTGTTTGCCGACGAACCCACGGGCAACCTCGATTCTGCCACAAAGCAGGAGATCCACCGACTCTTCTTTGACCTTCGCGACCGTCTTGGACAGACCATCATAGTCGTCACACATGACCCTGAACTGGCTGCCCTGTGCGACCGCACGCTTACGATGAAGGATGGCCGCTTCGTTTAGATTCAAGCAGTTTTCCGTACGCAACGACATGGCTGCCCTCAAGGTGGGCACCGATGCCGTGCTCCTCGGCGCGTCCATGACGCTGCGGCCTGAGGACAGGACTCTCTTGGATATCGGCACCGGCACCGGCGTCATCGCCCTGATGGTCGCGCAGCGCGTGTGCGCAGCGCCCCCCGGCGACCTTTGGCCGCAGGCCTCTGGCGGGAGGAGGATAGTGGGGATCGATATCGACGGCCCGTCGGTGGAGGAGGCGGCGCTGAACTTTGCAGACAGCCCCTGGGCGGGCATGCTCACTTCCATACATGCCAGCCTCTCGGACTTCCGCCCCGGGCAGAAGTTCGACTGCATCTTCTCCAATCCGCCATTCTACGACAATTCCCTGAGGAATCCCGATGCCCGAGAGGCCGCAGCTCGCCATACCGAGAGCCTGTCGTATCGTGAGATCTTTGCCTTCAGTGCCGAGTGGCTTCAGCCGGACGGCCATCTCAGTCTCATCCTTCCTGCCGACCAGGAAGTCGCCATCATCCGCACAGCAGCGTCCTTCGGGCTGTTCCCTTTCCGCATCATACGCGTCAGCACCACCGTCAGGAAGCCGGTGAAGCGCGTCATCCTGGAGTTCGGCCGCACAAAACAGAAGGCCAGCGAAGAATCGCTGACCTTACAGGATGGAAGCGCCCGTTCGGCGCAGTATGCGGAACTCACCAGGGAGTTCTACCTTTAGCTATTTCTTTGCAATGGCCTTCTTTGCGGCCTCTGCCAGATGAGCTGCGTCAAGGCCGTATGCCTTCATGAGCTCGGCGGGTGTACCTGACTGGCCGAAGCGGTCGGCACCGTTCACGAATACCATGGGCGCGGGCCTGTTTGCCGCAAGCACGCCGGCTACTGCCTCACCGAGGCCGCCTGCCATGTTGTGCTCCTCGGCAACCACGATGCAGCCTGTCTTTGCAACGCTCTCCATAAGGGTTTCCCCGTCAAGGGGCTTGATGGTCGCAACGTTCAGGACTTCGGCGCTGATGCCCTCAGCCTCAAGCATTTCAGCTGCTGCGAGAGCTTCCCATACGAGGTGTCCGCAAGCTGCGATGGTAACGTCCTTGCCCTCGTTGAGCTTGTAGATCTTTCCGATCTCGAAAGGTTCGTCGGCACCGGTGAAGTTGGGCACTGAAGGACGGCCGAAGCGCAGGTATACGGGTCCGTTGTATTCAGCGGCGGCTATGGTTGCGTTCTTTGTCTGGTTGTAGTCGCAGGGAACGACGACTGCCATTCCGGGGAGTGCGCGCATGAGAGCGATGTCCTCCATGGTCTGGTGGGTTGCACCGTCCTCGCCAAGGGTGATGCCTGCGTGTGAGGAGGCTATCTTGACGTTGGTATGGCCGTATGCGACCTCCTGGCGGAGCTGGTCATAAACGCGGCCTGTCACGAACTCTGCGAATGAGCCTATGAACGGCACTTTGCCTGTGATTGCAAGGCCTGCTGCAGCGCCTACCATGTTGGCCTCGGCTATGCCGCACTGGATGAAACGCTCGGGGAATTCCTTTGCAAAGGCGCCCATCTTGAGCGAGCCCTTGAGGTCGGCGGTCATTGCGACCACGTTGCTGTTCCTGCGGCCTGCAAGCAGAAGCCCCTCACCGAAGCCGCTGCGGGTATCTACCTTACCCTGGTCAATATATTTCTTCATGTTAAAAATCTCCTAAAGTTTCTTCCAACTGTGTCATTGCATTTGTGCACTGCTCTGCCGAAGGGGCTTTGCCGTGCCACTCGTGTGTGCCTGCCATGAAGTCGACTCCGTGACCCATCTCGGTCTTGAAAAGAATCATCTTGGGCTTGCCGTCTGCGTTGTGTGCAAGCTTGAATGCGTCGAGTATGCTCTGGAAGTCGTGTCCGTCGGCAACGATCACATCCCAGCCGAAGGCGCTCCACTTCTCGCTGAGGTCCTCGATACCGGTGATGGTCTTGGTGGGGCCGTCGATCTGCTGCCCGTTCCAGTCTGTGAAGGCGATGAGGTTGTCAAGCTGCCAGTGCTGTGCCCACATGCCTGCTTCCCAGATCTGGCCTTCCTCGCTCTCACCGTCTCCGCAGAGGCAGTAGACGCGGTTGCCGTCGCCGTCCATCTTCTTGCCGAGGGCGATGCCGGCCGCTACCGAAAGACCCTGGCCGAGAGAGCCTGAGGGCTTGAAGATTCCGGGGAGTCCGTCGGTCACGCAGGGGTGACCCTGGAGACGGCTGCCGAATTTGCGCAGGCTTCCGAGTTCCGATACGGGGAAGTATCCGGCGCGTGCAAGCACTGAGTAGTACACGGGAGCCAGGTGGCCTGCTGAAAGTATGAATGCATCCTGGCCCTTGGCGCTGCGCGTCCAGGTTTCCGGTGCCTGGTTCATCTCGGAGAAATACAGAGCCGTCATCACGTCGGTGATGCCGAGCGAGCCTCCCGGGTGGCCGGACTTGGCTGCAGTGACCATACGTACGATGTCCCTGCGTACCTGAGAGGATATCTTGGTTAATTCTTCAATTGTTGCCATATCAAAATCTGATAGTTTTCTTCATCGTACAAATTTAACCAAAAAAATTGAGTTATCTTTGTATGATTGAAAATAACGGCACAAGTTCATGGAAATGAAACATATTCGCAATTTCTGCATCATAGCTCATATCGATCACGGCAAAAGCACGCTTGCCGACAGGCTCCTCGAACTTACCGGAACGCTCTCGGCACGTGATATGGAGAATCAGGTCCTGGACGACATGGACCTCGAGAAGGAGAAGGGAATCACGATCAAGAGCCATGCTATCCAGATGGTCCATACATACAAGGGTGAGAAGTACAAGCTCAACCTCATCGACACTCCGGGTCATGTGGACTTCAGCTACGAGGTGTCCCGTTCCATAGCATCCTGTGAAGGCGCCCTTCTGGTTGTGGATGCGTCGCAGGGCATACAGGCACAGACCATATCGAACCTCTACATGGCCATCGACCATGGCCTCGAGATAATCCCCGTGCTCAACAAGATCGACATGGAGTCGGCTCAGGTCGAGGTCGTCACCGATGAGATATGCGACCTTCTCGGCTGCGATCCGGAAGACGTTTTCAAGGTCTCCGCGCGCACTGGAGAGGGCGTTCCTCCCATACTTGATGCAATCGTCGAGAAGATACCTGCCCCGGCAGGCGACCCCGACGCTCCCGCCCAGGCGCTGATATTCGACAGCGTGTTCAACTCCTTCCGTGGAGTCATAGCATATTTCAAGATGATAAACGGCAGCCTCCGCAGGGGCGACAAGATACGTTTTGTGGCCACAGGCAAGGAGTATGACATCGAAGAGGTGGGAGTGCTGAGGATGAAGCTTGTGCCTTCCGATGCCGTGAACTGCGGCGACGTGGGCTACATAATCACCGGTATCAAAAGCGCCACGGAGGTGAAGGTGGGCGATACCATCACCCTGGCATCCAATCCATGCACCGAGGCCATAGCCGGCTTCGAGGAGGTCAAACCCATGGTCTTCGCCGGAATGTATCCTGTTCAGGCCGACAAGTTCGAGGAACTCCGCGCCGTGCTGGAGAAGTTCCAGCTCAACGACGCATCCTTCGTGTACGAGCCTGAGAGCTCGCTCGCACTGGGAAGCGGCTTCCGCTGCGGCTTCCTTGGCCTTCTGCACCTCGAGATCGTGCAGGAACGCATCTTCCGCGAGTTCGACATGGACGTGATCACCACCGTGCCCAACGTGTCCTACAAGGTGTACACCACCCAGGGCGAGGTGATCGATGTGCACAATCCCTCGGGCCTGCCCGCCCCGACGCTCATCGAACACATCGAGGAACCTTACATCCGTGCGCAGATAATCTCCAAGTCGGAGTACTTCGGGGCCATAATGAAGCTCTGCCTCGACAAGCGCGGTATCCTCGTCAGCCAGCACTACATCACCGCCGACCGCGTCGAGCTCAACTACGACATGCCTCTCAGCGAGATAGTCTTCGATTTCTACGACAAGCTCAAGAGCATCTCGCGCGGATACGCATCGTTCGACTACCACCAGACGGGCTACCGTCCGGCCAAGCTTGTGCGTCTTGACATACTCCTGAACGGAGAGCCTGCCGATGCGCTCAGCACCCTCATACATGCCGACAATGCCGCAGACTTCGGCCGCAAGATGTGCGTGAAACTCAAGGGCCTCATCCCCCGCCAGCAGTTCGACATCCCCGTCCAGGCCGCAGTGGGCGCGAAGATCATTGCCCGCGAGACCGTGAAGCAGGTGCGCAAGGATGTGACGGCCAAGTGCTATGGCGGTGACGTTTCCCGCAAGCGCAAACTGCTTGAGAAACAGAAGGAAGGAAAGAAGAGGATGCGCCAGATCGGCAAGGTCCAGGTGCCCCAGAGCGCCTTCATGGCCGTGCTCAAGCTCGACTAGGGGCGTTTTCTGATATTTTGAAAGTTATTGTAGACAAATCAAATAAGTTATGAAAAATGAAGAAATAGAGTACGCAACTCCGGTGGCAGAGACCGTGGAGATTGATGCACTGAGTGTAATATGCCAAAGCGGTGGGTCTGAGGCATACGGATATTCCGATGAAAACACGGACAACTGGTTTTAGGAGGGCAATGATTATGAATTTTAAGGAAATTTTCGCAGCCGTTGCTGCAGTATCAGGTATTTTTGCCGCTTCATGCACCAAAGAGGCAGATTCTCTCTCTTCTGCAACTGTGAAGGTCTTTACAGCCACCATCGAGGAGAGCAACTGCAAGACTACCCTCACCGAAGCCGGCAAGGTTTTTTGGGAGGAGGGCGATCGGATTGCAATCAATGGCAACAGTGTTGCTCCTGCATTCGAGTACGAGGCAACGCCTGTTGCAGGCAGTCCTTCTATTGCGACGTTCACCTCCGTGGACCCGTCAAGGACTCCTTCGGCCCCATATGTGGCTATGTATCCGGCAAGTCTCTTCAATGGGTCCAACAGTGGTGTTTATCTGCTGCCTTCAGCCCAGAAATACGAAGCAGGCAAGTTCGTCGCGCCTATGTATGCCGAGAGTGAAACAGCCTATCTGAGTTTCAAAAATATATGCGGCGTTTTCTGTTTCTCTCTCAAGGGCGACTGCATAGTGAAAAGCATATCAGTCGACACCAATGCAGGGGGTGAGAATATTTGCGGAGGTTTCAACATTAACAGTAACCTTGAAATCGAATTTAACAATGGTCATCAGAATGTCACACTTGATTGTGCAGATGGCGTTCAGCTCAACAAGGAGACACCTGTTTCTTTCTACATCTATCTGCCTCCCCAGACTTACACGGCTGGCATGAAGATTTCCGTAAATAAAGCTGACGGTTCGACTTTCGAGAAGGTAACGCAGAAGGATGTAACGGTAGAGCGCAATACAATATATGGCTTCAATTGGACATTGCCTTCTCCGCGTCCGGGAACAAAAGGCACTACAGCCGCAGAGACTTCTGCTGGCAAAATAGATGTTCCCTGGGTTCAGCTCTGGGAGAACGGCCCCAAGTGGGCTGAATACAATTATGGCGTTACGGATGGAAGCATAACAGGTTGTGGTTCATATATCGGATGTCGCATGACTAAAGGATGGGGAAGCAACTGGCGCAGGCCATCGAAGGAAGAAATTCAGGCCTTGGTGAACAATTGCGATCATTCTTGGGATGAAGACAAAAAAGGTGTATGGTTTACCGGAAGGGACGATTATGCTGCAAACAGGGTGTTCTTTCCGGCAGCCGGATTCGAGGTGGCCACTGGAAAAGAAATCAAAGATGCAGGAAAAGTAGGCCATTATCTCTCGTCCGATAATCATCAGGAACAGTCTTATATAAAGGCGTTCATGCTCAATTTCGAGCACAAGGATGATGGCACTACTTCAGTAGGAGCAGCAGACTATACTGCTGAATTGGGAGCTGTCGTGAATGAGTTCACTGTACGCTTCGTGGTGAACTAGCCTGTTCGGACGGTGCTTGCGGAGTCCCGTTCAAGGAAAGAATGCTTTTCCTCCAGGTGACGAAGAAACTCGTGATCCTATTGTCGCTCTTGCTCATGAAGGAGGGCTTGGCGAGAAAGATTTGCGAGGTGGAAGAGGTAAAGAAAAGCAAGCCCCTGATTATCTGATTGTAAGCACACTTGAGGATACAGGGAGGTGATTCCCGGTTGGAATGCTAGGGCACGGGGTCATAGCCTGACCCTCCGCCGGGGCGGCAGCGCAGGATTCTCTTGAGAGACAGCCAGAAACCCTTGACAGGCCCGTATTTGCGGAAGGCCTCGAGGGCGTATTGGCTGCAGGTGGGGGTGAAGCGGCAGGTGGGTGCCGGCTTCAGGGGAGAGATGCAGGTCTGGTAGAACTTTATCAGCAGGATGAACGGGGCGGCGAGTAACTGCTTTACTGACATATGGCCTTGCTTATCCTGCAGAGTATTGCGGCCACTTCCTCGCGTATTGCGGCCGAGTCTGCGATTTCGGGGGAGTTGTACACGAACATCACATCCACCGGAGCGGTGGCAAGTGCCTTCTGGGTCCGGTATGCCTCGCGCATGCGGCGCTTCAGGAGGTTGCGCTTGACAGCGCGCTTGAAGAACTTCTTGGGCACGCCTGTCATGATGCGTGAGAACTCCGCGCCTTCGGGACGCGCTGTCCAGCAGTATTTGATGTGGCTTGTGCCTCCCCAGTGCCCACACTTCACCAGTGCGGCAATGGTAGTCTTCCCGCACAGCCTTTCCTCCTTGCAGAGGCCGTTTGTGCCGGGAACGTACATTATTTGAGGGAACTCAGATAGTTTTCGATGGTCTTTGCGGCGCTGGGTGCGTCAGGGGTGGGACCCTGTGCGGCAATCTGCAGACCTTCCTCTTCCATCGAACGGGCGATGCTCTTTCCGTATGCGATGATCTTCAGGTCTCCCTGCTTGAAGTCGGGGAAGTTCTCCTTGATGCTTCTGATGTCAAAGGGGTTGTAGAGTACTGCGATGTCGTAGTCATGAAGGTCGAAGCCGTGCAGGTCCTGAGGAACTGACTTCACGAGAACGCCCACGGTATAGTCGAGCCCTGCCTTCTCGAAAAGGGAGGTCATGGCGTCGACGTTTGAGCCTTCTGACGTTGCGATGAGGAACTTCTCGCCCTTGTGTTTGGGGCCGATGAGGGAGATGACAGAGTCGGGCTTGCCGTTTCCGAAGAAGATCTTGCGCTTGCGGTAGACGATGTGCTTCTGAAGATACATCGCAACCACCTCTGTGGTACAGAAGTACTTCATGGTCTCGGGAACCTTGAAACGCATCTCTTCTGCCATGTAGAAGAAAGCGTCGATTGCATGGCGTGAAGAGAACACGATTGCCGTGTAGTCGGGAAGATTGATCCTCTGGGCTCTGAACTCTTTGGGAGAGATGGGCTCTATGAGGAACAGGGGACGGAAATCCACCTGAGCTTCGAACTTGGAAACTATCGGCTCGTAGGGGGCCATATTTGACGGGGCCTGCTGGGAAACCAGTATCTTCATCTTGTCGTCTGTTTTCTAAAAGACAATGGCGCTTGCAATCAATAAGCCCATTGGCATCAATTCAAGGGCGCAAAGATACAAAATAGTTGAAAAACCATTGCAATTTGCCGCTAAAATTTGTCCTTCCCTGAAGAAGGCAAATGCGTACACAGCAATCATTTCCCACTGCAGAACACGGCGTATGGCTGCATCAGGGGCCTTTTTTACCACTCCGAAGGCAACTGTCAGGAGCATCAGAATCACAAGCACGATGAAGAAGGTATACATCACTCTGTGCACTGCGTGAGCCTTTTCCTGGTCGTGACGCCGGGGGCGGGCCACCAGCATATGGATGATGTGGCGGACAAGGAGGAATGCCACAAGGACGCCGGCAGTGGCAGCCAGGGAGATGCCATACGGCATGGCCTGCAGGAAGCCGGCCGGGTAGAGGGCGTATCTGTCGCACATCATGCAGAAAGGTATGGTCATCAGGGCTGCCGAGATGTTTCTGGACCTGGCCACGCTGACGCTGTGCTCGAGGCTTATTGCGCCCCTGGAAGTCTTGAAGTTGTGGGTTATTGCGGGGAAGATGCTGAGAAGGTCCACAAGGTCGATCAGCAGCAGGACTATGGCAACCGCCATGACTATGCGGTTGGTCAGGCACTGGTTCCACGGCAGGGCATTCACCGTGCTCTGCAGCGGCTGATCCGACATCAGCAGCGACCCTTGCCTGAATATCTCGTCCGGAAGCATCAGTTTCCTCTCTTTGCGTTGTATCCCATGCCCTGCAGGAGAGCGACAATCTTGTCCCGCAGGTCACCCTGGATGGTTATCTCCCCGTCCTTTGCGGTGCCCCCGACCCCGCACTTTGTCTTCAGCGTCTTCGCGAGTGCGGCAAGGTCGTCCTGAGTGCCCACGAATCCTTCGATCAGGGTTACCTGCTTGCCTGCGCGCTGCCGGCGGTCTATGCGGACTATGAGACGCTGCCTGCCGGGCTCAAGTGTCTCATCCTCAACCCGCTCGGGCTCATTGTATTTGAAGTCGGGATTGGTGGAATAGACCACCCCCAGACGTTTCTTCCAGTCGTTGTCTGCCATATAGCACAATTTTTGCAAAGATAAGGATTTCCTTTTGTATCTTTGCAGGCTATGGATAACAAGAAGTTCAATTTGTGGAACGGCATATGCGCTGCAGCCGCTTTTGTGGTTTCAGCCGTTACCTACCTCCTGACTATAGAACCCAGTGCCTCTTTCTGGGACTGCGGCGAGTTCATCGCATCTTCATACAAGCTTGAGGTGGGCCATCCTCCCGGAAACCCCATGTTCCAGCTTATTGCAAGGCTGTTCACCATGTTCGGCGACAACATGCACGCCGCCATACTGGTGAATGCCATGAGCGCCCTTTGCTCGGCACTGACCATCCTTCTGCTCTACCTGACAATCGTCTGGCTTGCGAAGCGGCTTGCTGAACCCTCTGAGGGTGGCTATTCCGGCGCCCAGGCCGTGTCCATCTTCGGCTCAGGCCTTGTGGGCTCCCTTGTTTACTGCTTCTCCGACACCTTCTGGTTCTCGGCGGTCGAGGGTGAAGTGTACGCTATGAGTTCGCTCTTCACGGCTCTGGTATTCTGGGCCATGACCAGGTGGTACGACAAGGCGGACGAGCCTCACGCGAACCGCTGGATTGTGCTCATCGCATTTCTTATGGGCCTCAGCATTGGTGTGCATCTGCTCAATCTGCTCGCCATCCCTGCGCTGGTGTTCATGTTCTACTACCGCCGCAGGGAGGACGGAAAGTTCAGCTTCGGCGAACTGGTGAAGATATTCGCTGTGGGTGTGGCAATCCTCGCCGTCATCCTCTTTGCAATCGTGCCCTGGCTTCCCAAGCTTGCGGCATACTCCGACCTCGTGTTCGTGAACGTGTTCGGCCTGCCATACAACACCGGAGCGGCATTCTTCATGGTCCTCGTGCTGGGATTGTGCTTCTGGGGACTGTTCCGTACGCTTGCCAGAGGCAAGGTGTTCTGGAATACCGCCCTGCTTTGCCTCACCACGATCATAATCGGTTTCAGCGTATTCAGCGTCGATGTCATCCGCTCATGCGCAAAGACTCCCACCAACGAGTATCAGCCCGACAACGCCTTCACTCTCGTGCGCTATCTCAGCCGCGAGCAGTACGGCAAGAACCCTCTTGTCTACGGTCAGTATTACGGTGCGCCCTATGAGCTGACGCAGAAGAAGTACTGGGCTCCCCTGGACGGCAAGTACAAGAAGGTGGACGGTCCGGTGGACGCTAGCTACGACGCATCCGGAAAGATGCTGTTCCCGCGCATGTGGAGCACCAGCGGAGACGGCTCCTACGAGAATTTCTACGAGGCGTACACCCGTGGCAAGGGCAGAAAGGTGCCCGGCGCCAAGGTGCGCAAGCCCACGATGGGTGCAAACCTCAGCTATTTCTTCGACTATCAGCTGAACTGGATGTACTGCGCTACTTCATGTGGAACTTCGTCGGGCGCCAGAACGAGGTGCACAGCCCTACTCCGGGCGACATCTTCCACGGCAACTGGGAGAGTGGTATAAAGTTCCTCGATGCCCTGAGGCTAGGCGACCAGAGCGATGCTCCTTCATGCCTTGCCGACAACAAGGGCAAGAACCATTACTTCTTCCTTCCTCTGCTGCTTGGCCTTCTCGGACTGTTCTTCCAGTTCGACCGCGACAAACGCGGCTCATGGCTTACCTTCCTGATGTTCTTCATGACGGGCATAGCCATCGTGATTTATCTGAACCAGCCTCCGTTCCAGGTGAGGGAGAGGGACTACGCGTATGCGGGGTCGTTCTATTTCTTCAGTGCCTGGGTCGGCCTCGGCGTGATGGCT
This sequence comes from Candidatus Cryptobacteroides choladohippi, assembly GCA_018065985.1. Classification (GTDB taxonomy): domain Bacteria; phylum Bacteroidota; class Bacteroidia; order Bacteroidales; family UBA932; genus Cryptobacteroides; species Cryptobacteroides choladohippi. Next base: position 31,096 of record JAGHSF010000057.1, read on the forward strand.
GTCATCAGGGCGCTGGACAAGGTTCTGAAGGGCAAGGGCGGTGTGGCGCTGGCAGTTGCCGCATCTGCGGCATGCATGCTTGTCCCCGTTCAGATGGCCGGCCAGAACTGGGATGACCACGACCGTTCCAACCGCCGTACCGCAGTGGAAATGGCAACGAACTACCTTAACTCGGTGCCGGAGAACGGAATCCTCATCACTCACGGAGACAATGATACCTTCCCGCTCTGGTATGCGCAGGAAGTCGAGAATGTGCGCACCGACGTCCGTATCTGCAATACATCTCTGCTCGGTACAGACTGGCACATCGATCAGATGACATGGGCCTGCAACGAGTCCGCCCCTCTGAACATCACCGTGCCGCACGTGCAGTATCTCTACGGCACGAACGAGTATGTACCTATTTATGACGTGCGCGAGGATGTCATGGACATCAAGGATGTTATGCTTCTGTTCAAGCATCCCGATGTCAAGGCTCCGATGAGCAGCGGGCGCAAGGTGGACTACATCGCGTCCCGCCGCATCAGAATGGCTGTCAACAAGGAGAACTGCGTCAAGTACGGCATCGTGAGCGAGAAGGATGCGGCGATGATCCCAGACAGCATCACCCTTCGCATCTCCGATGACAAAGAGTACCTCAGCAAGCCCGAGATCTTCATGCTCGACCTTCTGAGCAACTACGAATGGGACCGTCCGCTGGTTCTGCTCAGCATGGGCGGCGACATCAACATAGGCATCAAGGAATACCTGGAGCACCAGGGATATTCGTTCAAGTTCACTCCCATCAAGAGCAAGACCAGCACCAGCGCTGCGGGTTATGTCGACACCGACAACCTGTATCGTCTGATGACGGAGGTGTATAAGTTCGATGCCGTATCGGCAGATAACTATTTCATTGATTACCAGAATCTTTACACGCACCTCGGGGTGATGAGCCTGCGATCTCTGTTCTACATGGCGGCCGAGTGCTTCATGAAGCACGGAGAGGACGGGCGTGCGCTCGAGATGCTCGACAGAGGTGTCGAGGTGATGAAGAACTATCCCATCGAGACTGTACCCCTGGGCTTCTCCGGCAACGACTTCATCGTCATCGAGATGATAGAGGACTACTATAAGCTCGGACAGGCCGACAAGGCAGGAAAACTCGCGGAGCAGCTCGCTGCGGAGCTTCTGCAGGCGGCGAAATTCTATATTGAATTCTACGAATATGCTTCGTCCGACTTCGAGATGACGGGCAACTACATCTACTATCTGGCCGACACTGTCAAGGCAGGCGGCGACGGGGAGTTGTCAGACAGGCTGACCCAGTCACTGACTCAGCTCATAGAGATAGCATCGAAGATAGGCGACTAGCGTTCGAGTCGCACCACGATCGAGAGCGGGAGGACTTTGCCGAACTTATCAGCCAAGGCGAGTTCCCCGCTTTCAATCTGTCTTATGCCGGTGAACGCCTGCTTTGCGACGGTTTCTCCCAGGGCGGCGCTGAAGCCGTTGGAATAGAGGTTCAGGACTACCCAGGAATCCTTTGGCTTGAGGATGCGGTTGACTGTCATCAGCATCTCGAAGAGGCACTCGTCGAGTTTCCACTTCTCGCCGTCGGGACCGTGGCCGTATGCGGGAGGGTCGAGTATGATGCCGTCGTACTGGTTGCCGCGCCGGGCCTCCCTCTGTGCGAATTTCATGGCGTCTTCCACTATCCAGCGTATGCCGTCCATGCCGCTGTGCTCCATGTTGCCGCGGGCCCAGGTGACCACCTGGCGGACTGAATCGAGATGGGTTACGTCGGCTCCGGCAGCCTTCGCGGCCAGCGACGCACCTCCTGTGTAGGCGAATAGATTGAGTACTTTGGGCCTTTCGGCAGGTTTTGCGGCACGTTCGTTAGCGGGTAGCGACCGAAGGGAGCCGGGGGACGTTACGGGGGCAGAGCCCCCGTAAAGAATGGATTTGTTGCCTTGCGAAGCATGGCGATAAATCCACTCCCAATTTGGCGCCTGTTCGGGGAATACTCCAACGTGCTTGAAGGAAGTGAGGCCGAGACGCAGGTCGAACTTCAGTCCGTCCTGCAGGCCTGGGTAGCTGATGTACCACTGGTCGTCCATCTTCTTGTGGCGGTTCCAGGTGCCGCTGTCTTCCTTGCCGGCCTTTCCGAAACCTGCTCCCGGCGTGAAGCTGGTATGTGTGAGCCTGCGCCACTGCTCCTCCGACATGCTCTTGTCCCAAAGGGCCTTGGGCTCGGGGCGTGCAAGCACGTAGGCACCAAATCGTTCCAGTTTTTCGCCTCGGCCGCTGTCAAGCAGCTCGTAATCTTTCCAATTTGCTCCAGGGTATTCAATCATAGTGCAAAGATATTGAATAAATTGCTAAATTTGCAGACTGGAAATTCCAAAACAACCAACAATATTATGCAGAACATTGCAACTTATGATTTCACTGGCAAAAAGGCCATCGTTCGAGTAGACTTCAACGTGCCCCTGAACGAGAACTTCGAAATTACCGATGACACCCGCATCCGTGCTGCCCTTCCTACCCTGAAGAAGGTTCTTGCAGGTGGTGGTTCTCTCATCATCATGTCCCACCTTGGCCGTCCCAAGAAGGTTGACCCCAAGTTCTCTCTCAAGCACATCCTTGCTCATGTATCAGAGTGCCTCGGCGTTCCCGTACAGTTCGCAGAGGACTGCCAGAAGGCTCAGGAGCAGGCTGCTGCCCTCAAGCCCGGTGAAGTTCTCCTTCTCGAGAACCTCCGCTTCTATGCTGAGGAGGAAGGCAAACCCCGCGGACTCGCAGACGATGCCACCGACGAGGAGAAGAAGGCTGCTAAGGCTGCCGTAAAGGAGAGCCAGAAGGAGTTCGTGAAGACTCTTGCCTCATACGCTGACTGCTATATCAACGATGCATTCGGTACAGCACACCGCGCACACGGTTCAACCGCCCTCATCGCAAAGTACTTCCCCAACGACAAGATGTTCGGCTACCTCATGGAAGGCGAGATCAAGGCTATCGACAACGTCCTCAAGAACGCTCAGCATCCTTTCACCGCAATCATCGGCGGCAGCAAGGTATCAAGCAAGCTCGCAGTTCTCGAGAACATGCTCGACAAGGTTGACAACCTCATCATCGGTGGCGGTATGGGCTACACCTTCATCAAGGCTCAGGGCGGCCAGGTCGGCAACTCTCTCCACGAGGACGAGCTTATGCCCAACGCTCTCGAGATCCTTGCAAAGGCAAAGGAGAAGGGTGTGAACATCTATCTTTCAGTTCAGACTCTCGTGGCTGACGATTTCAGCGCAGACGCAAATACCAAGATCGTTCCTTCAAACCAGATTCCCGACGGTTGGGAGGGTGTTGACGCAGGTCCCGACTCGCTCGAGCGCTGGAGAAACGTCATCCTCGGCAGCAAGACTGTCCTCTGGAACGGCCCTGTGGGTGTGTTTGAGATCGACAAGTTCGCTCAGGGTACCCTCAGCATCGCAAAGGACCTCGCAGAGGTTACCGAGAAGGGCGCATACACCCTCGTAGGCGGTGGCGACTCAGTTGCAGCCGTTACCCGCATGGGCTTCGCAAAGAAGGTCAGCTATGTTTCCACCGGTGGTGGTGCAATGCTCGAGGCTCTCGAAGGCAAGGTTCTTCCCGGCATCGCAGCAATCCAGGAGTAATCAACTGACTCACAATAAAAAAGGATGGCCCGAGCGGTCATCCTTTTTTTGTTGTATTCTATGCGGATCAGATGCTGTGTGCGAAGTGCGTGGGTTCCTTGGCCTTCTTTTCCGGAGCCTTGTGGACTGCGGCTGCGGGCTTCTTCGCGATGCCGGCGTAGACCAGCAGGGCGATTCCCGCGAGTATGAAGGGGATGCTCAGGAGCTGGCCCATGTTGAGTGCCATGCTCTCCTCGAATCCGACCTGGGGCTCCTTGATGAACTCGATGAGGAAGCGCATGCCGAAGCAACCGATGAGGAATGCGCCGAAGAAGAATCCGCGGTGTACCTTGTCAAGTCTCTTCTTGTACACGAGCAGCAGCGATACGCCCAGAATGAGGTAGCTGAGAGCCTCGTAGATGTGTGTGGGGTGCTTGGGCTCGGTCTCTCCCCGGAGCTGGTATACGAATCCCCAGGGCAGATTGGTGACATCGCCGTATATCTCTGAGTTGAAGAGGTTTCCAAGGCGGATGAGGCATCCTGCAAAGGCCACGGTGATGCAAAGCCTGTCCATGACCCAGAGGAAATCGAAGTCGTTTTCCTTGCCGTAGCGCCGGCTGAACCACCACATGCCCAGAAGGAGGGCGATTGCCCCGCCGTGACTGGCGAGACCGCCTTTCCACGGCATGAAGATCTCCAGGAATCCCTTCCAGCTGCCGAGGTAGTAGTCGGGCTGGTAGAACAGGCAGTGGCCGAGTCTGGCTCCCACGATGGTGCATATCAGCAGGGTATACAGAAGCGGGTCGAGAAGGGTCTCGGGAATGCCCTCGCGCCTGAAGAACTTACGGAAGATGAACCAGCCGATGATGAAGCCGGATACGAACAGGATGGAGTACCACCTGATGTCAAGCCCGAAGATGTGCATTATCACCGGGTCGACATGCCAATTGACGGAAAGCATGTTGAACATAATTCGCAAATATAATTTTTTCTTTTTAAAGCACGCTTCTTTTTTCCTATCTTTGCACGTTTTTTGCATGCGTATATATTGCGCGCGCATTATGCGCGAGAGCATGAAAATCGTTTTTTAGATATGATAGAAATTCTAACATGTATGTTGGCCCTCGCTCCCCAGGCACAGGAAGCGGTCCTTGCCCCTCAGGATTCTGTCGAGGCGCCGACGGTCATCACTCTCGAGGAGGCGCTGCAGATAGCGCTTAGCGAGAATGCCTCTGTCAAAGTCGCAGACAAGGAAATCGAGCGCACCGGCTATGCCCGCAAGGGTGCATATGCCGCCCTTTATCCCACTCTTGACGGTAACGCCTCATATCAGCGCACCATCAAGAAGCAGGTCATGTATATGGATGGCGGCGGATTCGACATCGGTGGGATGATAGGGGAAACCCTCATGACTTACCTGACACCCCTGTATGCACAGCATCCCAATGTTCCCATCCCGACCCCGGTCGACCCGGAACCTGAGGATGACAAGCCAAGCGGCGGAATCTCTGTCGGCCGCTGGAATACCTGGACTGCAGGTATCAATGCCAGCATGCCGCTCGTGAACGCACAGCTGTGGAAGAGCCTCGAGATTTCCGACCAGGATGTGGAACTCGCGATCGAGAAGGCCCGCAGCTCGCGCCTCGACATGGTGAACCAGGTCAAGCAGGCTTACTTCGCATGTCTTCTTTCCCGCGATGCATTCGAGGTCTACAAGAAGGTCTATGAGAACGCCGTTGCGAACCTCGAGCAGATCCAGCGCAAGTACAATGTCCAGAAGGCTTCCGAGCTTGACCTCACACGCGCCACGACGACCGTGGCCAATGCCATCCCCAACGTGTATGAGGCCGAGAATGCCGTTATTCTGACATTATGGCAGCTCAAGGCTGTGATGGGCGTGGACCTTGATCAGAACATCGACGTTGCCGGAAGTCTGTCGGATTATGCCGCCCACATGTTCTACGACATCCGCAGCAGCGAAGAACTCGACCTTGCCGACAATACGACAATGCGCCAGCTGGCCATCCAGGCGGAGCAGCTCGCGAACACGATCAAGCTTCAGAAATACGCCAGCCTTCCCAGCCTCTCGCTCGGATTTGCCTATAATCTGAACGCCATGACCAACGACTTCAAGTTCAGCGAGTATCAGTGGAGCCCGTATTCTTACGTGGGCCTGAGCCTCAATATCCCCATCTTTGCCGGTGGCAAGAGGGCCAATGCCGTCAAGCAGGCGACCGTCCAGGCCAGCGAGCTTGAGATCCAGCGCGCCAATACCGAGCGCCAGCTCAAGATAGCCATCCGCCAGTATCTCAACACGATGGAATCTTCCATGAAGAGCTACAGCGCAGCGGAGAGTGCCGTGGGAACTGCGCAGAAGGCATTCGATATCGCCCAGAAATCATACAACGTCGGCCGCAGCACCCTTACCGACCTCAATGACGCCCAGCTTGCCCTTGTGCAGACCCAGCTCAGCGTCACACAGGCCATCTACAACTTTGTGATAGCGAAGGCGAACCTTGAAAGTACACTCGGCGCCGACTTCATCGACGAGGCCGGCAATGTTCAACTGAATAAAACATACAGAAATGAATAGTAAGACAACGTTAGCAATCATCGTTCTTGCTGCAGCATGTGCAGGATGCCAGCGCAAGGATGCAAAGACAGGCGAGGCACCCGTACCCGCTGTGACAGCGGAGGCTCCGATAGTGTTCGTGAGAACCGTAGAGAAGGAAACGATCCCGCAGGATGCGGTCTATGCCAGCTCGGTGCAGGCGAATGCCATCAACAACATCGCACCTCAGAGCGGAAACCGCATACGCAAGATCAACGTCGAGATAGGAGACTTCGTGAACCAGGGCCAGATTCTTGCCGAGATGGACAAGGTGCAGCTCGAGCAGGCCGAACTGAAGCTGAAGAACGATGAGGCGGAACTCGCCCGTGTCCGCCAGCTCCTTCAGGAAGGCGGCATCAGCCAGAGCGACTTCGATCAGCTGCAGCTCGCCTTCAACGTGTCCCAGAGCAGTTTCAAGAATCTTGAGGACAACACCATTCTCCGCAGCCCCATCAGCGGTGTCGTTTCCGCCCGCAACTATGACCGCGGGGACATGTATACCATGGGCCAGCCCATCTTCACAGTCCAGCAGATCACTCCCGTGAAGATCCTCGTGGGCGTGTCGGAGTCGGACTATACCAAGGTGAAGAGGGGCGACAAGGCAACCGTCACCGTGGACGCACTTCCCGGCAAGGAGTTCTCTGGCACCGTGATCCGTCTCTATCCTACAATGGACGCCGCCACCCATACGTTCATGGCCGAGGTCCAGGTACGCAACGAGAAGAGGGAACTCCGTCCCGGCATGTACGCACGCGTGACCCTTGACTTCGGTGCAACTCAGAACTTTGCCGTTCCCGACGCTGCAATCGTGAAGCAGCAGGGCTCTGGGCAGAGGTCGGTGTACGTCTATGACGGCGACACCGGCACCGTTCTGCTCAGGAACGTCGAGCTTGGCCGCCATTTCGATGGCAAGTATGAGATTGTCTCAGGTCTTGACGAGGGCGAGCAGGTGGTTGTGAAGGGCCAGACAGCCCTGAAGTCAGGCATTAAGGTGGAGGTCAGGTAAATGAGCATCTATAGAAAAGCGGTCAACAATCCGGTGACGACGACGCTGATCTTTGTCGCCTTCATGGTGTTCGGCATATTCTCGCTGATCAACACCAGCATCGCCCAGTTCCCGGAATTCGACTCGAATACCATCATGGTCATGTCTTCGTATCAGGGTGCCAATGCAGCCGATATCGAGACCAACCTTACGAAAATCCTCGAGAACGCCCTGAACGGTGTCGAGAACCTCAAGGAACTCACCTCGAAGTCAAAGGAGAACATCAGTCTCCTTACATTGGAGTTTGAATACGGAACGGATATCGAGGAGGCCACAAACAATGTCCGGGACAAACTGGACATGGTGAACTCCCAACTCCCGGATGGCGTCACCGTCCCCGTGATCTTCAAGTTCAGCGCCGACGACATGCCCATCATGATGCTCTCGGCCACGGCAACCGAAAGCGCGGCAGCTCTCGACAAGATCCTTGACGACAGGGTAGCCACCCCTCTTGCACGTGTGTCGGGAGTCGGTACCGTCAGCGTGAGCGGCGCTCCCACCCGTGAGATCAAGGTCTACTGCGACCCGAACAAGTTGCAGGCATACGGCCTCAGCGTCTCTACCATATCATCCCTCATCGCGGCAGAGAACAGAAACCTCCCTTCCGGCAACATCGACATCGGATCTGAAACCTATACTCTCCGCGTGCAGAAGGAGTTTTCCGACCCGTCAGAGCTTCTTGACATAGTGCTCGGCTCGGTGAACGGACGCACGGTATATCTGCGCGATGTGGCCAGCGTGGTCGATGGCAGCCAGGAGCGGGAGCAGGAGTCCTACACGAACGGCAGCCGCTCGGCCCGCATCATCATCCAGAAGCAGAGCGGTGCAAACACCGTGAACGTCATCAAGGGTGTGAAGAAGGCGCTCAAGAAGATAGAGAAGGACCTTCCCAGCGACGTCGACATCATCATGGTCCGTGACGGTTCGGAGGAGATCATCCATACGATCAACAGCCTCAAGGAGACCATCCTGATCACCTTCCTTGTGGTGATGCTCGTCGTGTTCATCTTCCTTGGCAACTGGAAGTCCACCTTCATCATCGTCCTTTCCATCCCTATGGCGCTGCTTGCGTCACTGGTATATCTGTTTGCAACCGGCAACACCCTGAACATCATTTCGATGTCGGCGCTGTCCATTGCCATCGGCATGGTCGTGGACGATGCCATCGTGGTGCTTGAGAATGTGTCCACGCACCTGTCGCGCGGCGAGAAGCCCAAGGAGGCTGCCGTCCATGGTACCGCCGAGGTTGGCATTTCCGTCATCGCATCCACATTGACGATGCTCTGCGTGTTCCTGCCGCTCACCATGATTTCCGGTATGGCGGGCATAATGTTCAAGCAGCTGGGCTGGATCGTCAGCATCATCATGATAGTGTCGACCACTGCGGCGCTGACCCTCGTGCCCATGCTGTGCTCGCGCTGGCTCAAGCCCAACGAGGAACACGGCAGGCTCTACAGGATGTTCTTCACCCCCATCGACAAGTTCCTCGACAAGATATCGCACGGCTATTCCCGCGTCATAGGCTGGGCCGTCACACATCGCAAGACCGTCATCTTCGGCGCGTTCGGCATCTTCATGGCCGTTCTCATGCTTCTTGGTCCGGGACTCAAGACAGAGTTCTTCCCCCATGCCGACAGTGACACCGTCTCTGCGACCATCGAACTGCCCATGGGTACGGCGCAGGCAGTGACCGCCGACCTCTCTGAGCGCATCACCGGTCAGATTCTCGAACAGGTGCCCGAGACCAGGGTGCTCAACGCCACCTTCGGCCAGGCTGATACCGACAACATCTTTGCGAACATGCAGAGCAACGGTACCCATATCCTCTCGGTAAACATGAATATCGGCCGTCCGGCATCGCGCGAGCGCACATCCGCCGAGATAGCCGACGTCGTACGCGCCATCCTCAGGGAATACCCTGAGATCCGCAAGGCGAACGTCAACGACGGCGGCATGGGCATGGGCGGCGCCTCGACTGTGGATATAGAGGTCTACGGCTACAGCTTCGAGGAGACTGACCGCGTTGCCAAGGAATTGCAGGCCAAGCTGCTTGCAACTCCCGAGTATTCTCAGGTCATCCTCAGCCGCGACGAATACACTCCCGAGTACCAGATGGACTTCGACCGCACCAAGCTTGCAATGCACGGCCTGAATTCCACCACTGCAGGTTCCGCCTTCAGTGCGGCCATGAGCGGATCGGTGACTTCGTTCTACCGTGAGGATGGTGACGAGTACAGCATCCGTGTGAGGTATGCTCCCGAGTTCCGTACCAGCATCGAAGACATGGAGAACATCATAGTCTACAATGCGCAGGGCCAGCCCGTCCGCATGAAGGAACTCGGCAACGTGGTCGAGACTCTTGTGCCCCCTACCATCGAGCGCAAGGACCGTGACCGTCTCATCACCGTCAAGGGCATAGTCGCAAACAAGGTGGCCCTCAGTGAGGCTGTGAATGCTGCTCAGCAGATCATCAACGACACTCCCATCCCTTCGGAACTCAGCATCGTGATTGCCGGTGACTATGAGGACCAGCAGAAGATGTTCCATGACCTGCTCATCCTCATCGTGCTCATCATCCTTCTCGTGTACATGGTGATGGCATCTCAGTTCGAGTCGTTCATGAGTCCGTTCGTGATCATGTTCAGTGTGCCTTTCGCACTTACCGGCGTGCTGCTCGGACTCTGGACCAGCGGACAGGCTCTGGGCATGATGGGTATGGTCGGAATCATCATCCTCCTGGGTATTGTGGTGAAGAACGGTATCGTGCTCATCGACTATACCATACTCTGCCGTGAAAGGGGCATGAGTGTTGTCGAAGCGTCAGTGACTGCAGCCCGCAGCCGTCTGCGTCCTATCCTCATGACCACTCTCACCACAGTGCTCGGCATGCTGCCTATGGCTGTGGGCCGCGGCGAAGGATCCGAGATGTGGCGTCCGCTCGGCGTCACCGTCTGCTGGGGTCTTTCCATCTCGACCCTTATCACCCTGATCCTCATCCCTTCAGTCTACTGTGTGTTTGCAACCCGTCAGGAAAAGAAAGCCAATAAGAAGAAATGAAAGCATTGTTCATAGCATATAATCAGGCATTCAACGAAGAAATAGCCGAAATCCTCGAGAAGAACGGCCAGCGCGGCTTTACCCGCTGGACCGATATACAGGGCCGCGGCAGCGTCGACGGTACTCCCCATATGGGAAGCCACGCCTGGCCTGAAATGTCCCATGCCATCCTCTCATGTGTCGAGGATGACAAGGTGGAGCCCATCATGGCTCAGCTCAAGGAGGCCGACATGGCGGCCAAGGATTTGGGTCTCAGAGCCTTTGTATGGAATGTGGAAATGTTTTATTAACTTTGTCAACATGGAAAAAGTTATTACAGAGAACAATATTGATGAGGTAATGGCTTCCGGACAGCCGGTGGTCATTGACTTCTGGGCACCTTGGTGCGGCCCCTGCCGCGTCCTTGGTCCTACCGTTGACGAAGTTGCAAACCAGTTCGCAGGCCGTGTCATCGTTGCAAAGTGCAACGTGGATGACTGCGAGGACATTGCAACCAAATACGGAATACGCAACATCCCCAGCGTGCTGTTCTTCAAGAACGGCGAGCTTGCCGACAGGACCGTCGGACTTGTCTCAAAGGCTGAGATCGTTGCCAAGATCGAAAATCTCCTGTAAGCGTGCAGAAGGAGATACTCGAATATCTTGGTGCTGACTGGATATCTGTGCGGGACCTCATCTCCGGGGCCCTGCATTCCGATATCGGTCTTCTGAGTTCCGTCAACAACAACCTTCTTTCCCATTCCGGGAAGATGCTGCGCCCCGTCCTTACGCTTCTTATGGCAAGGGCGCTGGGCGGGAAGGCGAATCTCTCCAGCTGCCGCTATGCCGCTGCAGCGGAGCTCCTTCACAATGCGACCCTCCTTCATGACGATGTGGCCGATGCATCCCTGGAACGCCGCGGAGCCCCCACGGTAAATGCCCTGCTCGGCGCCAATGCCGCGGTGCTCGTGGGCGATTTCTGGCTTGCCAAGGCTGTGGAGATGATCCTCTCGTCAAAGGAACATCAGGAGACGGTGGTCACGCTCTTCTCAAAGACTCTGGTGGACCTTGCTGAAGGCGAGATGCTCCAGCTGGAGAAGGCGTCCAGCGCCGATACCCGGGAGTCCGACTACTTCCGTATCATAGGCTGCAAGACCGCTTCCCTTTTCGAAGTCGCATGTGAATCGGCCGCCGTGTCGGTTGGTGCGTCTGACGATTACCGGAAGGCGGCCAGGGAGTATGCCCATGCTGCGGGTCTGGCATTCCAGATCAAGGACGACATTCTGGACTATGCCGGGAACTCACAGCTTGGAAAGCCTCTGGGCATAGACCTCAAGGAACAGAAGATCACCCTTCCTCTGCTCTGTGCAATGCGGGGCAGCCCAAGGGAAGCCGAGATACGGTCCATGATACGCGATATCCACGAGCATCCCGAGTATTGCGGGGTGGTCCGCGACTTCGTCCTTGAGCGCGGTGGCGTCGAGATGGCTGCAGCCAGGCTTGACGACTTCATCGAAAAGGCGGAACGTTCACTGGATGTCCTCCCTGATTCCATGGCCAGGACATTCCTTGTGGAACTCGTACGCTTCAACGCATTCAGGAACGTATGACATTCGCTCAGATACAAGGGAACGCAGACGTATGCAGGGGCCTGGCGGGCATGGTTTCGTCAGGGCGTATCCCTCACGCCATACTTCTGCACGAGGATGATGGCGGTGGCGCCATGCCTGTCGTGCTGGCCTTCCTTCAGTATCTGTATTGCGGCAACAGGACAGAGGCGGATTCCTGTGATTCCTGCCCGTCCTGCAACAAGATATCGAAGCTCATCCATCCGGATGTGCATTTCGTGTTTCCGACGAACGCCCCGAATCTGTCTCAGAGCTATTCCTCGCAGTGGAGGGACCTTGTGCTTTCAAAGCCCTGCTTCACGGAGGCGGACCTTGCACAGGCACTCGGGATCGAGGGCAAGTCGTCGATCATAGCTGTGGCAGAGGCCAGGGCCATACTCGATACTCTGAGCCTCAGCGCACTTGAAGGCGGATACCGTGCAGTGGTGATATATCTGCCTGAGAAAATGAACCAGGAGGCAGCAAACCGCCTTCTGAAAATGATAGAGGAACCGCCTGCAATGACGCAGTTCCTGCTTGTGTGCCACTCTCCCGAGAAGGTCCTGCAGACCATAGCATCCCGCTGCCAGTGCATCAGGATCCGCCCTCAGCGCCGGGATGAGAGGATAGGTACAGAGGAGTCCGAGAGTGTCTACAAGGACCTTTTCGGCCAGCTCATGACCGCATTCGGACGGCATGACCTCCTGGATGCGCTGGAGCTTGGCGAGGCTCTCTCCGCCCTGCCTTCGCGTGAGAGCGCCAAGGGATTCTGCCGATATGCCGCAGCGCGCATGCGCCAGATATTCCTCCTCCAGCAGGGACTCGGCGAGCTTGCCTCGCCCGACGGTGAGACGGCTGCGTGGGCGTCTTCCGTCAGAAAGACATTCCCGCGCCTTGCCCTGGAGACCCTTGACCGTGCCCAGATGCAGATCGGGCGCAACGTTAACCTGAAGATACTATTTGCCGACCTCGTCGGAAGACTATATACTATTTATGGATAACAACGAGACTATCAAATACGACTGTTTCCGTGGCTGCGTGGTCACAAAGGACAGTGAGACCGATGAACCCCGCTTCGCCTACCGTCAGGGATGCTGCAAGCTGGAAACCTACAACTGGCTCAAAGGTGCCAATGACGGTACCTATCCCAACCTGTTCGAGGTGCGCTTCAAGAATACCCGCAAGGCCATCTATGTCAATGATTCCGGCCAGAACGTCAAGACCGGCGACCTTGTGGTGGTCGAGGCTGCCAATGGGCACGACCTGGGAATCGTCACCCTCGAGGGTGCGATCATAGGCCATCAGCTCAAGGCCAGGGGCCAGAATGCTGAAACCACCGAGTTCAAGCGCATCTACCGCAAAGCCAAGCAGATCGACATCGAGAAGTGGCAGGAGGCCATTGCCCGCGAGCAGGATACCATGATCAAGGCCCGCCGCATTGCCGCGGAGATGGGTCTCGAGATGAAGATAGGCGACGTGGAATTCCAGGGAGACGGCACCAAGGCCATCTTCTACTACATCGCCGATGGACGCGTGGACTTCCGCCAGCTCATCAAGGTGTTTGCCGAGGAGTTCCACATCCGCATAGAGATGAAGCAGATCGGTGCCCGTCAGGAAGCCGGCCTCATCGGAGGTCTCGGCGTGTGCGGACGCGAGCTTTGCTGCGCAAACTACATCACCAACTTCCAGAGTATCAGCACCGCAGCGGCCCGTATCCAGGACCTCTCGCTGAATCCTCAGAAACTTGCCGGCCAGTGCGGCAAGCTCAAGTGCTGCCTTAACAATGAGGTGGCCGTATATCAGGACGCCCAGTCCCGCATACCCCGCGTTTCTGAACCGCTGGAGTTCGAGGACGGCCTGGCATATCTGCGCAAGACCGACATCCTCCGGGAGACCATGTACTTCTCCTATGACAAGTCATCAGACGCCGCCCTGTATCCTCTGGCTGCATCCGAGGTGCGCGAGATCATAAAGATGAACCGCAACGGTATCAAGCCCGAGAGCCTCAGGGATGAACCGGAGCCATACAATCCCGAATTCGTGACCGCAGTGGGCGATGATTCCATCTCCCGCTTCGACTCGCCCAAGCGCAAGCGCAGCCGCGGCGGCAAGAACCGTTCGCGCGGTGGCAAGGGCGGACGCGGCAAACAGGCAAAGCCATCTGAATAATGGCGCGCAGGAAGGCTTTTCGTGCAATGTGTGCGGCGGCGGCTTGCCTGCTGCTGGCATGTTGTGTGAAGCCTGCGTCCTATGAGGAATTCATAAGGGCCGACGAGGCCATGGGCGGCCTGTACAGTTTCACCCTGGACCTCGCGGACTCGCTCTGTACTTACGATATCTCTTTTTATACTGCCGATGACAGCGTGCAGCCGGAGGGCCTTCCCGTATATGTGGTCTGGACCGGCCCGGAAGACGCCGGCTTCGAGGAACTGGTGTACATGAAGCCCGGTCAGACCGTGCAGCCGTACAGATTCCATGTGGAGATGGCGGTTCCCGGTGAGTGGAGGCTCGACCTCCGCCCCATGCAGGTTCCTGCCGGTTTTCGCGGCATAGGAGTCATCTGCAAACGCAACGACATGTAACATGGGTCACGACAAACTTCGCAAATTCGCCGAGAACGAGACTTTTTCCTGCCTTCTGCAACCCGATATGGGAGAACTTCTTGCAGATGGCTTCTTCAATCTGAGAGACCATGAGATCAAGGGGCAGTGGTTCAAGGACCGCAGGGCACCCATAGTCCTGGAACTCGGCTGCGGCAAAGGAGAATATACCATCGACCTTGCCAGGCGCAATCCGGACAAGAACCATATAGGTGTTGACATAAAGGGCGCCCGCCTGTGGAAAGGCGCCAAGTTCGCCACGCAGAACAACATGCAGAACGTTGCGTTCCTGCGTACCCGCGTGGAGTTCATCAAGGCCTTCTTCGCTCCCGGTGAGGTGAGCGAGGTCTGGCTTACCTTCTCCGACCCTCAGTTCAAGAGCGCCAACTGCCGGCTCTCGTCACCGCTCTTCCTTGAGCGCTACCGCTCGTTCATGGCGCAGGGCGGCCTTGTGCATCTGAAGACAGACAGCCGCTTCCTGCACGAATACACACGTGCCGTATGCGCCGCCAACGGCCTGAAAGTGAAAGTGTGCACCAATGACCTCTACCATACCGACACCGCAGTGCCTGCAGAGGTCCGCGAAGTGCAGACCTTTTACGAGAGCATGTTCCTCGAGCAGGGGTACAACATAACATACATGGCGTTCGAGATCGACCACGAGGGCGCATACACCGCTCCCCGCGAGCCGTCCGAAGAGGAACGCCAGGCGCCCGGGTATGACCCGGCACTTGCCGTGGAATGCGGCATCTTCGACACTGAGTATTGGCGCAGCATCGAGGGGCCGAGGCTTCTTTTCGGCCACGACTCCGCCGAGACCCGCAGGCAGAAGATGAAGTTGGTTTGATGACACGCCTCACCATAGTCATGAAACATCTGATCACTGAATCCCTGTCGATTTGCCTTGTGGCGCTGGCCGTTGCATGCTGTGCGCCCAAGAATAATGAGGTTACGGGCGGCACGCAGCCGAAGGACATCATTCCGATACCGGTGGAGTTCTCTGTGAACCCCGGGAGTATCCAAACTGAGGTATTGACCAAATTGCCAGAGAAGGTCAGTGTTTCAGAAAAGGCCTTGCGACGGCGCCTGAAAGATAGAGAACTGACCGATTGGCAGCTTAAATCGGCCTACTGGCTGGAGGTGGGGAAGAAGG
>JAGHSF010000007.1 GCA_018065985.1 Candidatus Cryptobacteroides choladohippi
TGCGGATGCTGTCGGAATAATGCCTCATCGCAGCAATCATAACCGAATCACCGGCAGGGTCCACACTATCCCTCACAAGACCGTTCGGCTGGTCCTGTGCATACATATGGAGAACAGACAGAGCGCCCAGGGCTAGGCAGCAGAATGCTTTCCGGCAAGCATGCCGCAGGCCGCCAGAATGTCTTCTCCTCTTGATGAGCGGATGGTGCATAGTATTCCGTTGTTGTTCAATCTGTCCCTGAAAGCTTCCATCGTGCTGTCACTTGCCGTGTCATACGGGAAATCCGGTATCTTGTGAAAGCGGATAAGGTTGACTCTGCATTCTATACCTTTCAGCAGCCTTATCAGGGCATCGGCGTGCACTTTGTCGTCATTGAATCCGGCGAACATGGTGTATTCGAAACTTACTCTTCTCTGTCCGCTGAAGTCATATTGCCTTATCAACTCGATGACGTCCTGCAAATGATATGCCTTCTGTACAGGCATCATCTGCAGCCTCTCCTCAGGGAAAGGGTTGTGGAGACTTATGGCAAGGTGGCATTTCTCCTCATCAAGGAAACGCCTGAGTGTCGGAATCACGCCTATCGAACTTACCGTAATGCGTTTCGGACTCCAGGCGAAGCCCCAGTCGGCGGTCAGTATCCGGATGGCTCTGGATACTGCCTCATAATTGTCGAGAGGCTCTCCCATGCCCATGAAGACAGTGTTGGTCAAATCCTGAGCTTCGTCGATGCTTATGAACTGGTTGATGATGTCGGCGGCGCTCAGGTTGCCGTGCCATCCCTGCCGTCCCGTCATGCAGAATTTGCAGCCCATCTTGCATCCTGCCTGGGAACTGACGCAGAGGGTCCTGCGGTCATCATCCGGGATCATCACAGCCTCGACGGCGCCGCCCTCGACGGCGAACAGGTATTTCCTGGTGCCGTCAGAAGACTCCGCCACACCTATGGGGGCGCTTGTCCCGAGCTCGAATCTTTCCGCCAGAAGATCTTTGGAGGCCTTGCTGATGTTGGTCATCCTGTCCCAGGAAGAGACCTTCTTGACATACAGCCATTCGGCCAGCTGCCTGCCCACGAAACTCTTCAGGCCACAGCTTTCAGCAGCGGCCTTGAGCTCGTCCAGAGTCATTCCCAATAACTTTTCTTTCACAAGGCAAAATTAATGATTTTTAACTATATTTGTAAACACTAAAATTCTAATTGTTTATGGCTAAAGAAGTAGAGAACAAGGCCTCAAGCGAAATTAACGCCGCCAAACTGAAGGCGCTGCAGGCCACGATCGACAAGATTGAGAAAGATTACGGGAAAGGGACGATCATGAAGTTGGGAGATCAGCCAGAATGGGATGTCCAGGTTATCCCGAGCGGTAGTGTGGCTCTTGACCACGCACTCGGAATCGGAGGATATCCGAGGGGACGTATCATTGAGATTTACGGACCGGAATCAAGTGGAAAGACCACATTGGCGATACATGCCATCGCCCAGGCCCAGAAGGCAGGGGGAATGGCTGCGATGATAGATGCCGAGCATGCTTTTGACAGGACGTATGCCAAAGCGCTCGGAGTTGACCTCGAGACTCTCCTGGTGTCCCAGCCGGACAACGGTGAGCAGGCTCTGGAAATTGCCGACAGCCTCATCCGTTCGGGTGCTGTCGATATAGTTGTAATCGACTCCGTGGCCGCCCTCACTCCGAAGGCGGAGATTGAAGGCGAGATGGGAGATAACAAGGTGGGTCTGCAGGCAAGGCTCATGAGCCAGGCATTGCGCAAGCTCACAGCCAATATTTCCAAGACAAACACCTGCTGCATCTTTATCAACCAGCTCCGCGAGAAGATCGGCATCATGTTCGGAAATCCTGAGACCACTACGGGAGGAAACGCGCTGAAGTTCTATGCTTCCGTGCGTCTCGATGTCCGCAAGACCAGCCAGATCAAGGAAGGTGAGGATGCTCTCGGAAGCCGTACGAAAGTCAAGGTCGTAAAGAACAAGATGGCACCTCCTTTCAAGAAAGCGGAGTTCGATATCGTCTATGGCGAGGGTATCTCCCATACCGGAGAAATCGTGGACCTCGGAGTGGAACTTGAAATCATTTCAAAGAGCGGCAGCTGGTTCTCTTACAACGG
>JAGHSF010000047.1 GCA_018065985.1 Candidatus Cryptobacteroides choladohippi
CCCTATATCCCGCGAAACAACTCTCTGAGAATCGAATAATCCGGCACAATCTGAACTATCATCAAGTTGTGCCGGATATTGTATTGTCAAGGACTTATTAAAAGCTACCCTTTTTCAGTGCCCTCCTCAAGATCCGGGATTGGGCACACGAAGCCGGTCACTACGACAAACTTATTGCTTTCGTCCCGTATAACAGGCTAACTTGTCTATGGGGTAGTACGCACATTTTGACACTTTGTACCAATAAGGTTTCAAAAGTCAGGTACTGTTTCAAAAAGTATTCTAAGACTTTTCCAAATAAAATTGCAATTATTTTCATCAACGTCAGTTCTTCGGGCTGGCGTTCGTCATTTATATATTTATTGCGCTCAAAGGGGCATTCCGCCCCTGGCCGCGCGGCCTTCCCCTGAGAAGTTTTTCATAGATGGACATAATGATCCTGTGCGCAATATTGTCTGTTTACGCACGATGGTAGTGTTTCAACGAGTGTGTCCGGAGCCGGTCTCGCGGAGTCTCGTTGGCCGAATTCAATTATTTGCTATCTAGCAGAAGAACGATTTCAGTCTTTCAGTGTAGGGATAAAGAACGTAACAACAATGGCTCCTATCAGCCCGGCAATACCTACTATGACTCTCAGCAAGACAGACTGGATGAAAAAACAGATTGAGATGCTGCACATTGCCGCCATCAAAAATATGATGTATATCTTTGTTTTCGGATGAAGCCCCGGATTCTCCTCGTATTTTCTGATATGATCGCCAAATTTTGAATTCAGAAGCCATTTATGCAAACGCGGACTGCTCTTGATGAAAGAATAGGATGCGAGTAGCAAAAAAGGTGTTGTCGGCAGACCTGGAAGGAAGATTCCAAGAATACCCAATGCCAGAGACAAAAGACCAAGTATTAAGAATAGAATTATTAACATCTCAATTTGTACCTTGAATGTCTAACAATAGTCATACCATGAAGGACAAATACAATATATCTTCATCCGCCACAACTACCGTCATAAGATATCCGTTATACACCCCTAACCCTATCGGAAGTTCAGACAGTCTTATTGTGACTTTGAGTGCAAATGTTGGCGGTACCCCAAAAATGAAACCCTGTGCGTAAAAAGTGCCTCCTGACGCACAGGAGACGTCAGAAACAAGTTCCGTGCGTGAAAAGTGCTTTCTGACGCACGGGATCATTCCAATGCACGCGGGACGGCACTCCCGCTGTTTGAAGCAGTCCAGTCCCGGTTGCTCAGCACGCCTGGCCCCGCTGTCCGAAGTATCTCAGAAACAGGCGGAGTATCTGGCTGAAACCGACAGCTATCTGGATACCAGGAAGATCGAGCGAGACGGCTCAAGTGTTACTGTAAGGCAATAACGGCCATCTCCTGTGCGCTTGAGAGCGGCAGGGGAGACATCGCCTGTGTGGGGATCCATCAGATACCAGCGGCCTTTTGCCGAGCGGAGGCTTATTGAAGTGGTACGTGTGGTGTCATCGATATTGCCGAAGAGATAGACGTCGTGTCCGTCCACTGTCTTGTGTATATAGTTCAGGGCGGCGTCACCGAAACATACATCCGCATCGATTCCAGACAATGCTTCTGCAATGGTTTCAGGAGTGGGATCCGGTACAAAAACGGCCGGATTGACGTCGGCACCAAGCATTTCGTTCACGAGCTTGCTGATACTGCAGCCGTCGCCGTCGATGTCCGCACTCTCGCAAGGAAGCTGTGTCGTGAAGATCACACGCACACCTGATTTCCAGGCGTCGTACACCTGCTTCATATTGGAAAGGGAAACAGCTTTCACACCCGGCAGTATCAGAGTGGAGAATTCCTCCCGGTTGTGGTCGTTGCACATGGCAAGCCTGCCCTCGGATATCGTGCATCTCTCGTCCAGAATCTCCGGATGGATGTAGGTGAAATCCTTTCCCAGTTCGTCCGTCAGGATGGCCGAAACGCGGTTGTAATCGCTTCCGGGAATCTTTACACCACCCATATAGTAACCTTCGGGTCCGTCAAGATGATGCCCGGCCTGCAAAGTCTGGATAGGGTAGAGCACTGCGATGTCGGCCACATGTCTTCCAGGGCGCTGGAGTATATAGTTGAGTCTTGAAAGGAAACGGTTGAAGTCAGGCAGAGCGTTGCGGTATAGGGGATTGCGGGATGACAGTTCAGGCAGGAAGGCCACGTTGCTGTCGTCATACCATACCGCATGTGGAATCAGGTTTGTGATACCCTTGGTGTACTGCTCGATGGCAATGGAATACAACTCGTCCATCGACAGGTTGCCCATTGCACCGAAGGTTTCCGACATCACATAATCCCTGTCCCAGTTCTGGGCAGAAGACGATACCACTTTGTAGAAGTTCTCCGCCGGTCTGTCACCGCCTATCTTGTCGATACCCGGCATCGACATGTATTTGCCGCAGAGCATCAGGTCGCCTGACACGCTGACGGGATTCACGACCTCTTCCTGGTCCTGGTGGCCTGTGGACAGGATTCCGTGTGCCTCGGCCCATTCTGCGACGACCTTCATGAATCCCTCGGAATACATCCTCGCGCGTGTGCCGAACATCATGTTCCGGACGGCAGGAGCCGTTGCGCCCGTATCATACCATAGGGCAGGGTAGAACGGTTCCGGATCGCATCCGTATATTTCCATGAAACGCTCGTTGAACTTTTCCGTCCACATCCTTCCTTCTGCCCGGTACATGGTAGGCTCGTCGAAAAAGGTCGATGTTATGGTGCTCCCGAATGCATCTGCAAAGCGCTCGTAATATTTCTCATGGACTTCATCCACGAATATGCCCACTGCCTCCGGAGAAAGATAGTCCACGAAGGGCTCCGCACATTTCTCCAGGGTGAAGTTCATCACGGTCCAGTCTCCATGGTCCGGGACCTGCCACTCAAGTATTCCGTCCTTGCTGACGTTCGGCCCAAGAGCTATTACCTCACCGCTATTCCTGTCCATGGCATCAGTAGCCATCCTGTATCCGTCGGAGCTGAGGTCGAGGATTAGTTTCCTGCCTGCAGTGGCCCTGTATTCATGTTTGTCCAGACGCTTGATGCAATGCTGGGGATACTTGTCGGCAAAACGGTTCACGCCATCGGCATTTGCCGCGCCCATGCCACCGCTCGGGAACCCGTATTCGTCATAAAGTGACATTTTTGCACCATATGCGCGGGCGGTTTCCACAGCCTTGGCATAAGCCTCGAAGTATTCTTCGGAAAGGTAGTCCGGCGAGAAGCCGTCACCAAATGCAAGAATCGAACAGCCGCCATAGAAGTCCCGCTCTATCATATCCTTCAGGCCTGCTTCCACACCTTCCGGTGTTACCTCACAATTGTTCCAGAACCAAAGGGGTGTCGGCCTCCACGAGATGTCAGGAAGGTTGAATTCTTTCTTGTCGTAAGGGCCGGAACTGCAGGATGCTGCCAGCAGTGCCATTAGCGAGATGGTGATGAGACTTCTTTTCATTTATTGCGAGTCTAGTCGAATTTTTCCTTGGTGAGAAGATACTCGGCAATCTGAACGGCGTTGAGAGCTGCGCCCTTCTTGATCTGGTCTCCCGAGAGCCAGAGGGTGATTCCGTTCTCATTGGCGAGGTCCTTGCGGACACGACCAACATAGACGTCGTCCTTGCCGCCGGTGAACAGAGGCATGGGGTAGGTCTTTGTTGCCGGATCGTCCTGGAGGGTTACTCCGGGAGCCGCTGCGAGCGCATCCTGGACTTCCTTTACAGAGAGTGGCTTGTCGGTCTCGATCCAGACGGCCTCCGAGTGAGAGCGGAGGGATGAGATCCTGACGCACATTGCTGAGCAGCGGACGTCTGAATGCATGATCTTCCTGGTCTCGTTGAACATCTTCATCTCCTCCTTCGTGTAGCCGTTGTCGGTGAACACGTCAATCTGGGGGATTACGTTGTATGCAAGCTGGTATGCGAATTTGTCAACTGTAACCGGCTGTCCTTCAACTATTTCCTTGTATTGCTGCTGGAGTTCTGCCATTGCCTGCGCGCCTGCTCCGGAAGCGGACTGGTAGCTGGCAACATGGATACGGTTGATATGTGAGAGCCTCTCGATCGGCTTCAGGACCACAACCATCATGATGGTTGTGCAGTTGGGGTTCGCGATGATGCCGCGCGGGCGGCTGAGGGCATCCTCGGCGTTGCACTCGGGAACCACGAGGGGAACGTCCTCATCCATGCGGAAGGCGCTTGAGTTGTCGATCATGACAGCGCCGTACCTGGTGATGTCAGCTGCGAACTCCCTGGATGTGCCGGCACCTGCCGAAGTGAATGCGATGTCCACATCCTTGAAATCGTCGTTGTGCTGAAGGAGCTTGACCTCATATTCCCTGCCTCTGAATTTGTATTTGCGTCCTGCACTGCGTGCTGAGCCAAAAAGCACGAGTTCATCGATGGGGAAGTTTCTTTCGTCCAGTACCTTGAGGAATTCCTGGCCCACGGCGCCGCTTGCGCCGACAATTGCTACTTTCATATCTTGCTTGTTAAATATCTCTTGAAATCTTCGTAATCTGCTGAGAGGGAGACGGATTTCTTTTCTCCCTTCATGAATGCCGCGAGTTTCGCGGGGATCTCCACCGGAGTGCCGATGATGCTCTCGATGGTGTCCTTGAACTTTGCCGGGTGGGCGGTCTCACAGAAAAGACCGGTTTCGCCGGGCTTCAGACCATCCTTGAGGGCCCGGTAGCCGCATGCTCCGTGAGGGTCCAGGAGATAGCCGTTCGATTTCCAGCACTCTGCGACCGTCTTGCGTATGACGTCATCTGATACAGTTGCGCCGCTCACCATCGAGCGGATATTGTCGACATCCTTGCCATAGAGGTCCCAGATCCGCGCGAAGTTGCTGGGATCGCCCACGTCCATTGCATTCGCGATGGTCTGACGGCTTGCCCCGGGCCTGTATTCTCCTGTCTGCAGGAACTTGTAAAAGATGTCGTTCGCGTTGTTCGCGGCGATGAATCGGCTGAATGGCAGGCCCATCTTCGACCCGAACAGCGCGGAGCAGATGTTGCCGAAGTTGCCGCTTGGGACACAGCACACAAGCCTGTCGGCAAGGCCGAGCTTCTTCATCTGGGCATAGCCCCAGAAATAGTAGAAGGACTGGGGCAGGAATCTGGCCACGTTGATGCTGTTGGCGGAAGTGAGCTTCATCCTGGAGTTGAGATCCGCGTCCATGAATGCATTCTTGACAAGTCTCTGACAGTCATCGAATACGCCGTCTATCTCGATGGCGCTGATATTTCGTCCGAGGGTGGTGAACTGGCATTCCTGGATGGGGCTGACCTTGCCCTTCGGATAGAGTACATATACATTGATGCCTTCCACGCCCAGGAAGCCGTTGGCCACTGCGCTTCCGGTATCGCCAGATGTGGCGACGAGCACGTTGACCGACTCCTTGTTGAAATATTGGAGCAGCCTTGCCATGAATCTGCCGCCGACGTCCTTGAAGGCAAGGGTGGGGCCATGGAACAGCTCCAGTGTCCAGATGTCCTTCTCGACCCGTTTCACCGGGCAGTCGAAACTCAGCGTGTCATTCACGATGCGTCTGAGGTCATCAGCGGGGATGTCCTCGCCGAAAAAGGCGTTTGCAACCTCGAAGGCGACCTCCTGGAAGGTCATGTCCTGGATGTTGTCGAAGAAACTCCGGGGAAGGGCAGGGATGCGCTCGGGCATGTATAGCCCGCGGTCCTCGGCGAGGCCCTTGACAACTGCCTTTCTGAGGTCGGCCATGGGGGCCTGACCGTTTGTGCTATAGTATTTCATCAGTCTTCGGAGAGAATCTTGGCGCCGTTGTTGGAAACCTTGACCACAAATGACTCATAGCCGATTCCGCGGCTGTCGAAATGCTCTTTCATGATCTTGCCGGCGCGGGAAGCGATGCCGAACTTGTCTGCGAGTGCAAACACCGACGGTCCGGAACCGGCGATGTTCATGGCGAGGGCTCCGGTTGCGAGGAGTTTCTCCCTGAGGTCTTCGAAACCGGGAATGAACTTCTTGCGGTAGGGCTCGGCCACGACGTCCTTCATTGCGCGTCCGACGAGGTTGATGTCTCCGGAATAGAGACCGGCGACGAGACCGCCGACGTTGCCCCACTGGCGTACTGCGTCATGCAGGGGGACGTCCTTTGGCAGTATCTCGCGTGCCTCCTTTGTGGAGACGACGATATTGGGATGGATCACCGCACAGTAGAAGTTGCCGGGCACGGGCAGCTTGATAAGGTCGAGAGGCTCGTAGCCGCGGATGAGGACGATGCCGCCCATGATTGCCGGTGCCGCGTTGTCGGCGTGGTAGCCACCGCTGGCGAGGTTTTCGCCTTCCATGGCGCATTCCACGAGTTCCTCGTCGGAAAGGGGATAGCCGAACAGGGCGTTCATTCCGTATGCGGCTGCTGCACAGGACGCGGCGCTGGAGCCGATACCTGAACCGGGGTAGATCTTGCGTACGATCTTGACATCGATGTGGGCTTTTCTGTCCATGATGTCGAGGAACTTGTTGATAACCGGGGTGACCACGTTCTTATGGATATCCTCGGGGAGGGGGACGCCGCTTTCGTTCTCGATGGTGATTCCGTCTCCTTCGGTCATGGTCATCTCAAGGATGTCTCCGACCTCGTCGAGGGTGAAACCGATGATGTCGAACCCACAGCCCATGTTGGCGATAGACGCCGGGGCGAATACGCGAACTTTCTTCATATCTAGATATTTGCTATGCTCATGATGTCGGCGAATACGCCGGCTGCCGTTACACTTGCTCCCGCGCCGTAGCCCTGAATCAGCATCGGGTGCTGGTTGTAGCGTTCGGTTGTGAGGAGGATGATGTTGTTTGAACCCTCGAGTACGTAGAACGAGTGGTCGGACTTGAACTCCTGGAGGGATACCGAATACTGGCCGTTCTCCATCCTGGCGACGAATCTCCAGTGCTTGTGCTCTGCCTCGAGGCGCTTACGGCGCTGCTCGAAGTCCGCGTCAAGCGAAGGGAGCTTCTGCCAGAACTCTTCCATGGTGCAGTCAAAGAACTCTTTGGGAATGAAGAGGTCGGCTTTGACATCTTCCTGGTTTACCTTGTAGCCGGCCTCTCTTGAGAGAATGACCAGCTTGCGGATCACGTCCTTGCCTGAAAGGTCGATGCGCGGATCTGGTTCGGAGAAACCTTCCTCCTGGGCCATCCTGACAGTCCTGCTGAAGGGGATGTCGGCGGAGATGGTGTTGAAGATGAAGTTAAGGGTGCCGCTGAGCACGGCCTCGATCTTGAGTATCTTGTCACCGCTGTTGCGCAGTGCGTTGATCGTGTTGATGATGGGGAGACCCGCACCTACATTGGTCTCGAAGAGGAACTTCACACCGCGCTTGTGGGCGAGGGCCTTGAGGGCGGCGTAGTTGTCGTAATCTGAAGAGGCTGCAACCTTGTTGGCCGCAACGACCGAGATTCCGTGCTCGAAGAAGTCCTTGTATAATGTTGCTACCTCGGCTGAAGCCGTGCAGTCCACGAATACGGAGTTGAAGATGTTCATGCCGATGACCTCGTTGCGCAGGGTGTCGAGGTCGAGGGTCGGTTGCTGGGCAAGCTGTTCCCTGTATGTGGAGAGGTCGATGCCTTCGCGGTTGAAGATGCCCCGGTTGCTCCTTGCTATGCCTACGATGTTGAGCTTGAGCCCGTTCTCCTTCATGAGCTTCTCCTTCTGGCCGGCAATCTGGCTGATCAGGTTGCCGCCCACGGTTCCGATGCCGCAGATGAAGAGATTGAGTTCCTGATAGGGGGAGAGGAAGAAACTGTCGTGGATGACGTTAAGGGACTTGCGGAGGAACTTCTTTTCCACCACAAAGGATATGTTCCTTTCTTCGGTGCCCTGTGCGCAGGCGATTATGCTGATGCCGTTGCGGCCGAGCACACTGAAAAGCTTGCCGGCAATACCGGCGTTGCTCTTCATTTTCTCGCCCACAATCGCGACGGTGGCGAGGTCCTTGAGCAGCTGGACGGGAGACATCGAGCCTTCTGAGATCTCGAGCGCGAATTCCTTGTTCAGGACCTTGCATGCGAGGTCTGCGTCCTTGGCGTTGACGCCGAGGGAGATGTTGGTCTCGGACGAAGACTGGCTGACGAGGAACACGCTGATGTTGTACCTTGCCAAGGCGGAGAAAATTCGGCTGTCCACACCTACGATTCCGGCCATCGAAGTGCCTGATACAGTGAGCACGCAGGCGTCATCGATGGATGAGATGCCTGTTACGGCGCGCTCCTTGTGATGCACCTGCTGGCGGATGACCGTTCCCTTGGCGCCTGGGTTGAAGGTGTTCTTCACAAGGACGGGAATGTCTTTCGGGCAGATGGGGTAGAGTGCGGGCGGGTAGATGACCTTTGCGCCGAAGTTGCAGAGCTCCATCGCCTCCGTGAAGCTGAGTTCATCGATGACATATGAAGTCAGTATGATTCTGGGATCGGCGGTCATGAATCCGTCGACGTCGGTCCATATTTCGAGTGCATCCGCGTCGAGGGCGGCTGCGATGATGCTTGCTGTATAGTCGGATCCTCCGCGGCCGAGGTTGGTGATCTCGCCTGTGGCGGAGTCTTTTGAAATGAATCCGGGAACGATGGCTATCTGCTTGTCAGATGCGCCCTTCAGCCCGGCAAAGGCGGCTTTTACAAGACTGTCGGTGATTTCCGAGTCGAGTACTGTCCGGCCGTCCTTGACGGTGGTCTTGATGAACTCGAGTGAATCGTACCTCCTGGAATCTGGAATGAGGTTGGTGACAATCAGGGACGACAGACGCTCGCCGAAGCTTACGATCTGGCATCTGGTCTTCTCTGGAAGGACTTTCAGCGAAAAGACACCGTCCAGAAGGGCGCGCAGTTCCTGCAGACCGGCCTCCACCGCTGCAGTGACGCTGGCTGTGACGGTGCAGTCGCCCGTTGCCGTATGCAGATCCTCGATAAGGGTGAGATGGCGCTCGCGGATTCTGTCGTAAGCATCTTTGTATGATTCATCTCCGCACTCTGCCATCGATGCTGCTTCCAGAAGCCTGTCGGTGATGCCACTCAGGGCGGAAACAACAACAATCACGCTTTCGTCGCGTGAGCAGACGATATTCTTTACATTGAGAAGCGGCTCGACTTTTCCAACCGATGTGCCGCCGAATTTCAATACATTCATACTACCAACCGTAATTTGAGATTTGTAATATAATGATAAAAATTGAAAAAACGGCGGATTTCGGGATAATATTCGTTCTTAGGGGGCAAAGAACGGGATTTTCCTCATCTGAGCCGTGCGTTTCACCCCTGCTTCAGAGCAAGTATCTCCCTGGCCCTTGCCAGCGCAGGGATGATATTGGGCTGGATGTTCTCCTCGCCCAGCTCTCTGTCGAGACCGAATTTCGTGAGTTCGGAGCGCACGTTGTCGTTGACCCCTGAAAGAATCGTCTGTATGCCGCGGCGGCTGGCACGGTCGCACAGGTTGCGAAGGTTCTTGATGCCGGTCGAATCCATGAAGGGAACATTGCGCATGCGGAGGATCCTGACTTTGGTATCATTGCGGCCGCGGTTGTCGAATTCCTCGAATTTGCTCGCAAGGCCGAAGAAGAAGGGACCGTTGATCTCGTATACGTCGACACCGGAAGGGATGTCCAGCATAGGGGTGTCCTCGGGGGTGAGCTCTTCGTCATCCTCCACCGAGCTGACCCTGTTGGACTCGATAACATGGATGTCGGAGGTCTGCATGACACGGCGTACGAACAGCACGATGGCAAGCAGGACGCCGACTTCTATTGCGACCGTGAGGTCGACGATCACCGTAAGCGCAAAGGTGATGAGCAGCACGGAAACGTCGGCTCTGTCGCCCTGGAGAAGGTATTTGAAGGTGCGCCACTCGCTCATGCCGTATGCAACGAGAACCAGTATGGCTGCAAGGCAGGACAGCGGAATATATACTGCGTAAGGCATCAGGAACAGGTAGATGAGAAGCAGGACCACGGCGTGTATCAGACCGGCTACAGGTGATTTGCCGCCGTTGTTGATGTTGGCCATGGTGCGGGCTATCGCTCCTGTTGCGGGGATGCCGCCGAAGAGCGGGGTTATGATGTTCGCGATGCCTTCGCCAATGAGTTCGGTGTTGGCATTGTGCTTGCGGCCGGTAACACCGTCAGTGACCATTGCTGCAAGAAGTGACTCGATTGCGCACAGTATTGCAATTGTGAAAGCGGGGGATACCAGCTCCTTCAGAGATGAGAGGCTGATTTCAGGCATTGAAGGTTTTGGGAAGGCCATGCCGCCGGCAAGTTCGGGGAACTTTGTGCCTATGGTGGCGAGCTGGATTCCGAAACAGTTTTTCAGGATGAGGGAGATGCCGGTTCCGACTATCAGCACGATGAGGGACCCGGGAATCTTCTTGAACCTTCTGTTCCAGAGGATTGCGATGATCAGGCACCCGAAGCTCACCGCCGCTTCAATCCAGTTGATGTTGCCCAGGTTGCTGAAATAGCATATCCATTTCTGGATGAAGCCTGCCGGAACATCCATTGTGAATCCGAAGAAATCCTTCATCTGCGTGGAGAAGATCGTGAGAGCGATACCGCTGGTGAATCCGACAACAATCGGGTACGGGATGAACTTGAAGATTACTCCCAGCTTGCAGACACCCATTATGATCAGGAAGACGCCGGCAAGTATGGTGGCGATCGTCAGGCCGGAGATTCCATACTTCGCAATTATGCCGGCCACTATCACAATGAACGCGCCGGTAGGTCCGCCGATGAGGAATCGTGTGCCTCCGAGGAGCGAGATCAGGAAACCTGCGATGATGGCAGTGATGAGTCCCTGCTGGGGGCTTACGCCGCTCGCGATACCGAATGCAATTGCAAGAGGGAGGGCGATGATGCCGACTATGATACCTGCTATCAGGTCTGATACAAACGTACTCTTGTCATAACCGCCCTTCCAGAAAATGTGACGGATTCTGGGGCGGTAAACATTTTTCAAGTTCACCATAGAACAATATTCACTAACTAACTAACCAACTGTCATGCCGGCGCGGTTGCGCTGCGCATGCAAAATGGCTGCAAAGGTAATGATTTTCCGGTTTTTGACAAAAGGACATCTTCTGCTTTTGCCGGTATTGTCCACGAAACCTGATTCAGATAAGGGATTCTGCAATCTTTCTGTATTCCTCACCGCAGATCTCCACGATGTGAGCTGTAAGAATCTCTCTTGACTGCTCCGGGGTTTCCGTGACTTCAAGCATTCCGGACGGGCTTTCGTTTATATATTTTGCCCAGAAGGGCTCCTGGTCGCTGGTCTCGAAAGATCTGAAGAGTTCGTCAGGTGTGGTAACCGAGGAGCGCTGCCATCCCTTGTATTCCAGGTTGGGGCCTTTGTATACTCTCGTGAAATCGCCGATTACCGTCCAGGTTCCCATCTCCATGAACTGCAGCAGTGAGTCGACGGCCTGCTTCTTTATTTCAGGAATCAGGTATTTTTCCATACAGCCTCCCACAGTGCTGAGTTCCTCTCTGCTGGTTCTTTCCTTCAGGATCTTCCTGATATCCCTGCTCTCAAGAGAACCTGACTCATTCAAAGCGTCAAGTAGGGTGGGGGAGAGCACCTTTGCAAGTTTTTCATTATGGTTAAGTGCTTGATAACCATTGCGATAGACCATATTATATTTAGGAATGCTTCGCCTCCAGTTCACAAGGTGCCTGTACCATTCCACTGTGGCGAACGCCGCTTTCCCGCCCAGGAACTTGCCATATGCGATATCACCTTCGCGTACAGCCTCGATCTTCCAGTCCCACGGACCAAGAGAGCCGCCGTCTTCTTCAGATCCGAACCAGTGGCCGGCAGCGGTGAGTTCTTCTATGGACCATCCCGGTATCTTGTTCCTGAAGAACGGGATGATCCCGAAGCGCCGTATGGCTTCGATCATTCTGGATGCACAGTCGACAGTTAGCTTCTCATGAATCATTTTGCAAATATAGTAATGTATTTTGTTTGATGTTTTTTTATAACTAACAAAAATGTGATATATTTGTGAGTAATGAAGGAATGCAGAAACATAGAATCATCCATAAGGGATATCATCATGGGATGGGGAAGAGGCAGAATCTTCTTCCTGGATGACTTCGCGTCACTGAACGATCCGGTATCAGTGCGTCAATTCCTTTGCGGGATGGTAGAGGAAGGATTCATTGTCCGCCTCGCAAGAGGAATCTACTGTTATCCCAGGTTGTCGGCAGGGGAGTACTCGTCAAAGATGATGCTGCCAGACGAAGAAACGATAGCATATGCACTTGCGGAGAAGGAGAATGTGAGAATAATCCCGTACGGAGATCAGGCGGCCGCAAGACTCGGACTGTCTTCGATCGTTGTATCCAATCATAAATATCTCACCGACGGTTCGCCGCGTGTGATCAACCTCAGCGCCACAAAGAAGATACATTTCAATCACACCTCCGAAGTCAAGATGTTTGCATATAGAAACGAGACAATGCAGCTTCTGTCGTCGGCCATCAGGGTACTTGGCAAGGAACACTTCGACAACGAAACTGTCAGACGCAGAGTGCGCGAAATCCTCCGGGACGTACCCGAATCCGAGTTCAGCGAAGACATCACCCTCCCACCCGCATGGGTAGGAAAGATCATGACTGATATCTGGAACGGATGAACTCCGGAGACGCTTACTTCCAGAGCCTCTGCATGAACTTGATGGAGAAATCCTCCCAATTGTTCCATTCATGCCCTCCCGGAACCAGATGGAATTCGTGTGGAAACCCTTTGGCGGTCAACTTTTTCTCCCAGCACAGGATAGTGGGCATGAAAATATCGGTTTTCCCTATCATCAGAAGATAGAGAGTCGGCGGATCCTGGAACTGTATCGCCATGTTTTCATCCAGCTTCCTGAAGAATTCGTTATCGTCTCCACGTTTGAGGAATGGGTGAACATACGGGGAAAAAAGGCCGACATATGCAAAAGTCTCGGGATTTCTGGCGCTTATGTATATGCTCTGCATCGCTCCTACGGACAATCCGGCAATTGCGCGGTGCTGCTTGTCAGGAATTGTTCTGTAAAGGCTGTCTGTCGATGAGACGACATCATCCACGAACCTGGACTCCACCGTACCGTCAATCTCATAGAATGACTCCAGGGCGCCCTTGAGCCTGGACTTGCCATAATCGCCGGCATCATCATACTGGCTGGCATTGGGCAGCACCACGATTGTAGGGAGCATGGCCTTGCAGGCATACAGGCTGTCGATATTGTGCAGAAGGTTTCCCTTTTCTATCCATGAGCATTCATTGCCTCTAGCACCATGAAGAAGGTAGAGGACCGGATATCTGTCTTCATTGTCATAATAATCCTTCGGCAGATACACATAAGCCCTTCGCTCCACCATGCCAGGTTCTGAAGAAGGGAAAAACACCTCTTCAAGGACACCCTGGGTTTCCCCGTTATGCTGTGGGACGGGATACTGTGCGTTGACAGCAAACCTGCCGACCGCGCATGACTGAAGCGACAATGCCAGGACTATGCTGGTCAGAACCGGGATAAGTCTCTTCATTCGCTCAAGGCCTTGTTGTACATTTCAATCATTGAACGAGTGCTGGCATCGATGTCATATTTCTTTACCGAAGCAGCGTAGAGTTCTCCCATCCTCTCTCTTTCTTCCGGATGCTCGATCCACCAGTCGATGCGTTCCGCAAGCGCTTTCTCATCACCGACGGGGAAGATGCTGCGTTCATCGAGCGCGAATTGCGCAGTTGCAGTCACCTTGCCCTCTGCAATGACCGGGACCGCTCCCTCCCGCAATGCCTCGACACAGGAAAGACCCTCGACTTCAACGCATGCACAATGGATATACAGGTATGCCTTGCGGCATATCTGGGCAAGATGTTCGCTGTCGTAGAATTTGAAACTTGGTTCGAATGACAGAACGCCATCCTCGACCAGCTTTGCAGCAATCCTGCGGTATTTGCGCTCTTTCGGTCCCTTGCCCGCAAAGACCAGCTGTATCTGGTTGCTGTGGCGCGAATGGCGCATGGCTCCAAGCAGGGTCCGCTGCATCTTTTCGTTCGAGAGGCGCCCGGTGCACAGGATAAGATAGGGATCGGTCTGAGGCTTGTCGGCATCAGACCTTTCAGTATATGTTGAGATACCGTTTGAGAAGACCATCTTTTCAGCACGGAAATGATGGGCATTGAGGTAGTCAAGAATCATTGTGGTAGGGCAGTGCACGATTCTGCACTTGTCATATACCAGCTTGCGCCAGAAATATGTGACAATCCTGTTGATCACGACATCGCGGGTCATCTCAAGATTGGCCATTATGTTCTCGGTAAGCAGATGATAGGAACCGACGCAGGGCTTGCCCAGTTTTGCTGCCAGATTCGCAGCGATGGCTTCAATGGGAAACCCTTCTTCGAGATGAACTACATCAGCCCATCTTATGGCTTCCGTCATGATTTTTCTGTCTGCTGCAGCGTATCTGAACCCGTTGGAATAGATTATCTTTTCAAAAAAAGGGAACTTGAAATGCCCGAGAGGATATTCCGGTTGCGAGCCATCTGTATCAGGATTGGCGCAGGACATTATTCTAGCCTCGACTCCTGCCTCGTTAAGCTCTCTGTATAATGTCTGAATCGCCGTGCACATACCGTTCCCACGGTAGTATGCATTGTTACATACGATAAGAATCTTCATATTCGATCTGCAAAGATAGTTCAAAATTACAGAAAACATTCAATCAACGAATATGCCACAAAACTTCTGCCGCCCCAAGCATAAGACAGTTTGGGGCGGCAGAAAGAAAAACAGGGTCCGGTTCTGGCTCAGTATCTGATTAATTTACAAGAATATACACAACAGAATCTACTCATCTTCGTATTTGTGCAGGTACGCCTCGGCGCTGCAGAACGATCTTTCGTCATGGAAATTGTTGTGCTCCGCCATCCTGGTGATGCCGTCCTTCTCGATCACATGCTTTATCTGCTCCAATGTTCCGCACTGCATCGCTTCCTCATGCATCTTTTCATTGAAAAGGAGCAGGATGGGGAACTCTGCCGACTCCACTCTTGAGAAGTAATCGGGCTTGTCTGCCACAGCCTCCTTTGCCTTGCGGAAAATTTCGCGCGCTCCGCGTATGAATTCCTCAGAGTAGACTTCGTCGGCAATGTAAGGATAACAGTTCATATGCATGCCATCGCGCCTGAGCGTCATGTCGGCATACTCGATGTATTCGCGTATGTACTTGCCTGCGGGGCCGTAATAGCCGTCAGTGAAGTCTTTGATTATGGCTTCAGGGTCAGCATCGCAGTTCCACATGAGTTTGGCCAGCAGGTATGCCTTGAGTTCGTTGAACTCGCCGCATCTGCTCTGGTAGTCTCCTTCCTCCATCATTCCTATGGCCTTGTTTACGACATAGTCCTGGATATGAGGCTTTGCCGTCTTGAAGTTGGGAACAGGCAGCGGGTACTGTGAGAAGGCGGTGGTGTAGTCCCAGATGAAGAGATGGGGAGATATGGCTGACCAGCCCTGCAGGTCGTTCAGGAAGGCCTTGTTCCGCTCGCACTCGTCGTAGTTGTGCATGAGGCAGCACTCGATGCTGCAGAGGCGCACGACCACGTTCTCGCGAGGCTGGATATTCCTGGGGACTCCGCGGGTGTACTGGTATGCGAAGGTGCCGATGTACTTGTCTGGGAACTCGTCCCTTATGGCATCAGCCACCTGGTTCACGAACCAGATCATGAGGCCTGACTGACCACCGTACTGATCTGCAATAGCTTGACACTCAGAGCATTCGCAGTAGTCAAAGTTATCATTCTGAGTGAGCGAGTAAATAAGGTAGTCAGGATTCTCCCTCATTATCCTGCGCATGCTCTCTATGGTTATTCGCAGTACATCGGGATTGGAGAGGCAGAGCTGGGTGTCTCCGTTCTTCTCCCTCTTGCCGCTCCTGAGGCTGTAGTACTCGGGATGCTTTGAGAAATAGACTGACTTGGGCACCATCCTGTCGAAGGTGTGCACACCCCAGAAGCGTTCCGATGAGAACGGTATCACCTTCCCGTCACGGCCGGCAAGTGGCACATGGTTGTTGCGGAGCTTGCCGGAAAAGTCGGGATGGCTGATGACGTCAAGATAGAGGTCGTCGCGTACCCTGATTGAGGGCGAGTCGCTGTGATCAAGCTGGCCGAAAGAGTATTTGCCGGTCTTGGGCGCAACCGACACGGCACTGGAATACCAGCGGACGCCGAGTTCCTCCTCGAGGAAGGAATATACTGCGTAAAGCGACCCTCGCTTGGCACCACCCCAGAGCAGTATGTCTCCGCCCACGCTGCGCCAGTTGAGAGTGTCGTCAGAGTCTCCGGGCTTCTGTGCATCGGGGAGCAGGCCGGCGAGCACGTCGTTGTATCCTACGACGAGGCGCCTGCCGCTCTGCCCGCCGTCAAGGCCGACGATGGGGAGCGTGGCTCCGCTGACTTCGGAAATCCAGTGCTGGAGTTCGCATGCAGCGTATTGCACACTTTCTCCGGCGGCAGGATCGACTACGATCGAATACTCTGAACTGCCGTTGCTGAAAAGGACGTTCCCGGCAGATGAGCAGGACACAATCGCAGCTGATGCTGCAATCATGGCGATGATCAGGCTGATTTTTTTCATATCAATTCATGTTAAAACTCTAAAGGATGATTGTACTCAGGCTGTTGGCAGGAATGGTTGCAGATACGGTCTTCTTTCCTGCAGAGATGGTAAGTGACCGCTCTGAGCCTTCCTTTTCGGCAACCAGTACTGCAATACTTCCGTCAGGATTGCGGAATGCAAGGGCTTCAGGATATCCGGCAGTACCAAGGCATACGGCACCGGGTTTCACGAAATGGCTTATATGCTTCATTTCATAGAACTCGTAGTTATAATGGCACTCTCCGGTTTCATAATCCACGCTGATGAGTGAGTTCTGCTGCCATCCCCATGTGCTGACCTCGCCCTTGAACAGGGCAAGGTTCCAGTAGTCATATATCGACACCCCGTTGTCGATATTGTCTTTGAGCAGATCCCATGAAGCCATGAAATCATCCCAGCTGTTGGCTCCGAGGAAGCACTGCTGCTCACTCATCACCATAGTGAGATCCGGGTAGCTTTCATGTATGGCAGGAAGTGCGGCACGCCCTGCCCATTGGAAGGCAGCCCCGTGTATTTCGGGCCCGACTTCAGGATCCTGAAGGATGACGTCGGCCATGCTGCGGTCCGGACGTTCCATAGTTCCGAAATAGACTTCAACTCCTTCTTCCTTCATCGCCGGAACAAGAACTTTCATGAAACGCAGCAAGCCCTGAGGTGTCCAGGTGCAGGAAGGGAAGTTTTGTGCCGAGTTGAACTCGTTCTGAGGCATCACCATGAAAATATCGACACCCCGTTTTCTGTATTCCTGGACATATTTCCTGAAATATGACGCATATGATGCAAGATAGGCATCGTCGAGGATGAATGAATCCTCTCCTTCATGCATTGTGGTCTCCCCGGTTACGCCATTGTCGGTAACGAGATTGGCAAGTTCAAGACGTCCTTCCGAGTGACTTGGCTCAGCATGTAGAGGGCAACTGGCATATCGCCGGTTGACTTTCATCCATTGGGGCGGGCACCAGGGAGATGCCCATACCTTTATGGATGGATTATATGCAAGGGCTTCCCTGATAAGAGGAATCAGGAGAGCTTCATCATGCGCCACAGAGAAATTCTCCATGGCGAGATCGCCTGCAACATCATTGTATGAATAATATTCGAGAGCGAAGTCGCTGCATGCCAGGGGAGTTCTGCAGATGGTGAATGCAGCGCCGGCCTCAGGGTCGAAAAGCTGGGTCATAACCTCCCTGTAATCCTTCTCCGACAATCTTGACAGCGCTCTGGCAGAGAGCTCGCTGAAACAGGTACCGAATCCTTTGATGGTCTGCTTGCAGGAATCCGTCATGATGGCAAGTGTATCGGGAATGCCTGACATTGGGCTGCGAGCTGTGATATGTGACTCAACCCATTGTGTTTCAGCGGTGGTGGATACGATATATGCGTCCGGGGCTGAGCAAGAGGAAATGATTGCGGCTATGCAGGCTGCGAAAGATAAAAACTGTTTCATAAGGATGGTTGTGTAATCAAAAGCAAATATAGCAAATATATCAATCATGCAATTGCTTGAATCATAACAGAATCGCGGTCAGACGCCATTCCAGGGGCGTTTTTTTTGAGAGATTAACTTGCAAAATTCAAAGTAATGGCCTATACTTGCATCAAAATCCGACACATCATGGCAACAGACAAGAGAAGAAGACACGTTATAAGTTTGGAGAAGATGCCACCTGAAGTGGTGGCTGCGTTCAATGCGAAATACCCCGGAGGCATAACAGACTGCGAGGATGACATTGAGCAGTACCCGAAGCCCAACGGGGAACTTTTCTACGCCGTGACCATCGAGCTCCCCGACGACATCTATCTCGTAAAGATCCCTGTGGAGATCGACAGCCTTGACGACGTTCAGCAGTGGCTGGACAGCGAGAGCGACGCAGAGATGGCACAGCTTACCGGAACAGCAGGAGAAGGATCGTCAGATGACTCCACACTCCCTGACGACAACATATCCCAGTACGGTTCAGACGAAAGCTCGGACGACGACTGATCGTCGTCCCTGCCTCTATAGTTCAGAATCAACCAGCGCAGCAAGGTCGGTCCCTACATCATAATGCAGGCCCTTCATTCCTGCCGCACACGCGGCGGTCGCGTTGCGCTCCGAATCATCGACGAAAAGGATTTCACCCGGTTCAAGGCCAAGGTCTTCGATTACCATATTGAAAATGGCGGGATCGGGTTTCAGCACCCCCATGCGGCATGAGAGATATGACTTCCTGAAAGTCTGATCTATTGGTATCCCGGCATCAAGAAAGATCCGTTGGAACTGAGTCCATGCTATCTCATTGTTGTTGCTGAGGATGTAAAGGTCGTATCCGCGCTCTGCAAGCGACTTCAGCAATGCCACCTTGGATGGGCGTATGCCTTTGAACAGTGCACACATGCAGTTTTTCACCATCTCAGGAGTGCTCCCGGGCCTTGACTCAGCAAGAACTTCAGCCACGAACTCGTCAGCACTTATCCTGCCTTCCTCCATGTCTCCGTAAATTCCTTTCTGATGGCACGGATCAAGCAGGACGTCTATCTTCTCAAAACCGAGAACTCTCTTGAATGCATTCCTGCAATCGTCAAGATTGAGGTCGACAAGCACGCCGCCCGCATCGAATACAACAGCCTTTATCATTTCTATCTGTTCTGCTGGGCAAGCTCCCAGCCTCTTGTTGTAACATAATATTTTGCAATCATGCAAGGAACCTCCCACTCGGGCATGTTGCCGTTGGCAAGATATTCGAGGAAGTTCCCGGTTACCTGCCCGAAGTGTGCCTCATGGCCATTGCGGTAACTCTTTGGGATGGAGACGAGGATGCGGCCATCTTCCTGCTGGCAGAGTTCCACACCGGGATATTTCGCTGCAATGGGCTCGAAAGCCTTTGCAACGGCGCTGAAGCTGCAGCCTTCGGCGGGCTCGATATAGAGTTCAGGCACAAAGTTCTCGGCTTCTGTCTGGCATATAGTAAGGTTGGCCCTGGTGCCGCGCCTTACGGCGAAATGAGTGTCACCACCGCTTGCAGGCTCATAGTCCCAAAGGGCACGAACCTTTGCACATACGCCTCTGAGGCAATAGTTTATCTCACCGTTGGCGAACACTTCAAGAACGCCGTTCCTGACATTCTTCTGCAGGAATTCAGGGAACTCGTCAAGACCGGTGGATTTCTTGAACTCCTCTGGAGTCAGATTGGTGCTCCAGTGGCTGGCTGACGTAACAATCACGTCTGTCTTGTAATCGATCGCCTGTTCCGGGAAGCATTCCCACTGCACAAGATCCACAAGATGCACCATTACATCGGCGATGCCCTCTCCCTGCTGTGTCACGTCATAGAACCATGCAGGACGGGTGAGCGCCTTGCCGGACACGTTCTTGTAGAAGCAGTGCACGCTTTCCATGGTCACGCCGGGGTTGTCCGGAGTACCCTGTATCTGCTCTCCGAAGATTCCAGGGATCTCCGCAATCTCCTTCTGGAGCATGCTGGTGATCTCGAACCTTTCAGTCATTATGTCATAAAGCAGGATGCCTTTCCTGTCAGCAATCTCGAAGCACTCCTCAAGCAGCCTGAAGTTGTCGGCATTTATGGCCATGGGCTTGTCGGCGAGAACATTGATGCCCGCATCGAGCGTCTTCTTGATATATTCAGTCTTCTTGGCGTTGTTGCCGGCTGTGACCATCACATTGCCCTTTTTCTCCTGAATCATCCTGTCAAGGAAGTCGTCGCCCTGATAGATGACCTCGTTCCAGCAGGTCGGATTCTCCTCGCGCGTATTGTAGGCCTTGATCTTTGCAAGATGCTCCTCAAGATCGGGTCCGCCGGGAGAATACACATAGACATCGGGAGAAACCTGGGCGTACTGGGTCTTCTGCACCAGTGCGGCGTGGAAATGGCCGGGATCGAGAGTGATGAGGGTCACATTCTGGTCATTGCTGCCACGGGAACATGAAACTGCCGTCAGAACGACGGCAGAGATTATGGTTGCTTTATTCATTTGCATATTGTTTAAACAGTTCATCTATCTTTGCATCCTTGGGACATCCCTTGTGCACAAGCACACGATATCTGAGGCGAACCTTGTCGCCTTTCCTGTAGTATGTAGCCCTGTCGTCCTCAGGCCAGAACATAGGGGTAGGGGACATGAAACCATAGTCACGTGTGAACCACTTTGACGGGAAGCCAGGGTTTCCGGGGTGTTGGAGAATCGCGATGCCCTCCACTCCGGTCTTGCGCTTTCCGTAGAAGTCCAGCCATTCGGATTCCACGCCGAAAGTTTCCTTCTCACCCTTGCCGCCCCTGCTGTTCACCATGTGGCCGCCCTGAGGGACGGTAAGGTCGGTGGCGATGCGGGCACTGAAGAGAGAATGGTTGGTCTTGCCTATGGTCACGTCCATAAGCATCTCCATCTCGATATCGAAGTCGATCTGATAGAGCCCGTCGTCAGGAGAGCAGATGGAAATTCTGCGGCGGTCAATTATGGGAGCCTCTGCATCGGGACGTTTCCATATGCATTCATCCTCGATCACGGCCATGTTTCCTCCGGACTCGATGACGCGTGCACCGACAGAGATGATACGTCCGCGATCAAGCCCTTCCTGCCAGTAGTTGCCTCCGTTCACATAGTCGCATCCGAAAAAGAGCGAAGAATGGTGAGGATACATACCGTTCCTCATGCTGGTCACACTGCCGCCGGAGGCAGGACCGTTGACAGGGAAGAAGAAGGGATACTTCTCGTCATCCTCGAAACGGTAGCTTGTAAAAAAGTCGTCACCTATCGTGACGTCTATTCTGTTTCCAATACGCTCGGCAACCACCTGACGTTCCTGTGCAGAGGAGATGCCGGAGACAAATGCAAGCAGTGAAACTGCAACAATCAATCTTCTCATAAGCTTTCAATATATTCTTTCCAGAGGGCAGAAGCCCTTTCCGGGTTCATCTCACCATCGTAGGCAACAACTCTGTAGCGGAGAGTGTAGCTCTTGCCGGGCTCGAGCACCCAGTCGACACTCTTGGCCGGGCAGAAGCACACGAATGCGTCGCCGCGTCCACCGTTTGAATTCTGGTCCCAGATGCGAAGCTGCTCGGGCGAGTCGTAGTTGTCGGGGGCAGACATGAACATGAAACCGGCCATCTGGTCGCCGTTCGCGCCATTGGTGTAGATCCAGTCGGCGCGGGACTGGTCAATCCCGGGACGCTCGATGCCCTGTGACGTAACCATCGTGCAGTTCTCGCTGGTCCATTCCTCGGTGCAGCGGCAGCTGAAGCCCTGATAGCGGTAGGCCTTGATGGTCACGGTCTTGCCGGAAGAAGGGACAAGGGTTGACTCGAAATCCCATATGTAGGCGTCACCTGCATCCACGGCATTCACGGTCCAGGTCTCGTCAAGAATCTTTGTCTCGGCTCCCGGAGTGAACGCGAAATGCTCCAGCCTGGCCTTGAATCCGGCAGACTTGCCGTCAGAGAATGTCTCGGGCACGCCTGCGGCCCTTACGGTGCCAAGGCTGTCGCCGAGGTTCCAGAGGTCATACACGTTGCCGTCATACTCCACCTTGGTCCAGGGATTCCAGATACCATAGTGATGCCTGTGGTCCTCGGGCTGTATTCTGGTGAACACGAATCCGGAAGGAGTGTATGCGGGATGGATGTAACCATTGCGTGCAAAAAGACCGCTCACGCCCTCAGGCGCCTCGGTCACGGTGTATCTGTAGGAAAGAACCGGCTTCTCACCGCTGCGGATGGTGATGCTGCCGCCATCATCGGTGACATTCATCCTGGGCGCCGAAGTGCAGGCGGCGGCCAGCAGTGCAAGTGCGAAACATATCTTTCTCATAGACCGCGCTTGATTTCGTAGGGGAATCTTTCAGGACGGGACAGCATTGCATTTGCCTCGTCGTCGTTGATGAAGCGCTCGAGGGTCGGATCCCAGTACAGCTTGCGGCCGAGTTTCATGGCAATGTGCTGAAGCAGACATACGGAGCATGAACGGTGACCAACCTCCGCAGGTGAGATGGGCTGCTGGCGCGTGCGTATTGCATTCAGCCAGTTGAGATGGTGGTCGTCGCTGACCGCCAGGTGGATCTCGCTGTCAGACAGGGGAGCGAGAAGCTTCTTGTCTGAAACGACCAGAGGACTGCCTGAGAACGTTGTGGGGTCGTTTGCCGATGCCTTGTAGTCGCCGCGGCAGACAAATACCCAGCCGTCGTCGCCCGTGAAAAGGATGCCGTTGGGCTTCTGCTCGGACTCGGTTGTGCCGTACACCTTCACGCCGTTCGCGTAGAGCATCTCGGTATGGTAGTCGCCATGTACATCCCAAAGGCCACCGGAAGCGAATTCAGCATTGCCTGAGATCTCAACCGGGCCGGTATACTCGGTGCCCATTGCCCACTGCGCTATGTCGAAGTGATGGTTGCCCCAGCCGGTGATCATACCGGCGCCGAACTGCTCGCAGCGGAGCCATCCGGGACGACCATAACCCTGCCGAGGGTGTACGCGGTCCTCCGTATAAGGCACGTATGGAGTTGAGCCAAGCCACTTTTCGTAGTTGAACCCGGCAGGAATATTCTGGGGAGTGGGATCGCCGCCCGCAGGGTCGCCGGGAAGACGGATCTCGACCTCGCGGAGAGTTCCTATCCTGCCGTTGCGAACGATCTCGCTCGCGATGCGGAACTGCTCCCATGAGCGCTGCTGGGTGCCGAGCTGGAAGATGCGGCCGGTGGAATTCACGGCATTGCTCATCAGACGGCCCTCGGCAATGGTGAGAGACGTGGGCTTCTCGAGGTAGACGTCCTTTCCTGCACGGACAGCCTCTATTGCAATCTTTGCATGCCAGTGGTCCGGCGTGCAGATGATGACTGCGTCAATCTCAGGATTGGCAAGAAGTTCCTCGTAGTTCTCGTATGTCTTTATCTCATCGGCCTTGCCGAACTTCTCCATGCGGAAATCTGTCACATACTGCTTCGCTTCCTGGACGCGGTGGGCATCGAGGTCGCACACCGCGATGATGTGCGCATATTCGAACTTCATCACACCGGGCATGTCGTGGTCGCGGGCAATGCGGCCGGTACCGATGACGCCGATGTTTATGCGGTTGGAAGGTGCGTTTTCACCCTTGAGTGTTTTTGATCTGATAAACATGGGGGCTGCGAATGAAGGTGCAGCAGCAAGTCCAGCGCCCGCTGCAAGCGAAGACTTGAGAAATGTTCTTCTTGTCATGTGATCCATAATGACACAAATATAGGATTTTTGGGACAAATATCCTACTTTTGTTTCAGAGGCTGAACGTCAGCTCTCCGAAGATGGGGCCGGATCATGGAATGTCGGCATAGACAGGACGCGCGTCAGCGGCGAAGCGACCGATTATGCCCTTTCCTTCACGATGAAGGAGGGAAAGATGGCCTCGGGTGGCGTTGCGGTCCAGTTCGGGTTCGACAATTGGGACACGGGGAATTACATCTTCTCTCCTTGCCACATCTACGACGGAAACCGTTTCAGGGTTCTTCCGATCGGATATGCCCCATTCATATACGATGAGAAGGACCGTCCTCTGGATATGCCGATCACCGTCACCAACATCCCGCATTTCAACCAGGACGGCAGCGATGCGACAGTGGATTTCCGGACGAACAACTGCACAACGCCGCTAGCCGGCTTCTATGTCCTCTCCGGCGACTTCCTCCTGAAACTCTACCGCGCGACGGGCGACCTGCGATACCTAGAGCTCGACAAGGACATGGCTCACAACATAGTGCAGTATGTCAACACCGAAGGCAACCGCATCCAGAGCGAAGGCGGTTTCGGCTTCGTCACCGAGAGGGTGCAGATCTGCGACTGGGAAAGTGAGGGCATCGGCAACATCCCCCAGAATGACAGCAACATAGCGTGGGAGAATACCACACTGCATCACACGACCGAAAATCCCGGAATCTACGTGCAACCCGACACCGGGCTCCTGATGGTATTCGACCATGTGGATGCAAGGATCGTGTCCCGTGACGCCGATGGCGTAACCCTCGAAATCACAAACCCCACATATCGCGACGGAGACATCAGAGTCCTCTGCGAGACCTCGGACTACGCCCGCGGACACTCGCTAGGATGGAACGCCTTCTACACCTGGCCCAAGGTCCATGTGGCAGCGGGGGAGACCGTCACGGTGCATGTGAGTGACGCCCCTGGCAAGGCATCAGGTCTGTAGAATACCCTTTACCCTCTGCTAGCGGGTGAATTCCATCGCTAACGTCAGGCCTTTGGCACTGTCCAGCAGCTCGCCCAGCGGAGCTATGTGCTTCCGGCCCGCAGGGGTGCACAGGAAACGCATGATCATGAACAGATTGGTTCTGGTGTACGTCAGAACGATCCGGTCTCCTTTCTTGACAAGATAACCTTTGATTGTGAAAAGACCGACGGTGGCCTTGAACTCCTTGGTTGCCGGGTTCAGCTGCCAGTCGATGTCAAAGGAATTTTCACCGAGCCTGAGCTGGGCCTTGTGTCCCTCGCTGAAAGAAAGGACGAGGTTGCTGTGGGATGCTCCCATTGCCTTGAGATGGGAGTCGACATCCGCCTTCGACGGCGTCCGAACGTTGTCTGTGGATTGTCCATCCACGAGTACAAACTCGTTGTCAACATAACCCCAGGAACCGATAAGGTCCTTTTCAGCGGGTACGGTACCCGAATTGAGAAGACTGCCAAGAAGGCAGACAAGGATAGTAATCAAGATCATGACTGTATTCCCTGCAATTATCCTGCCATCACAGGACTGTCAATTTTTGTACGAAATAAACAATTTGTTCAAAAATTCAAATAATCTTGTTACCTTTGCCGCCGAAAAACAGACGTATGAAGGATATTGAAAAAGTCAGGCAGTCGATAAAGACTGCTGCAGCGGAACTCTTCGAACATTTCGGCTATGACAAGACAACTCTTGAGGACATAGCTTTCAAGGCCCACAAGGCAAAGACATCGGTCTATTACCATTTCGGTGGCAAGATAGATGTCCTCAACGCCAATCTCGAGGATGAATTCAACAATGTCATGACTCAGCTTCAGGACATCCGTGACACGTACAGGACAGAAGTCCTGCCTCAGTTATCAGCCTATCTTAAGGCCAGGATGGACCTGATATGCCAGACCCGCCTGTACAGGCACTTTGCCTTCGACACACTGATGGGCCGCGGGGAGGTGGCACGTGTAGTCAAGGCACAGAGGCACCGCTTCGACCAGTGGGAGTCAGAATACTTCAACGGAGTATGCAGGCTCGCGCTGGACAAGGGCATCTTCTCCAGCGCCGTGCGTCCGTCCACCTTCGGCGACATGATGATCATGCTTCTGAAGGGGCTGGAGTTCCAGTTCTTCAACACCGACAATCCAGAGGCGTCCCGTGCCACTTATGACGAAGTGCTGGAACGTCTTCTTTCAGGTTTCTGCAAATAAAACAACAAAAGATATGAAAATCAAGGCAATAACAGCAACAGTCATGCTCCTGGCGGCTCTCTGCTCCTGCAGCAAGGAGGGCCCCGCACGCTACAAGGGCAACTATTCCTTCAAAACCAGCGGCACGATCTGCGCAAGGCAGATTTCCGAACCGGCCGACACGCTCCTCCCGAGCGACGTCACAATCAAGCTCGTCACCGAAAGCGGGCAGATGGACATCACCCCCAGTGGCGGAGATGCAATGCTGGTGACAATGAACGTGACCGGGGGCGACATGCTCGTATATGACGCCAAGGCCGATGGTGAAGACCTGGTCATAACAGCAGACAAGCGCAGCATCATTCTGGACTTCCCAGACAGCGAAGGCTCCAAGATTCTGCCTCCTTCAGTCCGCGCGGAGATCGGCATCTCGGGCTCTGGCCAACGCTACGACAACATCATCCTGTTCAAATTCATCTACACAGGTGAGTTCCAGGTGGGAGACACGAAGTATGAAATCTACTCAAGCGACATCGACTGCCGCGCAAAAGTCAACGAATAGGTCATGAACAGGTCGATTTTGGCAATATGCACACTGCTTCTCCTGGCGTCATGCGGCAAAAGCCATGACAAGATTGTCCAGAAGCACCGGACTCCGGACTCGGACCCTGTCTCTGTCCGCGTCATACCCGTGGCGGAATCACGTATGGCAGGTATGTCAT
Organism: Candidatus Cryptobacteroides choladohippi; assembly: GCA_018065985.1. Taxonomy (GTDB): domain Bacteria; phylum Bacteroidota; class Bacteroidia; order Bacteroidales; family UBA932; genus Cryptobacteroides; species Cryptobacteroides choladohippi. The sequence goes on from JAGHSF010000047.1 coordinate 26,796, forward strand.
CGTATGTAGGAACGGTGGAATCGTCACGCACCAGCGTGATCACATGCCCGGCCTCAGGAACCGTGGCACAGGTATTTGTATCAGAAGGTCAGAGGGTGAAAGCCGGGGACAAGCTCGCCCGCATTGAATCCCAGGCCATTGAAAGCGCCTACGAAATGGCGAAAGCGACATTGGAGCAGGCCAGGGACGGCATGGAGAGGCTTGAGAAGGTGTACGAGAGCGGAAGCGTTCCCGAGGTAAAGATGGTGGAGATGCGCACCAACCTCCAGAAAGCCATCTCTTCAGAGAGTGCCGCAGCCAAGGCTCTTGAAGACTGCATCATCAGGGCACCGTTTTCAGGAGTCGTCGAGGGTCTGGACATCAGCGCCGGGGAAGACGCCGAATTCGCGCGTATCCTCATGCGCATAATAGACCCGTCATCGGTGGAGATTCACTTCCCCCTGCCGGAGAACGAGTACCGCAATGTGGCAGCAGGCGACACGGCAACGGTTGTTGTGCCTGCAATAGGATCACGGTTCGATGCAAGGATAAAGACAAAGGGGTCCGTCGCATCTGCGCTTTCGCACAGTTACGACTGCACAGTCGGATGTTCTGCTTCAGCCATCGGAATCATGCCGGGAATGGTCTGCAAGGTCTATCTCAGGCATGGCGCCGGCTCCGGCACCGTGATCCCATCCAGCTCGGTTATGACCGACAGCGAGGGCCGCTATGTATGGGTGGTCCGCGACGGCGTCGTGGCCAAGACCTACATCAAGGTAGGCGGTTACAGCGGAAAAGGGATAATAGCGTCAGAGGGCCTTCAGGAAGATGACTGCGTCATAGTCGAGGGCGCAAGGAAGGTATCGACGGGCATGTCAGTAAAGATAGTCGAGTAATGGAGATAAACAGACATTTCAAGGGTATCGGGGCCTGGGTCAGATGGGCTGTGCGCGAGAGGAAGCTCGTGTACATCTTTGTCGCAGCCATCAGCATCAGCGGCCTGGTATGCCTGAAATTCATGAACAAGGACGAGTTCCCGACCTTCGACATCAAGCAGGGTCTAGTAGCCGGCATCTATCCCGGAGCCACCGCTGCGGAAGTCGAGGAGCAGCTTGCCAAACCCCTTGAGGAGACCCTGTTCTCGTTCAAGGAAGTCGACCGCGGCAGCCTCAAGACGGTATGCAAGGACGGCATATGTTACATATACGTCGACCTCAACTGCCATCAGTCGATGAAGGACGAGGTCTGGGCCAAGATAAAGCTCGGCCTGCAGGCCTGCAAGATGACCCTTCCCATGGGGGTGCTTGCCGTTGCCGTCCTCGACGACTTCAGCAACACCAGCGCAATGCTGATTTCGCTGGAATCGTCAGACAAGAGTTATGGAGAACTGCAGGATTACGCCGATGAGCTCTGCACAATGCTGAGAGCCCTGCCCAAACTGGCCAAGGTGTCGGTGGTAGGGGAGCAGAGCGAGGAAATAGCCGTGATCCTCGACAGGGACAAGATATCCGCCTACGGCATCGACCCCGCCACGCTCATGCTCGGATACACGGCATCCACAATGGACGTTCCGTCCGGCAATTTCAAGACGGACTACGTCAATGCACCTGTCCATGTCATTGACGGGGCTGCGAGCGAGCGGGAAATCGTCGAGAAGATAGTGTATTCCGACCCTGCAGGCAATATCGTCCGTCTGGGCGACATTGCCACCGTCACGCGTCGCTGCAAGGATCCCGGAAACATTGTGTCGTTCAACGGGCACAACTGCCTCATCCTCTCGGTCGAGATGCGCCCAGGGAACAATATCGTGGCCTTCGGCGAGGACGTAGGGGTCATTCTCGACCGCTTTGAAGCCGGCCTGCCGGACAGCGTCACAATAAACCGCGTCACCGACCAGCCCAAGGTCGTGGAGAAATCGGTATACGCCTTCCTCAGGGACCTCCTCATCTCCATGCTGGTGGTCATTCTGGTGATGGTCATCCTTTTCCCGATCGGATCGGCGCTCATAGCCAGCTCCGGCGTGCCGGTATGCACCGCCGTCGCCCTGGCGATAATGTACTTCACGAAGATCGACCTCAACACCGTGACGCTGGGAGCACTCATCACCTGCCTCGGAATGATAGTGGACGACTCAATCATCACCATCGACGGCTATATGGACAAGCTCCAGCGCGGCTACAGAAAGCTCGATGCTGCCTGCGCCAGCGCCAAAGAGCTGTTCCTCCCCACATTCATAGCAACAGCAGCCATATGCATGATGTTCTTCCCCATGACGCACATCATCACCGGCTATCTTGGCGACTTCGTCAAGATGTTCCCCTGGGTTATCCTCATGGCGCTGATGATGTCGCTGTTCTACGCGGTATCCGTAGTCCCGTCGATGGAGATCAGGTTCATCAAGGCGGACAGCGACCGCAGGGAAAGTGCCATATCCCGCATTCAGGAGCGCTTCTTCAACTTCATCCAGAGAATCTATGAGAAAGTGGAGGGCTGGTGCTTCAATCATCCGAAGATCACCATCGGTGGCGGAGTATGCGCCGTGGCGCTCGGTCTTCTGATGTTCAGCCGCACCAACATCCAGATGATGCCCATGGCCGCACGCGACTTCTTTGTAGTCGAGCTCGAGGCCGAAAACGGCGCCGACATCTCGAAGACGGCCGCCTACGCGGATTCGCTAGAGGCCATGTTCCTTGCCGACGACAGGGTGGAGTCGGTCACTTCTTTCGTGGGCACGAGCGCGCCCCGCTTCAGCGCCACCTATGCCCCCAAACTGCCCTCCGCCGCAATGGCACAGATGCTGGTGAACACAAAGTCCAACAAGGACACCGAAGAGCTGCTGCGCCATTTCGAGGAGCACTACGAGAATATATTCCCCGGTGTGTCAGTAAGGTACAAGCAGATGGACTACAACGGAGCGGAAGCCGCAATTGTCATCACCCTGAGCGGTGACGACAGGCAGGCCCTGCTGGATGCAGCATCGAAGATCAAGGCCCGTATGTACGGAATGGACAAGGAACTGAAGTGGGTTCACAGCAGCTGCGACAATTTCATAAGTTCGGTCAACGTCGAACTGGATCCTGATGAGGCATCAAGGCTCGGCGTCAGCAAACCGATGGTGGCGCTGTCGCTCGCCGGAACGTTCAACGGACAGAAGGTCTGCTCCATCTGGGAGGGTTCCGATGAAATCCCGGTAAACCTGTACAGCGAGGGTCTGAGCCCGTCGATGCCGTATGAGACAATAGCCAACCAGATGGTTGCCACATCCGTGCCGGGCATAAGCGTGCCTCTGCGCCAGGTCGCAGACATAAGCCCCGACTGGTCACTGTCTCAGCTCGACCGCATGGGCGGAAGGGAGTCGGTGAGCATATATGCCGACATGCGCTTCGGCCGGAGCCAGCCCATCGCCATGAAAGCCCTCAAGTCCTATATTGACGAGGAGATTGCACCGGAGCTGCCTTCAGGCACCGACATCAGTTACGGCGGCCTCTCAGCCACAAACGAAGAGATATTCCCCCAGATCGCATGGTCGTTCTTCGCGGCGGTCCTGGTGCTGTTCATCTTCCTGCTCATACATTTCAAGAAGACCTCCCTGGCCCTGCTGACCCTCGTGATGAGCATGCTGTGCCTGTTCGGAGCATTCTTCGGTCTGTGGATATTCGACATGGACTTCACGATCACAGCCGTGCTCGGTCTTGTGAGTCTTGTGGGAATCATTGTCCGCAACGGAATCCTCATGTTCGAGTATGCTGAGGACGAACGCTTCAAGAAAGGCGCTGACGTGAAGACTGCCGCGATGGAGGCGGGCAAGCGCCGCATGCGCCCAATCTTCCTGACCTCCTGCACCACAGCACTGGGCGTGCTTCCAATGATCCTGAGCGGAGACTTCCTGTGGATGCCCATGGGTATTGTCATCTGCTTCGGAACCATGCTGTCGATATTCCTGATAGTGCTTATCATGCCCGTTTCATACTGGCAACTGTTCCGTAACGCCCCCGTTGCAACACCGGGCGAGAATAACGAAATTGAATGATGAAAAGACTGACACTCATATTGCTTGCCGTCTGCGGCAGCTGCTTCGCATGCAGGGCCCAGGAACTGGTTCTGACCCTTGAAGGGTGCAAGGAGCTTGCCCGCGAGAACGACCCGTACGTGAAGAACGCCAGGCTTGACGCCCTGTCTGCACGTGCGCAGAAGGGCGAGGCCCTGGCAGAGTATTTCCCAACTGTCCAGGCCACGGTCATGGGATTCCACGCGATGAAGCCCCTCGTCGACATCGGGCCCATCGACATCCTCGGCAGATCCGACGCGGCCTGGGACATCAGCAACGCCTACAATGACTTCGCATATTCCAACGGCCTGCCAACCCGCTACCGCGCTCTGCAGTACGGATACGGTGCAGGCGTGAGCGTGATGCAGCCTCTGTTTGCCGGCGGCCGCATCGTGAGCGGCAACAGGCTCGCCGAACTGGGAGTTCGCGCCGCAGACCTCAAGTCCAGCCTCCAGGCAAGGGAAACCGATGCCGAAGTGGAGCGCAAGTTCTGGCAGGTAGTGTCGCTGGTCGAGAAGATGAAGGTGCTCGATGGCGCCATGCAGATGGTGGATTCACTGGAGAAGGACGTGGAGTCGGCATGCTCCGCCGGGCTTGTCACGGAGTCCGACAGACTGCAGGTCAAGTTGAAGAAGAGCGAGCTCAAATCGACGAGGCTGCAGCTTCTTGGCGGCATCAGGCTTGCCAAGATGGACATGTTCAACGAGATCGGGATAGCATACTCGGCCGTCAGCTCGAATGCCAGGGAAGGCCGGCCGTACATAGATGCGGTTCTGTTCGATTCAGGCACAGGTGAGCTGTGCAGTCCCCAGAGCGTGCACGTCTCCGAAGAGGAAATGGCCGAATCGATGGAGGAGGCCCGGCTTCTGGATCTTCAGGTCGAGGCAAAGAAACTGGAGAAGCGCATGGTACTAGGCAGCGCTCTGCCGCAGCTTGCCATAGGAGGAGCATACGGCTATGGCCACTATATCGGGAACGGCAAGCTCAACGGAACGGTATTCGCAATGCTGTCAGTGCCTCTTTCCGACTGGGGCAAGACATCCCGCAAACTCAAGCGCTATGAAAACGATGTGCAGAAATCCGAGAACGAGAGAGCCTACCTACACTCCCAGCTGCTCCTTCGCGCACGTCAGATGTGGATCGAACTCGAGACGTCATGGGAGCGCATGGCCGTGGCACGCGAGGCCGAGGACATCGCCCGGGACAGTTACGCGCGACAGCGCTCTGCATATGACGCAGGCCTCGTCACAATGTCGGAACTCCTTCAGTCACAGACCGACCTTCTCACCTGCGAGAACGCCAGTGCCGAGAGCCGCATCGCCTACAGGACGGCCCTGAGTTCATACATGGCTTTCAAATAGCGAGCGCATGCCGGTGGCCTCTGCAATCGGCACAATATTGCTATATTTGCACACCAGAACGAAAAACTGCAGCGCCATGCAGGCGCCACAAACCTATATATAATTGAATAACAGCAAGATAAAGAGAATTCTCTTCGTGTGCCATGGGAACATATGCAGGAGTCCCATGGCTGAATTCATACTCAAGGCTCTGGTAAGGGCCCGCGGGATGGAAGGGGAGTACTGCATAGAGTCAGCCGCCGTATCTGACGAAGAGTACGGCAACCCGATCTACCCCCCTGCAAGGAGGTGCCTGAGCCAGCATGGGGTGCTCTTCGACAAGGAGAAGACCGCCAGGACAGTGACTGCGGCCGACTACGCGCGCTTCGACAGGATAATATGCATGGACTCCAGCAACCTGCGCTGGATACGCAGGATAATACCAGACGACCCTGAACGGAAGATACATCTTATGATGTCTTATACAGGCAGCGGCCGCGATGTGGCGGATCCCTGGTATACGGGAGACTTCGAGCGCACCTTCCAGGATATACTGGCGGCCTGCGAGGCCATGCTCGGCAAGGAGGTTTGAAAGTGAAAGCAACCCTAAGGAAAATAGCCTGCCCTTTGCTGGTAGTGGCCGGAATGCTGCTTCAGGGTCCTCTGTGGGCGCAGAAAAGCGTCACACTCAGCGGATATGTGAAGGATGCAGCTTCGGGAGAGGTGATCATAGGCGCAGTTGTGAACGAGGTCGGCACGACGAAGGGCTCGATGACAAATGCCTATGGATTCTACTCTCTGGAACTGAGCCAGGGTGAACACAGAATCTCCTGCTCCGTTCTGGGGTATGCAGCAGACACCCTGAACGCCAGCGTTACCGGGAACCTCAGGCACGACTTCCTGCTCAGCGAGGAATCCCTCACCCTGTCCGAATCGAAGGTGACCGCCCACTCTGCCAAGGAGAGGCTGCAGCGGCCCGAGATGGGAGTGGCCAACATTACCGGCAGCCTGGCCAAGGCCATACCGGTTCTTTTCGGAGAGACCGACATCATCAAGGTGATACAGATGATGCCGGGAGTGCAGGCTCCGAGCGAAGGGGCCACAGGATTCAGCGTCAGAGGCGGAGGCGTTGACCAGAACCTTATCCTGATGGACGAGGCCCCCGTGTACAATGCGGGGCATTTCATGGGTTTCTTCTCCGTGTTCAACAACGACGCCGTGAAGACGGCAGACCTGTACAAGGGCGACATGTCCGCGAAGTATGGCGGACGCACGGCATCGCTTCTCGATGTACACACCGTCGACGGCAACATGCATGAGTTCGGCGGCAACGTCAGCGTGGGACTGATATCCTCGAAGGCCTTCGTCGAGGGTCCGATATTGCCTGGCAAGGCGAGTTTCATGGTTGCCGCAAGGCGCACCTATATCGATCTTTTCTTCCCGCTGTTCAAGTCGCTCAAGGGCGACACGATGTACTTCTACGATGTCAATGCCAAGGCAAACTGGATTGTAAACGAGAACAACAGGCTGTTTCTCAGCGTGTTCAGCGGACGCGACGTATTCGGAATGCACAACCAGGAAGATGTTGACATCGACATGGACGTCGACTTTGCCAACAACACCCAGTCACTGAGGTGGAACCATGTGTTCTCGCCCAAGCTGTTCGCAAACGTGACAGTTCTCAACTCGCTGTATGACTACGGCATGGGGCTCCTGTATTCTGCCACCGACATCGACTTCAAGTCACACCTCAGCAGTCAGGGAGCAAAGGCCGACTTCAGCTGGTTTGCCGACTCCCGCAACACCGTGAACTTCGGTGTGCAGGGCAGCTATTTCAACATCAGCCCTGCGGAGCTCTCGCCAAGGTCCGAAGGCATCTTCAACGAGTATTCATACCCGCACACGCATGCGGTCGAGCCAGGTGCCTACATCGAGGACGAGATAAAGGCAAGCGACAGGCTGTCTCTCAAATGCGGCCTGAGGCTCTCGTACTTCACGACCCTGGGCCCTTCTGTCCAGAAATACTTCGACGCCTCTCACAGGCTCGATCATGAGACCGAATTCGCGAGAGGGGAAAGGATCAAGGACTGGTGGGGGCTGGAGCCGAGGTTCTCGTCTTCGTTCAGCATCTCGCCCAGCTTCTCGCTCAAGGCATCGTACAACCGCAACAGACAACACATCCAGCAGGCCGTCTACAGCATATCCGGCTCGCCGCTGGACATCTGGTTCACCGCATCGCCCAATGTGAAGCCGCAGATCACCGACCAGTTCTCGGTGGGCGCGTTCAAGAACTTCCTGTCCGACGCGCTCGAGACATCGGTGGAGATCTTCTACAAGAACAACAAGAACACGATCGACTTCGTCGACCACCCCGAGGTGCTGATGAATGACAACATGGAAGCCGAGCTGCGCACCGGCCGCTCCTATGCATGCGGCGTGGAAGCAATGGTCAAGTTCGACTGGGAGAAGCTGAACGGCTGGGTTGGGTACACCTGGTCAAAGGCAAGGAACATCATTCCCGAGATCAACGGAGGACGGCCCTACGACTCGCCACGCAACCACGAGCACAGCCTCTCGGTTGTGGCGAGCTACAGCATCAGCCGAAGACTCTCAGCATCCGCCGACTGGATCTACTATAGCGGAGCCCCAACTACCTTCCCGGCAGGAGTATACCAGATAGGCGGGACGACCATACCCTTGTATTCCGACCGCAACAAGGACCGATTCCCTGATTATCACCGGCTTGACTGCTCGCTGACATTGCAGGGCAAGCACCCTGAGAAACGCGTGCACGGTGAGTGGAACATGTCGATATACAACCTCTACAGCCGGCATAACGCGTGGGCACTGGACTACAGCTACGGCCCCGACGGAAAGCCCAGATGCAAGAAATATTACCTGTTCACCATAGTGCCCTCAATCTCTTACACACTTTACTTCTGATGAAAACGAGCACAAAACACCTGATAGTGGCACTGGCGGCAATGCTGGCAGGCTCCTCCTGCGTGGAGGACTTTGACATGAGGGTAGCGAAGGAGTCCTCGACACGCCTTGTGGTGGACTGCCTGCTCACGACGGAACTCACGGCAGCATCGACGGACAACACCGTGCGGCTGAGCACCTCGGTGCCGTATGGCTCCAGCAAACGCCCCGAGGTGGGGAATGCGATGGTGACGCTTTCCGACGGCGACCGCACCATGCTGCTGGAACAGCTGGAAGACAGCGGGATATACCAGACCCCGGACGATTTCCGGGGAGAGGAGGGCAGGACCTATACTCTCACAGTGGATGCCGAGCTGGACGGAAAGCCGGTGCACTGTACATCATCGGCGACTATGCCACCCAAGGGCATACGTGCCGACGCATTCGACTACTACAAGATGACCGACTCCCTGTGGGTGTTCGCAATCTGGGGGCAGGATGAGCCGGGAATAATCAGCCATTACGGGGCTGAGCTGGTCGTCCACGGCAAACGGCAGCCCTACAGCAAATGGGTGTTCATCGACGGCTCCGACATGTTCGACGGAAACTACCTCTGGGATGGCGAATACCTGTTCTACTCCTGCTCCTCCATCATGACCCCGGAAGGAGAGGGGCCAGGAAAACCGCTGGAAAGGGGCGATGTGGTTACCCTGTACTTCTACACGATGGAGGATTTCTTCTACAAGTGGTTCACAGCCATGAGTACGGAGAGCGGGGCACATTTCCCGATGTTCTCGCCCCAGCCGGCCAATCTTCCCACGAACATCGAAGGGGGCGCGACAGGCGTGTTCGGACTTGCAAACGTGACCATAATGAGCCTGACGATAGGCGACCCGGACCGCACGAGAATCGATATGCTGAAGGACCATGCAAAATTCTAGACCATGATAAGGATGTATGTATATACGGCGGGCGATGAGAATCTCGTGGCCATCGACGGCAGGGACGTGATGATTCCAAGGTTCAGAAACAGGCGCACGACCCATGCCCTGTGCCTTATGAACGGCCTTGACGGGACCATCGTTCTTGACAATGCCGATGACGCCGACTTCCGGCTGGAATACCGTTCAAAGGACGGCATGGAGACTGAGCCGACCGAGGCCGCAAGACGCTGCGCCGTGGCATTCGCCGACCTCCTCGGCGTAAAGCCATTTCATACGAAGGACTACTGTTTCGATGACCTTGCCGGCAGACACTCCGCATGCATACTCTCACATCTTGGCGAGAGCAAGACGGTCTCGATTGATGACCGGCCCTCGAACGACATAGTCTGCGAAGGCGAATTCGAATAGACAATCCGTCCGGAGGAGGAGTGCCACCAAGCGGATTCGGGTTCGAGACGAGCGGCCGCGCAGCAGCGTCGCAGAATCCCGTAGCGGGTGGCACTCCTCCTCCGGACGCCTGTTCAAGTGCGGGGCTACTTCTTCCTGACACCGCGTACGGCATCAGCCTCCAGAGGATTGTCTGGCCAGGAATGCTTGGGATAGCGGCGGCGCAGTTCCTTTCTGACCTCGAAGTAGGTCCCGTTCCAGAAACTGGCCAGGTCGCTGGTAAGCTGCACGGGCTTGTATCCAGGGGAGAGCAGTTCCATGAGCACAGGAAGCCTGCCATCATCGACACGCGGGGTGTCAGTCAGGCCGAAACACTCCTGCAGGCGCACCCTCAGCACCGGAGCCAGGGCTCCCTGGCGGTATTCGAGGCGTATCCTGCTGCCTGTCGGGACCTCCATGTGAGACGGGGCCAGGCGCTCGACCGCCCGCTGCCGGTCATAGTCAAGAAGGCCCCAGAGCACCTCCGTGAGGTCGATCTTCTTAAGTTCCGTGGCGGTGGTTGCCTTCCCGGCATAGAAGGGCAGCCAGTCCGTCGCACGTTCGAGCACCGCCTGCGTGGAGAGATCAGGCAGTTCCAGCTCGGGATGCCATGATGCTACGGCGGAGACTCTTCTCTGCAGATTCTGGACGGCATCCGAGAAATCGAACATGCTGGTACCATACTTGCGCGCGGCCTCGCACAGCACCTCCGACATCTTCTCACGGGGCACGTCGGACAAAGGCCTGGAGTCAGCCAGGAGCCCTCCCACGCGCCATTCCTGCCTTGCCACAACGGCATTCTCGCGAGGGTCCCATACCACCTTGGCGGTGAGGCGGGCAATCGGCATGAGCAGGTCCAGGCGAACACGGGCGGCAAGGAAGACACGGCCGGTCATCCCAGGCTGCACGTTGGCCGAAACCGCCACTATCCAATCCGATGTGGTCAGAGGGTCTTCACGCTCCAGCTGCACCCGGTCGCCGCTTGCCAGAGTACAGATTGCATCAGCACCCATCCGGCCTATCCTTTCAGGATATGCGGCACACAGCAGTCTTGCCTCATCATCCCAGGATGCATCCGAGTTGTCCTCAGCTGCCTTTGCAAGGCGGCGGTACTGCCCGGCAGCGCGTATGGTGCGTACCCATCTGCGGTCTCCGGTGCCGCGCCTGCGCGCCTCGCGCAGGGCAGATACCCTGAGGTCGATGTCAGCGCCGCTGCCGCTCATGGGATCCCTGTCCTCGATTATGGCCGCAAGATCGGCGGCCAGTGCGGCCAGTCCGGCATCAGATGCAGCAAAGTCAAGCATCTTCGCCAGCCTCGGATGGCAGGGATAGGCGGAAAGCCTGCGGCCGGTGGCTGTAATCCTGCCGCCTGCATCGACAGCGCCGAGCCCCTCAAGCACGGCTCTGGCCTGGGACATCTTCCACTGGGGCGGGGGAGTGAGCCAGGGCAGGTCGGATTCTCCCCACACCGCAAGATCGAGCTGCAGCGGCACAAGGTCGGTATCAAGTATCGCAGGGGTGCGGACAGGCTTCATGGAACGGGCAGTCTGCTCACGGTAGAGCTTCCAGCATATTCCAGGGGCCACCCGGCCTGCACGGCCTGCACGCTGTGCCGCCATGTCAGCGCTTATGGTCACAGTTTCCAGATGGCTCTGACCGGTCTGAGGGTCATAGACCTGGGTACGGCTCAGTCCGGAGTCGATGACGATGCGGACGCCCTCGATCGTGAGCGAGGTTTCCGCTATCGAAGTGGCAAGCACTGCCTTGCGATGCCCCGGGCCAGAAGGAGCTATGGCACGGTTCTGCTCTTCGAAGGGCAGCATTCCGTACAGGGGATGGATGGCAGTTGTACCCAGCTCGCCCTCAAGGAGTTCGGCGCAGCGCCTGATCTCGGCCTCACCGGGGAGGAAGGCCAGGATGTCACCGTCCGACTGCCTGTGCGCCCGGAGTACGGCACGCGCAACATCTTCCGCACAGCTGCGGGGATCGGTATCCTTGTCGGAGTATCTTGTATCGATGGGGAAGGTCCTGCCTTCGCAATGGACGAGCGGCGCATCCATCGCCTTGCAGATGGAGTCGGTATCGATGGTTGCCGACATGATGACAAGCTTGAGGTCAGGCCGCAGTATGTCCTGAGTCCGGCGTGCGAGTGCAAGCGCCTCATCGCTCTCCAGGCTGCGCTCATGGAACTCGTCGAACACAAGCACCTGCACTCCCTCCAGCGAAGGGTCGTCAAGCATCATCCGAGAGAGTATGCCCTCAGTGATGACCTCAACGCGCGTCTGTGCCGATACCCGGCTCTCGAAGCGCACGCGGTAGCCAACCGTCCCGCCAACCTTTTCGCCAAGCAGCCATGCCATCCGTTCTGCGACCTGACGCGCCGCGATTCTGCGCGGCTCCAGCATCAGCACCTTTCCGCCGCCCTCCAGTGCCTGAAGGATGGTAAGCGGCAGCACGGTGGACTTTCCGGCACCGGGAGGCGCTGTGACCACCAGTGCATTCATGCCCGACAACGCGGCATTGACTTCTTCAGCAATGCCGAGTGCGGGTAATCCAAGAGAATGCAGCAGGGTGAGGTCCATTCTATCTTGTCAGGTCCACCAGTTCGTAGTCGCGATGGCCAAGGCCGATCTTCTCGGCATGCTCAAGGCAGGCTCGCCATTCCACGGAAGGATTGGAATTCTTGAAATGGTCGTGATGGTCGCAGAATCCGTCCTTGTGCATGTTCCTGTACAGCTGGCCTCCGGGCAGAGGCGGCATCTTCTGGCATGCATCCACGCAGGCCCAGTCGAGTGCAACGGGGTCGAAGGATGCAAACATGCCGACGTCAGGAAGGATGGGAACGTCATTCTCGGCATGGCAGTCGCAGTTGGGCGAGACATCCAGCACCAGGGATATATGGAAGTTCGGCCTGCCGTCAACAACCGCCTTGGTGTATTCGGCCATGCGGCGGCAGAGCATCTCGTTGGCGTTGCTGTCAGAGAAGCTGATGGCGTCGAAGTTGCAGGCACCCAGGCACCTTCCGCAGCCTACGCAGTTTGCCTTGTTCACGGTCATCTTCCCTGCATGCGCGTCGTACTCGAGCCCGCCGTTGGCGCATTCCCTCTGGCAGATGCGGCAGCCGCGGCAGAGAGCAGGATCGATACTTGCCTGGCCGCTGCTGTGCTGGTCCTTCTTGCCGGCACGCGAGCCGCAGCCCATGCCGATGTTCTTGATGGCGCCGCCGAATCCGGTACACTCATGCCCCTTGAAATGCGAGAGGCTGATGAAGATGTCGGCGTCCATCACGGCACGTCCGATGTACGCTTCCTTCACATACTCGCCGTCCCTGACGGGAACGGCTATGTCGTCGGTACCTTTGAGGCCGTCGCCGATGATGACAGGGCATCCAACGGTAAGGGGCGTGAAGCCGTTCTCCCAGGCACAGTAAAGATGGTCGATGGCGTTCTTGCGGCTGCCGGGGTACATGGTGTTGCAGTCGGTGAGGAAAGGCTTTCCTCCCAGTTCCTTGACCACGTCGGCGACCGCCTTGGCGTAGTTGGGGCGGAGGAAGCTGAGGTTCCCGAGCTCACCGAAGTGCATCTTGATGGCGACGAACTTGCCCGCCATGTCGATGCTGCCTATGCCGGCGGCCTTGATCAGCCTCTGAAGTTTCTTTGCGGTACCTTCTCCGTATGCAGTTGTGTGAAAGTCAGTGAAATATACTTTCGACTTGTTATTTTCCATGCGGAACTGATTTCAGGTTTACTATTTGTCGAAGCTTCTGGTGGCAAAGGGGAGCGCGTCGCGAAGGCACATGTGCCAGTATTCCCAGGTATGCGCACCGTTGTGCACACGGAGCTCGTTGAAAATGCCTTTCTCGTTGTACTTCCTGTGAATGTCGACGGAGAGATAGACGAGGCTGTCGTCATCGCCGCAGTCGAAGAACCACTTGACAGTCTTCAGGGCAGCCACGGTGCCGTAATCGGCATTGTCGATGAAATCAAGGGCACAGGTGCTGCGTACCGACCTGACAGTCTGGTAGAAGCAGTCATGAGGCATGTCCTCGCTGTACTCTACGTCGAGCCACGGGCTCATGGCATAGCAGCTTGAGAACATGTCGGGGTGTCTCTGGCAGTATACGGTGCTTCCGCCACCGCCCATGGAAAGTCCCATTATGGCGCGATGGCCCTTGTCTGAGATGCAGCGGTATCTCTTTTCAAGAGTGGGAATGAGTTCCTGGAAGAAGAAGTCCTCATAGCGCCAGCCATCCACATTGAAATATCCGTTGTGGATGTTGTTAACGTCGGAGCCACCAGCGTTTGGCATGATAACCACGGCTTCGGCGGCCTCGCCGGAGAACATGAGTTCGTCGCAGATGCGGTGCATGCCGGCACGATTGTCCCAGTCGGAGTAGTCGCCGTAAAGGCCGTGCAGCAGATAGATGGAAGGATATGACTTTCCGCTGCTCTCGAAGCCCTCGGGAAGGTAAACGTTATAAGTGACTGACGTTCCAAGTATCTTGCTGTCAATAGTTTCAGTCAAGACCTTTCCGCCGGCAAAGGCGGTCATTGTGCCTGCGATGAGCAGAGCACAGATAGAAAGGATGATATTTTTCATTGGAATGATTTTTATCGGTTACAGATATGCAACCGTCTCGGTCAGAGGACGGTAGGACGAGTGCCTGTCTGACGGCTTGGCATCGGGCGATGCATAGCCGAAGGGCATGATCAGGATGGGATGCTCACCCTCGGGCAGGCCGAGTTCGGCCTTGAGCCTTTCCGGGTCGAAATAGCCCACGGGGCAGGTGCCGACTCCAAGGCTGGCGGCCTCGAGCATCATGTGGGTCAGGACGATGGTAACGTCTATCTCACCATAGTTGCCGTTCTTGCCGCGGGGAACCACAGTGTCGTCGCTGTAGCAGAAGATGAAGCACTGAGGGGCACCGTAGATACAGGGGGAGAGGCTGTTCATCTTCTCCATGTTGGCTGCCGAGCGCACCACGTAGATCTTCTGGGGCTGGGAGTTGATTGCAGTGGGCGCAACCTGCCCGGCCCGGAGGATGAGGTCGATTACGTCCTGCCCGACGGGAGTGGACGAGAAACTGCGCACCGAATACCTGTCGGTGGCAAGCTGAAGGAAATCAGTACTCATAGTCTTTGCTGTCTGTGCGCATCCGCATGCAAGCATTGCCGCTGCGAAGGCGATTGATACCATATGTTTCATAACTCATCAAAATTAAGTAATTTTGTGTAAACAATCAAAAGCAAAACGGAATGGATCACCTTCCACTCAATGATATCCCGATGCTTGTGTCATCGATCAACTTCCTCCTCCGTGACGAGGAGTTCGACAACCTCGACCAGATATGCTTCTACTACGAGATAGAGAGAGGCGAGATGGACCGCATCCTGGCTTCCGCCGGATACTCATATGACGAGGCGAACAACCATGTCATATAAACGCACATTGGCGATCTCGATAACGACTGCCGTCACTCTGTCTGTGGCAGTCCTGCTGCTGCACCTCTACGAGCGCGGCATGGTGGCACAGATCGTCAACGACGAACGGGCCTGGGATCTCCGGGATGCCTCCCCGCGGGAAGAGGTCATCGTTTCCAGGGACGGGATGATTGCACGCTATCTCACTGAAAATGAAGATGAATATATTGGTGAGATTCAGGATACGGTACGGTTCCCCAGACGCGGCTCGAAGGTCGAGACGTGGTACGCAAGCGACGGGAAGGGGATAGTCAGCCTCAAAGAGCCGGGGGAGGCGCCTGCATATGCAGAACCTGACAGCACAGCCCGGGTCGTCGGGAAACTCATCTTCGAATACGGGTATTGCCCGGACAGCTATGACTGTCTGGGCCTCATGGACGGATGGTTCAAGGTCCGCCTGTCAGGCGCGGAAGGCTATATCAGGGAAGAATACGTCAACTGGGACGCAATAGATTCGATGTGATCAAAAAAATCCTGGCTCACCCGATCGGGCAAGCCAGGGATTCGATGTATGATGCACGGGGCTTAGATGTCAAGGTCAAGATGACCGTCCTTCATGATCCACGATGCATAGTCACGATAGAAATCACCCTTCATGTCGCCGGCTTTCAGGTCCGCCTTGTGACCGCTCTTGCCACCCTGCTTATACTCACCCTTATCGCCAAGCTTGTGGATGCCGAAGTGCGAGTCTGAGTTTGTCCAGTAGCAAGGGTAGTCGCTTTCGCTGTCATAAGATCCGGGATATCTCAGTGCCGCTTTCCGGAGTCATTTTCGCGCATCCTGCGACCAGAATGGACGCAAGGGCAATGAATTTGAACAATAATTTCATCTTCTATCTGTATAAACATACAAAAATAGCAAGAAGGGTCAATTATTACAAAAAAATTCAACCCCGCCAGTCGAGAACCTGCCTGACAAAAGAAAGAGAAGATGGAGCATCATGGTAACAATACCTCTTTCACAATTTGAAAATATATGCAAATTTTGAATATTTCAAGAATTTTCCCTCATTCCAGTGCCTGTCAACCGGAAAACAGCCCGACAACCTTCTGAAGACTACAGGAGCGTTATGGCTGCTATGTCATCCATAGGTATCCTGCTGCCATCCTTCAATATGACAAGGCGGTTTGCAGGTTCCACATTCTGGACGGTCCCTTCGGTCTTGAGGTATGCGCCGCCTTGCTTGCGGGCATCTTTCCTGAACCAGGTGACCAGAACCCTCGGATGCTCGTTGATACGGTCCATGATATCCGCCAGCGTTTCGTTGAGCGCCAGCATCTGAGCCTCATCCAGCTCACCCTTGGAATCGGTAAGGCGGGATGTCTCGCTGACCATGGCGTCATACCCTGTCAGGGCCGCGAAAGGGGCGAACTGGGCAGCACGGTCATACGCGGACATACGCTGATGCTCGCGCGGCTCGAAATGCTCTATCCCGATGATGTCGGCGTATCTGCTCCAGTCTTCCATCATGCCTTGTGGCCTCCCACCTGTCCGTTACGTTCGATGGCGGTCGCCCCCTCCTCGAAGTTCATGCCCTTGAGGATGGCGTTCCTGCCGAATTTTTTCTTGATCGATATTATCGCTTCCTGGCGGCGCCTTTCGCGGCCGTCATCCGGCTCCCTGTCCTCAAAGAGGTCCAGCTGGACGCCGTCGATCCTGGACTCGTCCACGGTGTGGTTCGCAACCACATACATCCTCCGGACGAGCAGCCTGCGGTCGACTATCCTGTCGAAGAGGCTCATCACCGCCGCGGTGATCATCTCTGTCGAGGACGTCTGCCTGCCAAGGTTGATGGAGCCATGCGCGGGCTTCGGCACATCCCGGCCGTACCAGTCCTGCACGACCTCGCCGTCATAGCCCCGGTTCCCGTCGGAGACGTTCTCCACGTCATAGCCTACCGTCAGCACCATCTGGTCAGTTACCAGATGCTTCTCCACAAGGTCCAGGACCAGGGAGTCGGTCATCTCCCGTGCAACAAGCTTCGCCTTCCGGAAGTCATATCCGCACGAGAGCACCTGGCCGCTGCTGAGGCTGTTGGTGGATGGCTTGTAGGCCTTGATCTGTGCGATGGTGCAGGGCTCCCACCCCCATGCGTGGTCGATGAGCAGCTCTGCGTTGACGCCGAAGAGCCTGTACAGGAAGTTCTCGCAATTGACCGAAACACGCGCCACATCGCCAAGGGTGCGCATCCCGTTGGCCTCCAGCTTTGCCGCGAGGCCGTGGCCGATGCGCCAGAAGTCGGTGAGCGGTTCGTGCGCCCAGTACTTGCGCCTGAAGGACATCTCGTCAAGTTCCGCAATGCGCACGCCATCCTCGTCGGCAGGGGAGTGCTTCGCCTCGATATCCATGGCTATCTTCGCCAGATACAGGTTGGTGCCGATGCCGGCGGTGGCGGTGATGCCGGTCGTCTTCAGGACATCGCGAACCATACGGATTGCCAGTTCCCAGGCCGTGCATCTGTAGGTGCCCAGATATGCGGTGGCATCGATGAAGACCTCGTCGCAGCTGTAAACATGTATATCCTCCGGTGCAATGTACTTCAGATACACGCCGTACACCTTCGTGCTTACCTCCATATAACGGCGCATCCGCGGGGGAGCCGCGATATACTCCAGAGCAACGGACGGGTCGGACTGCACGACCGTATTGTCGTATGAGCCGCCGGCCAGCCTCCAACCGGGAGCATTGCGCCGCCTGCGGGCATTGACGGCCTTCACCTGCTGGACCACCTCGAAGAGACGGGCCCGTCCCGAAATACCGTATGACTTGAGGGAAGGGGAGACCGCCAGGCAGATGGTCTTGTCGGTGCGGGAGACATCAGCCACGACGAGGTTGGTGGTCAGAGGGTCGAGTCCTCTGTCCACGCATTCGACCGAGGCGTAGAACGATTTCAGGTCGATGGCGATGTATTTCCTGCCGTTGTTGTCCATTGAAATGCGAAGATAGCAATTTTGAAAATGACTTTCACCGTGCCATAAGGAGGAAGAAAAACCATTTTCTCAAGTATAGCTTTAGCTAGGAGTATGTATAGGATTATGTTTTAAGTAATAAATGCGAATTATGAGGAGTTTTTGGGAATTTGCTGCCAGAAAAGGGGGAAAAGCAGCACGTCAAAACGAAAATTCCGGGAGCAGACACGCTGCCGGAGTGCTTGTCAAAGTGCGGCGATGCAGCCTCGGGCAGCTCCCGGAAGAGCTGATGACGAGTTGCAAATTGTAACCATCAGGATTCCGCCGGGGTTGAAGGACATGCTCTTCCTGCGATAGCGATTCACGAACAGAGTGAGGTGCACTCACAACAATATGACTGATGAATCCCGGGCATACCGGGCAATGTCCGAAGGCGAATACGGCCGGACATGATCGATGCCCGGGAGACAGTGCGTCAGGCGAGAGGATGTACGTTTTTGTCCAATCCCGAAGGAGGGTGAGATCAGGAAGCAAAAGAGAATGAATGAAGCAGCGAAAGTAACGGACACACATTTCACTTTGTGAGTGCGGCATGGCGTACAGTTGCAAAAACGCCAGGTTTGGCAAGACATTATGCAAAAAGCCAGAGACGGTTTTTTACCATGTTTCAGCCGAATCGAGAGCGGGGAACCACATTATGGAGCAAAAGAGCATAAATTAACTTATATGTTTGTTTTACAGTGTATTTAACATTTTTGTATATAATGCTAACATATTTGTTATGTCTACTTTTGAGGCAAAATCGGCTCGCCAGGATACAATCTTGATATTGCTCAATAGGATAAAAGTCTTGAAGTTTCAAGATTCAGGCACAACACTTCCATGGTCATGATTAAAGGAAGTTCATTCTCTGAAGTTCCCACCTTTACACCAACACGGACATACCTTTGGGAGTTGCTGTGCGGAGTCACAAACGCTGATTCCACGAACGCTCCCGAGCCTGCGTGCAGGATCCATTGCCGGCATTCGATACAACTTCGCGCGGCCGCGCTCTCATGATGTCCATAAGTCAAAATACCGGGTAATCCAGACCACGCCTCCTGCTCTGCGCGGCAGAATCAACATGCCACAATCCAGCGCTCCTGCTGATGCTGCCACGGGACTCCGCAGGGAAGGTCTTTCCCTGTTTACAAATGTATTTTTGTAAACAGCTGCCCTACGTAATGCCAGCCTGCATCCATGCCTCGCGGCATGCCCGTCAGTCATGATCATACGGCAGCAACGGGCACACGGCCATTACAATGAAAACACCGTCATTTCTGCTCATTTTCTCATATCGGCGCTTTCAGTTCGGAAAGAAAATCTTATCTTCGCGTTCCAATGCATCCGAAGTTCATAATAGCTGAAGACCCCAGAACCGGGAAGGGATTCCTGAGAATGGGAATGGTCATCAATCACAAAGATCTTGTTGTCGGGTACGAGAAGGTCTGGGGCGGTGGCTGGTGGGCTCGCGACGATGAGCGCAAAACAGTCATCCTCTATGGAAGCTCGTGCGATTTCGGCTCGGCAGATTTCAGACACTTGGAGCTGATTGACAGAGAATTGAAGGACTACACCTTTATCTTTACTCCAATGATAGACCTGCCTGGAAACGCACTTGACCTCTCGGATGTGGAATGGATATAGGAATGGACAGACTCGTTAACTTTTTCCTGGTCGGACTTGGCGGCGCAGCGGGCAGCATGCTACGCTACGGCGTCACACTGCTAGGCCAGACGCTGAACCTCTCAGGCAACGCGGCAACCTTCACGGTGAACATCCTCGGATCATTCCTCATCGGCCTGATTTCAGGATGCTGCGGGAAAGAGACGCTCCTGCTGCTTTTCACAGTCGGCCTCTGCGGGGGATTCACCACCTTCTCAACCTTCTCGATCCAGAATGTCAGAATGCTTCAGGAAGGCAGGATCGGGATGGCGGCAACCTATATCCTTTCAACCGTAACAGTTTGCATCATCATGGCCTGGCTCGGATACAGGCTTGGCCAATCAAGATAGAATCATGAATTTTTCTGGAATAATACTGGGCGCCACAGCCTTTGTCACCATCGGACTGTTTCACCCCATCGTAATCAAGGCCGAATACTACTTCGGGAAGGAATGCTGGTGGGTCTTCGCGCTGGCCGGGATCGGTTTCAGCATTGCCGCCCTCTTCGTGAAGGACACAATCCTTTCATCCATCATCGGAATCCTCGCCTTCTGCTGCTTCTGGTCTATCCACGAACTCTTCGCGCAGGAAAAGCGCGTGAAGAAGGGCTGGTTCCCCGCAAACCCCAATAAAAAGAAGCAAGCCTGATGTCCGGCAGCCATTTCAGCGACTTTTCAGCCCTCAAGTCCCTCAAGAAGGAACTCGAGAAGCAGGACATTCCCCAGAACCCTGCCAAGCCCGCAAACGAGCCCCGCAGGAAGACGGTGACGCACAAGTCCAAGGACGAGATCCTCGACGACCAGAAGGCACGCGAAACCGGCCTCCAGCCAGGGATGCGGGTGACACTCATGGACTCCAGCGACAGGGGAGTCATCAAGAGAGTGAAGAAGGACTGTGTGGAGATAGAGCTGGACTACGGATTCGTGGTTCCGGTCGGCTTTGGCGAGTTCGTGGTCAACGACGCCGAGGAGGACTTCAAACTCCGCAACAGCGTAGGTTCGCCAAAGGCCAAGCCTGTCGAGGAGGAGAGACCGGCACCAGTCTCCAAGGCAGTCGAGATAGACCTTCATATAGAGGCTCTGCCCGGAGGACTGGGTGTCCCCAAGGGGAAGGAGCTTCCTTATCAACTTGAACATTTCAAGAGTGTTATGCGCTCTCAGCTAAAGCATCGCGGTAGCCGCGTGATATTCGTCCACGGAGTCGGTGACGGCATTCTGAAGCAGGCCATCCGCACCGAGCTGGACTCTACATACGCCCTCTCCTGCGCTTGGACACCCTACGGCGACGGCGCAACGGCCGTGACCATAAAATGACCTCCGGCCATGGAAAGGGGAATCATAGAACAGGCCTACAGTTTCTTCCACCAGAAACTCCGCGTATATGAGTTCTCCCGCAGCGAGAGCCAGCGGGACGACATAGAGTACGCCATAAGTTCCTACGTCGACGGGATGTCGCCGGAACTGTACTCGCTGCTGTCCGATGGTGACAGCGGTTTCCTGCGCAGCCATCCGTCGTTCGAACGGGATCTGCGGGATGCCGTCAGCAGGATGGAGGCCATGCTCTGAGAGACGGCAACATTCTCTGTTGACAATGAGGCCCCAGAAGGATTGCGATAATACCCTTCAGGAACGGATGCCATAGGCTATTGTAAATTGCCAACGAGATTTGAGCAGGATTGTGAGGTCTTGATGAATTCTCGAAATAAATGCTCAAATCGGTCAGGTACTTATTGAAAAACACACGAGAACCCTCTATGTTTGCCGAGAGGTTACTAAATTTGGCAATAACTGAATAAATAAAGATGAAAAATACTTTCCCTTATCATTTCTTGAATCAGATATCATATCTTTTCCTGGTCATTGCGGTCATATCCTCCTGTGGTGGGCCTAAAGGAAATCATTTTGTGATTGAAGGTAACATAGCCGGCGTCAGGGACAGTGCCAAAATGGCCCTTTTCAAAACGATGGATCCCCTCTCCACGTACGGAAAGATGATTGCGGCCGATACTTTGATTGATGGTTGTTTTTCCTTCGATGTCGCCCTGGAAGATTCGTTGGATGAGTATTCCATCATGCTCTTCAGTGACGACGGGAACGAATTTCCGCATCAGGTTGCCAAAATATACGCAGAACCAGGAAAGAAAGCTGTTGTCTCGGGCAAGGGAGTCCTCCCGATGAAATGGAAAGTGAGGAGCAAGGTTGGGAAGCAGAAGGATCAGCAGAAATACTTGAAATATATCGCTGACATCAGTTCGGAAATCGGATTGGCGTCAAAGGACTTGCTTGACTCTCTCAACAAAGAATGCTTTGTGAAGACTCTTGAATATTTAGAGTCGGAAAAGACATCGGAAATATGGATGGGAGAATTCCGGAAATGGGCTAAATATGCCGGCATATATAAAAACGAGGAGATGAAGGAAAAGTTGAAAGCCCTTCTGCCAAGGCTTTCAGATGAGCAGATGAAGAATCCTCTGATGTTGGATGCCCTCCCATATTTAGATGTCACGATACCGCTGATTGTGGGTGATGCATTCCCTGAATTGAATCTTTATGATGCCGACGGACTTCCACACAAGGTTTCTGATTTTTCAGGCAAGAAGGTCTTGCTGGGATTTTCCGAGGTCGGATGTGCGGCTTGCAGACGTTCGCAACCTGAAATAGAGGAATTATGCAGGACACATCCTGATGATTTCGTCACCTTGATTGTGAACCAGAACGGATATGAAGCGTGGCGGAAAGAAGCCAGGGCTCCAGCAGTTCCCAACAAGTTCGAATTCAACGATGAAAACGGTTCATCCGGCATATTCAAAAGGCTTGGCACAAGAGGATACCCCACCTTTGTCCTGATTTCCCCAGAAGGGATTATCACCGATATCTGGGTCGGATACGCTGAAGGCTCACTCTTGGGAAGAATCTGATTGACTTGCCACGCGATATATAACTCGCAAGTTTTGCGAATTATTTTGGGATTTTATTCGCAATTTGCTACTTTTGTTGCGATCAATATATCGCAAAGGCTATGTGGATTTACGAAAGGTATGATTGGATGAACTTCACCTGGGACAAGGACCGGATATCGTCGCTTGCAGAATCTGTCAGTTCCAGGATTGGCTACCTGCACGGCAGAGTGGCATCCCTTGCAGAGAATGACCGTTCTGGCGCAGCCACTGAGATCCTGACTCAGGACATCGTGTCTTCTTTCAAGATTGAGGGTATCAGCCTCAATACGGATGACGTGCGTTCCTCCGTGGTCAAGAGGTTGGGCGTGACAAATGCCCAGGCCTCCGGAACCTCCACCCATTTTATGGAGGGTGTCGTCGATATGATGCTTGATGCCACTCGCAATTATAATGTTCCCATTGACAGGGAACGTCTTTTCGGATGGCACAGTTCGCTGTTCCCATCCGGGAGAAGCGGAGCATTCCCAATAACCGTAGGTGCCTACAGAAAGGGGGACGTGCAGGTGATATCAGGACCGATGGGACGCGAGAAGGTCCATTACATGGCACCGCCGGCCTCGGATGTGAACGATTATATGGAGGAATTCATGTACTGGTTCAATCATTCTGACGGAGTATCCAGCATCGTGAAGTCTGCGATATCTCATCTTCTGTTCGTGAGCATACATCCTTTTGATGACGGTAACGGACGGATCGGACGCGCCATTGCGGACATGGCCCTGGCCGTGATAGATGGTGGAAGGGGACGGTTCTTCAGCATGTCGCGGGAGATAGAGAAGGAGAAGAAGGACTATAATGCCATCCTTGAAAAGACCCAGAGGTTCACTCCTGATGGGAACATCACTCCTTGGCTGGAATGGTATGTAGGGTGCCTTGGACGTGCCGTTGACGATTCCCTTGACATCCTGAGCGGGATTCTGAACAAGTCGGTGTTTTGGAGGGAATTCTCCTCGGAAAAGTTTTCCGACAGGCAGAGAAAAGTCCTGAACATATATCTGGACGGGAAGGAGGCTAAGATCACTGCACAGAATTGGTCGAAGTTTGGTGCTGTTTCACTTGATTCCGCTATCAGGGACATAGCGGACCTGGTGGAGAAAGGAGTCCTGACAGCATATCCCGGAAGAGTCCGAAAGGTAGAATACGCCATCAACTTTGTGAAGGCGGACAGGTTTCTGAAGCATTTCAGTGACATACGTATGGAGGAGGGCGATAGGGGCCATTATCTTGCTGCGACATATGACGGTACCGCGGTTCGCGAGAGGATATCGGATCTTGACTACGGGCAGTATGAGGAAGGCGTCCGTTCCATCGAGGAACTTGTCCACAAATACCTGGCCTATCTAAGTGCAAATTAAATAGAGCAAGGAGCATCTCCGGACCTCATCTGGACATAGATATGCTACTAAGCCGCCCAGTGCTGTATGTTTCGTGTCTCAAAAGTGAAAGAACCTATTGATAATCAAACCATAACCCATCAAGTTTCATCTTCTCCCAGCCATATAGGTTTTGTAGCAGCAAATAGATATTGCCGCCTATACCAAATATGGCTTGCAGAGGCGGAGGAATGGCCCTCCGCCTGGCTAGATCAAAAGCGTTCTGATAATAACGGCGACTTCACTACCGTTTCTCGAGCCATATTCTTGTCATTGGATCAGACAAGGAGTATGCGTAGCCTTTTCTAGTTAAGATCCCGGCCTCAATCAGGGCTTTTGCTGCAGATTGAACGGCACTGGCCGACTTGAGATTATGTCTCTTGATAAATGCTCCGGATGTAATGCCTGTTGCTGTCTTCTCTGCACTTACAGCATAAAGCAGTTCCTTTTGGGACTCGGATATCCCGGCCAGGATTTCCTTGATTTTCGTACCGCATTCGTTAATGTAGTTGTCACTAAACAGTTCCGCCTCTTCCTTGGAGCAGATTTCTCCCGAGTCTGTATAGTAAAAGCAGTCGTGCAGTACGCGGTGAACATATAACGTTATGCCTTCAAACAAGTTGTAAATTACGTCAAAAGCCTCTCTCTTCAGGTTCTTTCCAGATTTTGTAAACTGATTTTGGGCGAAGGAATAATAGCGATCCGGGTCAATGGGCTCCAGCTGTATCATAGTTGCACTCTGATAGAACGGCCTTTTGTCTGATTGGAACATTTCTGAAAGTATCCTTCGCTCCGATCCGGCAAATATGATATGCGTATTGGTCAACTTCTGGATTTTTCCCCTAAGTAGTTCCTCCACATTCTTTTCCGGATAGTTGGCGATTCTCTGGAATTCATCAATTGCAATGATGCATGGCCTGTCGGCGGATTCAAGAAATGCAAAAATCTCGTCCAGCGAGAACCCCGGGCTTTCAACGTCACCAAGTCTGATATTGAAAGTAGGTGTCGCCGTCACCGGGTCATAGCCGATGCTCGCCGTCAAGGACTTGAGCGTGGTAAGGAAACTGCGTCTGAGTTTCTCGCTCTTCTGAGCCACAGTGACAAACGCGGCATTTCCCAGTTCCTTGACAAATTCCTTCAAGGATGATGTATGCAGGATGTCGATGGATACCGTGTAGTAATTGTCCCTGACATCTTCAAGGTCGAAGCAATGGTTGATCAGGCCTGTCTTGCCTATACGCCTCTGAGCCATAAGGACAACATTCTCCTGGTTCTCGATGCTCTTGAGAAGTTGCTTTGTCTCTGTCTCTCTGTCGCAAAAGAATTGCGGCGGGATTCTGTTTGTCAGGTAGAATGGGTTTGTTTTCATGTCGCGAATATAGCAATTATTTAAATAACATTATTCATTCCGCATAATAATATATCTCGTGTTTAACGCACCATAGTATATTAGAAGTAGGTATGCCATATCATTTCCTGGCCATGTAAGCTTCGCGGGAGCTATAAATAGAATCTGTATTGAAAAGCACACGATAACCCACCATGTTTCTTCTCCTCTCCTGCTTAGTTTGCAGTATGGTATGGTATGCTACGGGTGGCGAGATTCTCAGAAGAAAAAACTATACAAAATAGTTTGCAAACTAAAAAGATTAGTTATATTTGCATCGGAACCAATACCGATTGCAAATGAAGAAACTTACCGGCAAAGAGGAAATCATCATGGAATTCTTCTGGGAGAGAGGGGAGCTGTTCGTCCGCGAACTCCGTGAGCTCTACCAGGATCCGAAACCTCACATCAACACATTGTCCACACAAGTACGTACCCTTGACGATGAAGGGTATCTGGGCCATCATGATTATGGTTCGACATACAGATATTTCGCAAAGGTGTCGCGCGACGAGTACACACAGAGCTCGCTGATTGGGTTTATAGACAAATACTTCGGCAATTCCTATCTCAACGCTGTGTCCGCCTTGGTAAAGGAAGAGAAGATTACAGTAGAGCAGTTGAAGGAGCTTGTTGAATTGATAGAAAAAGGAGAACGGAAATGATGAATTTCCTTTTATACGAGGGAAAGGTCGCAGTCGTGTTGCTTGTCTTCTACCTGTTCTTCCGTTTCCTTCTGAAGAAAGAAACCTTCCACCGTTTCAACCGTTGGGTCTTGGTTGGAACAGCCGTCCTGTCATTCGTGCTTCCATTGTGCGTCATCACTATCCACAAACAAGTGGAAATGGTGCCGGAAATCAGCGTGTCGAAAAATATTCCTACCATTGTGGAAAGCAGTGAACCATGGTGGCCGATGGCACTTGCAATACTGTTCTGGGCTGGTGTGGCTTTCGTTCTTGTCCGTATCGCCGTGTCAATTATTTCGATCATGAGAATAATCCGGAAAAGCGAATTGGTGCAGGAATGTGATGGATGCAAGGTAGTGGTCACGAAGAGCGATATCGAGCCTTTCAGCTGGATGCGGCATATCGTTCTCTCCAAGGCGGATTGGGAAAGCAACCACTCATCTATACTTGTCCACGAGAAGGCTCATGTCAAATCAGGGCATTCTATAGAGTTATTGTTAGTCGACATTCTGTCAGCCTTCCAGTGGTTCAATCCTGCAATCTGGATGCTCAGGTCTGACCTTCAGGAACTTCACGAATATGAGGCGGATGATTCTGTCCTCCGCAACGGCATCGATATCAAAGAATATCAATATCTATTATTAAGAAAAGCTGTCAGCAAAAGCGGCTACTCAGTTGCCAACAGCTTTAATCACAGTAT
>JAGHSF010000045.1 GCA_018065985.1 Candidatus Cryptobacteroides choladohippi
TGTGATCCGTTCGAACTAATTGAAAACGTAATAAACAATAACAATCAAATCAAAGCAGTGAAGCAAGCCTTCGACCGGCTAGAACTTGCCGAAACGGCGGCTTAAATCACTTGCGAAACTTGAGTAAGATAATAGCAGAAATAGGGTGCAACCACAAGGGCGACATGGAGATTGCCCATGAGATGATACGCACTGCAGCGACCTATTGCAAGGCCGATGTCGTCAAGTTCCAGAAGAGATGCAACCAGGAGCTTCTCAGCCCGGAAGAATACAATGCGCCGCACCCGAATCCGGCCAATTCCTACGGCTCCACCTATGGTGAACACAGGGAGTTCCTGGAGTTCGACCTGGAACAGCACCGCCAGCTCCAGCAGTGGTGCAAAGAGGAGGGAATCGAGTATAGCACCTCCGTGTGGGACCTTACCTCTGCACGCGAGATCGCTTCGCTGAACCCGTCGATGATCAAGATACCGTCAGCCTGCAACCTCAACAGGGAGCTGCTCGGCTACCTTTGCGATAATTACCCGGGCCAGATCCACGTGTCTACAGGCATGACCTCCCCGGAGGAGATCGAGCAGATTGTCTGCTTCTTCGAGCAGAAGGGACGCGCCAAGGATGTGGTCCTGTATAACTGCACTTCAGGCTATCCGGTTCCGTTTGAGGACATCTGCCTGCTGGATCTCGTGACCCTGCGTGAGAAATACGGCGACCGTGTCGGCGCCATCGGTTTTTCCGGTCACCATCTGGGTATTGCAGTGGACAGCGCCGCCGTGGCTCTCGGAGCGGAGTGGATCGAGCGTCATTTCACTCTTGACCGTACCTGGAAGGGTACCGACCATGCCGCATCACTCGAACCGGACGGCGTACGCAAGCTTGCCCGCGACTGCAGGGCCGTCTACAAGGCATTGACACATAAGAGTGAGGATATTCTCGACATCGAGAAGGTGCAGCGCAACAAACTCAAGAAGAACCAGATCAAATGGTAACCGCATTCATTCCTGTCCGTGGCGGCAGCAAGTCCATACCTCTGAAGAACATCAGGCCATTCTGCGGGAAACCGCTGGTGTGGTGGAATGTTGAGGCCCTCCAGAACTGTCCGCTGGTGGACAGGATAGTCGTGGCTACCGACTCTCCCGAGATAGAGCAGACCGTGGGCTCTTTCGGCCTGGACAAGGTGGTGCTTTACCACCGTTCTGCGGCCAATGCGTCCGACACGGCTTCTACCGAGAGCGTGATGTTGGAATATATCGAAGCCGCTTCCATGGACCCGTCGGAGACTTTCATGCTTGTGCAGGCAACCTCGCCGATGACCTCGACTGCAGATTTCACGAAGGGCTTGGAGATGTTTGCCACCGGGGAGTATGACTCGATCCTGACATGTGTGCGCAACAAGCGCTTCTTTTGGAGCGAGGACGGCAAGTCTCTGAACTACGATTGGCTCCATCGTCCGCGCCGTCAGGAATTCGCCGGCATGATGATGGAAAACGGAGCTTTCTATATCAACACCGTTGCGGGCATTCTGGCCTCCGGCAACCGTCTGGGAGGTCGTATCGGTGTCTGCGAAATGCCGGAATACACTGCCATAGAGATCGATGAGCCGGACGACTGGTTCATGCTCGAAAAGCTCATGAGGCGCCACTGTCCGGACCGCCTCGCTCCTGTGAAGGGGCAGTTGAAGCTCTTCCTTTCCGATGTGGACGGCACTCTCACAGACGGGGGCATGTATTATGCGGCGGACGGCAGCGAGTCCAAGAAATTCAACACCAGGGACGGCATGGCCTTTTCTTTCCTGCGCGAAAGGGGGATCAAGACAGGCTTTGTTACATCAGAGGTTACGGATATAGTCGAGCGCAGGGCAAAGAAGCTCCAGTGCGATTTCCTTGTCCAGGGCAAACGCTTCGGCGGCAAGGTCGAGGCGGTAAAGCAGATATGTGCCGAGAATGGCTTCGATCTGTCTGAGGTGGCTTATATAGGCGACGATGTGAACTGTGTGCAGCTGCTGTCGTCAGTGGGATATGCAGCCTGTCCGGCAGATGCATGCTCTGCCGCACGCGAGGTTCCGGGCATCTATGTGTCTCCGTTCAAGGGCGGAGACGGCTGTGTCAGGGATTTTATTGAAAGATTACTTTCATTATAGCGTCCGTGGCTCCTCGCCCGGATGCGCAATAGTCAGAAGCGGCCCTGCTCCTTTTCTCCAGAAGGGCGGGATCGTTTTTCATTTCATCGTACCAGTTGCAGATTTCCTTTCCGTCTGAAATGCCCCTGGTGGCGCCGAGCCTGACCAGTTCCACCATGTGGAGGTTGTGTCCGTAGTGCGGGCCGGTGGCTACCGGAAGCCCATAGGCTGCAGGCTCAATCACGCTGTGAGGCTCGTCGGTTATGAATCCGGCCCCTACGAATGCGGCCCAGCCGTAGCGATATAACCTGGCCAGCATGCCGACCTTGTCGATTATCAGCACCTGGGCATCTTCAATGTTTTCGGCCTTTTCTGCCTCACTGTAGAGCACGCAGCGGCCATTGATTCTGGAAATAATGTCCTTGATGGGCTCAATGTAGGTTTCGTGTGGCACGTAGAGGAATTTGTCGCCGGGGTGGGCGTTGACAAGCTCTATGCAGACATCGTCGTCTTCCTTCGGACAGGTGCTTCCCGCCACAAAGGCCTTCTGCCCGCCGAGCCATTTTTCCACTAAAGGCTCGTTCCAATCCTCTTCCTTGATTGCCAGCACTCTGTCCAGCCTCGGGTCTCCGGTGATCCTGACATCCGGTACGCCTATGCCGCGCAGCAGTTCAGCGGTCTCTTCTTTCTGGACCAGCATGCATTTGTAGCTGCTTCTGAATGCCTTCCGGTAGGGGTGCCCGTACCATTTCATGTAGGTGGAGTCCGGAGTTACGCGCACAGACATTATATAGGTGTCAATCCGTCTTTTGCGCAGCTCGCCGAGGAAGTTCAGCCAGAATTCGCCTATTGTGAAGACAGCCTTGACCGGACGGACAATATCCAGGAAGCGTCTGGTATTCCGCTTTGTGTCCAGCGGCAGGTAGAAGACCCAGTCGGCTCCCTGCCAGTTCTTTCTCGGCTCGTATCCAGAAGGGGAGAAGAAGGTCAGCAGGATGCGGTACTCCGGGTGTTCGCGACGGGTGGCCTCTATCACCGGGCGTGCCTCTTCGAACTCGCCGTAGGATGCGGTGTGGAACCAGACTATGTTTTCCGCTCCCGCAATGGCTGCTTCCATCCTTTTGAACAGGTTCCGTCTGCCGTCAAGGAACAGTTTTATCTTGCCTGCCATATCTTGAATTCAAAGTCGTAGCCGGTTTCCGGATCGTTCTTGGTTTCCGAACTCCAGAAGACCTCCCATTTCTCGTGGTCAATCTCGGGGAAGAAGGTGTCGGCTCCATCGATGGTGGTGTGCACATGGGTGACATAGAGTTTGTCAACGAGTTCCATGGACTGGCGGTAGATCTGTCCGCCGCCCATCACGAAGCATTTTTCCGCTCCGCTTTCCTCCGCGGCAGCAAATGCTTTCTCGAGGCTGTCCACCACAATGACACCTTCCGGGGCTTCCATGCTGCGGGAGATGACGATGTTGAGCCTTTTGGGCAGCGGTCGGCCTATGGATTCATAGGTCTTGCGGCCCATTATGACCGGGCTGCCCGTGGTGGTGGTGCGGAGGAATTTCATGTCTTCCGCTATGTGCCAGAGCAGGGCGTTGTCTTTTCCGATCGCGAGGTTGTCGGCGATCGCCACGATGAGGCATTTCTCCATATTACTCAAGTTTCGCAAGTAGATAAAATTTAAAAGAAAAAAGGCTAAAGTGTTGGATAATTCGTTGATTATCACTATATTGTAGTTACCACACTAACAAATAGTACACATTAGCCATGAACAAAAATAGACAAATAATCAGTGAACTCCAAAGCTTTTTCAAGTATAATGATG
>JAGHSF010000062.1 GCA_018065985.1 Candidatus Cryptobacteroides choladohippi
ATTGAAAATTATATAATTGTTAAATTTTTAACGAATCATTGATATGTACTACTTGATGGTTATGTATAGTGTATTCCCTTTAAGAGTTCTCGATACTGTTATTCCAAGAGATCTGAAAAATTTCAATGCACTCATACTGAATTTACTAACAGTGTAAGTGGCCCCATTTTCATCGACAAAAGGAAGTTTGATATCATCAAATACCATATTCAATGGTGACACACCCTGAAGATGGTAGTGTCCATTATATGAAGCAGAATCAACCCAGAGTTCAATCTCATCTTGAAGAAGAAGACCCTGTGATCCTATAGCAGATTCCATCGTATAGTTTGAATTTTCGTCCAAATTTATGAGCATCATGACAGAACGGCCCTGTTCTGCTATGTCCGAGAATTTGACTTGCATAACCCTCAAAAAATCATCTGCTATAGATGAGATGGCCTTCATTGACAGTTTTGCAACATCATCTGTATAGAAGGGACCACATTCCCCTATCTTATTCGCGAGTGAGGCTCCTGTTGCTATGTCGTAAGCAGTAATGGTGATTTTAACCCTAGTCTCAGGCTTCGTTTGATTGTCAACTCTACTTTGTTGGCATATGATTTCTGCTTCTACATATATATCGGCGCCAGACATATTAATAATGGCAGATTTAATATCAGCCTGATTGTCCATATTCATTACGTCTGCTGTATTTGCCGCTTTTAATCTCGCAACGAAGTCAATAGTAGAAACACCCCTTTCATCAAAAGCTTCCTTGATTTTTGATAAAGCAATACGTTTGTTTGAGTCCTCTTCAAGAACACTTCGAATATCTTCGCCTTCTTTGGTGTAAGGAATAACCATAATTTTCGGTTGAACTACTGTTTGGGCCGAAACTGCCGCAGATACAAACAGTGCTGCAGGCAGAACAATGTTTTTAAATAGAGTTCTCATCATATGCCTAATTTTGTTTTAACATTATTCTTTTCTAAATCTTTCCGTAACCTGGAAGCGTGAATAGTGATTTCGAAGAGAGTAGAATGTCCATCACCCGATTTCTTAAACTTGGAGAGCATCTTGCAATCTCTCACAAAATCAATGTATCGGTTTCCATACAAACTTTCGTAATATTCAGGATGGTTCTCCATTGATGTAGTCTCGCCATCAGTAAGAATAGCCGTGCTGAATCTTGTGTTTGGGATGCCTTCAAATAATACGCATCTGATCCCAGCTAGACATGCAGCTTGGCTAAGTTCTTTTTTTGAATCACAGAACACCTTAATCTTGAAAGTAACATCTTCTGCGGTTGAGGATACAGTCTCAGTGTGTTGATAATGACACAACTGAGCATTTGCAAGTATTGGGATAATCAATACGGCCAATGTGAGAATAAATTTCTTCATATAATTGGTGATTTAAATATTTCCGGGCGACTCCATAAGGTGAGCATATTCGCAATCTTTGACATATTTGCTAAGAATCGGTGTAGCTATGTCAATTAGATTGCACAAAGAAGGAAACGCAGAACTGTTTTGGCAAGGATATTTAAAATAGAAGCCAACACCATTATCCTCAATCAAAATATGGAATTGTATATCCTGATAGGAATAATGAATGTGTCCTATCTCGCGTTTGATGAATTTATCAAACTCGGGATTCCTTTCAAGGAATTCAAGAGCATTTTTCAGAGTCCAGTTCATATCTTTTATATGACATCCGGCTCCTGAATGAAATATTGCAAAATAAACAAAATGGTGTGGAGCCGTTTTCGTAACTTCTACCGACCTTCTGGACGAGGTAACCTGGAAACTACAATCGTACTCCACACCCGCTCGATATGGAGTACAACATGGGCAGAGGCCCACCGACAACATAATCATTGAGACAGGCGGAGTGTTAACGACCGTACCACCAGGTTTGAAATTGTCCAGATTTCGGTAGTGGTTGGCGAAAAACACCTTCGCAATATGTAATGCTACCTTCCGATAGCAGAAACAAATTTAGTGAAATTTCTCTATCTTGCAAAAAACTCAAGATATCCTCGAGCTTTTTCTCTTAGAAAGAAAAAGTGCATGGTCATCAGTTTCTTACGTCTAAGTATTTCTTACCCTACCGATTTTGACTTCGAAAAGACAAAAGAACTGAATATTAATGCAATATCAAAACAATGTTGCTCATAATGACCAGCTCTATCATCCACTCAGGGGCGCATTACCTACTAGAAAAAATAATCTTTCAGATCCATGATGTGACTGAATACTGACTCACGGCAGAAGCCACTTGCCTCCGAGGCGGGATAGGCTTTCCACTTGAGCATTACGAAGACCTTGAGATTGTGAACATGAGCAAGCCATCAAGCGTCAAAGGATTGTGGTCTGGCGAGGATTTCGGTATCATCTCATACAACGAAACCCCAGTCAAGGAAGTGCAGTGCGGAGGGATATCCATACTCTCACTGACTTCTCGCAATCAGGCATGGCCCTCACTTGTAGGAATCAGAACAGTTGCATGCCCCTGCGAACTGATAATATGGATGTCGATCCGAGTCGCATCCTAGTGAGAATGATATCTTTGCAACCACGGGAACAATTACTCCGTGACCGGCATTATGGCGGGACATGGAATTTTTGCGGCAAAAATCGGATGAGAACAAGAAAGATTCTATCTTTGCAGTAAAAATTCGAATATCATGAAGCATACTGTAAAGGAATGGCTCGTGGCCACAAGATTCTGGTCTTTTTCTGTTTCGGCAATGCCGGTGATCGTCACCGTGACCTTCCTTATGTGGAAAGGTTATGACATCAGGTGGCTTTGCGCCGTGCTGGCTCTTGTGGGCAACGTCATGTTTCACGCTGCCGGCAATGTCCTGAGCGACTGGTGGGATTACAGAAAGGGAGTTGACAACGAGAAGGCTTACGCAATCCCGCAGCTTGTATTCGGGCAGTTCACGCCCCGTGAATATCTCACATTCTCAAGCATACTGTTCGCCGTTGCCATCTGCATAGGGCTTGTCCTCACATGCCTGACAGGATGGGAGCTGCTCATCATCGGAGGCATAGGCGCGCTGCTTGCCGCAAACTATTCGTTCTTCAAGTTCAGGGCACTGGGAGACATCTTTGTCTTCATCTGTTTCGCCATCCTTCCCG
The DNA here is from genome assembly GCA_018065985.1 of Candidatus Cryptobacteroides choladohippi. Taxonomy (GTDB): domain Bacteria; phylum Bacteroidota; class Bacteroidia; order Bacteroidales; family UBA932; genus Cryptobacteroides; species Cryptobacteroides choladohippi. Next base: position 3,129 of record JAGHSF010000062.1, read on the forward strand.
TCATCGGCACATCCTTCGTTGCAACGGGAGCGGTCGAGTGGCCGGCTCTTGTCATCAGCATCCCTCTCGGCATCTTCACAATAGGTGTGTTGCACGACAACAACACAGTCGACATCGAAACCGACAAGGAAGCCGGAATCCGCACCCTTCCCATGCTTTTCGGCGAGAAGACCAGCGTCAAGATCTTCATCGCATACATGATCATTCCATTCATCGCCGTAATCGTCAGCTGCATTCTGGGTTATCTGCCCTGGCTGTCGCTGGTCTGCCTGATTGCCGCCGGGGCTGCCGCAGGCAACATCAAGGCTGCGCTGGGTTACTTCAGCAAAGGAAGGGAGTCAATGATGGGCCTGGACCAGAAGACTGCCGGGCTGCACATGATATTCAGCATACTGCTTGCCATCAGCCTGCTTGTCGCTTCATTCATCTAAGATGGCAAAGACGCAGACAAGGCTCATCACGGCAATCGCTGCAGCAGCATTGCTCTGGTTCTACATGTTCAGCCCATGGACGGGGGCTCTGAGCAGCTTCTGGCTTAACATGAGCATATCGGCCGTCATCCTTTCCATCATGGCGATTCTCTTGTCAGGGAACAGGATGGGGTCATTCTCTGTCAGGAATGCCGCCGTTCAGACTGCGATCGGTATCGCAATCGCCTTCGCCCTATGGGGCATATTCTGGATAGGCGATGCCGTCTCGCAGATGCTGTTCAGCTTCGCAAGAGGACAGGTCGACAGCGTATATGCAATGAAGGACGGTTCTGCGCCGGTCCTCATCGCACTTCTGCTTCTGTTCCTGATAGGCCCGGCAGAGGAGTTCTTCTGGAGAGGTTATGTGCAGAAGACCCTCTCGGAGCAGTTCGGCGCCAATGCCGCCCTGGTTGCAACCACTCTCATATATGCGCTCGTGCACATATGGTCCTTCAACTTCATGCTGGTCATGGCCGCACTGGTCGCAGGTGCCGTATGGGGCCTGATATACAGGATCAAGCCTTCCCTGCTGCCGGCCACCATCATTTCCCACGCCGTATGGGATGCACTCGTATTTGTCATCCTGCCAATATAGCAAGGCAATTCTGCCCGGACTCCCCTGAACATATGAAAAAGAAAGATATGAAATCAAGAATATTCACCGCATTCATGGCCATCGGAGCCACATTTGCAATCAGTTCCTGTGCCCATGCGCCCCAGGAGCAGCACACGTCGTTCGAGACTCTGACGCTCTCCATGCAGAACATCGAGGTCCCGGTGAACTTCAGCGCGTCAATCGAAGGAAAGAATGATGTCAGCATCATCCCCCAGATAAGCGGGCAGCTCACCAAGGTCTGCGTCGACCCCGGGCAGAAGGTCAGGAAAGGTGACGTCCTTTTCAAGATCGACGACCGCAGGGCCCTTCAGGCTCTGAACGCCGCCCAGGCTGACCTTATGGCCGCCGAGGCCCAGTGCAACAGCGCCAAACTCGAATACGAGAGCAACAAGAACCTTTTCGAGAAGAAGATAGTCAGCTCATACATGCTGGACACTTCCCTCAATGACTACAACCGCGCGACAGCGGCAGTGGCCCAGGCCCGCGCAGCCGTGGAAAGCGCCAGGCTGGATCTCAGCTTCTGCACCATCACATCTCCCGTGAACGGAATGGTCGGCAACATCCCCAACAATCCCGGCGACATGGTGAGCGATCTCTCTCTGCTGACCATCATATCAGGAAACACGGTGATGGATGCAAGCTTCTCCATCCCCGAGAATCTCCTGAAGGAGATAATCGACGAGACCGGATCCATCGACAATGCGGTTGCGATGTTCCCCGAAGCCTCTCTGATAATGAAAGACGGCACCGAATACGCGCACAAGGGAAAGGTGGTCAACATCTCCGGAGTCGTTGACAAGGCCACAGGTTCCGTGACCTGCGACGCCCACTTCCCCAACCCGGATGGCTCCCTGTTCTCAGGAATCCAGGGCAACGTCAGGATGTACTTCAGTTTCGATGACGTGATCATAGTGCCCCTCACTTCAGTGGTGCGGGTTCAGGACAAGGCCTACGTCTACCGCGTCAAGGACAATTGCGCAGAGAGCGTCATCGTGAACATGACGGAGGTCGGCAACGGCAAGGATGCGATAATAGAGGGTGGCGTGGCCGCAGGTGACGTCATCGTGGCCAAAGGCGCAACCAACGTCTATGAAGGGCAGCAGGTGATATTCCCCACTGAGGACAAGGAAAAAAGGAAATAGTCTATGGCAAAAGGCAATATGTTTGTGGACCGCAGGGTGATGGCTTGCGCCATCGCCATTGTGATCGCACTCGTCGGATTCATTTCGCTGAAGACACTGGCGGTGGAGCAGTATCCCGATATCGCCCCGCCTACGATATTCGTCAGCGCCACATACACCGGTGCAGACGCCGCCACGGTGATGAGTTCGGTGGTGATGCCGCTCGAGGAAGCCATCAACGGCGTTCAGGACATGTCGTACATCACCAGCAACGCGACTTCCAACGGATTCGCAGAGATCACCGTCTTCTTCAAGCAGGGCACAGATGCCGACATGGCGGCGGTCAACGTGCAGAACAGGGTGTCAAAGGCCATGAGCATGCTTCCTTCGGAGGTTGTGCAGTATGGCGTGACCGTCGAGAAGAGGCAGAACAGCATTCTCCAGATAACATCCCTGTACAGTCCCGACGGCAAGTTCGACAAGGAATTCATATCCAACTACATCGACATCAACGTCAAGCCGCGTATCATGCGCATCAATGGCGTGGGAGGAATACAGAACCTCGGCAACACCTATTCGCTGCGCATCTGGATGAAGCCTGACGTCATGGCAAGATACGGCCTTGTACCGGCCGACGTCATAGGCGCGATCAGCAGCCAGAACATTGTGGCGGCTGCCGGATCCCTTGGAGAGCATTCGGAGAACACGTACCAGTACACAATGGAGTACAAGGGGCGCCTGAACAGCATAGAGGAATTCGAGGACATCATCATACGCGCCAATGCGGACGGGCACACCCTGCACCTGCGGGATGTCGCCGACGTGGAACTCGGAGCGCTCAGCTACGCCCTGTCCTCATCGGTAAACAACGTGCCGGGCGTGTCGTTCATGATCAACCAGGCCGCCGGCGCCAATGCGACGCAGGTGAACGCCGATCTCGGGGCCCTCTACAAGAGCCTTGAGAAGCAGCTGCCACCGGGGCTCAGGTTCAAGATCCTCCTTTCGTCCGACGACTTCCTGAATGCGGCGATGCACAATGTCATCGAGACTCTGATCATTGCCATCCTGCTGGTCATCCTGGTCGTATATTTCTTCCTTCAGAGCTTCAAGGCCACAATCATCCCCTCGATCTCCATCTGCGTGTCTCTGCTGGGCACCTTCGCCATAGTCAAGATCGCAGGATTCTCCCTCAACATCCTCACACTGTTCGCGCTGGTGCTGGCAATCGGTACCGTCGTGGACGATGCGATCGTGGTCGTGGAGGCGGTGATGGCGAAGTTCGAGGAGGGGTATTCCAGCGCCCATAAAGCCACCAGGGATGCACTCAGCGAGGTATCCACTGCGGTCATCAGCTGTACCCTCGTGTTCATGGCGGTATTCATCCCCGTGACATTCATGCCCGGCACATCAGGCACATTCTTCACGCAGTTCGGCATCACGATCGCATCTTCGGTAGGACTCTCCTGCGTATGCGCCCTGACCATCTGCCCGGCGCTCTGCGTCATGCTCATGCGGCCGGCGTCAAACGACGGGAAGAAGAATTTCAACTACTACACCAAGAAGGCCTACGAGGCTACATACAACGCAATCTACGCGAAATACATAAAGGCTGTCGGCAGGTTCATCAAGCGTCCTTCAGTGGCCTGGATAGCACTCGTGCTGGCAGGAGGCCTGCTGTTCTTCCTGATGAGGTCCATCCCCTCGGGCCTCGTGCCTCAGGAGGACCAGGGCGTGATGCTCGTGAACATCACCGCACCCGCAGGATCGACCCTTCACGAGACGGAGCAGATCATCGCCCGCATAGAGAAGAAGCTGGAAGACATACCGGAAATGGAGAGCTACTCGAGAATCTCCGGCTACGGCATCATTTCCGGCACGTCCTCCAACAACGGAACGCTTATCGTGCGCCTCAAGCCGTGGGAAGAGCGCAGCGGAGCCAGCCACTCGATCGACATGGTGATGAAGAGGTTCAGCAACTCCTGCGAAGACATCAAGGAGGCCGTCGTGATGCCTTTCCAGATGCCTCAGATCCCCGGATACGGCAATTCCAACAGCATAGAGCTCATTCTCGAGGACATGCAGGGAGGAGACATGACAGAGTTCAACGGCCACGCCAACGCTTTCCTTGCCAAACTGCAGAACCGTCCGGAGGTGCAGATGGCAATGTCCACCTACTCCGAAAGTTTCCCCAAATACAAGATAGACGTCGACGCGACACAGTGCGACAGGGCCGGGGTATCTCCTTCCGAGGTGCTCAATGTGCTTGGCGCATACTGCGGCGGCGCATTCGTGGGCAATTTCAACCAGTACGGCAAGGTGTACCGCGTGATGGCGGCCGCCTCTCCGGAATACCGCCTCGACGCCTCTTCCCTCTCCAACATCTTCATAAGGGTGGAAGACAAGATGGCCCCCATCTCGCAGTTCGTCTCGCTCAGGCCGACTGTGGGCTCGGCCATCCTCAAGCGTTTCAACCTGTACCAGAGCATCACGTGCCAGGTCACACCCGCAGGCGGATATGCCGAGGGTGACGTCCAGAAAGCCATCGCCGAGGTAGCAGCCGAATGCCTGCCCCAGGGATACGGTTACGAATACGGCGGAATGTCACGCGAGATTGCCGAGAACTCCAAGGGCAACACGACCGGAATCATCTATCTGATCTGCATAATGCTCATCTACCTCATACTCGGCTGTCTGTACGAGTCATGGTTCATTCCCCTTGCCGTCCTGCTCTCGGTGCCCTTCGGTCTCATGGGATCGTTCCTGTTCTCCTATCTGCTCGGGCTTGACAACAACATCTACCTGCAGACGGGTGTCATCATGCTGATCGGTCTGCTTGCAAAGACGGCGATCCTCATCACCGAATTCGCAGTCGACAAGCACAAGCAGGGAATGTCCATCGTGGATGCCGCCCTGGGTGCCTGCAAGGACCGTCTGCGCCCGATCCTGATGACCGTGCTCACAATGATCGTGGGTATGATCCCCCTCATCGTGGAGGGCGGCGCAGGTGCCAACGGAAACCGCTCGCTTGCCATCGGCGTGGTGGGAGGCATGTCCGTGGGAACGGTGGCCCTGCTGTTTGTGGTGCCGTCGTTCTACATCATTTTCCAGAAACTGCACGACAAATTCCAGAAAACCGAAGAAGAAGTCCAGTAGCATGAAACACATCAACTGCATATTCATACTTGCGCTCTCGCTCGTTGTGACGGGATGTGCTCTGTTCAAACCATATTCCGGCGTCAGGGAAGTTCCCGACAATCTGTTCGGGAATGAGGTGGTAGCAGGCGGGGAGCCGTCTGCAGACATGTCCTGGAGGCAGTTCTTCACTGATCCCCGCCTTCAGGAACTCATCGACACAGCCCTCGTCCGCAATCTTGACCTGTCGCTTGCCACTCTCAGGGTGGAGCAGGCAGAGGAGGCTCTAAAGGCCGCCAGGCTCGGGTTCCTGCCGTCCCTGACGTTCACCCCGTCGTTCACTGCCATTCCTGGGCAGTCATACGCCCTGCCGCTTTCTCTGGGCTGGGACAACCAGGGCCTTGGAAGCATCGTCAACCGCAAACGGGAGGCCCAGGCGCTTGCCTCACAGGCCAGCGACAACGAGCAGTACGTACGTTTGCGCCTTGTGGCAGCCGTTGCGAAGGCCTATGCGCAGGCCCAGATGCTCGACCGCCAGCTGGAGATAATGGAATCCACCGAACAGATATGGACCAGCGTCTATGAGACCCAGAAGATCCTCATGGAAAACGGAAAGTCCTATTCTACTTCCGTGAACCAGATGGCCGCCGCGCTGGTGGATGTGCGCATACAGAGAAAGGACGCAGAGAACCAGCTGAGGCAAATCGAGAACTCTATCTGCCTCATGCTGGGCAAGACCCCCCAGAGCATCGTCAGAAGCGCCTGGGGAGAATACAGTCTTCCCTCCTCCATAGGCACGGGCGTTCCGGCTTCCATACTTGAGAACAGGCCCGACGTGCGCGCAGCAGGAAGAAGCGTCGAAGCGGCATATTACGTCAGCCGCCAGGCTCTGGGAGCAATATTCCCGTCGCTGTCGCTGTCCGGCATGTTCGGCTGGACCACGGATGGCTCGGCAATCTCGGAACCGGCAAAGATGGTGTACAACGCCGTGGTATCGCTCGCCCAGCCGGTTTTCGCCAGAGGTCAGCTCAGAAGTGCATATAAAATAAGCAGCCTCCAGCAGGAAGAGGCCGCGAAGAACTATGCCCAGGCCCTGATTGCTGCAGGCAATGAGGTCAACAATGCTCTTCGCGCCTGCCAGCTTGCCGAGGAAAAGGATTCGCTGTACAAGGAGCAGACCGAACTCCTTCAGGATGCCTACTCTGCTACAAGAGAACTGATGGCCAACGGCAAAGCCTCCTACATAGAAGTACTGACAGCGCAGGACAACCTCCTCAAGGCCCAGCTGGGAGAGGCCGCCAATCTCTATGAGGGGTGCATCGGTCTCATAGACCTCTACACTTCACTCGGAGGCGGAGTCCGGTAGTATCCTGGACATTGCCGCCACAGGCAGAAAAAAATAGGAAATTAAGGATGAATGCGTATATTTGCACCCGTCCGTGCCGGCATGCCGGCATAATATGAAAGCACAAAACATTTGAACATGGCAGATAACACAAAACTGGTAGAGAGGAGATTCCTGCTCACATTCATTCTGGTAACAACGCTGTTTGCACTTTGGGGCTTTGCAAACGACATCACAAACCCCATGGTGGCCGCATTCCAGACAATCATGGAACTCTCGGCCGCAAAGGCCTCGCTAATTCAGTTCGCCTTCTATGGCGGATATGCAACAATGGCCATCCCGGCCGCGTTCTTTATCAGAAAATACAGCTACAAGACGGGAATACTCATCGGCCTGTCGCTCTATGCTGCGGGTGCGTTCCTGTTCATTCCCGCTGCTGCGCAGCAGAGTTTCCTGTTCTTCTGCCTCAGCCTGTATATCCTCACCTTCGGACTGGCATTCCTCGAGACCACAGCCAACCCGTTCATTCTCTCGCTCGGAAGCAAAGAGACCTCGACCCGCCGTCTGAATTTCGCCCAGGCCTTCAACCCCATGGGATCGCTCTCCGGAATGGCAGTGGCTTCATTCGTCGTGCTGCCTGCCCTCCTCAGCGACAGGCACCGTGATGCATCCGGCCAGCTGACCTTCAGCTCACTTCCCGAATCCGTCAAGGCTGCCGAGAGGATTCAGGACCTTGCCACGATACGCAACGCATATGTGGCGATAGGCATCATTGTGGTCATCGTGCTGATTGTCATGGCTTTGGTCAAGATGCCGGGCAGCAACGTCGACAAGAACCACCAGAATGCCAGGGAAAGCCTGAAGCGGCTGTGGAACAATGCCACATACCGTGAGGGTGTGGTTGCCCAGATCTTCTATGTAGGTGCTCAGATCATGACATGGACCTTCATCATCCAGTATGCCGACAACCTCGGAATCGGCAAGGCAACTGCACAGAAGTACAACATCATAGCCATGGCATTATTCCTGTGCTTCAGGTTTGTCTCGACATTCCTGATGAAATACATGAACTCCAGGAAACTGCTTGCCATATTCGGCTGCGGCGCCGCCCTGTGCACCGTCGGAGCAATCTGCATCGTGGGCCCCGTCGGACTCGTCTGTCTTGTTGCCGTGAGCGCTTTCATGAGCCTTATGTTCCCCACAATATACGGAATCTCCCTGGAGAACGTCAGTGCTGAGGATTCATCACTCGGAGCCGCATTCCTTGTAGAGGCGATTGTGGGCGGATCCATCCTCCCTCCCCTTCAGGGTGCAATAATCGACCAGGGTACCATTCTCGGACACCCTGCCGTAAACGTCAGTTTCGTGCTGCCGTTCATCTGTTTCATCGTGATAATCGCCTACGGCTTGCGGTGCAGCAGAAGAGATGCTGCCTGATATGATCTAGCCTTCAATCAGGGCTCTGACTCCCCTGCGGAGCAGAAGAGGGACCTTGGCGGCAAGTATGCTGTCAAGCTGCGGGTTTGAATGCAGGTCCGTTGCAGCGAAGCTGTACATGCCCTTGCCCAGCAGATACTTCAGGATACGTATCGAATCCTTGCCGTACTTGCCCGTGAGCGACATCAGGTTCATCTGGAAACGGCAGCCCATGTCTGCTATCTTGTCGAAGTCTTTCAGGCAGTCCGCCATATACAGATAGCGTTCGGGATGGGCAAGAATGGGATGGAATCCCGCCATGTTGAGATTGAAGATGGTGCTCTCCAGATTCTGGCTGCGGAAGTAATACGACATCTCGACGAGTATGGAATTGTCAGGGAAGACAAGAAGGCTCTCGGGATGTTCGGCTACCCTGTCGTCAAATCCGTTCACAACCATGTACTCTGCAGCCAGATGCGTTTCAAGGCCGGAAGGAAGTTTCTCCCTGAATGAGGCATATGTGTCCTGAAGCAGCGCCTCTGTTGTATCGGGATAGACGTCGGGGTTCATGTGAGGCGTGAACACAATGGACCTGGTCCCCTCCTCCATCATTCTCCCTATCGCTTTGAGAGAGGAGCTCTCATCACGAAAACCGTCATCCACTCCGGGGAGCAGATGACAGTGAATTTCGTAGGAACTGAGTTTCATTTACCTTATGCGCTTTGATTCTCAGACCCGGCGGCATGTTTCCTGTGACCGGAGTGCTTGTCTGGCTCAGGTTCGCCGTAACCATAACCGTAGCCGTAGCCATAACCGCTGCCGTGACCATAACCATAGCCGTAGCCGCTGCCATAACCGTAACGGTACTTGCCGGCGCTGAGGTCCATGCCATTGAGTACAAGGCTCACATTCTTTACAGGACGTGTCTCGCTGTCGAGAGCCTCCTGAATCTCGGGAAGTATGCTCAGAGGAGTATGGCCGGCACGGAGGGTGTACAGAGTCGCATCAGCATATGAGTTGATGATGAACGAGTCTGATACGGGAAGGTACGGAGCCGAATCGATGATTATATAGTCATATCTGGTACGGAAATAATCGACAATGTCCTTGGCCCTGCCCTGCTGGAGAAGTTCCGTAGGGTTGGGAGGAACAGGACCTGCGAATATCACGTCGAGCGTGTCGCTTACGCCTGAGGGCTGTACGAGAGCATCAAGACTATCAGCCTTTCCGATAAGGTATCCGACAACGGAATTGTACTTCGGGCCCTTGCATGTGAAGATACCGTTCAGGCGGGGCTTGCGTATGTCAAGTCCGATGAGAAGCACCTTGTTCCCGACGTGTGAGAGGCTGAGTGCAAGGTTGGATGACACGAACGACTTGCCTTCGCCTGCGATGGAGGATGTGACCTGGATCACTCTGCATCCAGGCATGTACTGAAGGTTCGAGCGCAGGTTGCGGAAGGCCTCGCTTACAACGTCACGGCCGTTTCTTGATATAAGTTCATTCTCACCATCCGCATGTTTGGGAAGCACAGCAAGAATGTTGTATGAGAGCTTGTCGGTGATATCCTTCTTTGTCTCAACCTTGGTGCGGAGCTGCATGCGCGCCCATACGACGAGAGGAGGGATGCAGCAGCCGAGAATGAACGCAAGCAGATATATCTGCATGCTGTTCGGGCTGACAGGCTTGGGATTGCCGAATGCAGTCTCTATGACGCGGAAGGTCTCCACCTGGGAGTACATCCTGATCTGGGACTCTTCCCTCTTCTGCTGAAGCATGAGATAGAGAGGCTCGATTACCGCAAGGCGGCGGTTGAGCTGCTGGAGCTCGAACTGCTGCTGGGGGATGTCGGCCATCTTGCGCTTGCCGACACCGATGGTCTTCGTGAGTTCCTTGGCGCGGATGCCGTAAACCCTGACGAGGTTTGCGACGGATATCTCGATACTGCGCTTCTGGTCGTCAAGCTGAGCGTTCAGGCCGAGCACCCTGGGGTTGTTCTCGGAAGAGTTGGATATCATCCTGTTGCGCTCGGCAACCATGTTGTTGTAGGCAGCGATGATGCTGTTCAGTCCGGCGTCATTGATTCCTATGTTTGCGGGGATGACGGTGTATTTTCCGGCGTTGTCTTCAGAGATATAGTCCGAGATCATGTCGAGGACCTGAAGCTGGAGGAGAACCTCGTTGAGCTGGTCGGTGTACTGGCGGTCGGATGCGATGGACGCCTGGGACTGGGAGTTGATGTCGACAACGATCTTGCTGGACTGGTAGCGCTTGTAGTCATCCTCGGCGGCGCCGAGGTCCTTGGAGATATCCTCGAGACGCTGGTCGATGAAGTTGATGGTGTTCACGATGGCCATGTTGCCATAGGCTCTAGCCTCATCGTTCACCTTGTATATCAATGTGTTGAGTATGTCGGAAGCACGCTGCGCCTTGGTGTCGTTCATTGTGAGGACGACCACGTCATTGAGCTTCATCTTCTGACCCTGGGCCTCAACGTTCAGGTTCTTGACAAAGCCTCTTGCACAGTTGAACGAGTTTGTCCAGGAGCAGATATAGTTGTCTTTGCTGATGAGAGCCTCAGGTTCTGTGACCCTGACGACGAACCTGCATCCGGGCAGGGCTACGGTATCTCCATAGGCGTATTTCCTCTCGTCAAGATTGACCTTCCTTCCATTGACAGCGAGCTCTCTGACCTGATACTGCTCCTGTTTGAGATTCCTGAACTTGAGAGTGAATGATGAGGGTCTCATCTCAAGGGGATACAGGGAATCGACGCAGAAGGAGAGTTCGAAAGGATTGTCCTCATAGTACTCCACGCGCTTGCGCCCGAACAGGGAACGGCCGAACCTGAGCCTGTCGGCAACGGGCATTGCGTAATGGTAGTACCTGTAGTTCAGCCCGAGTTCGTCCACCACCTTGCTCATCATGGTAGGGCTCTTGATGATGAAGACCTCGTTCTCGACGTTGGGCTTGGAAAGACCTGTTCCGGAGAACTCGGAGAGAAGTTCCATCTCCGCACCGGTACCGTCGTTGCGGTTCATGCGTATCCATGCAGAACGCTGATATACAGGGCTCTGCATTCTTACATAGAAGAAAGCTGCGACAAGGGCAGCAACTGCCGATGCGATTATCCAGAAACGGAGCCGCCAGAGAAACTCGAAGATTTCCCTGAGGCTCATTGAATTGCTGTTCGCCTGGCTTCCCGGTGCGGGTGTGCCTGTAGTATTGTTGGCTGCCATATCTTACCTGAGAATCAAAGAAAGGAGTGCGATTGTGGTGGTGACGGAACTGAGCACGACGCTCCAGATTCCTGTTGCAGTGGTTGCGGTTGCAACTCTGGTAGGGCTGGGCGGTATGTAGAGCACGTCGTTCTGCTGCAGGTAGAAATAGGGAGAGTCGAGTATGTGACTGTCCTTGAGGTCTATCTTGAAGTGCTTCTGCTCGCCGTTCACTTCCCTGATGAGGATGATGCCGTCTCTCTGTGCGGTCAGGTTGAGGTCACCAGCCTTGCCGAGAGCCTGGAGGATGCTGATCTTCTCGGAATCCATGGTGTAGGTTCCGGGAGAGCGCACCTCACCGAGAATGGTTATCTTGTAGTTTCTGAAGCTGACGTACACGATGGGATCCTTGACGTCCTTGCCGATCTCGGCAGTGAGGTAGTCGACCAACTGGTTGCGTGTCATGCCCTCGACATGGATGGAGCCAAGGGTGGGGAAATCGATGTTGCCGTCGGCATCGACAAGATACGAGAGAGTCGACCTCTCGGGATCGCTGTTGGAAGACACACCGTTCCCCAACTCACTGAGGGTGAGGTTATAAGGCGCTGTAACGGACTTGTCGGGACCGCTGACCACAATGGTGAGCCGGTCATCCTTCTTTATGACAGCCTCGAACTCGGAGGTCAAAGGTGCAAGCTGTACATCATCGATGTCCTGGAAGTAGATGATATCCTTGTATGTTGCACACGAAGAAGCAGCCAGGAGGACTGCTGACAAAGCCAATATCTTAATGTTGTTCATAGTTACTTATCTTAACCGCGTAAAGTTAGCCAATTTTTGTCACAGGGCAATGCCGATGCGGAGAAAATGAGCCTACTCAGCACGATGGACGGTCAAGGCAATGGCCTCGCTGTGCTCTGCACAGAATTTCGGGGCGTCATCCACGACGAGTGCCAGGTATCCGCCGGCACCTGCTCCCGGCATCTTCCATGCAAGGACACCGTCAACGCGGGACCACTTCTCGATGGCCGGGGCGACACAACCCTGGATCATTGCAGGGAACATCGCGGTCTGGGCATTGAACGATGCCATGTATGCATATGCAAATGCCTCAAGGTCACATGCCAGAATCGCGTTCCAGCAGTCATCGGCGGCCTTCGCCAGCGCCTGCACCTTGGGGAGGGTGATATCCTTGCCTTTCACCACGGAGCAGCCGGGGACTCTGGGCTCGAGCGGGATCATGCACAGATGGTCCTCCAGCCAGCAGAGCACCTTCTCATCCTCGCATGTCTCGATCTTCTCGGGCCAGAAGTGATTGTCGTAATAATGCCGGGCAAGGCCGGGCACACATATTCCCAGTGCATCCTGGGCTCCGCTGATGTGCCCCCCTTCCCTTTCGGGATGGTTCTCGAAGCAGAACACGAGCCTTGCAAGGGTCTCGGGGTCCATATTGGGCAGTTTGTAGGGCCAGATGCGCTTTATCTGATTCCTGGTGGAAGTTGAGAGTCCGCAGCGCTCCCTTATCTCGAATGTGGGCTCGAGAGAGAGTGTCACCGCCCAGCCGGGGCAGAAGCAGCTCACATAAGGCTGGTCGATCCAGGTACCTGCCAGGTCGAGGCGGGTCGGGATCTGGCATAGCGTAAGCTTGAGGGCGGTGCTGCTTCTTGCCTTGAGGCCCTCGGCGGGCTTGCGCTCGAGCACAACGTACTCGATGCCATGCTCCTCGCAGAAGCGGCGCTTGTCCTCGTTGCTGCCGTCGCAGTTCACCACGAAAACATCAGGTTTGAGAGCCTCGACAGTGGGGACGAAGTCCATGATTCCGTCGCCGGCATTGATGAATGCATCCTTGACATATCTGATGCTCTTGACCATGAACAGGCGTTCTTCCTCGCTGTAGACGGTCTTGTGGTGCTTGTAATGGAGGATTGTCTCGTCAGAGCCTATGCCGACGTACAGGTCGCCATACTGAGCGGCCTGCTTGAAGAACTCTACATGACCGCTATGAAGAAGATCATAGCATCCGGAAACAAATACTTTTTTCATTTTGGAGCAGGATACGGGAGTCGGACCCGCCTCCTCGGCTTGGGAAGCCGATGCACTACCGATGTGCTAATCCTGCATTGAAGGCCGATTGCAAAATCATGCGCAATTGTTTCAGTTTCCAAATGCAAAGATAAGAATAATTCTTAAATTTGGGGTTGAAATTGAAAAACAAAGTTTGAAATGTATTCATTAGGTATAGACGTAGGATCCTCTTCGGTGAAGGTCGCGCTGCTTGACATTGAAAGCGGCAGGTGTGTATGTTCAGCAAGCAATCCCAAGCAGGAAGCTCCGATAAAGAGCCCCGAAAAAGGATTTGCGGAGCAGGATCCACGGTCCTGGTGGGAATACATGAGTGAAGGAGTCAGGGAGATGGCAGCCAAGGGCTTCAGCATGTCCGATGTCAGATCCATAGGCATCTCATATCAGATGCACGGCCTCGTCGCCGTCGACAGGGACAACAGGCCCGTCAGGGACGCCATCATCTGGTGCGACTCCAGAGCCGTCGGGATCGGAGAGGAGGCGCTGAACGGGATAGGATACGACGAATGCATGACCCGCCTGCTCAACAGCCCCGGAAACTTCACCGCAAGCAAGCTGGCATGGGTCAAGCGCAACGAACCCGACGTCTACGCGAGGACAAGCAGGTTCATGCTGCCCGGCGACTATATCGCATACCTTCTCAGCGGAGAGCTCAGCACCACGGCCACCGGCCTTTCCGAGGGCATCCTGTGGGATTTCAAGAACGGCTGCCGCGCCGACTTCGTGGCAGACTATTTCGGCATAGACCATGACAAGTTCTGCCCCATCGTCCCGGCCATAGGCAACGACATACGCACCAATGCAGCCACACAGGAAGCGCTCGGCATCCCCGCAGGGACCCCGATCAGCTACAGAGCGGGCGACCAGCCCAACAACGCATTCTCGCTCAACGTGCTCGAGCCCGGCGAGATTGCAGCCACAGGCGGCACCAGCGGTGTGGTCTACGGCGTGACCGACCTCCCCAAGGCAGACCTGCACTCACGCGTGAACACCTTCCTGCATGTGACCCCGTCCAAGGAGCAGCGCATGGGTGTGCTCCTGTGCATCAACGGCACAGGCATAATGAACGCCTGGACGCGCAGGAACGTGGCACCGGACCTCACATACAACCAGATGAACGAACTTGGCCAGACCGTCCCCGTAGGTTGCGAAGGACTCACGGTACTCCCCTTCGGCAATGGTGCCGAAAGGGTGCTGTGCAACAAGAACGTGGGCGCACGCTTCTGCGGTGTGGACCTCGTGCGCCAGAACAGGGCACACGTCATCCGTGCCGTGCATGAGGGAATCGCATTCTCGTTCAAATACGGCATAGACATAATGAAGGACCTGGGGCTGCAGCCCAACGTGATACATGCCGGAGAGGCGAACATGTTCCTCAACCCCATATTCCGCAGCACACTCGCAACCTTATGCGACTCACGCATCGAACTGTTCGACACTGACGGTTCCCTCGGTGCGGCAAGGGGCGCCGCTCTCGGAGCAGGCTACTACGCCAGCGCCAAAGAGGCCTTCGCCAATCTCGCAAAGACCCTCACCGTGGAGCCGGAGCAGAGCTGGAAGGCACCCCTCGAGGATGCATACGGCCGTTGGACCGAAGAGCTTGGTAAACTTGTATAAATCTATAAATCAAACCAATAACACAAATCATGAAAGAATTTTTCCCTGAAATCTCAAAGATCAAATTCGTCGGAACAGAGTCAAAGGACCCCATGGCATTCCACTACTATGACCCCGAAAAGGTCGTAGCCGGGAAGAAGATGAAGGACTGGATGAAGTTCGCAATGGCATGGTGGCACACACTGTGCGCAGAAGGCGCAGACCAGTTCGGAGGCGGCACCAAGACATTCCCCTGGAATGCTTCCGCATGCCCCATGGAGCGTGCCAAGGCCAAGGTTGACGCAGGTTTCGAGATCATGCAGAAACTCGGAATCGGATATTACTGCTTCCACGACGTCGATCTCGTGGACGAGGCTGCCACCATCGAGGAGTACGAGGCAAATCTCAAGGAGATTGTCGCATATCTCAAGCAGAAGCAGGCCGAGACCGGCATCAAGCTTCTCTGGGGTACCGCAAACGTATTCGGCAACAAACGTTATATGAACGGCGCCAGCACCAACCCCGACTTCGACGTTGCAGCACGCGCAATGGTTCAGATCAAGAACGCCATCGACGCAACCATCGAGCTTGGCGGTGAGTGCTACGTATTCTGGGGCGGCCGCGAGGGCTACATGTCACTGCTCAACACCGACATGAAGCGCGAGAAGGAGCATATGGCAACAATGCTCACCATGGCACGCGACTATGCACGCTCAAAGGGATTCAAGGGAACATTCCTTATCGAGCCCAAGCCCATGGAGCCTACAAAGCACCAGTATGACGTAGACACCGAGACCGTTATCGGATTCCTCCGCGCACATGGTCTTGACAAGGACTTCAAGGTAAACATCGAGGTCAACCACGCCACTCTTGCAGGCCACACCTTCGAGCACGAGCTCCAGTGTGCAGTTGACGCAGGCCTCCTCGGCTCCATCGACGCAAACCGCGGTGACTACCAGAACGGTTGGGATACCGACCAGTTCCCCATCGACGTTTACGAGCTCGTACAGGCCATGATGGTCATCATCAAGGGAGGCGGCCTCGTAGGCGGAACCAACTTCGACGCCAAGACACGCCGCAACTCCACCGACCTCGAGGACATCATCCTCGCTCACGTATCAGGCATGGACGTAATGGCACGCGCGCTGCTCATCGCAGCTGACATTCTCGAGAACTCACCTATCCCCGCAATGGTCAAGGAGCGCTACGCTTCATTCGACGCAGGCGTCGGCAAGGACTTCGAGGACGGCAAGCTCACTCTCGAGCAGGTAGTGGAATACGCCAAGACCAAGGGAGAGCCCAAGCAGACCTCCGGCAAGCAGGAGCTTTACGAGAGCATCGTGAACCTCTACATCAAATAATATCCACACTTGATATTTCAGCAGCCCCGCCTCGTGACGGGGCTGTTTTTTCATTTACGGAAGACACTAGTGTCCAAAGAAATATTTGTTAGTTCTTTGTAATATGTTGTTTAACAATTAGTTATAAGCAAAAACGCAGCGTGTCGATTTGAATTGATTCCGTAATTTCACTGTCCAGAAGTAGATCAAGACAGAATGAATAGCGGAAAATACCTTTTCAGTCAACTCGTTGAGTTTTTGCCGAAGCGAGTCTTCGATGGAATCGTCAAGAAGTACAGTGGAGACAAGTATGTGAAGACCTTCACATGCTGGAATCAGCTTCTTGTGATGATGTACGGACAACTTTCCAGCTGCGACAGCCTCAGGGAAGTAATCTGCATCATTGATGCCATCAAGAATAAGAGTTACCATC
>JAGHSF010000020.1 GCA_018065985.1 Candidatus Cryptobacteroides choladohippi
CTGACGCACGGAGGGCATCGGGCGCAGCGAGGAGGGCCTTCCACAGAGCCCGCCGCAGCTGCGTTCCGAAGCAGGCGAGCCGCGTACTGCGAGCCTGCGGTGCAGTCAAGGTCCGCATTCATTTTCCTCCATGAAATGGCGCCATTCGTGGCCTCATTCGGCGTTTCCTCCATAGATTTGACGATTTTCAGTACTTTCCGGGAGAATAACTGCCTATTCTCCACAAACAAACAGAATTCATGGAGAACAAGGTTTTCGAGGGCGGATATTCCAAATTGCCAGGGCCATCCACAGGGACCGGAAGGAGAGGCAGTCCGCACAATATTCCCCATCGCAGGAAAATATTCTTGACAAATCCCATTCTGCTGCTTATTTTTGCCGAAACAGTTCGTCCATGATTATGAAAAAAATCCAAATAGCCCTTCTAGGATGCCTCCTGCTGGCATCATGCAAAGTCGACGTCGACAGCATCGTTCCATATTTCTCCAAGATCCAGGATGACGGCTTCGGATCCCAGATCTCATTCGATGTGTACGCCAGCGGCACATGGTCATGCGCCACGGTGTCCGAAATCAAAGGCCTGACAGTCACTCCATCTACAGGAAACGGCCAGACAATGGTCACCGTCACCATACCCGAGAACAACACGGGAGCCGGGCTGCTCAGCTATCTGAACTTCACCTGCGGCTCCGCAAAGACACCTGTAGCGATCTTTCACGAAATCCCGTCGATGAACCTGGGGAACAGGTCATACCCGGCAAGAAAGTTCGCCGACGGCAACTGGTGGACCTGCACGAACATGGGGTCTATTGCTGCCGGCAAGAATGTTTCCGCCGCAGACTTCAGCACGAACACGGGAATCTGGTATCCGTGCAAGCCTGACACAGGCGAGGCAGACAACACAAAGGCCGGAATCGAGGCCAAAGGCTATCTTTACTCCCCTGCCGAACTCGCAGGACTCTGCCCTGAGGGATGGCATCTGCCCACTACTGACGAATGGGAAACACTCCTGGCCAAGAGCGGCTACGACGCATTGAAAGAAGCCGGATTCAATCTGGCCGCAATCGGATATGTGACAGAGGGAACGGCATACGCAGGCCTTGGTCAGATCACGAAGTACGCATGCAGGGTCGACGACGCTTCCAGCACTCAGAATGCCATGATTCTCACCGAAAAGGAGTCCGGCACAGTACTGAGCATGGGATTCTACGGCAGCAAAGACGGCGTCAGCGTCAGGTGCGTCAAGGACACGCCCGCCGAGTGATCAGCCCGCAGGGACCGCCTTCACAACTGCGCCACAATCAGTTCCAGATATTTTCTGTCCGTGTCGTCGAAGCACGACAGAGAGCGGCTGTCGATGTCCAGGACGGCCGTTATCTCACCGTCCCGCCTCACAGGAACAACAATTTCGCTTTTTGACTCGCTCGAGCAGGCAATATGCCCGGGGAACTGCTCCACATCGGGCACGACTATGGTCTCCCCCGCCTTCCAGGCGCTTCCGCAGACACCCCTGCCGAACGGGATGCGGGTACATGCCAGTGGCCCCTGGAAGGGACCCAGGACAAGTTCCCGGTCACTGACCCTGTAGAAGCCTGTCCACCAGAATCCGAATGTCCGGTGGATGAGAGCAGAAAGGTTTGCCATGTTGGCAATCATGTCCTGCTCCCCCTCTACGAGCGCCTTGGCCTGAGGCAGAATGGAGATATACTTCTCTTCCTTGGTCATGGAATGATCAGTCTTCCTCCTCGACAGGATAGCCTACAGTGCTCTGGATCAGAGACACATCGACATCCTGCACGTCACCGCGCCCGGCGAGCGATGCAGCGAGTCCGCAAACCTGGCCGAGTTCAAGGAACACGGGCTCCATCCTGATAGAGCCGTACGCGATGTGGCTTGATGACAGACATATCGGGACGAGCAGATTGGTGCACTCCCCGCGCCTGGGCACGAGACTCCTGTAGGATATGGGATAAGGCAGGCCTCCGCCGATCTCGACGTCGCCCTCGTTCTTGACCATCAGCACACCATCCTTCTCTACCACAACGCGTTCGCAGTTGTGGGAATCCATGGTGTATGCAGCATAGCCTATGCCATCCTCGACCACGCCCCTGCCCTCGCAGTCAGCCTGTGTGGCCACATAGTCACTTATCATGCGGCGGGCCTCGCGGACATAGATCTGGTGGGTCCAGTTCCCGGTAGAGGGATACTCATCCTTTGCCCAGCCCCAACCGCGGACAAACTCCTGGAGCTGCCTGGGGACGCGCGGATCGCTGACATAGAACCACATAAGGCCGAGGGTATAGCTCTTGTGCGCTGCAATTATCTCCTTGCGGCGGGCCCATGATGCCTCGGGATAATCGTGGTTCATGCCGATCATGTCGGTCGAGAAGGCGCCTCTGTTGTTGACGTCAGTCTTGCCGTTGGGCATAAGCGACCAGCCGAAGTACTGGTTGATGTCCGGATTGGGATCCGACTCGAAGACACGGACCAGAAGCTCGTACTTCGAAGGATCGTAGTCATCCGGCCTGGTGAACGGAATCTGGTTGTCAGGGTCGTTCGACAGGCAGAGGCGGAAGTTGTAGGCCTGCACATAGCTGTCGCCCGCCCCCTCATCCTTCATTGTCCAGTCCTGGATTCCCCAGAGCAGTCCGCTTGCGGGATTGCCTTTCTCCACATACGGGTCGACCCCGTCAGGGAACTGGTGGAAGTAGGAAAGATGCGAGCCGTTCCACTGCTCGCCATATACATCCGAGGCCTCGCGTCCGACGTGGTAGCTGACCCCTGCCATGGCAAGCAGGTCGCCCTCATAGGTGGCATCGATGAAGGAATCAGCCTTGACGGTGCGGGTCTCAAGACCATCCTCGCCAGAGCATGTGATGGAACATATGCGGGTTCCTTTCTTCTTCAGGCTGGAGAGGTAATACCCCTTGCAGATCTGGATGTTGGGATTGTCGACATAGCTGTCGATGATTGCCTGGGCAGCCGAAGGCTCGAAGTTCCATTGCTCGTCTGTGCCATAGTGCCGGCCAAGGTCGCGATAGAACTGCCTGGCCATGCCGATGATAGCCCTTTTGTTGCCGATGTCGGTAGATCCAAGGCCACCCGTGGTCATGCCGCCAAGGACAGGGTCAGGGCAGATGATGACGACTTTGGACCCTGCTTCTGCAGCAGCCCTGGCTGCAGTGACAGCAGCCGATGTTCCACCGTAGATGCAGACGTCAGCCTTGAAATCCGCACCTGCGCATGATGCGAGAAGGACTGTGACTGCGATGGATGAGAACAGTGTTTTCATATGCATATGGTTTGTTTCAGCAATTCGCCTGGCCGCCCTGAGGCAGGAGCGGCATCAGGATTTCAGTGAGCTGCGCGCTCTCCAGTAGGAATCCGTCGTGCCCGAAGCTTGACTTGATCTCGAAATAGTGGGATCCCGGGAGTGCCGCTGCGATCTTTTTCATGTCGCAAGGCGGGAATAGGCAGTCGGAATCTATGGCTATGACCGTTGCAGGCAGGTTCAGGCCGGCAAGCGCAGCCTCCACTCCCCCGCGGCCGCGGCCGATGTTGTGGCTGTCTAGGCAGTAGGTAAGATACCAGTAGCAGTAGGCGTCGAAGCGTGCCGAGAGTTTCCTGCCCTGATAGCGCTGGTATGAGCATGCGCGGGACGCGAAGAGAGTGTCCGGGTCCGCGTCAGCCTGGGTGAGATTGTAGCCCTCTGACGAACGGTACGATATAAGAGCTATCGAGCGTGCGGCCTCAAGACCGGCGCGTCCACCCTCAGGGGATTCAGCAGCGCGGAAGGTCGGGTCCGCTTCGATCGACATGCGCTGGGACTCATTGAAGGCGGTCAGATACGGAGTCGCGCGCACCGCGGTCGCAAGGAATACGGCACGTTCCACCAGATCCGGGCGCAGCATGGCCATCTCGAGAGCCTGGAATCCGCCTATGCTGGCCCCTATCAGAAGATCTATCTTCTTGATACCCAAAGCATCAGCTACGGCGAGAGCGCTTTTTGCAAGGTCACGTATCGTGCACTTCGGGAAGTCCAGCATATACGGCCTGCCGGTGGCGGGATTCTCCGATATCGGGCATGTGGAGCCGTACGGAGAGCACAGCATGTTGGTGCAGACGACGAAATACTTTTCTGTGTCGAACACAAGGCCGGGGCCTACCATCTGCGGCCACCACTCCTCGGCGTCGCTGTTGGCGGTCAGCCCATGGCAGATCCATATGACCTTCTCGCCCGGAGTGTATTCCCGGGGTGAGGTATGGAATGCCACCTGCAGTCCGCTGATGACGCCTCCCGCTTCGAATTCGAAGGGTTCCTGTATGGTGATTGTGCGCTTTAGCATTTTGCTGCTTCTATGGCTTGACGGATGTCGGCGATTATGTCTTCGGAAGCCTCGAGGCCCACGCTGAGCCTGATGAGGTCAGGGTCCACTCCCGCCTCGAGGAGCTGTTCGTCAGTGAGCTGGCGGTGCGTGTGCATGGCCGGATGGAGTATGCAGGTGTAGCAGTCGGCCACATGGGTCTCTATGGTGATGAGCCTGAGCGCATCCATGAAGCGGTGTGCGAACTCACGGCCGCCCTTCAGCGCAAGCGCAATCACGCCGCAGGTGCCTTCAGGAAGATATTTCTGCTGAAGGGCATGGTCCGGCGAATCCGCAAGCTCCGGGAAATTGACCCACTTCACGTCCGGGTTGTCGTGGAGATACTCCGCCACCTTCATAGCGCTGCTGTTGTGCCTGCGCACGCGGCAGTCGAGCGACTGCAGGCCCATGTTCAGGTAGAACGCGTTCTGCGGGCTCTGCACGGAGCCGAGGTCACGCATCAGCTGACTGGTCATCTTGGTGATGTACGCCATCTTGCCGAACTTCTTCGTATAGGTGAGCCCATGGTAGGAAGGGTCGGGGGAACAGAGGCCCGGGAACCTGTCGGGATAGGCCTCCCAGTCGAAGTTACCGCTGTCGACCACGCATCCGCCGACCTGCACGCCGTGGCCGTCCATATACTTCGTGGTGGAGTGGGTCACGATGTCGGCACCCCACTCGAAGGGGCGGCAGAACACCGGCGTGGGGAAAGTGTTGTCGACCACCAGCGGAACTCCATGGCGGTGGGCAACCTTTGCAAATTTCTCGATATCAAGCACTTTCAGGCCCGGATTGGAGAGCATCTCGCCAAACACAAGCTTGGTGTTGGGCCGGAATGCGGCCTCTATCTCCGCCTCGCTTGCATCCTGGTCGATGAAGGTCACGTCTATGCCCATCTTCCTGAAGGTGGTGCCGAAGAGATTGAAAGTGCCGCCGTAGATCGAAGCCGTGCTGATGATATGCCCGCCGGTCTCGCATATGTTGAAGCAGGCGAAGAAGTTGGCTGCCTGGCCGGAGGATGTGAGCATCGCACCGACTCCGCCCTCAAGCGCTGCTATGCGCGCGGCCACCATATCGCATGTGGGGTTCTGCAGACGGGAGTAGAAGTACCCTTCCTCTTCAAGATCGAAGAGGCGCCCCATCTCGTCGCTTGTATTGTACTTGAATGTAGTGCTCTGTATTATAGGCATCTGCCTCGGCTCACCCTTGCCGGGTTCATAGCCTGCATGGACACATTTTGTCGCTGTTGTAATCTGCTTTCCCATTTTGTTGCCTTTTTGCTGTCGCAAATATCGTAAATTCGGAATAATATTTCAATAGTTTTGTTGATAATAGATATATTTTCTAATTTTGTGCAGCTTTTCAAAACAGCTATTCTATTTATCAAGAAAAACAGAGCCAGATTGGAATCATTTTCCGCCATATGATCAGCAACACACAGATAGACGGCACAGACATCAAGATACTGCGGCTTCTGCAGCAGAACGCCAAGCTGACCACCAAACAGCTTGCAGAGCAGGTGAACCTGAGCCCCACCCCGGTATTCGAAAGGCTGAAAAGGCTCGAGTCCGAAGGTTACATAAAGAAGTATGTGGCCATCCTGGATGCCGACAAGCTCGGGCGCAGTTTCATGGTCTTCACCAGCGTGAAGCTCAAGCAGATGACAAAGAAAGTGGCAGAGGAATTCGTGAGGGTGATAAGGGACATCCCCGAGGTCACGGCCTGCTACAACGTGGCCGGGGAATTCGACTACATACTTGTGATCAACGCCCCCAGCATGAGCTATTACAACGATTTCGTCATCAACGTGCTGGGAACCGTGGAGTCCATCGGATCCATACTCAGCACCTTTGTGATGAAGGAGATCAAACAGAGCAACGGAATTTACATCTAACGGAATGTCAGTAGCTGAATTGCTTTCAAGGACAGACAGGACTCTGTTCAGTTTCGAGATACTTCCTCCCCTGAGGGGCAGGAACATGGACCAGCTTTATGCGACCATCGACCGGCTGATGAAGTTCGACCCGGCCTTCATCGAAGTCACCACCCACCGCTCCGACTTCGCCTGGCGCGAGGTGGAGCCAGGCCGCTTCCAGCGCGTGGAGGAGCGCCTTCGCCCCGGAACCGCCGCCGTGGCCTATGCCATCAAGCAGCGCTACGGAGTGCCCGTGGTGCCGCACCTGATATGCAGCGGCAACTCGCAGCAGGAGACGGAGTACGAGCTCATCGACTTTGTCTTCCTGGGGATGTACGACCTTCTGGTCCTGAGAGGAGACAAGTCGAAGCAGGACAGCAGCTTTGTCCCGAAAGAGGGCGGCCTGAACTTCGCAAGCGAGCTGTGCGCGCAGGTCAACGACTTCAACGCCGGCAAGCTGCTCTACGGCGACACCCACGACATGCTTCAGGATCACAGGTTCACATACGGCGTGGCCGGCTACCCGGAGAAGCACGTAGAAGCCATGAATATCGGCCACGACATTGAGATCCTCAAGAGGAAGGTGGACCTTGGAGCCCGTTACGTGGTGACCCAGATGTTCTTCGACAACAACAAATATTTCGACTATGTGGAACGCTGCCGCGCCGCGGGGATAGACGTGCCCATCGTCCCGGGCCTCAAGCCTCTCGGGACGCTGAACCAGTTGACCGCCCTGCCGAGGACCTTCCACATCGACTTCCCCGACGAGCTGGCCGCAATGCTCTCGAAATGCAGCAGCAACGAGGACGTGAAGAAGGTCGGCATCGAATGGGGAATACGCCAGTGCAGGGAGCTCAGGGCCGCAGGGGTACCCAGCCTGCATTTCTATACGATGAACGCCTCAAACTCCATAGAGGCGATAATGCAGAATATCTGACCGCACCCGGCCCTCGCCTACCACTCGTAGTAATAGCAGATGGCACCCATCGTGGCATCGGCACGCTGGAAGCAGATGTCGTCATTGACCTCGCTCTCCGAATCGATGCCGTTCTGCTCGCCGTTGCGGACCGTTATCCTGACGGGATGGTTGAAGCACAGCGGGTTGTCCGGGAACTGCCTGTAGGCACTCAGCTTGACTGCACCGTCGCTAGGGTCGAACCAGGTAAGGCCGCACTTGTAGCCCAGGTACTTGCCCGAATCGAAGTAATATGTTCCGAGGAAGAAGTCCTCGAGGCCGCTGGACAGATATTCCACTGTGCCGGTGCGTGTGTTGAACGCCCTGAGGCAGGCCTCCATTGAGCATACGGTCTCGGAATTGAGGAACAGATTGACACCCACCACCATGGAGTTGCCACTGCTTTCCATCAGGGTGAACTGGTCTCCGGACTTGACATGCTGGTTTTCAGCCCTTATTCCCTTGAAATACACGCCCTTGGGCAGCTTTTTGCCACCGCAGACCACATCGGCCTCCGTGTTGGCCCTCACCGTGGTCCACACCTGGTCTTCCACTCCGGGCTCGGCCTGCACAAGCTCTACGGTGCAGGACTTGTAATAGGGAATCTTGAAGTCGAGGTTTATGCTGTTATGGGCACCGAACTTCGAGAAGAGAGGCGTCTCCAGGAACACCTTCTCGTATTCCTTCTCCTCGACATAGTCCATGTTGAGACATGCCAGCTCATAGAGCTTTCCGCTGACGCACAGCTGCCCGTCGCAATATACGTTCAGCACCGTCTGCCCGGGATGATGCCAGTTGTCGTAGTCTCCGCACAGATACATGTTCTCTATCTGTCCGCTCCCCTGGGCAGAGAATATCACCGCCTTGCCGTCGGCATCGAACGGTGCCATCATTTTGTTGACATGGGTGAAGGAGCGGCCACAATCGAAGTCCGCTCCACAGGATGTGAGGGCAAGCGCCAGGGCGACGGCAAAAACAATTTTCAAACTTTTCATATCGGTTATTTCGTCAGTGATTCAAGTGTGGCGAAGGTGAGGCCTTCATAGCCGTCGAGCACCATGTTGCAGCGGGATTCGATCTCATCGCGTGTATGCCCGGTCGCCAGGCCGATGGTGAAGATTCCCGAAGCCATGCCGGCAGCAAGTCCGTTGTATGCATCCTCGAACACGAGGCACTCCGACAGGTCTGCCCCGAACCGCGCAGCAGCGCGCAGGAAGCAGTCAGGAGACGGCTTGGATTCGCTGAAGTCCTCGGCGGTCAGCACGGCATCGAACAGATTGCCGAAATCGGGGATCGAACGATACACGTTGGCCATCTTCTTCCTGTCGGAAGATGTCACGATGGCGCACTTGACGCCGTTGGCATGTAGGTCTTCCAGGAAGGCCCGGGCTCCAGGAAAGAACTCGTATCTCATCCGGCTCTCGAATTCCTCGAGCAAGGGAAGGATACGCTCCTGCTCTTCGCGGGAAGGGAAATATCGGCTGAGGATCTGCTTCAGGGTCGTGCCTTTTATGAGCAGGTCGAACTCCGGGATTTCGGGTCTGAAACGCTCCCCTATCCCGCCCCAGAACACAGAGTACTGGCCTTCGGTGTCCAAAAGGGTCCCGTCAAGGTCAAACAGTGCGAATCTTATGCTTTTTGGCATCATGAAGGCAAAGATACTTCAAAAAAAGGAAAGAATGACAGAGAATTGCTGCGCATCAGCATCAAAACGCAGCCGAATCCTGTCAGGCGGAATCAGGGATTGCAGCGTGCAGCCATTTCCCCGGATGGAAACACTCGAATGTGCGAACGGTCCTTGTTTTTTTTGGAGGGTCCTCCGCGCTGGAATTTCATGACACCCTATCAATCAGAAGAATACGGAATAGAATTGCAGAAGGTCTCCGTTCTTGACGGGGACCCTCCGCAGATGACTGAAGACGTTGAGCCTTCGGATAGGAGTCAGCAGGTTCAGGCATATTCTGCACATATACTCAGAATAATGCTCATTATATGAGCGGTCATTTCTGGGAAATCAGCACCAGATGCGCCTGTGAGGCCGATTCGCTCATTTTTGCTGCACATATAATAGACGATTATTTCAGTATATGTGCAGAACGTCGGCCAGCCGCTTCCTCAGCGGAATGGCACCATCCGTGCTTTCGCAGAAGGCGGTCCGTCCACGAAATGGGCCATCAGTGCTTTCACAGAAGGCGGTCCGTCTACAAAATGGCGCCATTTGTGGACGCGAACGGCGTTCCTTCCATGAAATTGCCTGCTATCAGGATATTACGATGAATAACGGGCTTTTCTCCACAAAACAGCAGAATTCATGGAAATTCTGTCTCCCGAGGGCAAATCCCCATGAAATCCGTGGACGAAGCGCCCGAAATTTGAACATCAACTGCCCTGCCCGGCGATCAGCCAGTCCTCTTCACGGCATGACGCCATACGTGCTTTCGCAGAAGGCGGTCCGTCCACGAAATTGCGCCATTTGTGCTTTCGCA
This sequence comes from Candidatus Cryptobacteroides choladohippi, assembly GCA_018065985.1. GTDB lineage: Bacteria > Bacteroidota > Bacteroidia > Bacteroidales > UBA932 > Cryptobacteroides > Cryptobacteroides choladohippi. The sequence goes on from JAGHSF010000020.1 coordinate 9,721, forward strand.
GAGGATGGTCCGTCCACATAATGGCGCTATTTGTGGACGCGAACGGCGTTTCCTCCATGAAATTGCCTGCTATCAGGATTTTACAAAGAATAACGGGCTTTTCTCCACAAAACAGCAGAATTCATGGAAATTCTGTCTCCCGAGGGCAGATCCCCATGAAATCCGTGGACGAAGCGCCCGAAATTTGAACATCAACTGCCCTGCCCAGCGATCAGCCAGTCCTCTTCACGGCATGGCGCCATACGTGCTTTCGCAGAAGGCGGTTCGTCCACAAAATGGCACCATTTGTGGCCGCGAACGGCGTTCCTTCCATGAAATTGCCTGCTATCAGGATTTTACGAAGAAAATCGGGCCTTTCTCCACAAAACAGCAGAATTCATGGAAATTCTGTCTTCCGAGTGCAGATCCCCATGAAATCTATGGACGAAGCGCCCGAAATTTGAACATCAACTGCCCTGCCGTGCGTCAGGAGGCGCTTTTCACGCACGGAATTGATTTCTGTGTCCTCCCGTGCGTCAGAACGCTCGATTCACGCACGGAGTGTCTTTCCGATGCCCTGCCCGGCGATCAGCCAGTCCTCTTCACGGCGTAGCCGGTCATATGTGAAGGAATATAGATGCGAATTTTGATCGCACCGCAGGCTCGCGGTACGCGGCTCGCCTGCTTCGGGACGCAGCTGCGGGGGGCTCTATGGAAGGCCCTACTCGCTGCGCCCGATGCCTCCCGTGCGTCAGAAAGCCCATTTCACGCACGGAATCTGTTTCCAAGGCCTCCCGTGCGTCAGAAAGCCCGTTTCACGCACGGAATCTGTTTCCATGGCCTCCCGTGCGTCAGAAGCCTCGTTTCGCGCACGGAATCTGTTTCCATGGCGGCCCGTGCGTCAGAAGCCTCGTTTCGCGCACGGAATCTGTTTCAGAGGCAACCTGTGCGTCAGAATGCCCGTTTCACGCACGGGGTTTCTTTTCAACGTTTCAGGCACACTGATTTCCATTGCAGGCACCTGTGAGCCAGATTGCCGAGCACTGACTGCCAACGATTCACAGGGAGAGCACCCTGAAGTGCCTGATCGGAAGGCCCTTTCCCAAGTGCCTGCGTGAGTGGTGTATCAGAGATTGTGGTCGTCACGTACTGACAGACCTCTCCAGGTCCTCTGGGACGACCAGAGTGATGCAGGCTCCGTCCAGAAGGGGTTGTCTGCCGGGAGTCCGAGGGCAAGATAGATGAAGGTGCAGAGATATGCACTTCCGGTTGTCACATAGTAGTCGGCCACTCCGGGCTGATGCCCTGCAAAGCCGAGCGTGATCCATCCATTCTCGTCAAAGGTTCCCGGTGCCATCTGGTTCCTGATGACAGCGGTAAGCGCGCATCTCACCTGGGCGGGTTCGATATAGAGAGGCAGTTTCTCTAGCAGGGCGACCTGCGAGAGCACCTGGAAGCATCCGAATCTGTAGCCGGATGAGCGCCCGAGGACAGGATAGGTTCCTTCCGGTGAAATGAGCCTTTCCTGCTGCTCTGCGTAGCGTATGATGCGCGGCAGTTCGATGTCATGGAACTCGCCCCATTTCTTTCCGTGGGCCTTCATCACTGCGCTGACATCCAGAAGCATAGGCTGGATGACGTAACTGTTGTAGTAGTCGAGGTGGAATTCCTCCCCGTCGCCGTACCATCCGTCGCCCTTGTACCATCCGGCATGCTTTGAGAAGGCCTTGTCGACAGGGGCTTCGTCATATTCTCCCGTGAATTCGAGCAGTGCCGCTTCCACCGTGGCGGAGAACATGAGCCAGTTGCTTTCAAATGCCTCGATCTGCCGCGAAGCCTTGAGCTCTTCGATGACTCTTGCCTTTGTGACGTCGTCGAGAGCAGGCCATATCACATCTTTCGACCTCAGGAGTCCCTGGGCGAAGAATGCCGCATCTACCAGAGGCTGTGAGCCGGGGCCGCTGAAATCCATGAAATCCGGGCTTGAAGGGTCCACGGCGTTGGCGATGGCTTTGACCGCAAGGTCAATGTAGCGCGCGCGCAGCTTTCCCTCCGGGGTGTCGTCCGGGCCGAGGTTGAGCCATGGAGCGATGCCGTCGAATGAGCGGCCGAGTCCTTCGAGATAGGTGCATACGCGGTCGTTCCCATCTATCATGCCGTCGCGTGACTCTACCGGCATGTTCTTTCTGAGCGTGCCCTGGCTGAGGTTCACATAGAACGGCTCCACGATCTTGGTCATGGTCTCCACCCAATATGCCCTGTCGGACATGTCAGGGACGTATTCAGCCACTTCGGCCATAGGCTTCGGGCGCCTTTTCAGCTGCACCATCTGCGTTCCGGCGAGCAGGAATGCTCCCACTCCGTACACTTCGGTCTTGTCCGGGCCTGTGGCTCCCGGAGCAGCACCGATTGGCTGGACATATCCCAGGAATCCGTTTTCGTCAACATAGCGCTTCAGTGCCTCCCATCCTTTCTCGGCTGCCGACTTGTATGCGGGGTCGGTGAGCACTCCGTGGTTCCATCCCCATGCGAGGCCGAAGGTGAAGAAGCCGGACGCACTGTTCTCAGGGAGGGGGTATGATTCGGGATCGAGCATGCTAGCATGCCATGAGCCGTCTGCGTCCTGGCTCTTGATGATTGCACCAGCCATCTCCCTGAATATGTCGAGGTAATACCTGTAGGTGTAGTGGTCCTTCGGGAGGGACTCGAGCATCAGCGCCAGACCGCCGAAGACCCAGCCGTTTCCTCTGCCCCAGAAGACATCACAGCCATTGGCCTCCTTCTCGGGAATGTATGTCCTGTCCCTGTAGTAAAGATGGGCGGTGTGGCTGTAAAGCGAATCGGTAGTCAGCTTGAACTCCCTGTCCATGTACTGCAGGTACTTCTCGTCCTTGAAGATATTGTACATCTCCACGTATGCCGGCGGGGCCATGAACAGAGCGTCGCACCATGACCACCTGTCGGATGCGTTGCCTATGCCATGCTGGAGAATGGCGTCAGAAGGATGGTGGACAATCTCGTCCATTCTGAGTTTCAGCTTCGTGACCATCTTCTTATCGCCGTACTTTTCATACATTCTGGCGTACATCTGTCCGACGCACATGTCGTCAGCATGATAGAGACGGTCGCCGAAGTCCCATCCGTTGCGATCTCCGGTCTGCATGAGGAAATCGAGACATTTCCGGTTGGAACTGTAATCGGCCCATTCGAAAAGTCCGCGGTAGAGGGCTCCGTATGTCCAGTCCGTCTCCGAATGGCCTGCATCCTTGAAATGCTCGATCTGCCAGCTGGCGACGCGGTCAATGATTTCACGATCCTGCCTTGTCTGTTTTCTGGTACGTCCTTCGGAAGGAAGAACGGCAAGCAGCATGAAGGCTGCCAAGATGATCTGTATTCTCTGTTTCATATTTCACGATAATAATTTTGTTGTCTTCGACCCGCGTTTTCATGCGGAAGTTGCAAGAGTGGAATACTATGTCCGACCGAATGCGCAACCACTGCGACAGATTCATCGACCCATCTGATCCAACGGCTTCTGCCACTCTGAGCAGATGGGTTCGCCCTTGCCGCCGTAGCACTCGCAGGGACGGACGACGAAGCGGTACTCGAACAGGCTTGGAAGCTCTTCCTTTGCAAAGACGCACTTGACGTCGTCCTGGTCGTGGCTCTCTCCGTAAAAGCAGTGGGCTGAATACACATGCTTGGTGCCGGTGACGGTGGTCAGGTCAGCGTAGCGCTGCTCGATCTGCACCTCATAGTCGAAGGCACGGACGCCTGTGTCCTTGCTGAGAACGGCGGGGAATGATATCTCTATCTGCTCTGTTGCCTTTCCATAGCGGTCCTCGCCCATGAAGAATGGGCTGAGGGTGACTGCAGCGTTAGCGGCAAACTGCGGAACGGGTGCCTTCTTTGCCATGTTGTCGAAGGACAGCGGAGCGTCGGCGCCCTTGGGGATGGGGATCACCCAGTCTTCGCCCAGCGACTCGTCGTAGTAGAACTCGCGGCGCTCGAAGGTTATGCGGTCGTCATATACGCTCATGACCATGCCGTGGTAGCAGTACTGTCCATTTATCGTAGGCATCTGGCTGGGTATGTCGCGGGATTCTCCGTCCAAGGATGAGTTCTCTCGCCCGCCTATGGGAAGGACATACTTCAGAGAGGCGGTACCTATGCTGGTGAACTCGCCCTGCCAGAGGTCGCGTCCGTCAGTGAGGGGGTCATGGGAGTGTCCGGAGAATGCGATTGCATTCGGGAAGGCCTTGAGGGTCTCGGTCATAGCGCCGTCGTCCTCGCCCCAGGTCCAGTCGCCGTTGCAGGTATGTGCCAGATGGGCATGCTGGATGTAGAAGAAAGGCTTTTCCCCTTCCAGCTCGGCGGCATGGGCCTTCACGAAATCTGGCGCGCCACATTCCTGGCGGTGGTTCTCGAATGACCAGTGGCAGCAGACGAACTTGTAGCCCTTCACTTCCTTCATATATATCTGGGAGAAGTCCTCCTTGAAGTATTTCTTCCAGTTCCCACCGTAGTTTTCACGAACGTATCCAAGTTTGGACTGCTCCTTTGGAAGCGCATTGAACCAATCACTGTGAGGGTCGCCGAACGAGTCGTGGTTTCCGTAGACGAACACTTTCTCGACATGCGCACCGTCGGGACGCCTGTCCTTGGGGAAGACGGAGTACCATGCGCGTGACACACGGAGAAGCTCGTAGGTGAGGCCGTGGTCGGCCATGTCGCCGGCTATGATGACTCCATCGACCTCGCTGTCGCGGAAGTACTCCAGTGCATGGCGGAACGTCTCTTCATCCTCATCGTCCCATACATGGATGTCACTGATAACGCCCATCTTGAGATTGGGCCTGCCCTGCTGTGCGAATGTACGGGAACTGATGCAGATGGCACAGACCAGAATCACCGTCAACTGGAAGATACATTTTCTATTCATATCTATCGCTGATTTTGATACGCAAAGTTAATCATTGGTGAATTATTTTGATTAAATTCGTTTAAATATACTCATCTAATGAGAACACTATGTCAAGGCGCAGAGCCGCGGCAACTATACCTGCGGCCCGTTTCCTCTGGAGAAGTATATGATACCTGAGAATGAAAAAGTCACCCTGAAATTCCGCATGATTTCAGAGTGACCTTCAAATCTTTTAGACAGGGTGACGGGCGGGGTTCCAGCTCTGTACAGGCAGCCGGACCTCCGGCATGGCCGTCTTCGCTTGAACTTGCCTGTCTGAGGATTACTCTGCGACGCAGCGCAGTGACAAACCCTGAGAACGGCTGTCCTTGTTCACCTTGAATGTCCTCTTTCCGTTGATGATGAACATGTACTGGCCATAGTGGCTGTGCTCACTTGCCGAGCCTTTCGTACCTATCCAGAGTCCTGAATAAGGGTTGCCACCAAGGGCAGGATCGGGGAAGTCAAGTCCGCCGCCTTCGTATACACGAGTACCGGTTGCAGGGAACCACTGACCATCCTGGGTTGCGCCATAGTTGACTGTATCCCATGTCATTGAGGCGAACTTCAGCCATGCATACGGTGTGTTGCCGCTTGCGTCATTGACCGGAACCTTGTAGCCTACAGGGCAGGGGTCATTGATTGTCTTGGCCATTGAAACGCCGCCCCATGCATCATCGTTGGTCGGCTTGCCCCAGTCGCCCTGGTCGTAGATGGGCAGCTCGTACTCGTCGAGTTCACCCGTGTCGATCTTGAGGTTGAGGTAGAATACGTCAGGGTTCTTCACAGCAAGCTCTACCGAGCCGTTCTTTGCTGCCTTGAGGCGGAAGCTCTTGACCTCGTTGTTGTCGATGTCGTAGTATACAGGCTCGCCGTCCTTGCCGTCGATGTACTCATAAGTGTCAGGGTTCTGGTTGGTGTATGATACAGCCGCTGCGAAAGGATCCTTGCGTCCCCACTGATAGAGCAGGCCGTGGCTGTCGAATCCTTCGGGAGTTTTGCTGAGCGCACCGAGGTTGCGGTCCATGAACTTCCAGACTGTGCCTGCGGCGTTGGCTTCCGTGGTGAAGAGAGACTTTTCCGGTTCGTAGTCGGTTACCCAGAGATGCCAGCTCCATACCACCTCACCTTCAGCGTTGTACGCAGCGATGAGGGCATTGCCTGATGCCGAGCCGAGTTCAGCAGTGATGATCTTGCGTCCGGGAATGTATTCGAGGCTGGTTACAAGGCTCTTTTCGGACTGCCATACAAGATTGACTCCGGCCACACCTGCAAGCGCCTCTGCAGAGTTGCCCTTGACGCTGGCATCGAAGTAAACCTTTGACGACGGCTTTGCGATATAGCTGTTAGCGGTTCCCTCGGCCGAGAGGTTCTTGTAGCCTTCAGGGAGTTCGCCAAGGAACTTGCTGGCGTCGATCTTGATGGCGGTCAGCTTGTTCCTGTTCGTCCTGAGTGACTTCTTGTCTTCAGTCATCCACTCATATGTCTCACCTGTGGTGATATCCAGCAGTGTGAATTTATACTTGTCAGTGACACTGCCAAAAGGCTGTCCGAAATAGAAAGCCGCACCGTCAGCGTTAGGGTATCCGAGCATGAACTGATCCACCGAGCCTGTGCCATATGAAATCTGTCCTGATTTGAGAGCAGGCGTCTGATGATAGAGATAGTTGCTCATGAGAGCATAGTTGCCTGCCTTGTCGCTGTCAATGCCTTCGACTACCACCTGGACTGATGTCAGATAAGTCCAATTATTGATGTCAAGGCTGATGACATTGTCGCTGAAAGTATATGACAGGTAGTTCTCATAGAGCTCGAGACCATTCCTGTAAATCATCCGAGACTTGTATAAAGCACTGAGGGAGCTATTCGAGTCGAATTCTGTGATATCCACGAATTTATCATAGAATACTGCAAAGCTGCCACTGGCGCCGAGTTTCGATTCATCGAATGTTGACCCGAAACTGGCTTCCCAGTCTGCTCCGTTGTAGGTAAGGGTCAGCTGAGGTGCGTTGAATGTAATGTCGCCATTGAAATATACATAGATCCTGTCACCATCCTCCCATGCGGTCTTCACCGCCTTGGTGTCCGCATCTCCGTCGGGAGCGGCCACTTTCACATTGACCTTGATGTCTGCCGCAGGCTTGGCTGCAGGCTGTTCCTTATTGCATGATACGATGCTGAGTGCAGCTGTCGCTGCTGCAAGAATTGCAAAAATCCTCTTCATTTTCAATCCTCCATGTAATTACCAACGTGTTTCCTCGTTCCCGGCCCAAGGGTCGCTCACTGTTACATCCACATCATCACCGCTGGCAGCGATAACACCCTGAATCTGAAGTTCCATGACTTCAACTTCCGGTGACCGATACTCACCTTTGCTCTTTCTGATTTCCATACGCTAATTATATATTTATTCACAAATTTCGTAAAAGTTTACAAAAATAGCCATTTTGCGCTGAATGTGAAATACTCCGGAACGTTTTCAGAGGGAGGCGTCGGGCTTATTCAGGAAGGCTGATTTCTATAGGCTCCAGTATGGCCTTGTCCTTGGCGTAGAAGTTCTCGAACGGGATGAGGTAACCCTTCTTGGCATCGATGTCGTAAACGACGGTGTGGGATGTCTCCCAGAAGTCGTTGCCCTTGACGTGCGGGTCATCCAGCTTTCCATACTCGCTCTCGTAGCGTGCACGGTAATTGTCCATCGCTGCGTCCCAGTAGCCATGCTGAGCCGAAACGTGGCCGTCGCAATCGACACGATTGCCGTCAGCGAAATAGTACCATCCCTTTTCATCCTTGCCGTATGCAGAAGGGACGGCATTGTCGGTATACCAGAGGTCCTTCTCTGCCAGGAAATGCTTGTAGTACCAGACGGAAGTGGCGATCTTGAGGTTGTCATCGACAGAGAGGGCGGCGCTGTCGTACTGGTCCCTGACGCTTGCCCACCTTTCGACGCCCATCGCGAGAGGGTGGTTCTCGTAGAAGTCATCCGTTCCGAGCCCCCACTCCTCCACTTCGAAGTCGTAGAGGTTGGTCATGATGGCAGGATTGCCGTTCTTGCTGTAATAGCCCTTATCGCTCTTGTCGAAGTATGTGACTGCCATCTTGCCGCCGTCGAACTCGACTACGGCGGTCTTCTCCTTGTCGGAGATCATGTAGTGGGTCTCGTCACCGGCCATGCCGACGATACTCTGGACGACCGTCCTGCCCTCGAGGAGCTCGATGGCCTCGTCGACGCTGCCGGCATTGTCCAGCACGTAGCGCACCACGCACTGGCAGCAGAGGTCACCCTCGGTGATGTATCCGGTACCCGGCTGATGAGGCACAATATTGATGTTGATAACCACGCCTGCGTCGTTGATGCCATCCACCACGCCGCAAGGAAGGATGGATTTGTTGTTGCCTTCGATGACACCGTCCTTGATAAACTCGTGAGTGACGGTAGGGCTTGAATTGAGGAGTCCCACGCTTGCATGCTTGACATTCCCGCCCTTTGGCATCTTGACGATGATGCATCCGTAATCAGCCTGATACCAGTCGAGGTTGCGGCCATGGAACTTTCCGTTTCGCCAGCTGGTGCAGGCTCCGGCAGACTTTGCCGCAGAGAGCTTTGCAAGACGTTCGATGTAGGACTTGTTGCCCAGCTCGAAGTCATATTCCTCAGGGTTCCAGAGGACCTCAACGGTGTTCTCCTGAACACTTTCCATCTTGAAATACTCCACATTCTCCTGCTTGCAGGAGATGAGTCCGGCAGTCATCAGTGTGATGGCTGAAAGCATAATGTACTTTTTCATATTCGTTTAAATTTCTTTATGATCTTTTGGGACTGCAAAATTACAAAAAATGTTCCTCTTGTGATCAGGCTGAGTGCGCCATGAGCATGGTGGATTCATGCTTTCAGCGCAAGATACCGTGATTGTCCTAGAGTGCAAGCCTCAGTCCAAGGCAGTTGATGCTGAACGTCCGCGGGGTCTCGTTGGGCAGCGAGGGATCACAGTTCCTCGCATTGTGGATCCAGCTGCCTCCGCGGCACATCCCTGTTGCGTCATGCATGTCCTGGCACCATTCCCAAACGTTTCCGCTCATGTCGTACAGGCCGAGCTCATTCGGCTGTTTCAGGCCTACGGGATGAGTCTTCCCTTCGCTGTTGGCATCGTACCAGGCCACCGCATCGATATCGTCGCCGCCAGAGTACCTGTATCCTCTGGTGAGTTGGCCTCCCCTGCAAGCATACTCCCATTCCGCTTCCGTGGGCAGACGGTACTTCTTCCCCGTCAGTTCGTTGAGCTTGCCGATGAATCTCTGACAGTCATCCCAGCTCACCTGTTCCACCGGGAGGTCATCGCCCTGCATCTGCGAAGGGTTGTCACCCATCACCTCTTTCCACAGTCTCTGGGTGACCTCGAATTTGCTGATAAGGAAGTTTCCCGAGTCAGACTCGACAAGAACCATATCTTGGGCAAGCTTGTCGAAAATGGAATGTGATTCCTGCGCCGCTGCCTTCTGGCCGGCCGCCGTTCCATTGTTGCATGCGCAGCCTTGGGCAATTGCCACCGCCGCACAGAAAAAGAGGAAGCCGGTGAATACCGGATTCGGGTGTTTTGTCATACTTTTGCTCATCACGGCAATAACAGCAATTATCGTGCAAATATTCTCGCGTTCCGTGCGTCAGAAGCCTCGTTTCACGCACGGGGTTGGGTTCCGATGCGTCCCGTGCGTCAGAAGCCACGTTTCACGCACGGGGTTGGGTTCCGATGCGTTCCGTGCGTCAGAAAGCACGTTTCACGCACGGGGTTGAGTTTCGATGCGTCCCGTGCGTCAGAAAGCCCGTTTCACGCACGGGATTGGGTTCTGGTGCGTTCCGTGCGTCAGAAGCCACGTTTCACGCACGGGGTTAGGTTCTGATGCGTTCCGTGCGTCAGAAGCCCGGTTTCACGCACAGGGTTAGGTTCCGATGCGTCCCGTGCGTCAAAAAGCGCGTTTCACGCACGGGGTTGGGGTCCGATGCGTCCCGTGCGTCACAAAGCCCGTTTCACGCACGGGGTTAGGGTCTGATGCGTTCCGTGCGTCAGAAGCCTCGTTTTACGCACGGGGTTGGGTTTCGATGCCCTGCACGGCGGTCTGCCATCACTTCATGGTATTGCGCCATTAGTGTTTTCACAGAAGGCGGTCCGTCCACAAAATGGCACCAATTGTGGACACGAATGGCAGTTCTTCCATGGAATTGTTGATTTTCAGGAATTTGCAAAGAATAATGAACTTTTCTTCACAAAAACGCAGAATTCATGGAAATTATGTCTTCCAAGGGCAGATTATCGGGAAATCTGTGGATAATGGGCACGAGTTTCTCGATCCTTCTTGCTCCGTAGCCTTCTTTGATCCCAAGACGGATCACCTGGTCAAAAAGTAATTCCATCGTTTTTGAATGTACCATATTCTGTACTTTTGCGAGTCAACTTCCAGATTTGCACTATCGTTTGAAAGAAGAGATTTCAACGGTGGAGTGAATACATTCAGCGAAAGACAGAGTGAGGAAACACTCGCGTCTGCGGGAGGTCCACGTTTTTCCGGAGGACCTTCCGCATGAGGATTTTATAATATGCTATCAATCAACAGAATACAAAGCAGAACAACGGGAGGTCCCGTTTGGGGCGGGAGCCTTCCACAGATGACTGAGCCTATTGTGTTCTCAGGGCAAGGAGCTAGGGGCAAGGGGTAAGGGGCTAGAAGGTCAGGACTAGAGGGTCGGGCCACACTCTGCACATATACTCAGAATAACGGACATTATATGAGCGGTCAATTTTGGAAAATCCGCATCTGACGCGCCTGGGAGGCAGATATGCTCCGTCTTGCTGCACATATAAATGCCGAATTTTTCAGTATATGTGCAGTACAACGGTCACCCTCGCGGATCTTTTCAGCATATTTGCAGTAAACGGTTACCCTCGCCGATTATTTCAGTATATGTGCAGTGCAACGGTTACCCTCGCCGACTTTTCAGTATATGTGCAGTGCAACGGTCACCCTCCTTGGAATAGCGTTCCCAACAAGGAAAGACGCCCAAAGGAAAAGCGCCCCAGGGAAAAGCGTCAGGCCCGATCACTCGAAGATTACCGACACCGAATATGGAAGGCGCTCGCAAGACTGATGACGCAGACCAGCCCCGCCAGAGCCGCAAGCTCCATCAGCCCCACAAGCCTTGCAAGCCCCGTCAGCCTTGCCAGCCACGCCATCGCAGCAAGCCTTGCCGGCATCTCCATCTCCGTCAACCCCGCCATCGCAGCAAGCCTTGCCACTTTCGCCACCCTTCCCAGCATTGCACTCGAAGGGGCCCGGAGCCGTGCCGGAAGCATTTCTTCCATTGCCGAAGAAGTCCTCCGAGAAACAGATTTCGGAGCCGTCGGGATTCTCGAAAGGCTGGCCGCTGACGAAGGTCACGCCAAACATTCCGGACTTCACTACCCTGCAGCTCCCATCAAGGCCTTTGATTTTCAGGACGACCTTGCTGCCATCGCACGAAGCCTCAACCTTTGATCTGCAGATGACGGCATTGCCCTCGGCGACAAAAGGAACAGGAATGTCCTCGTAGCATCCGAGAGGGTCCGCCCCCTCCTCCGCAACAGCGAAGAGATTGTTACAGATCCTGTTGTCAGAAGTGTTCACGATACTGATACCCTTGACGTCGGTGGAATGGGCAGTCATGTACGGGACATAGCGCCCATCGGGCTGCGTGCGCAGCTCGCCAAGGAGAAAGTTGTGGATCAGAGCACCGCCATCGGACATGTCCCACAAAGAGAAATCCGAAAGCAGGATGTTGTTGTCGAACACATAGGGGCCATGATCCATCTCGTAATAGACGTCCTGATCATGGTTGCCGTAGAAGACATTCCGGGAAGCCCTGGAGCCCTGCCCCATCCAGTCCATCCACAGTCCCCTGTTGCAGTTGAAGACCATATTGTCGTGGATGTAGGAGTCGATGCCGCCATGGAACTTGATGCCGGCCTGCTCGCAGCCGCTGTACTCATCCTTCACGCACACGTTGTATATGACATTGCCGCAGATCTCGCTGAAAGCACAGACCATGCTGCCGCATATTCCCGCCTGCCCGCAATCAGAGATGATGTTGTTGCGGACAATGTGAGAGCCGATGTCGTCCTTGGTCCAGCCATGGCGCAGAGCCTTGAAAATGCACTCCAGGTAGTGGAGGGAGCCATCCTTGCGCTGGTCATGGAGCCAGACATTGTTTCCGGTGCCGGCTTCCTTGCCCAGGGTGATGCCGCTCGACTTGCTGTTGCGGATCTCATTGTCCTCGATAATCCAGCCCTTCCCCCAGTGCACAGCGACCATTCCGACCTGCTCGGCAGTAGGAGCCGCCCACCTGGTGGCAGCCTGGCTGATCTTGAAGCCCCTGAGAGTGATGTAGTTGATCCCCTCGCGGGAAGGATAGAAGCAGGTAGGCCTGGTGGTCACCTCGACCTCCTCCTGATTCGGGTCCATCCCGTTGAACACAGCATAGAGGGTGGTGCTGCCGCCGCTCACATCGACGAACCAGTTCATCATGGTTCCATCCGGGTCGCGATGGCTCGTCCTGACCTCCCGGAGCGCATCGATGGACTCCGCCTCGTACATGGAGACGCCGTTAACGAACACCTCGCCAAGGTGCAGGGTGCAAGGCGGGAACAGCCAGTCGCCGGTGAACTCCTCCGCAAACGGATTGAAGGTTCCGAAGAAGGAGTCAGGGAGGGTCACCGTCCAGATGTCCTTGCCAAGCTGCTTCGACCTCTTCCAGCCTTTGACAGGCTCCGAGCCCTTGAGCTCGACAGTCTCACCTTCGGCGGCGCGGTAGAGGATCCGCGAGTCCTTCGAGTTACCGCCGAACATAGGGTCGACCCACTCGCGGTAGACGCCCGAATGCACGGTCACGGTATCACCCGGCATGGCGCGCTGGGCGGCGGCGTTCACCGTAAGCAGAGGCTGGGAACTGGTCCCCGGTGCGTAATCGTTGCCGGTTTTGGCCACATGGTATTCCATCGCCGGGCAGATGGCTGCTCCGAGCAGAAGCAGGAAAGGAACTGACAGAAGTCTTCTTCTCATAGGAATATAGTATCCGCGGATTTATCGTTTGCTGTTCACCTCTTTGATTGCGTCGATTTCGGCCTGGTCGAAAGGAGTCTTGTCCTGCCTGTAGATATCGTGGAACCAGAGTTCGGGCTCCTTTCCGTCGGGACGGGGATCGCTCCAGGCAAAGATGGTGTTGGTCTTGCCGGACACAAAGCCCCAGTTTATGGCGCTTATGTTCTTCTCCCTGAGCAGAGGGAGTGTGTTCTGGAAAGTGCTGTCGAACATTCTCGCCATGTACTCGGTGCAGTAAACGGGCCTGTCAAGCGACAGGAACAGGTCGACGATTGCGGAATCGTGTTCGGGGTTCGAGTAGGAATGGTATGATATGATGTCCGAATTCTCCAGCTGGAAGGCGTTCATGTCATAATCGGAATAGCACCAGACGCCGGAAGACACAGGCTGCGAAGGGCCAACTTCCCTGGCCCATCTGTAGACGTTCTTCAGCAGAGGGAAAGACTCGGTTCCGTGTCCGGAGTTGCCGGGCTCGTTGTACAGATCCCACCAAAGCACGCGTTCATCATCCTTGAAAGTGGTCAGGATGTCCTTCACGTATCTTTCAAGGACGGGATACAGGGCCACGGTATCCTTCCTGAGGGATTCAGACGGATCCCTCACCCATCCGGAGTTGTGGATTCCGGGCTTGGGTTCAGGCTGGGGGCCGATTGCAGACTCCGGGTTCCAGCAGTCGTCAAAGAACACGAACACAGGCTTGATACCGTGCTTCGATGCTATCCCGAGGAAATTGTCGATCCTCTCCTTGAAGCTGTCGGCCTCATTGGTCCAGACGACGCTGCTGAGGAACACCCTCATTGTGGTGAATCCCAGTTCCTCTGCCCAGCCAAGCTCCTTGTCGATAGTTTCGGGATCGAACGTGAGAGACTGCCACATCTCTATCTGATTGATTGCGGTTGCGGGGACGTAATTGCATCCGCTGCGCCATCCCTGAGCCTCGCCCCAGGCCTTCGCCTTCTCGGCGCTCCAACGGCCGCCGGTCTTTTCAGCAGTGCAGCAGCAGAGTGACAGCGCTGCAGTGCAGATCAAAAGAAAATTAAAGAATCTGTTCATATTTGCAATTTTCAATCACTAGTGTCCAAAGAAATATTTGTTAGTTCTTTGTAATATATTGTTTAACAATTAGTTATAAGCAAAAATGCAGCGTGTCGATTTGAATTGATTCCGTAATTTCACTGTCCAGAAGTAGATCAA
>JAGHSF010000069.1 GCA_018065985.1 Candidatus Cryptobacteroides choladohippi
GCATTTTATACTCGCGGCCCGGGCAGAAGGGCTTTTGCCTGTCGCAGGATATGTCCTCCGGGCGTCGGCTGGGCTCCTCCGGAGACCTTCGCCTGCGGCTCATCCCTCCCGCTGCGCTACGCTTGCGGGCCCCTCCCGTTCACGTGGCCACGGGCGGCCACGGGTCTCCGGAGGAGCCCAGCCGACGCCCGGAGGACATATCCTGCGACAGGCAAAAGCCCTTCTGCCCGGGCCGCGAGTATAAAATGCTTTCTAAAACACCCTCACGACAACGTCACGAAACCATGTGCTGACCATCAGGACGGAGCTTGGCCATAAATCACGCGAAAATCTGCCCTCGCTAGCCTCTTTCTCCACGAATCGCGTCATTAATGTGGAGAAATGCCTGTCATTCTTCGAAAATTCCAGAAAATTGGCAATCATATGGAAGAAACGCCGTCCGCGGCCACAAATGACGCCATTTTATGGAGAAGGCGACTGACCGATGGCGCTGCACATAAACTGAAAAAATAGACTGCGGGCAATTCCCGACAGTTCGCCAATCTTCCTGTGAAGAGAGTCTCGCTTGGTTCCCCAAAGTGCGCCCCCACCGACTGCTGAAAGTGGTCACGTCTTCAGGACTGCACCTTCTTCCGTTCTGCTGACATCTGTGCCATCTTCATAACGAAATCCTCCCCGTTGGCTGGGCCCGCCTCATGCTGGACATCCAGGCACTCCTCGAGATGCATGATTTCCATGATCTTCCAATATTCCTCGAGGACCTTTCTCTCTGCATCTGCGATGAGGGACATGAAGAAGTCGAAATCCTCACGAAGAGATGCGATTGTGTGGGTAGTGGACACAATCATGAAGTCGTATCCTTTGTTCGGGCTCACATGCATCTTGACCATCACCAGGTCCTTCATTGTCTGAATCGCCGCCTGTTCGAGTATGTTCCAGTGAACATCCGTCTCTTCCATTCCACCATAGCCCTTGCGGAGGATAAACTGCTGCGGGAGACGGCTGCAGTCTATGAAATAATTTTCGCCACCGAGCTCAAAGGCAACCAGGCCCGACTCTTTCATAATCTCCGGCTCCCCGCCCTTTTCCTTATTAAGGAACTCCGCTATACTCTCCGCCGTAAGAGGGGCCATTGCATCACTACGGGCTCCCCCACTGCGCGCAAGCTCGCACTTCTGCTCACCAAGTTCCACAGCGAGTGAGTCTGCCTTCATTTCAAACTTTCTTGCCTGATTCCTGTCCTGAAGGAACAATAAAGCGAGAACCGCTGATGCGACTGCCAACGCCGCAATAATAACCGTTACTATGCCCATATTACGTTAAATCCATATCACGAACACTCATTATCGGATCTCATAGACGTATATGCACTTCGGGTGCTCGCCCAGCACATCGTGGGTAACATTGCATATCCACAGCCGGAAGCCGTCCGCCCCATGCTGCCGCGCGAGAGGCCCGCCAAGGGAATATGTGGCGCCCCACTGGTTATGCGACACCATCGACAGCTTCGCCACGAACGGAGGGGCAGAGACATTGCATGAGTCCGAGACCCGGATCGTGACCTCCCCCTTCCCTCCAAGGAGGGCATCCGCTTCCTCCAGAAAGGTATCGGACCCTGATATCATCTGGTTCTCCTCCAGTGTATGCCCGGGGACGTCTGCGTACCACCCTGTGTTGATTCCTTCGTCGATCTTGAAAAATCTGATTGTCTTTTCCATTGTCTGTTTGTGTTTTGTGCGACGGCTCAAGCAGACACATATTGCAGTATCTGTCTGTGCTGGCGTCTGATTTGACTTTTGTGAATTTGATTACAAGCTGTCCGGCCGGAGCAGCGATTGGATGGCACAAAGGTAGTGGTAAAGTATCGACATTTCCAAATATCGGCCTCAGAGTGGCCTGCAGGGCACATGGCGCGATTATTGTGGCAATAGCTGATGTTGTGATTACACAATAAATGCGTTTGCGATATAGGCAAATAATACTTTATACTACCTGCTCATTGCTGCCCTGATAAGACTACACCCGGGGCAATCCGGCTTCACAAAAAGGAGAAGGTCGGAATATGGGATAAGCGCGTTGAACTGTCCGTCGGGCGACGGCTGGGCTCCTCCGGAGACCCGTGGCCGCCCGTGGCCACGTGAACGGGCGGGGCCCGCAAGCGTAGCGCAGCGGTAAGGATGAGCCGCAGGCGAAGGTCTCCGGAGGAGCCCAGCCGTCGCTCGGAGGACATACCCTGCGACAGGCAAAAGCCCTTCTGCCCGGGCCGCGAGTATATAAATGCTTCCTAAAACGCCCTCACGACCATGTCACGAAACAAAGTGCTGACCATCAGGACGGAACTTGGCCATAAATCCGACGAAAATCTGCCCTCGCAAGCCTCTTTCTCCACGAATCGCGTCATTATGTGGAGAAATGCCTGTCATTCTTCGAAAATTCCAGAAAATCGGCAATTATATGGAAGAAACGCCGCCCGCGGCCACAAATGGCGCCGTTTTATGGAGAAGGCGACTGACCGATGGCGCTGCACATAAACTGAAAAAATCGGCAATTATATGTGCAACGAAAATGAGCGAATCGGCATCCCAAGCACGTCAAATGCGGATTTCCTCAAAATGATTGCTCATATACTGTCCGTTATTTTGAGTATATGTGCAGAATATGTTTGAACCTGCCGCCCCCATCCCCCAGCAAAAAAGGCGTCCAGCAATCACTTGCCGGACGCCTTAATATTATGTATCTGCGAACTAAAGCTCGCGGAACTTGGCTGCTGAGATACGGGTGGACTTGAGGGTGATGTTCTCCTTTACCTTGGCAAGAACCTTCTCGTCCTCAACCTGCTCGATGAGGCGGTCTACCTGCTTGCCGTCCTTGAGAACATTGTTCACAGCGTCCTTGAGGATCTCAGCAGGAAGATTTGACATGCCGTACATTGCATACTGATAGGTAACGAATGCCTCAGCTGCGTCGGTAACGTCCTTCTGCTCGATCTTGAGCTCCCACTTCTTCATGAGGTAGCCGCGTACGAGCTGCCACTTGAAGTCTTCTGCAAATCCGGGGAACTCCTTCTCGATGTCCTCCTTGGTGAACTTGCCCTGGTTTGCATACTCGAGCCAGCGCTTGAGGAAGGCCTCAGGAAGCTTGACACCTGACTTCTTTACATAGAAGTCGCGGATATCCTTGTTCAGGCGCCACTCTGACTCTGAGTGATACTGGTCCTTGAGACGCTCGCTGACCTCCTTCTCGATATCATCGTCTGACTTCTCCTCGTTCTTCTCGGCATAGAACTTCTTGAGGTTCTCGATCATGGGAGCCTTGTCCTTTGCTGAAACGGTTACGCTGTACTGAGGGATCTCGTCTGACTTCTCGACCTCGAACTCGGGGATGGGAGCCATTGCAACGTCGAAGATGAAGGTGAAGTCCTTGCCGTCAGCCCACTCGAGCTCAGGCTGCTTCTCTGAATTCAGAGGCTCACCTATGATATTGAGATTCTGCTCACGGATGTACTTCTCGAGATTCTCGCCTACCACCTCGTTCACTGCCTCGACGAGGATGCGCTCTCCATAAACCTTCTGGATGAGGGATGCAGGAACCATACCCTTGCGGAATCCCTTGAAATCAGCTGAACGCTTAACCTCGTTGAATTTCTTCTTCTGAATGGCAGCATAATCTGCTGCCTCGACCTCAAGTGTGATCTCGAGGTTCAAATCGTCAATTTTGTTCTGATTGATTTTCATGATATACTATATGTTTTTGTTGTTTTTATCCGGATAGCTTATTCGCTCATGGTGAACCTGGGCGAGGAATGATTTGATCGTCGACGAGATGGTCCTCAGGTCCTTGATGGAGATGTCGGCATCGTCGAACTGGCCCTCTGAGCGCTTTCCCTCGATAATTTTGTCCACAAATGCCGAGGTTGCCTCGGGAGAGTAGTCCTGCAGTGTCCTGGATGCGGCCTCTATGCTGTCACAGAGCATGAGGATAATCTGCTCCTTGGTACGCGGTTTCTCTCCGGAATAGAGGAATGCGGGCTCGTCGGCAGGGTTGCCGCCTTCACTCAGGTGCTTACCCCAGAAATAGCCCGTGCGGGTGGTTCCATGATGTGTAAGGATGAACTCCACGATCCTTTCCGGCAGGCGGTTGCGGCGGGCAATGTCCACGCCGTCAGACACATGCCTTATGATGTCCTGAGCGCTGTGCACAGGAGTGAGCTTGCTGTGGTACTTCTGGTCCTCGGGCTTGTTCAGCAGGCTTTCGTTCTCGATGAAGCACTGCGGGTTGTTCATCTTTCCGAGGTCATGATACAGGGCGCCTGCACGCACCAGAAGGGTGTTTGCGCCTATCGATCTGGCAGCGGCGTCGCACAGGTTCATGACCTGCAGGGAGTGCTGGAAGGTGCCGGGCGCTTTCTGCTCAAGGGTGCGGAGCAAAGGCAGGGATGTGTCGCAGAGGTCGCGAAGACGTGAGCTTGACAAGAGGTTGAAGAACTTCTCGAAAAGGTAGATGAGAGGATACCCGGCAACTGCGAGCATCGAGCCTCCGAAAAGTTTCATAAGCACCTTGAACACCGGGCCTGCATTGATGAGGCCCAGGAAATAGAATCCCAGATATGAGATTGTCAGCACTGCAAATGTGATGAGCGCGACGATGAACTGGTGCCAGCCCTTTCCCATGTACTGGAAGAAATAGGTCGCCACAAGACCGGCCACCACAAACATCACGAACAGGACAGCTCCGTTGGGTGCAAAGATAAGCAGCGGGAACAGGGTCACGATGTATACAGGGAGTATGACCTTGGTCCTGAAGAACGCCTGCAGGTATAGAGCCGCCAGGGTGAAAGGCACCATAAGCAGGGCCTTTTCGTTGGTCCTGATGGATACCAGAGCCAGGGTCGAGAACAGCAGGAAGACAACCAGCATGTAAAGGAAGCGGTTGTCGAACAGTATTCTGTTGTCGATGAAGTAGATGATGAGGAACAGCAGTGACACGATGGCCATGGCCACTATGATATTGCCGAGCCAGAGGAAGAACCTCGGACCGGCATAGCCCACATTTGCCTCGTATTCCTTCTTGTATGAATCGAGCATCTGGGCAATCTCGGCTGTTACCATCTCTCCGTTGGAAACGATCAGCTGGCCTGCAGACACATAACCCTGCGTGGGAGATATCGCACTCTCGTTTGAAGAGCTCACCAGCTGGGTGGTCTGCTGGTCGAAATTGAGGTTGGGCGCAATGAGGTCGTACACCGACGCTTCCCTCAGGACGGAGTCCACATTCACGCCGGGCGCGCTGCGGGACACGTCGTCAAGCAGCTTCGCACGGGCATCACTGAGCCTGTACACCTCAGATACGGGACTCTTCACCGCACGCTTGTCCTTATGCACGTAGAGAACGTCGGAGTTGTTCAGACCCGACTTCTTCACGCCGTCGTCGGTGAGAATTCCCTTGGCATATATGCTGCGCATGCTGGAGATGACGGCAGATTTCAACGATCCCAAAGGCAGCGATTCCGCAGCCCTAAGGTTCTTTGAGACGACCTCGCTGGAGTATCGGTAGTACGGCACCACACTGTGCTGTGCCGATGCCTTCTCCTCCCTCATCTGCGCCTCCGACTTCACAATCGGGAAGTCGAATTCGGCATAGAGTGTCTCGTTCTTCCATTCACGGCCCTTGCGGTAGTCGTAACTGAAAGACGATTTGCGAGGCATCATCAGCACCAGCAGCACAACGCTTGCTGCAAGTGCCAATGCCAGTTTGATCCTGTCGGTCTTCTCCATCGGAAATGTTAAGCGTCGATATTGGCGTAGTGAGCGTTCTCCTCGATGAACTGCCTGCGGGGCGGGACATCGTCACCCATCAGCATGCTGAAGGTGCGCTCTGCCTGAGCGGCATTGTCGATGGTGATCTTGCGGAGGCGTCTGCGCTCAGGATCCATTGTGGTACTCCAGAGCTGCTCCTCGCTCATTTCACCAAGACCTTTGTATCGCTGTACGGTGTAACCCTTGTCAGAGCCCTTGCCAAGACGGAAGGCAGCATCCTCGCGCTGTTCCTCTGTCCAGCAGTAGACCTCTTCCTTGCCCTTCTTGACAAGATAGAGGGGAGGTGTTGCAAGATATACGTAACCGTTCTTGATGAGGTCGAACATGTAACGGAAGAAGAATGTGAGGATGAGGCAGGCGATATGGGAACCGTCGACATCGGCATCGGTCATGATGATGACCTTGTGGTAACGGAGCTTGCTGAGGTCCATATGCTTCTCACCGGACTCGTCTTCCTGTGCCACTGTGACACCGAGAGCCGTATATATGTTCTGGATTTCCTGAGAGTCGAATGCGCGGTCAACTGCGGCCTTCTCGACATTGAGGATCTTACCGCGAAGAGGGAGGATGGCCTGGGTCTTGCGGTCGCGTCCCTGCTTTGCGGTACCGCCTGCGGAATCACCCTCGACGAGGAAGAGCTCGCAAACCTCAGGGTCTTTGGATGAGCAGTCGGCAAGCTTTCCGGGCATTCCGGCGCCGCTCAGAGGGCTCTTCCTCTGGATATTCTCGCGGGCCTTGCGGGCTGCGGTACGGGCAGTTGCGGCAAGAAGGATCTTCTCGATTATGATCTTTCCTATCTTGGGATTCTCCTCAAGGAAATTGTCCATTGCAGCTGCAGTTGCCTGGGAAACGGCCGAAGTGACCTCGGGGTTGCCAAGTTTGGTCTTGGTCTGTCCCTCGAACTGAGGCTCGGCAACCTTGACGCTCACCACAGCGGTGAGACCCTCGAGGAAGTCGCTCTGCTTGAGCTCGTCACCCTTGTACTTCTCCATCATCTTGCCACGGTCCGCATAATTCTTGAGCGAACGCGTGAGGCCCATCTTGAAGCCCTGGAGATGAGTACCACCCTCTATGGTGTTGATATTGTTGACGTAAGAATATATCTTCTCGGAGTAACCGGTGTTGTACTGGAGCGCGATGTCGATGGGAATGATCTTGTCGGACTGCACGCAGACAGGCTCCGGGGTGACCTTCTCGGCGCCGGCATCGAGGTAGTCGATGAACTCGCTGAGACCCTTCTCGGAATAGAAGACATCGGAACGGAACACCTGCCTGCCGGTTGCCTTGGACTCTCCGCTCTCGGGATCCTTGACGAACTCGTCGACAAGCTCCCTCTTGTCGGTAAGGATAATCTTTATTCCCCTGTTGAGGAATGAGAGCTCGCGAAGACGGTTGGCCAGAGTGTCGTACTTGTATACGGTGGTCTGGGTGAAGATTTCAGCATCGGGATGGAAGGTGATGATGGTTCCGGTATCTTCACACTCGCCTATCACCTTCACTGAATCGAGGGGCTTGCCCTTCGAGTAGTGCTGAAGGAAGACCTTGCCCTCGCGGTGAACCTCGGCGATAAGGCTGTCGGACAGCGCATTGACGCAGGATACACCCACGCCGTGCAGACCGCCGGAAACCTTGTAGCTGTTCTTGTTGAACTTTCCTCCGGCATGGAGCACGGTGAGAACGACCTCGAGAGCGGAACGATGCTCCTTCTCGTGCATGCCAGTAGGGATGCCTCGGCCATTATCCTTGACTCTGATTGAATTGTCCTCGAGTATCTGTACATCGACCGTATCGCAGAATCCGGCCATGGCCTCATCGATACAGTTGTCGACAACCTCGTACACCAGATGGTGCAATCCCCTTTCGGAGATGTCGCCGATATACATTGAGGGGCGCTTACGTACGGCCTCGAGGCCTTCAAGCACCTGGATACTGTTCGCGGAATACTGCTCCTCCGCCTGTTTCATCTCTTCTGAATCTATCATTTTTCGAATATATAATCTTACAAAGATACTTAAAATTCTACAAAGTCAGGGTTATTCCGGCTGTAAATCTGCGGCCGGACTCGGCGCAGGGGAAATTGCGCCACATGGTCATTCCAAGAAGGTTGCCGGCCTCTGCCCACAAGCCCCACTTGGCGCTGGGCTTGAGTTCGGCACGAACGCCAAGGTCAACCCATCCGGGAAGGGTCCCGGCAACGCCCTCGCGGGCAGTGCGGCCTTCGGCGAACAGCGTCGCATATATGCGCTTGCTCCAGTTGTATGTGAAACTTGCGCTGCCGTTGAGCGAAGGGTCGCGGACATAGTCGGTGGCACCGACCCTCTCCTCGTCGATCAGCATCGAGCATGCGCCCAGATTCACGTCAGCCTCGATGCGCTCGTTCACATAGGAAAGGTTGAGATTTCCGTATATCCTTGCGAACATTGCCGATGCATAGCCGTAACATGTCTCGAGGGCCGTCCTTTCGTAATTGACCCAACCGAACTTGAAGGCATATCTGAAAGGTGAGCCGAAATGGCCGTCAAGTCCTGCATAGATATGAAGGGACTCCTGAGTCGGGCCGGGTGTCGTGCAGGATGCAAGTGCGCGATGGAAGCCCTGCTTGAGGGTGTAGAAGTCGGTGATATACTGCCCGCCTGACGCTCCGGCATAGACGGTGATGTCGTCGTTGACCGCACCCAGGCTGATCCTTACGTCAGGTGCGATGCTGAATCTGTCAGTGTAGTCAAGTCTCACGCCGGCGCTCACATTGAGTATGCCGTACACGAAGTCATAGTGCGGGGTGAGGCTGAAATGAGGCAATGCAATGGCTGTTTCGGCGGCTGAGAAGGAGTAGTAGCGGGCTGCGAAGTCGAGCTTGATGCGTCCTGCTCCCCTGCCCATGCCGGCGCTACCGTCAAGGCCTGCGGAATACTCATTGAAAGGAATGGGCGTAGTTGCAGGATAATCGCTGCCGGAAAGATACTCACCGTCGATATTGACCCTGTAGGCAACGGGGACAGACCCGACGGATGCTATGCCGGCATTTGCATGAACGGCATGAGTCATGGACTCAAGCATTTCCGGCCCGTCTCCAGCACCGATGAAGTCATATGATGCAGCGGCCTTGACCTCAGCCTTGGCAAGAGTCCAGCGTGACTCCACTCCGAACCTGTCGGAAGCATCCCAGCCGGAGAAGGTACTCTCTCCGAAGCAGCTGGAGGCATTGCCGGTGTAGTTGCCGAGGAAACCCCGGCCGGTGTTGTACACGCTCACTGCACATTTCCCCTTGCTCACAGGTGCCCAGACGAAGTCAAGCACAGGGTGAAGGGTATATCCGGCGCCTGCCCTGAGGAACAGCTTGCGCTGGCTGAGGGCGGCAGCCTCGGGAGAGACTTTTATCGAATAGGGAGAGAACTCGTATGCACCCCTGTAAGGCGACTCGAATACCGAGTAATCGAACTTGTAGTCAAAATGCAGGAGCGAGTCGGGAACGAGCATCTCCATTGTCTGTTTGTTCACGTCGGCGGCACGGGAACGGTAGTCGTTCGTCACCGAAACCGTGGAGTTCACTCCCTGGGCAGCAGCCGAAACAGAGAGAGCCACCAATACTGATATTGTTAACAGCTTCTTCATATCTTCCGTCATTTTCCTGCGAGACGCTGAAGTCTCAGTTTAACGTTCTCCTGTACATCATCGCTCTGCGACTGGGGCTGATAGCCGTCACGGATACTCTCGAAGGTTGCTTTCGCCTGATCGGCAAGGCCACGCTCGAGGAACGAATCGCCAAGGGTGATGAATGCCTTTGCAAGCCAGTAGGACTGGTCACCCGATGCGGATGAGAAAGCGTACACAGCATTCTCGACCGACTGGAAATCGCCGGTGTCGTACATGTTCTGGATGATGATGTATTCAGCCTCCGCTCCCTCGGGAGTGGAAGGATCCTTGGCCAGCTTGCGGAACATGTCCATAGCCTCGCCACGGCGGCTGGTAGACATGTAAGACTTGGCCTGGACGTAGCGTGCCTCCCTGAGCATGTCTGCCGACGACTTGAGGTCGCCCTCGACTTCCCTGGCGGCAGCTATGGCGTTGTCATAGTTGCGTGCGCGGAACGCAGAGCGCATCATACCCACGCGGGCACCGGTCTTGTTGGTCTCTATCCTTGCGATCTCGAAGAGCTCGCTGAATCCGCGGTATGCATCCTCGAAACGCTCGAGAGAGTAGCAGATATTGGCGTATCCCAGACGCGAACTCTCAGCATATGACCCTTCAGAAACGAGGGCCATCGCCTGTGCGTAGGCGTCGGCGGCCTTCTCCTTGACTCCCTGAGCCTTGTAGGATTCGGCAAGGTAGAACCATGCCTGGGCGTTCTGGCTGCCCTCGGGGAACTCGTCGAGATACTTCTGCAGCACGGTGATGGACTGCTGGCTGTCTCCACCGAGGAATACCTGCTCGGCAGTGTTGAAGTACATGCTCTCACGCTCGGCTGCGCTCTTCTTGGCGCCGAGCCTGTTCTGCTCTATGTATTCGAGATACTTCTCAGGCTGCCTCATGCTCTGGTAGATGCTCTCGATGGCGAGGAGGGCATCCTCGGAATAGCTGCTGCCGGGCATCATCGAGACCACACGCTTGTATGCACCGAGGGCGGACTCGTATTCCTTGCTGTTGCGGTATACCATTCCCATTCCGATGAGAGACTTTGCCACGAAGGTGCTGTCCGATGTGGTCTTGCGCAGGAGCTTGAATGTCTCAAGGGCGGATGAATCATCCTTTATGTCCATCTGGGCGCGGCCGAGCTCATACATCGCCTCGGCATACATGGGAGACGAAGGCGAGGCCTTGAGCACGGTGGAAAGCACAGAGGCCTTCTTCTTCCTGTCGCCCGACAGGCCATGGCAGAGCGCCTGCTGGTAGTAGGGATAGATGTTGTCGGGCGAGCCAAAGGCGTCTATCACAGTCTGATAGGTCTTGACCGCGTTCTTGTAGTCGCGGCGTGCGAAGTCACAGTCCGCGCGGCGGGTAAGGGCATCCTCGCGATAGTTGCGGACGCCGGACTGGATGTAGTTGTCGAACCACTTGGCGGCAGACGCCCAGTCTTCCTCGCGATAGCAGCAGTATGCAATGTTGTAAGGCAGCACGTTACCCTCGGGAATACCGTCGAGGGCGGAGCCGTTGTAAAGTTCGGTATAGGTCTCGCGTGCGTCGCTGAAACTGTCGGTGTTGTACTGGCACTCGGCAATCCAGTAGCGGCTCAGCTGGTTGAAGCGGTCCGTCTTCGGGAGGTAGTAGGCACTGGTCCTGAGGCAGGTCAGGGCGTCGCGCCATGCTCCGCTGGAAATGAGCTGGCCGGCGCGGAGATAGTTGGCCTTGGTATAGTTGGACCGCATCTCCGGAGTGAGCTCGTCGATATGGTCGTATGCCTCCACAGCTCCTGCGTAATCCTTGTTCACAAGCGAGGCAAGTGCCATGTACTCATAGATCTGGTCGCCCTTCTGCCTGGTGCCCCAGCGCGAGATGTAGTCGGTGAAGCCCTTGGAATCCTTGTTGAGGTCGAACGCAAGCTTTGCGTAGTTGAAGAAGGCATCTTCCTGAATCTTCTGGTCGTAGCTCTTGTCAGAGGCGGCCTTGAAGGCATCCATGGCGGCAACGTTGTTGCGCAGCTTGATGTACGAGCCGGCCATCTGATAGTTGGCGATCTGGCCGAGGGAATCGCTGCGGTCGGTCATGCGGCTGTAGTTCTCCACAGCTCCCTTCCAGTCCTCGACGGCGAAGAGCATCGAACCGGCGTAGAAGTAGTCGGAACGGCTCATGTTCTCGTGGGAGACAGCCTTGTAGTACTTGAGCGCATTGTCCTTGTCACCCTTGACAAGATAGGCTTCGGAAAGGCTCCTTGCGAGGCGCTCGCGGCGTGCCTCGTCAACTTTCCCGAACATCTCCGAACCCTTCTCGATCACGTAGTCGTAGTTCTTGAGATTGAACTCACAGTCAACGAGATAGAACTCAGAGACATCCTTGAAGCGAGGGTCGGCAACCGACTGGCGGAACCACTTTGCGGCATCGTCGAAATTGCCATCCTGGTAATCCATGTATCCGAGGAGATACCTCGCGGTGGACGTATAGTCATTGAAATTTCCGGCCTCGACCTTTCTGAAGCGCTTGCGGGCCGGCTCGTAGAGTCCGCCTGCATAGTCGCAGTATCCCATCTTGAAGATGGCGGCGGTACGCTCCAGCTCCGGAATCTCCTTCAAGGGCACCTTGGAGAAAAGTTCGGAGGCAAGTTCGAATTCACCTTCGTCGAACTTTCTGAGGGCCTGCTGATAGTTCAGTTCGGCATTGAGCGGAGACGACTTGTACTCCTGGCGGTATGCATCAAAGAGGACGTCCGCATCGGGAGCCTGCATCTTCATAGCGCAAAGCACTGAATAAGCGCGTGCAACGGGATCGTCGCTGCATGCCTCGAACAGAGTGCGGGCCCTTTCGTACATGCCGCTGCGATACAGAGTCACTGCCTGGCGGTACGATTCGTCCGCATTGGCG
Source organism: Candidatus Cryptobacteroides choladohippi (assembly GCA_018065985.1). Lineage (GTDB taxonomy): Bacteria > Bacteroidota > Bacteroidia > Bacteroidales > UBA932 > Cryptobacteroides > Cryptobacteroides choladohippi. The sequence continues at coordinate 12,330 of JAGHSF010000069.1, forward strand.
CGCTGCGCGCGCGCAGGCGAAACGATGCAGATGGCGATTGCCAGTGAAGATAGTATTTTAGCTTTCATATTCGCTTTATGATATAGTTTACAAAAATACTCATTTTCTTGCTATATTTGTAGAAAATTGAAAGAATTTTTCTGTTTTTATGAACACTGCAGAGCAAGAGGAGAGAATCCCTGTCATAAGCTTCAGGAATGCCGACATAATGAACGGTGAGACCGTGGTCGTATACGACTTCAATATGGATGTCTACCCCGGCGACCTCGTGTACATCGTAGGCCGCGTGGGTACCGGCAAGACCTCGATAATCCGCACCATGATAGCCGAGAACAGGCTTGTCAATGGCAAGGGAAGCGTGTGCGGATACAGCATCGACGGCATACGTGCCAAGGAAATACCAGGGCTCAGGCGCAAGCTCGGAGTGGTATTCCAGGACTTCCAGCTGCTGATGGACCGCAGCGTGAACGACAACCTGTCTTTCGTGCTCAAGTCCACCGGGTGGAAGGACCGCGACGCCATGGCGAAGCGCATCGAGGAGGTGCTCCTTGCAGTGGGAATGGAAACAAAGGGCCACAAGATGCCCCACCAGCTTTCCGGAGGAGAGCAGCAGCGCATCGCCATCGCCAGGGCCATACTCAACAGCCCCGAGGTGATAATAGCCGATGAGCCCACCGGCAATCTCGACGCCCACACAGCAGAAGGGATACTCCAGCTCCTCCAGCGCATCAACAGGGAGCAGGGAACGGCCATCATCATGGTCACACACAACCGCGGCATACTCGAGCGCTATCCAGGCCGTGTTTTCGAGACCGCCGACGAAACCTGCATCGAGAGATGACAGCCGCCCAGCGCTACAAGTGCATATTCGACTACTTCCGGCAGAACGTGCCCGTGGCACAGTCGGAACTGAACTTCAGCAACCCTTACGAACTGATAGTCGCCGTCATCCTGTCCGCCCAGTGCACCGACAGGAGGGTCAACCTCACCACTCCGGACCTGTTTCTGCAATACCCTGACGTACAGCACCTTGCAGAGGCAGACAAGGAAGATGTATTCAATCTGATAAGAAGCATCTCATACCCCAACAGCAAGGCGGCCCACCTTGTGGGGATGGCCAGAAAGGTGGTCAGCGACTTCGGGGGCGGGATACCCTCCGGCATCGACGAGCTGATGAGCCTCCCGGGCGTGGGAAGAAAGACCGCGAATGTGGTGGCGTCGATAGTGTGGAACGAACCGGTCATAGCCGTCGACACCCATGTGTTCAGGGTATCCCGCAGGCTCGGACTGTCCCGCGGAACCACACCGCGCGCGGTCGAGCTCGACCTGGAGAGGCTCATTCCCGTCGAAGAGAGGCCCATCGCCCACCACTGGCTCATACTGCACGGACGCTACACCTGCACGGCACAAAAGCCAAAGTGCCCAGGGTGTCCCCTGAGCACATGGTGTAAAGAATTCAACGGAAGGTAGCTATTTGCAGAACTGCTCCTTCAGGGCGTCGATCTTGCTGTCTGCATTGTCGCCCTTTGCCCCGAAGTAGAACTTGATCTTGGGCTCGGTTCCGGAAGGACGCACTGAAACCACGTCTCCCCCCTCGCTGAAGAACTGCAGCACGTTGCTGCTGGGCTGCCCTGTCTTCTCGGGCTCGAGATAGTCGACCACCTTGACGACGGCACTGCCGCAAAGGCTTGCAGGAGGGTTGCTGCGGAGATCGGCCATCATCTGCTGAATCTCCTGGGCGCCGCTGATGCCCTTGCGCACGACAGACACAAGGCCTTCCTTGCGGTAGCCGAACTCGGAATAGATCTTCTGCATCAGCTGATAGAGGGTGAGGCCCTGGTCAGCGGCCCATGCTGCGCATTCCGCGAGCATCATGCAGGAAACCTGGGCATCCTTGTCGCGGACGAACTCGCCCACGTTGAAGCCGTAGCTCTCCTCGCCTCCGCAGATGAACTCGCCGCCATTCTCCTTCTGGCGCTTCACAACCTCGGCGATATACTTGAAGCCGGTGAGCACATTGTATACGGGCACCCCGAACGACTTGCATATGTCGGTGATGAGTTCGGTGGTGACTATGGTCTTGACAACATACTTGCCCTGCTGGAGCTTGCCCAGCTCCTTCCAGCGCCTGAGTATGTAGTAAGTAAGCATGGAAGCGGTCTGGTTGCCGTTGAAGAGGACCAGATTGCCATCGTTGTCACGCACGGCTATGCCCATCCTGTCGGCATCGGGGTCGGTTGCGAGCACGAGGTCGGCGCCAGTCTTCTCAGCCTTGTCCAATGCCATTTTGAGAGCGCTCTGCTCCTCGGGATTAGGTGAATATACCGTAGGGAAATCGCCGTCGGAGATGTCCTGCTCGGGTACATGGATGACATTCTTGAAGCCCTTGCGCCCGAGGATCTCAGGCACCAGGCGTACGCCGCATCCGTGCAGAGGAGTATAGACTATCTTGAGGTCCGAGTGCCTTGCGCAGGAATCGGGACTGAGTGACAGCGAAATGAGGTCACGCATGTAAAGCTCGTCGACGTCGGAGCCCAGAAGCTCTATGCCGCCGCACTTGAGGCCGGCCTTGAACCTGACCATGGAGGGATCCGTTATCTTCGCAACCTCGGCGACTATCTCCTTGTCGACGGGAGAAGTCACCTGGCCGCCGTCGCTCCAGCTGACCTTGTAGCCGTTGTACTCCTTGGGGTTGTGAGAAGCCGTGATCATCACGCCCGCAATGGCGCCCTTGAGGCGCACCGCGTAGCTCATCTCGGGAGTGGGACGGATATTGTCGAATATGCATACATGGATTCCGTTGGCGCTGAACACGTCGGCTGCAATCTTTGCAAACTCCTTGCTGTTGTTGCGAGAGTCGTATGATATGACCACCTTGACGTCATCCGTGTTGCCGCAGTGTGCGAGAATATAGTTGGCGAGGCCCTGGGTGGCCATGCCGACCGTATATTTGTTCATTCTGTTGGTGCCTACGCCCATGATGCCGCGCAGGCCGCCGGTACCAAATTCGAGGTTCTTGTAAAATGCATCTTCGAAGCCTGCAGGATCTGTGTTCCTGAGTTCCAGCACCTGCATCTTGGTCTGCTGGTCGAAGTCGCCGTCAAGCCAGCTCTGAGCTGTTTTTTCGAATTCTTTCATCGTAAAATGTATGTTTTGTTTCAAATTCACCAAATCATACAAATTTAATGTAATTCTGCGGATATTCCTTATTTTTGCCCTTGAAATGAAGAAGAGTTTCGCTGAAATATTGCAGCAGGTCGAAAGAGGGCGCCTCATGAAACTGCAGCACAAGCTGCCGTCCTGGGCCTGCGTCCCCGGGCTTGTCCTGCCGTCCGACCTTTGCCTCGAGCAGTGCTCATCGGAGGCGACGGCACGCTACAAGGCCTCGCTTATCGGATCCCCAGCCTCTGTCGCCGACCTCACAGGAGGCATAGGCGCCGACTGCTGGGCCTTCTCCAAGCATGCAGAGAAGGTGCTGTATTTCGAGCAGAACCCCGAACTCGCCGCTGCCGCGCAATCCAACTTCAGCAGGCTGGGGGCCGGCAACATCCAGGTTTCCTGCACACGCACCGACGAATCCGTGATCGGGAGCCTTCCCAGCCAGGACTGGATATTCCTGGACCCTGCCAGAAGAGACGGCGCGGGGCGCAAGGTCTTTCTGCTGGAGGACTGCACCCCGGACGTCCTGACCCTTCTTCCCGCCATCTGGCAGAAGACCTCGCATCTGATGCTCAAGCTCTCCCCCATGGCCGACATCCCGCTGATCGCAAAGCGGCTCGGCAGCGAACTGGAGCAGGTGCACGTGGTCAGTTCGGAAGGAGAGGTGAAAGAGCTCCTCTGCATACTGTCAAAAGGCAACAGCAAGCCTTACGGCATCACGGTGAGCATGCTTGAAAGCGGATCGGTGCTGAACTTCAGCCCCTGCGACGAGCAATCCGCCCAGAGCATTGCGGCAGACGCACCAGAAGAAGGGAAATACCTGCACGAGCCATGCGCCGCATTACTGAAAGCCGGCGCGTTCCGCCTCCCATGCACGCTATGGGGCCTTGGCAAGCTTGCCGCCTTTACCCATCTCTACATTTCCGACGCTCCCCTGCCGGAAAATGCCTCAGCATTCTTCAAGACCTACCGCATCATCAGCGCAGGGCAGATGTCCGGTTCTGCCGTGAAATCCTTCGGCAAGGCCTTCCCGAAAGCCGATGTCAGTGCCAGAAACATCCCCATGACCAGCGAGCAGCTGAGGTCGAAACTGAAATGCGCCCCGTCAAACGACGGAACGCATATCTTCGCATGCACTGCCGGCCAGAGCCGCTGGCTCATAGCTGGCAAAAGGGTGCAATAGTCTATTTGTCAAGCAGATATCTTGTCCAGAACTTGGCCGCATCGTCCACGTCGTGAGCATGCTGCAGGCCTCGGTAGCCATGCATGCCGTCAGGATATATCATAAGCTCGAAGTCGCAGTTGCAGCGCTGCAGGGCATCCACGAACTGGAGAGTGTTCTGGAAATGAACGTTGTCGTCCCCGGTACCGTGGGTAAGCTTCAAGTATGCTCGGGGACCGTCCTGCGGCTCAAGACGGACCAGAGAGCAGTCCTCGACATAGTTGAGCACGGTGGCGCGGGCATAGCCTCCAGGATTGGCCTGAGGCGTATCCATGAAGCGCTCGGTATAGGCGGAATCGTAAAGAGTCCAGTCATACACACCGCCTCCGGCTATTCCGCAATGGAAATATTCGGGATAGCGCATGACCAGCATGCTGGTGGTGGTGCCACCGAAAGAGAATCCGTCTACGCCTATGCGGTCCGCCTTCACATAAGGAAGGCTCTGCATATGCCTGGCCCAGGCAATGTAGTCCTCGAGCTCGATCACGGTCATCTGGCGGAAGGCCTGGTCCATGCCCTCGCGGCCGTTCTCGCCGCTTGAGCGGGGATCGACGCACATCCATATCACGCCGTTCTCCCACGCCCACCTGTTGGATGCGTCACGGTCGTTCCAGCGGTCGCGCACATAAGCGGTGCCGGGCCCGCCGTACACTTCCATGATCACAGGATATTTCCGGGCCGGATCGAAGTCCCTGGGATATGTGATGAGCCCGTAGAGGTCGAAGCCGTCGTGCCTGATCTTGATCTGCTGCGGAAGAGGGGTATCCGCGGGGTCGAAGTCCTCAGCGGGCGCAACAACTTCCAGCACGCCGGGCCTGTCGGCACGGTAACGTACTGTACTCCAAGGTGTTCTGGCATTGGACACCTTTGCCGTAAAGCTTTTCCCATCAGCGGAGAACTCCTGAAAGTCAGCCCACATCTCAGGGTCGGTCAAGGCTGTGACCACACCCTTCCTGTTCAGTTTGTACACAGTCGGATGAAGGCGCGAATCCCTCTTTGCAACAAACCACACGTCGCCCCTCCTCTCGTCCACCTTGAGCAGGTGCATGTCCCAGTTCGGGCCGTCGGTGAGGCGCTTGAAAGTCTTGCCGTCGTAACTCAGGAAATAGATCTGCTGCCAGCCCGTCTGGAAGTCGCGGGCCATGTAAAGTCCCTTGGGCGTGAATATGACTTCGTCTATCCAGTCTATCCAGGTAGGATATTCCTCATGATAGCGCAGCTGCCCGGAGCCGTCGGCCACGCTGATGCTGTAGAGGTCCAGCCGGCTCTGGCGGCGCGGCTCACGCGGGACGAAGAGTTCGGCGCTGTCGTTCCCCCAGAAAGGAGTGCCGAAGTACTGGTCGGGGTCCTCTGCGAAATCAGCCCAGGTGATACTGCCGGTCTCCACATCGGCTATGCCCACGCGCACGACGGGATTCGGCTCCCCTGCCTTGGGGTAGCGTGTGAGGCTGAGCGAGCCATCCTGCCCGAAAGGCGAATATATGGGGAACATGGGCACATTGGTGTTGTCGAAACGGTAGAAGGCGAGTTTTCGGGAATCCGGGCTCCACCAGAAGGCCTTGTACTTTGACGCACGGCCGAAGATCTCCTCATAGTACACCCAGGAGGCATATCCGTTCAGTATAAGGTCGGAACCGTCGGCAGTAAGCCTTTTCTCCACACCGTCTATGCTGACCCAGAGGTCGTTGTCTCTTGTGAAGGCCTGCTTCAGGCCGTCGGGAGACGCCGTGACGTTCATGTCGGATGCATGCAGCGCGAGAGACACGAGCATGGATGCGGTAATGATGAGGAATCTCTTTGTCATTTGAAGAATCTGTCGTTGAAATTTACAAGATATATCTTTTCAGAGGCTCGCGTGAATGCGGTGTAGAGCCATTTTATGTCGTCCAAGGTCTGTTCCTGCTGCCAGAAGGGGCAGTCGATGAAGACGCAGCGCCACTGGCCGCCCTGGCTCTTGTGGCAGGTTATGGCCTGGGCATACTTAAGCTGCAGGGCATTGTAGTATTTGTCTTCACGAACCATTTCATAGCGCTTTTTCCTGCCCGCTATGTAATCGTAGTCGGCATTGACTCCCTGATACAGCGCATTCTGCTGCTCATACGTGAGCGAGGCGGCCTCGCTCTCCAGCGTATCCAGGCAGACCTTTGCATCTATCTCCTGGTCGTCGTAGTCTTCGAAACAGAGCCTGGCATCGGCGAAATGCAGCCCGTAGCGATCCTCGAAATTGCTGATTTTCAAAAGCTTCGCGATATCACCATTGGCAATGTAGTCAAGGTTCTCGGCATCGCCCACAAACTGGTAGCAGTTCCTGACTATCATGAGCTTGTCTCCTCGCACAAGACGGTCCTCCTTGAACTGGACGGTGGACCGTATGCCGAGGTTATACCGTATGGCCCTCTTGTTCGAGCGCGAAAGGACTATCGTATCATCCTCACCATACTTGCCGTAGGCATCGGCAAGAGTTTCGATAAGCTCCGATCCGCTCACCCTGCACACGTCGTCCGATGTCTCTATCTTCAATCCGGGAACGGTGTCGTACGGGTCGGCCCCGGATATTATCTCCCGCAGGGCCGTGGCATTGCGGAGTATGCCGGAATCCTGCGCCTGACGTACGACAGAGGTCATCTCTGCATACATCACACCACCGAAGCCGTCCATGAAGTCGGGCGAAAGCGCCGGCGACTGGTCCATGCCTACCGGGGGCAGCTGGGCGGAATCGCCAATGAGAATGAGGCGGCAGTCCACCCCGCTGCGCACGAAGGTGACAAGGTCCTCCAGCAGGTTGCCGGTGCCGAAAAGGGAGCTGCTCTGCCTCTCCGCCGAATCGATGCCGATGAGCGACACCTCGTCCACAACGAAGAGGGCGCCCTTGGCCTTGTTGGGAGCAAGGCTGAACTGCCCGAATCCGTCGGCCCCCACAGACTTCTGCCTGTAGATATGCTTGTGTATGGTATATGCCGGCAGGCCGGATATCCCGCTGAAGACCTTGGCCGAGCGGCCGGTGGGTGCCAGCAGGATGGAGCGCGTCTTGAGTTCCCGGAAGCCGTTGATCACGGCGGCGATGGCCGTGGTCTTTCCCGTTCCGGCATAGCCGTTCACCACCAGGATGTCGGCATCATCACCCGTCGCAAAGTCGGCCACGGTATGGAAGAGCCTGTCCTGGCATGGGGTGGGCTCCACGCTGAAATGCTCAAGAAATGTCTTGTATAGGAAATTGCTGCGGTCCATTATCTGCGTCTGCGGTCAAATACCATGGCTATCACCGCAAGCACAGGATAGATTTCGATTCGGCCAAAGAACATGTCTGCCGTGTACAGTATCTTTCCTGCAACGGGAACTGAATTGAAATGGCCCATGAAACCGAGTTCGCCGGTTGCCGGGCCCACGTTGCTCAGTGAGCAAAGCGACGCCGCAAAGGCACTGTGATCATTGACCCCGAAGAGAAGCGACAGGATCACAGAGATGATGAGGATCAGCAAGTACAGGCAGATGTACAGCAAGAGCGGAGTCACATCTTCGTTCTTCAGCACCCTGCTGCCCAGTTTTATCTCGTTCACCATATTTGGATGAAGCACACGGCCTACCCTGCAGGAGACAGCCTTGAAAAGCACAAGCACGCGGTCGGCCTTGACACCTCCCGTGGTGCTGCCGGCACATCCGCACATGACACCTCCAACAAGCAGCAGCAGATTGGGCAGCATGGCCCAGTCCGCGTTGTCGGCAATGGCAAAGCCTGTGGTGGATACGACGCTGATGGTCTGGAATGCCGACTGCCAGAAAGCCGGGCCCCAGCCATCGACATTCCCTGAGAACTTCAGGGAAATGCCCACCGCCAGCGTCATGACCAGCAGAAAGCAGAGGTAGAAGCGCAGAACCGGATTCTTCAGAGGCTTGAAGGAGCGGTTCACTACCGCAAGGAAAAGAAGCCCGAAGTGCAGCGAGGTCAGGACCATGAAAACCATGGTCAGCAGCTCGATCAGACGCGAGTCGAAGGCAAGTATGGATGCGTTCCTGGTACTGAATCCGCCTGAAGCGCAGACGCTCATCGCGTTGCAGACGGCATCGAACAGCGGCATGCCGGCAAGGGCATAGGAGACTGCAGCCAGGAAAAATATCCCAAGATATACATAGGCGAAGATGTAGGCCGTCTTTCCGCTGCGGGCGGAATAACCGCCCTTGCTCAGGCTGCTGAGCTCTATGTTTGCCAGACGTATCTTCATCTGGTTCGAGCCGGGAATTATCAGCAGCAGGAAGACCACAACTCCCAAGCCACCGATGAAATGGGTGCTGCTGCGCCAGAAAAGCAGGCTCTTGGGAAGAGCCTCGACATTCTCAAGGATGGTCGACCCCGTGGTGGTGAAGCCGCTCACGCTCTCGAACCAGGCGTTGGTGAGGGTGAAAGGGCCACCCCAGAGTGCGTACGGCAGCATTCCGAAGACGAACGACAGCAGCCACGACAGGGTGATGATGATGTATCCTTCCTTAAGCGTTATCTCGGATGTCTTGCGGACAAAGATGAACGGGAAGATTCCCACTATGAACGTGATGACAAAGGAGATGCTCAGCGCAGCGAGGGCGCTGTCGTGCCCGTTGAAGAACGCGACACCGGCAGATATCAGCATGAACAGCGCACTCACGAGGAGCGCATATCCTATGTTTCGGCTGATTACCTTCAGATTCATTGTTCCCTGCTGCGAAGTGTGGTGATGCGGCGGCGCAGATCCTGGTTTTCGGATGCCAGATCCGCGATTCCGCTGTTGAGTTCAAGAAGTTCGTCGTCTCCCTCGAACTTGTAGGTGTACTTCTTGTCGTTGTTCCTGTAGGAATTCATGGCGTCAAGCATCCTGTTCAGAGGGGTCACGTAATATGCGTTGACGAAGAACAGCAGCATGAATACCAGCAGGATTCCCACGCCTACGGCCACCAGGCCGGGAATGGCACTTCGGTAGAACCCTCTCTCGAAGGTTGCGGAGTTGGCTTTCAGATCGGCGAATATGGCGTTTGACAGTTTGTCGATATCCGACTGAAGACGCTGGAAACGGGGCTGCAGGCGCTCGAAATACCATGAGCGCGAATCAATGAAGTCAGACATCAGCACATTGTCGGCCTCAAGCGAGGTCAGCATGTATGCCGAATACGAGTACATCACCGAGTCGGCCTGGCTGCGCACATCCTCCGAAGCCAGGGAGCCGCGCAGCAGTTCGCAGTGCGACAGGAAATATTCGTCGTCAAAGTCGGGGAGGCTGGCAGAAGTGTCGTCACCTATCACGGCGAGCATCTGCAGATTATAGCTGTTGCTCATATCGGCGAGCTTGCGGGCCTCGTTTATGCTGTTGATATCCTCAGCGACAAGACCGGACACATAGTTCGTCATAATGCTGTACTCAACATATGAGATGATGCAGGATATCAGCAATATGGCGGCAATGCTCAACAGGCTCAAAGAGAGCTTGGCACGCATCGAAAGGTGCATGTTGCGGATGCTGTTGACCGTCTTCCCGATTTTCATGGATTTTAAAAATTATTTAAAATATTTACAAATATAGAGATTATTTTCATATTTTTGTAAAGCAGACCCAACTAATCAGCTCAATATGCCCAAGACATTTCTAAATGACGCATCCGCCAAGAACGCCACAACCAAGCGCGAGATTATACGCCTGTGCATTGTGAACAACACACACAGCATAGCCGATTTCAGCAAGGCGCTCGGCCTCAGCGTACCCACCACCACCAAGTTCGTGGGCGAACTCATCGATGAAGGTTTCCTTCAGGACGAGGGCAAGATAGGCACCACCGGCGGTCGCAGACCAAACATCTATGGTCTCAACCCCGATGCAGGATATTTTGTGGGCGTCGATGTCGCACGCAGGCACGTTCATCTTGCAGTCTGCAACTTCAAGGGAGAGATGGTCCACTTCATCCAGGACATCGAATTCGTGCTTGAAGCCAGCGAGGAGTCATTCAAGAGCATCTGTCAGGTAATCAAGGAAGAGGTTACAGGAATAGGCATATCCTGGGACAAGGTGCTGGGTGTGGGCGTGAGCCTCAGCGGACGTGTAAACCCCGAAAAGGGCTACTCGCTCAGCTACTTCGTTTCCGAGGACATCCCTCTGACCGCCGCCTTCACAAGAGAGCTGGGAGTTCCCGTGAGCATCGAGAACGACTCCAGGGCCATGACCTATGGTGAATACATGACACTCGGTCCCGAGGCTGACAAGGACTTCATTTTCGTGAACCTCAGCTGGGGTCTTGGAATGGGGCTCATACTGGATGGCAACCTGTATTACGGAAAGTCGGGATTCTCCGGAGAGATAGGCCACTTCCCCCTTCTCGACAACAACATCATCTGCCGCTGCGGCAAGGTCGGATGTCTTGAGACGGGCGCTTCCGGATCAGCCCTGCACCGCATGGTGATCGAGAAGCTGCGCGAAGGCAAAAGGTCCTCACTCTCAAAGATTTACAAGGAGAACGGCGACATCGAGCTGGAAGATATCCTGCAGGCCATACGTGAAGAGGATGTGCTGGCCATCGACTGCATAGGCGAGATTGGCGAAACCCTCGGACGAGCCATCGCCGGCGTGATAAACATCTTCAACCCGGGCCTCGTTGTGATAGGCGGACGCCTCATCGTGGGCAAGGACTATCTCAGGCTCCCCATCAAGACAGCCGTCAACAGGCTCTCGCTCTCACGCGTGAATTCCGACACCAAGATCCACCTCTCGACACTGGGAAGAAGGGCCGCCTCAATCGGAGACTGCCTACTGAGCCGCGCCAAGATCCTTGGTCTCATGTAATGAGCCACCGGCAGGGAACATATCGGAGATATTCTCTGCCACCTTTCCTATAAGGCGCACTATCGCCTCCCTGCTTGCCCATCCCACGTGCGGAGTGAGAAACATGCGCTCCGGATGAGCCATGGTCATGTACGGATGGTCTGACGGGACAGGCTCAGTACAGTACACATCGATGGCAGCCGCAGTGATGATTCCCGCATCCAGGGCATCTGCGAGGGCTTTTTCAGCAACAATACCTCCACGCGCCATGTTCACTATCACGGCCGTCGGCTTCATCATGGCAAGTTCCGCCTCCCCTATCAGGGCATCGGTGGCGGGAGTGAGCGGGCAGTGCACCGACACCACATCACTGCTGCGCAGAAGTTCCTCCAGGCTGACGCAGGGATAGAGCGCGCAGTGGCTTGTGCCGGATGTGGAATAATACATGACTTTCATTCCGAACGCCACCGCTATGCGCGCCACTGCCTGACCTATGGCACCCATGCCGATGATTCCAATGGTCTTGCCGGCAATCTCGACGAAAGGGTTGGAAACATCCGTGAAAATCCCGCCCTCAAAGTAGGCTCCGCTCTTCACATAAGAGTCATATCGCTGCACATTGCACAGCATCCACAGTATCTGGGTGAAAGTCAGCTGCGCCACGGAATCGGTGGAATATCCGACTACGTTCCTTACCGGTATGCCTCTTCGGGCACAGGCATCGAGGTCGATGTTGTTAACGCCCGTGGCAGCCTCGCACACGAGTTTCAGTCTGGGGGCGGCGTCGAGCAGCGCCTCGGTGACACGCACCTTGTTCACTATCAGAACGTCAGCATCGGAAACACGTTCCATTGCCTGCTCGGCAGTGGTGGTCGGGTAGCACACCAGTTCCCCCAGGGAGGCTATCGGCTCGAGAGAGAACCCGCCGAAAGTGGCGGCATCAAGATATACGATTTTCAGCATTCTCAAATTTACCAATTTTCGTGATAAAAAAGAAAGAAAAGAGTACCTTTGCAATCCAATACTCACACTTGCTTATGAAATATGACATTCAGCTTCCGCTCCCAAAGGAATGGACATCGATGATCGATTCGTACATAGATGAATCGGGTGCAGAAATCGCACACCTTGAAGCACACCTTTCCGGAAACGTCAAAGACCGGGATGATGCAATGATAGACATCTACGTAGGCGACATGCCGGAAGATGAGACCGCTGAGGATCAGGCTTTTGCAAATTACGCAGAGACTGTCGGCTTTGACGAGGAGGACCCTGAGGACTTCAATCCCATCGTGAAGCTCAAGTTCAACGGAAAGAATGCCTGGAGCTACGACGCCTTATGCGAGGATGACTCTCCCATGCGCTTCATCGCACAGGAAGTGCGCTCCGGAATTCTCGCCATCATTGTTTTCGCCGGTAAGGATGAAAGAACCGTCGCCGACGTCCAGACATTGATCGAGAGGAACTTCAGAGTGGCCAGGTGATGGAAATTCTGGAATCCCTGCTGATGGCAGTGGCACTCTGTGCCGACTGTTTTGCAGTATCTCTGTGTTCCGGAGTCACCGTCCGCAACTGCAGATTCAATGAAACACTCAAAGTGGCCCTGTTGTTCGGAGTGATCCAGACAGGACTGCTGGCCTGCGGATGGGCTTTCGGCAGCCTGTTCGTCGGCTTTGTCGAGAAGGCCTCCCACATCATAGGCTTCCTGCTGCTTCTCTATGTAGGGGGGAGCATGCTCGTCGAGGCTATTCGGGGCGAGGAGGAGATAAGAGACCTCAACGGCCTCAGAAACGTGATTATTGGAGGCATTGCAACCAGCATCGACGCCCTGGCCGTGGGCGTGGCACGATGCATGGCCGGGACCGGCATCAAGGGAATGTCACACCTGCTCGTGGCGGTGTTCGCGGTTACCGTGCTGTCGGTTGTCATCGGCATCGAAGGCGGCAAGACCATCGGAAAGAAATCAGGGCGCTGGGCCGAGATGCTCGGTGGTCTCGTGCTTATCGGTATCGGGGTGAGCCTTCTGTTCTAGGCGTTCGCAGCCTTCTGCGCGTCAAGGAATTCAACTATGTCAGACACTGTCTTGAATCCTGCGAGCTTTTCGTCAGGAATGACGATGCCGTAGTCGTCCTCGATCTTCATGAGGAGCTGGAGTATGTCAAGCGAATCAGCACCAAGCTCTTCCTTGATGCGCGACTCCATAGTCACCATTTCAACATCTTTTCTGAGCTGCTTCGCAAGAATGCGGCGCACCTCGGAGAACATTGTTTCATTGTTCATAGTGATCGTATTTAAGTATTTCTGTTTCAATCTTTCTGCCAAGTTCGCCAAGCTCCGCGCGATAGGCCTGCTCGATACATCTCTGCACGGATAGCGCATTACTGCTGCCATGGCCCTTGACTACAAGCTTGGATGTGCCGAGCAGCACGCTCCCGCCGTAGTTCTGGTAATCCATGAACGACTTGAAGTCGCTGAAGAGGCGCTTCATCAGGGCTGCACCTATCTTGTATATGGTCCTGGAGAAAACGTCCTTCTTGAGTTTCCTGAGCAGTTCGATTGCCGTGCCCTCGGTAGTCTTCACCAGCACGTTGCCGCTGAAGCCGTCGCATACCACAACATCATACTTTCCTGAAAGCAGGTCACGGCTCTCCATGTTGCCGACAAAATTCAGGCTTTCGGTCTGCTTGAGGAGCTGGTATGCCTCCTGATGGACGGCATCTCCCTTTTCAGCCTCAACCCCCACGTTCAGAAGAGCCACACGGGGCCTTTCCACTCCGTAAACATTCTGGATGTAGAGCGAGGCCATGATGGCGAACTGGCGCAGATGGTCTGGCGTTACTTCCATGTTGGCGCCGGAGTCGCAGATTCCCACAACGCCCCCATTCATCGTCGGGAGCACGGGGCAGAACGCAGGACGTATCACGCCTTCAAGACGGCCGACCCTGGTAAGGGCTGCGGCCACCAGGGCTCCGGTGGAACCGACACTGACCATTCCGGACACGGTGTCGTCGTCACGCAGGAGACGGACAGCCTTCACCATCGAGCTCTCACGCTTGAGGCGGATGGCGTCAGTGGGTTTCTCGTCGCAGCCGATAACGTCAGGGGCATGGAGAATCTCCACGCGGGACTCGTCATAGCTGCGGCCGGCGAGGTCCGCCCGTATGGCAGCCTCATCCCCGGCAAGGATGAGATGGAGCTCGGGAAGCGTTGCGAGAGCGGCAAGTGCGCCTTCAATATTGGCCTGGGGGCTGTGGTCTCCGCCGAAGCAGTCTACCGCTATCTTTATCATGCTATCTTCTTGGTATATGAGCGGCGGCGCTTGTTTTCCTTCTGGTCGAAGCGCTTCCACAAATTCAGGATTGCAAAGTTGTCCTCGAGATTGAGGTTGGTGTCAGCATACCTGATGCCCGGCTTCTGAAGCATTTTGGTGAGCTCGTAGGCAAACACGATGCTGATTCCCCTGTTAAGATACACGGGATCCACACCGATGAGTGCAAGGTCTATGACCTCAGGATGCCTGATGGCATGCAGAACCTTCAGGAGAGTGAGCGGAGTGAGACGTCCGCCGGATTTCTGCAGCGCCTTGGCGATCGAAGGGAAGCAGATGCCAAGGCATACGGCATTGTCATTCTCATCGAGTATCACCGCAACATGGTCCAGGTCGATGATGAGGTTGAAATTGTCGATCATCAGCTTGCGCATTCCGTCAGTGAAAGGAACCGTGCCGTAGATGTGCTCATACGACTTGTCAAGCAGTTCGAACACGTCATTGGCATAACGCTTCAGGAAATCCTTGGTGTTCCTGGCCGGTCCGAAATGAAGTTTGTAGCGCTTCATCACGAAATCGGACATCTTCTTCATCTCCTCGAGGGCTTCGGGATCCTTCGTGGGGCGGAGCTGGCTCTCAAGCCAGTCAACCTCCTTGCTGTATCCCAGCTTCTCGATGAATGTCTGATAATACGGGGCATTGTACTGCTCCTCGAAAGTCGACATCTGGTCGAAGCCATCGATCAGCAGACCCTCCCTTTCGAGATCGGAGAAACCGAGCGGGCCGCAGACAGTATCCATACCCTTTGACCTGGCCCAGTCCTCGACGGCCGTCAGCAGCGCCTTGGCCACTTCAAAGTCATCTATTACGTCGAAACGTGTGAACCTGACGCGCTTCTGATTCCATTTCTCGTTGCTTGAGTGCTGGAGGATGCCGGAGATGCGTCCGGCCATCACGCCATCCTTGTAGGCATTGTAATAGACGGCCTCACTGGTGTCGTAGTAAAGATAGTCCTTGCGGAATATCTTGCGCTCGTCCATCATAAGGGCAGGAGCGTAACAGGGATTGTTCCTGTAGAGTTTGTTGGGGAAATTCAGGAATTCCCTCCTCTGCCGGCATGTAGCCACCTCTTTGATCTCTATCATATCTATCTTTCCTTTGAATGGAATGCAACTCCCACGCCGTTGGGGCCGCAATGGCTGCCGGCCGTAGGATTTGTGGGAACTATCTCTATGTCAAGGTCTTCGCCGAATATCTCTTTCAGGCGGGATGCAAGATCCGAAACGATTTCGGGGGCATCGGTATGTCCTATGACGAACCTGTGGCCCTTGATGTCGTCACCCTTCTCCTCGACGTAGCTGACAAGCCTCTCGATGGCCTTGGTGCGCCCTTTCTCCTTGCCTATGCTGACCATCCTGCCCTCTTCGTTCATATAGATGATGGGCCGTATTCCGATGAGACCTCCCATGGTTGCGGCGATTCCGCCAACACGGCCGCTGCGCCTGAAGAACTTCAGGTCGTCGGCAAAGAAATACTGGGTGTAATGGTTCACTTCGGGCTCATACTTTGCCACCACGTCATCCACCGACATGCCCGCCTTGAGGTCATCGGCCATCTCCTTTACCATCAGGTAGCTGATGATGGTGATGCCCTTGGTGTCGAAATCGACGAAACGGCGCCCGGGATACCTGGCTGAAAGTTCGTCGACGGCCTTTCGCATATTGCCGAAGGTCATGGACATGGCCTCGGAGAAATGGATGTAGAAGATGTCGTTCCCTGCGGCAAACTCAGGTTCGAAGTACTCCTTGTACTGCTCCACGCTCAGTGCACTGGTCGTAGGAAGCACTCCGGTGCGGAGCATGTCATAGAAAGCCTTGGAATCGAAGGTCTTGAAGTCCACGTAGGGGTATACTGGCTTTGCATCAACGCTGTAGGGCATACTGATGAGCCTGAAACCGTATTCCTTACAGGTCTCGAGATTGAAATCAGTATCAGAATCAGTAAAGAAAGTCCACATATTCTATTGTATTACAATGATATAATCAAACACTGGCTGACCTCCCTGATAAACAGCCACCTCTGTTCCGGGGTACAGTCCCTGAAGCTTCGACGCCGCGGTCTGAGCCTCCTGTGAGGGCACGTCGGAACCGACGATAAGAAGGAGGACGTCGCATGAGCCGGCGCCCAGCTTCCCGCAAAGGCCGCAGAGAGCCTCCACACGCTCGGGTGAGGCGCAGAGGATGTCATCCTTCACGAAACCGATGAAATCGCCCTCGGCAGCAGCCTCGGTGGTGCGTATTGCACGGGAAACCATTCCGGAAACCACGGAACCAAGTACCTCGGCAGCCTCGGCCTCGATCTGCGCGTCATCACCGGATGCAAAGTCTATCGAACCAAGCAGTGAATAGCCCTCACCTATCGATTTGCTCGGCAGCACGCACACATGTGCATCGGCACATATCCCGGCAGCCTGCCTGGCGGTGAGTATGATGTTGGAATTGTTCGGAAGAACGTAGATGGTATCGGCATTCAACTCCTCGAAGGCGCTGACAAAGTCGCTTGCGGAGGGGTTCATGGTCTGGCCGCCCCTTATCACGATGTCGGCTCCCATGTCGGAGAACAGCTGTTCGAGTCCATCCCCGGATGCAACGGCAACCACAGCGGCCTTCTTGTGAGGGCGCTTTGGTGCCGCCTTGTGTGCCTCGTGGTGCTGCAGGGTCATGTTCTCTATCTTGATGGTCAGGAACTCTCCCCAGCGCTGGCAGTGACTCAGTATGGCACCGGGAGTCTTTGTATGCACATGCACCTTGACTATCGTGCCGTCTCTGAATGCCACCACGGACTCGCCCACCGAGTTCAGATACTCGACAATCACCTTCTCGTCGAAGTTTTCTGTATCGACCTTTGAATTCTGCAGACGGAGAAGGAATTCGGTGCAGTAGCCGAACTCGAGCTCGGTGTCTTCGCCAAAGGCGGAAAGATCGACGGAGGTCTGTTTCGACTCGACGGGACCACCATTGGCAAGATCAGCGTCAGGATCGAGCGCGCAGCTCATGCCGGAGAGGATATGAACCAGCCCCGCACCGCCACTGTCGACCACGCCGGCCCGGGCCAGGACGTCAAGAAGCGACGGGGTGCGCTCCAGAGACTTCTCGGACTCCGTGCAGAGGGCGTCGAAATATTCCTCGAAGCTGCCGCTGCATGAAGCGGCTGCATTGACCGAGTCCTTGAATACGGTGAGTATGGTACCCTCGACGGGATTCGAGACAGCGTTGTAGGATTCCTCAACGCCACACTGCATCGCCGACTTGAACTCTGATAGAGAAGCGGTCTCCCTGCCGTCAAGCCCTTTGGCTATGCCTGCGAATATGCGTGACAGTATGACCCCGGAATTGCCTCGGGCGCCAAGCAGCATACCCTTCGAAACCGAGTTGGCACACTCCCCCAGGGAAGCCCCAGCAGATGCCGAATCACGGCCTGCGGAAATGGTCATATACATATTGTCCCCAGTGTCTCCGTCAGGAATGGGAAAGACATTCAAATCATTGACAGCCTTGCGGTTGTCATAGAGTCTTGCGGCGCCTGCACCTATCATCCTCACGTACTTGCCGCCATCGATGGTCATCGTTTTCATGTGTACACAATAAATCACCTGATTTCAACAGGTAAACCAATTCTACAAATATAGCAATATTTTTGGAAAGCAGTGATTTGCAAGCCAATGAGCCCTGCAGTGCCGGACAAACGGAAACGGCCCGCCGGAATCGGGCGGGCCGTCACAGAATCTATCAGTAAT